>NZ_CANMXR010000016.1:0-62830 GCF_947501835.1 uncultured Roseobacter sp. | reverse complement strand
ACGACGCGGTTGTTCATGTGGAAACTGGTACAAGTCAAGGCGCTGGTCAAATGGCAAACAGGGCTCGGAGCGGACCTTAGGGCAAGCCCAGCATCTTGTTGGAAAGCCTGTTCCAATTTCAGAGATGTCAAGGTTATACTCGGTAGAGCGACTTAACGCCGCTAACGAGCACTTAGAACTTGATGTTACCCACAAGGACTTGGCTGGCTAACTAGGGTCTGGACTCAATTTGGGCTGCAGAATTGGGCAGAGAAGGCTGGGATTGGCTTGTTCTACATCCAGCCAAGCAAGCCGCGACAGAACCGCTTCTTCCGCCTACTCATAGAGTGCCTCACAGTGTCCACCACTGATGGTCGACACTTAGCCTCCGTCAACGAAACGCGTTAGGTCGGGTTCAACGGACGCTCACATAGCTTTGGAGGTCAACGAGCTTTCGAAACGAAGATACGGTCACAGTGTGGGTAGCCGCCGCCATGCCGATCTATTCGCCACTCTCTCAGGGCGCCAAGACCAAAAGGTTAAAAAACAACGATCAATACAACGCTTGTGACAACGGTCAGCTGCGAAGGCCCCCCTTGCGGGCAAGGTGCTCGCGAATCGTACCGCTTAAAAGTCATTTTCGTGAGGAGTCTGTTAATGAGTACTACACCCGAAATTCTCGTCGCGCCCCTGCGCGTGAACACCACGCCAACCGCATCGGTCCCAAAGGTCGTCCAGCCGTCGGATGGCCGCATTCTTGTCGCCTTCATGACCGAAGTCGGCGGTGCCCCTGGCACGGGTGACGGGTTTCACATCCGTGGCCAGCTGTTCGACACTGACGGCAACAAGATCGCGGATCAGCCGCTCTTCGATTTTCCGGCAGAGACCGATACCAAGAACCTCGACATGGTCGCACTGAGCGGCGGCAGAGTCGCGATCCTGGCGGATGCGGACTTCCGGCGTGAACAAGACCGCCCCACTGTCAGGGTCTTTCGGATCAGCACCAGCGGCACCGTATCCGTCCAGTCGACCAACCTTCTTGGCGGATTTTGGACGAGGTCTTTTGATTACGATTTGGCAAAAAACGGCAGCGATGGGTGGATGGCGCACAGCACGACTAGCGTTCCGACCGGTGTCCTTTTTAGCTTGACTACTTCGGACAGACTGCGTCAGCACAACAAAACCGATCACGACAGTGAGGTCGAGGTGAAGTTGGTCCGCTGGCTCGGCTCGCGCGCGGCCGGTGATGACAACCTGGAATCAACCACGCTGGAAAACGGCGATATCGTCCTGCTGCATGACACCGATCGTGATGAGGATGCCAGTGGCGGGCTTGAAGCGCGCATCATCGGGACGGACAGCAACGAAAAGAGACTGGTCAAGATCAATCCAGCAGGCCCAATCACTTATGACGCTAACATAGAGGCGCTCAAGGGCGGCGGGTTCGTTGTCGCCTATACCGAGGACAGCAACGTCGACAAGGATGTCGTGCTGCAGTTGTTCAATGCGCAAGGCGACGTGCTGGCGGCAAACGTGAACGTCGCCTCGACCGGGCCGGTCGGTGACAACAACAACGAACCGGCAATCGCCGCGCTTGATGATGGCGGGTTTATCGTCTTCTATGACAAGGACGTCGTGCCGCTTCAGATTCGCGGCCAGCGGTTCGATTCCACTGCCACGCCTGTGGGCGACACCTTTTTGTTGGCCGATGAGAACGGCGTCCAGATCGACACCACGTCGCTGCGCGACGGTAAAGTTGCAGTGTGCTATACGCTGGTCGGTGACGAAGGTATCATCAAGCTCGCAATTCTGGATGCTGCCCCCTTGGTGCAGCCCGAAGTGATCCGCGGGACCGATGGCGATGACGTGCTGACTGGCACGCGTGACAGCGACCGTATCCTTGGTCTTGGCGGCAACGACGACATCCGCGGCAATGACGGTGACGATACCATCGAGGGCGGCGCTGGTAACGACGTCATGCGTGGCAATGACGGTGACGATATCATAAAAGGCGGCGCCGGGAACGATGTACTGCGTGGCAATGATGGCGACGACACGCTCGATGGCGGCGCCGGCAACGACGAACTGCGTGGCGGCCTCGGCACAGATGTCTTCACAGGTGGTACGGGCTCGGACAGGTTCGTTTTCAACAACAACCAAGGCGACAACACGATCACCGACTTCACCATCAACGAGGACTTGATCGACCTCTCCGGGGTCTCGGCGATTGCAAACTTTAGCGACCTCGTGGAAAACCACCTGACGCAGGCAGGTGCAAACGCCGTGATCGACGATGGCGCCGGGCTGAGGATCACCCTGACTGGCGTCGACATTGCCAATCTTAATGCGGCTAGCTTCCGGTTCTGACCACAGGATTTGCGCCAAGGCGGGTATTCGTTTCGCCTTGGCGCGTCGCCGCCGCTTAGCATCAATCGTGAAGAGGACGAGGAGCCAATAGGTACAGTTCATATACTGCCGCTGGACCTGTTTGACACGCGGCTGTCCGTAGGAAAATCTGCATGACAAATAAAAAATCGAACGTCCGGTAAGCGGGCTGCGTCCGCAGCATTCGGAGATTATGCTCAAGGTCGGCTCTGGGGCCGCAATGCCGACATTTGCATTTGCAGCACAAAAGTAACTCAGAGTTGTGGGGCTGTATTGCGTTCTGCCCAGAAACGGTCCTTTCCCGCCAACCTTGGGGAAGTTGGGAATTGGTATGTACTTGTTAGTTTAAGAATGGCGTGGTCGACGGCGTGTTTGGTGCAACTCGAGACAAGTGCTACTTAAGCATCGTTTGAAACGTATTTGATCATGTCCATCTTCAGGGTTTTTCAACAAGGTAAGCCCAGAATACATGAGGCAAAATACGCCAATTTGATACTCGCCTGCAGTCTAAACCAATCAGCCTTCGCCAAACACGACGCGTTTCATAGGCGGTTGCACCATCTGCAAGCGCAAAAGCCAGTAGTTCTTGCGTGCCACCGCTTACTAGCCGAATCAGACAACTCACACTTCTAGCCGCCCAACCCCAGGGCTTTCTTGCGATCCGATGCCCACTTCAGGATCGTCAGGTCGAATGTCAAAGCCATCAGCGAGACACAAATCCCCAGCACGAAGTTCTTGCCCAGGTCCGTTCCGGCCAGCGTGCGTTGCAACTCCTGCCCCAAATCCTGCGTCCCGATGAAAGCGGCGATGATGACCATGAAGAAGGCGAACTTTCCCGCTGTTTGCTTGCTGGTCGCAAATGTCCAGTATAGTATTTTCCCATGGAGAAGCTGGAGAGCGACCCGGTCATTGATAAGCTGCATCACATCGTAGCTTCTAGGCTTAGCGCTTTAGGTGAAGCTTCGCCTTACGCTGCGGATGCCAACGAGCCTGACCCACGTTACCTCGGATATGGCGTCAGAGCCCCGGAAATGAAGCGGGAAATAACTGATCTCAAAACTAACTTTGCACTTTTGGACGTAGAACAGAAGATTGAGTTGGCCAAGCGTCTTATCAGCTCCGGATACGGTGAACAAAAGACTGTCGCACTGGCGTTGCTTGAACAGGCGTCGGACTATTTTTCACCCAACCAATTTGGTCTTTTAGAAGCATTGATCAGAGGTCTTCATGGGTGGAGCAAGATCGATGCGTATACCGGGTCACTTCTGAGGCTGATTCTGCAGGCCCATGATGCTGAACTGATTAACCTGCTGAGATCTTGGAACAACGACAATGATCCCTGGCTACGGCGGGCAAGTGTCGTCATCTTCACCCGCAAGGTTGCCAAGTCAGGATTGTACAAGGATGTGGCGTTGGCGAACTGTGACTCTCTGATCGACGACCGGGAACATCTGGTACAGACTGGCGTAGGCTGGTGCCTGCGAGACCTTATGCGCTGGGATAAGGAAGAATTGTTAAGTTATGTCGTCGACCTACGAAACAAAGGTGTAAGCAGTACAATCACGCTTTACGCATTGCGTGATATCAAAGGTGAGGAACGCCAAGCCGTTTTCAACCAACTCACTTAGCAAACGCATTTGACGCTTTGCAACGCCGAATAGCGGACACTCACACCGCCTGAAACATTAGGTCGCAGCATTGGGAAAACCGCATGCGACAATCAGTTATGAGGCTATCAGCAAGAAGGGTACGATTAAATTCAAGGGCAAAATACTGTCTTGCCAGAAGAGTTTCGAGACCGTGAGGCAGCAATGAGAGCAGCAGAGAGACACTGCAAATCACAGCGATGGGATTTGAAAGAATAGGAGCCAATGACTGCTTTCGAGCCCAAGCCGTACCTCTACAAGTTGCTCATTTTTTTCTTTAATCACGTGCGATACGATTAGCGATAACGCCCAAGAAGGTGATCAAATAGAGAAAAAGACCGTCAATTGCATACCGGACGAAGGATCTAGATTCTTCTTCAGCAAATGTACCGGCGAGCAATAGTAGTGCGAAAGCGCCGCCCACAGCTATGCCTTGCCAAGACGTCTTCCATTCATCGCGGGTCGGCGGTTGTAAGACATGAATTAGAAATCTGAGCATTTACGTTTTCCCCGTTTGCCCCATACGGTGACACCATTTGAAAAGACTACAAGACTTTAGCGTGATTGGATTGGATTGGATTGAACGCAGACCTGCTTATGAGCGCCTAGCTTTTCAAGTGGGCAAGTTTTTGCGGTGCGGAATGGGAGCTTCTTTGGTGGCTTGTAAATTATCGGAATTGAACGTCGGCTTCCTACCGTTCGCCTGACGCAACTGTCGCTGAGGTGCTCCGTCAAACCAACCATTCGCTGCAGTCGCAAAGTTTAGAACTGGTCGAACTCATGCAATGCCGGACTTAGGCGCCATACTCCGCCCTTGCCCTTATGCCTCACCTGATGCAAACTTGTATGCGTAGGAGGGATGTCTGTTTCACCGCTGGGTCTTTGGCAAACGGACCATCGCGGTGCCATGCTTTGGGAGGAGTGTGTCATGATGTCCAAGACCGCAGGTTCCAAACCACCGGAAAATCTGACGCCGCCGCAGGGCGCCATGCCCAAGGTCAATAAGGTGACCGCGAATGATATCGCCGCGTCGCTGAAGGCCGGATTTTCGGACTTTCTGGCGCGCCCCGTCATGAGCGGCTTCTTCGGCCTGTTCTATGCGGTTTTCGGAATTCTGTTTGTCTGGTGCCTGGTCTGGCTCGAAAAGATCTGGATGATCATTCCCGCCGTCGTCGGCTTTCCGCTGGTGGCACCCTTCGCCGCCGCCGGGCTTTATGAAATGTCCCGTCGGTTGCAGAAGGGAGAAAGTTTCGGCTGGCCTGAAATCCTCACCGTCATGGCCAATCAACGCAAGCGCGAAATGGGCTGGATGGCCTTTGTCACGCTGTTTATTTTTTGGGTGTGGGTGTATCAGTTCCGAACCGTACTGGTAATCGTCCTGCAGGATTCATCCTTCTCTGATTTCGATGGATTTTTGAACACCGTGTTCTTCACACCACAGGGCTGGACCTTCCTTGCCATTGGCACCTGCGTAGGCGCACTCCTGTCGGCTGTACTGTTCTCGGTGACCGTCGTCGCCATGCCCCTGTTGCTCGATCGGGAAACCAATTTCGTTTCCGCCATGATAACGTCCGTTCGCGTCGTCGCGGAAAACCCCGTGGTGATGCTCACCTGGGCGGCGATCATCTCGGTCACCATGCTGTTGTCGCTGGTTCCGGCGTTTCTGGGCCTGATCTTCACCCTGCCGATCCTTGGCCACACCACATGGCATCTCTATCAGCGGGCCGTGCAACCAGCGGAGGAGTGATCAATCCATCCCTCCCCTCGAGGAGCTGCGTGCTTTTTTCGTCCACTCGATTTTCAGGTCGTCGAGGAGCAAGTCCTTGGGCGTATCAGATTGAGACCGGCAGCAAATAGCGATAGGCGTATATCACGGTCCTGAAGATGGCGGGAACAACCGGGTCGAGCCTGTCAGAGGGTCTCATCCTCCTTGCGGGACGGAGCAGGGTTGATCCTCCAAGGCGCATGCCCATCCGGTCACAGGCGTCGGTTACCTTGAAGCGCGCACTCTTAAACTGTTCGAGCGCTTGTTTGGTAAATCTGCTTTCTTGCGACCCCAAGACGAAGGATGTGGCGCTTGCTGTGCAAAAATCAGGTCTCGGGATTTCGCCCTCCCGGTCGTCGCGCACAGCCTGCTAAAGACGCCCAACCCATTGCAAAGCTGCTCGGCTTGGATACCTGCTACCTTCGGGTCATTCGAAGGCCCTTCAATCATTGGTTCTGGCTCAAAAATAAGTACCCAGAAGTGCTCGTACGAAGGTGCGATCATCCGTTGCTCGGTCGCTGGGCCATTTCTAATCGGCCTGGGGTTGCCTGCAGTCAGCTTCCGATGCGATCTCCTAACTCCAGCTGTCGAGATCCAATATCTTCCGGTTATCGTGCGCCCGCAGTAAGAGCTTCTGCTTCATTCCATAACGGATCGGAGGTTTGTAAATGGGTGGCAGGATAGTGTTCATCGCGCGCCAAACCAGCGGGTTGCAGAATGCGGCTGGCAGCACAGTTCGCAGGGGCAGATCAGATAATCACCCGCTGTCATCTAATTTTCACAAACGCTTCATGACACTTTAATCACAGTTTTATGACACCCGCAGTCATCGACCTCTAACTTCTTCAGGAAGGGCGCCCGCATTACGCAGCGCCGTCAGAAGGAGCGATCGGATGATGATACACGACACCTCGCTTGACCAATTGAGCCCGCGCCCTGCGAACAGCGCCCCCCGCGTCGTTTTGTATTCTCATGACACCCTCGGCTTCGGTCATTTGCGCCGTAACCTTTTGCTGGCCCGCGCTCTGAAGTCGCTGCCATGTCCCCCAGATGTCCTGCTGATCGCCGGCATGCATGAGGCAGGGGCGTTTGATATTCCGGATGGCGTCGATCTGATCACCCTGCCCGCCTACGCCAAGCAGAGCGATGGCAGCTACCGGTCGCGCAAGCTGTCTATCGATCTGCGCCATTTGGCCGATATGCGGGCCCGGATGATCCATGCCGCCGTCAAAGGGTTCCGCCCGGATCTGATGATCGTCGACAATGTCCCGCGGGGCGCGCAGGGGGAGTTGGAGCCAACCCTGTCCTGGCTCGCCCGTAAAACGGATGCGCGTGTCGTTCTGGGTCTGCGCGATGTCATTGATACGCGTGACAAGGTGCGCCGCCAATGGTTGCGGCAGCGCAATTTCGAGGCGATCTCAGCCTATTATTCCGACATCTGGATCTATGGTGACCCAAACTTCTACAATCTGATCGACGAATACCAGCTTGGCGATCTGATCAGCGCCAAGGCCCGGTTCACCGGATATCTGCAGCGCGACATTGCGCCCGTCGCGGCGCAGGCGGAGGCGTCCCAGCGTCAGGTGATTGGCGACGATGATCGGCCTTATGTGCTCTGCACCGTGGGTGGGGGGCGTGACGGTGTTCGCCTCTGCAGGGCTTTCCTTCAGGCGCGTCTGCCGGACGGACATAGGGGCATCCTGATCACCGGGACCCAGCTGGATGCCCAAAGCCGTGCAGACATTGCACAACTGGCCAAATCGCACCCGGAGGTGAGTGTTGTCGACTTCTTGTCCGAACCGATGGGCCTGATGCAGAACGCCGCGCGGATCATCGCGATGGGTGGCTATAATACCATTTGCGAAGTCCTGTCGCTGCGACGCCCGGCCTTGATTGTGCCACGTGTCACCCCGCGACGTGAACAGATCCTGCGGGCCGAACCGCTCGCCGCGCGTGGTCTGATCGACATGATCGCACCCGACGATCTGACCCCTGCCGCCCTGACCCGCTGGATGGCCCACGAGACCACAGCGGGTGCTGTCGCGGGTCGCCTCGATCTGGACGGCCTCTCCCGTTTCAAGGATTTCGCCGCGCAGGCGCTCACCCCGGCAAAGGCCCAGACAGGTCCGCTCGCCGCATAATCACAAGAAAGAAAACAGATGGTACATCCCTCTCTTTCCGGCAAAAAAATTGCCTATGTCTGCAAAAGATATCCACGCTTTTCCGAAACCTTCGTGGTGAATGAAATCATTGCGCATGAGGCGGCGGGTCTGACGCTTGAGGTATTTGCCCTGCGCGCGGTCGCGGAAACCCATTTTCAGGACCAGATTTCCCGCGTCCGCGCCCCTGTGACCCATATCCCGACCAAGCTGCGGCATCCGCAAGAATTCTGGAGCCTGATCCGTGCGGTCGAAGCGGAATTTCCCCATAGCGTCATGCCCCTAAGCAGTATGGAGCATGCAGAGGCACATGATATCGCCCAGGCCATCATTCTGGCACTGGCCTGCAAGGAAAGGGGGATCACCCATTTACACGCGCACTTCGGCACTGCTGCTACCACCGTCGCCCGGATCGCGGGTGCCATCGCCGGGATTACCTATAGTTTCACGGCGCATGCCAAGGACATCTATCACGACTATGACGACCCGACGCGGCTGGACCTCAAGCTGCGGGACGCGGCCACTGTTGTGACGGTATCGGACTACAACCTCGACCATCTGCGTAGGACCTACCGTGCCGACAACGTGCGCCGCATCTATAATGGCATCGATCTGACACGCTTTGGCTATGCACCGCCGAAACCCACCGATATCGGTATATTGGCCGTTGGGCGGCTGGTGGAAAAGAAGGGCTTTCATATCCTGCTGGAAGCCATTTCCCTGATGCGTGAGCGCGGAGAGACCCCGCATTGCACCATCATCGGCGCGGGGGAAGAAGAGGCGAACCTGCATGCACAGATAGCGGCCAGCAACCTGTCGGACGCGGTCACCATGACGGGGCCCATGCCGCAGCCGCAGGTGATCGCTGCGATGCAGGATGCAGCTGTGATCGCCTGCCCCTGCGTCGTGGGGCGCGATGGTAATCGCGACGGGCTGCCCACGGTCCTGCTTGAGGCGATGGCACTTGGCACGCCCTGTGTGGCGACCGCGGTCACTGGTATCCCCGAGCTTGTGCGCGATGAGAAAACGGGTCTGTGCGTGCCGGAGGGTGACCCAAGCGCGCTCGCCGATGCGCTGTCCCGTATGACCCATGATCGCGCGCTCAGATCCAGCGTGTCCACCAGAGCGCGCGCCCTGATCGAAGCGGAATTCGACATTGTGCAAAGTGCGGCGCGCCTGCGGGATGTATTTGACAAGGCGATTGCGTCGCAAAGCACGGTCAAAGGGGCGGCATGATGCGGATTGCATATGTCTCAACCGATCCGGGCATTCCTGTGTTCGGGTGCAAAGGTGCCTCTGTTCACCTGCAGGAAATGGTACGCGCCTTTTTAGCCAAAGGGGCGGAGGTCACGCTGTTTTCCCCGCGCATGGAGGGTGTCTCACCACAAGATCTGACCGCCGCCCGACAGCACCCTCTGCCGCCCGTGCTCAAAGGCGACGCCGACGCACGCGCGCGCAGCCAAATCGCGCTGAACCACGATGTTGCGCAAGCCCTTGAGGCGCAAGGACCGTTCGATCTGATCTATGAACGTCATGCGCTCTTCGCGCATGCCGCGATGGATTATGCCCGCAAACAGTACATTCCGTCCGTTCTTGAGGTGAATGCGCCGCTGATTGACGAACAATCGCGGCACCGTTCGCTCGAGCGGATTGATGACGCGCTGTTTTTGGCGTGCCGGGCATTTGCTGCGGCCAAACAGGTCGTCGCTGTCAGCCCACAGGTCGCAGACTACGCAAGAGATATGGGCACACCAGCTGACCGGGTCACGGTTGAGCCGAACGCGGTGAACCCCGCGCGGTTTCCCGACGCGGCCAGGTTTGACGACGCGTTTTGCGTGGGCTTTCTGGGAACGCTCAAACCCTGGCATGATGTTTCCCTGATCATCCACGCCTTCGCAATCCTCCGGCAGGCCATGCCCACGGCCAAACTGTTGATCGTCGGTGATGGCCCGGAACGGCGCAGACTGACGGTTCAGGCTGAGGCGGCAGGCATCATTGACGCGGTGCAATTTACGGGCGCTGTTCCCGCGGCGCAGGTGCCCTTTTGGCTGGCCCGGATGCATGTGGGGCTTGCCACCTACCGTGGCAGTGATCCTTTCTATTTCTCCCCCCTCAAGCTCTACGAATATATGGCGGCGGGCCTTCCGTCCGTGGTCAGCCGGGTGGGCACCCTGGCGGACGCGATTGAAGAGGGTAAAACCGGCCTCAGCGTGCCGCCCGACGACGCGGAGGCTCTCGCCGCGGCACTGGCCAAATTGGCCAACGATCCTGGAATGGTCCGGGCGATGGGACACACGGCGCGCGCCCGCGTTCTGGCCACGCAGACATGGGATGATGTGGCAGACCGCGTTTTGCTGCGGGCAGGTCTTGCGCCAGCACGCATGGATGGAGCCGCCTGATGGCCAAACGCGGCCATCGCCAGACCTCGTTGCGCAAGACCCTGCCGGGACTGCGCCGCGTCCTGACCCGCATGGCACCCTATTTACGGCGCCATCGCGGGTTGGTGGCCGGGGGCAGCGCTGCCCTTGTCGCGTCCGTTCTGGCAAAGCTGCTGGAGCCCTGGCCGCTGAAGTTCGTGATCGACCAGGTGGTGCAGGTCGGCGATGGGGCGGCGGGATCTGGGATCGCCTTTGTGGATGGGCTGCCGTTGCAAACCCTGCTGCTGGGCTGCGCCATCGCACTTGTCGGGATCATCGCGCTTAGAGCTCTATGCGAATACACCGCCACCATCGCCTTCGCACTCGCTGGCAACCGGGTGCTTACACGTGTACGCGGGGATCTGTTTCGACACTTGCTGTCCTTGCCCATGGCCTTCCATGCAAAGTCGAAAACCGGCGATGTGACCATGCGCCTGATCAGCGATGTCGGCATCCTGAAAGAAACGGCTGTGACCGCAGCGCTGCCCCTAGCGGTGAATACACTGATCCTCTTCGGCATGGTCAGCGTCATGCTGGTCATCAACTGGGAGTTGACCCTGATCGCGCTGCTGCCGCTGCCGTTGCTGTGGTTCAGTTCGCTGCGCATGGGCAAGAAGATCCAGACCGTCAGCCGCAAACAGCGCCGCAACGAGGGTGAAATGGCAGCCACCGCCGCCGAGATGATGACGGCCATGCGCACCGTGCAGGCGCTGGGGATTGAGGAGGAGGTCGCAGACGACTTCGCGGGTGACAACGAGAAAAGCATGAAAGAAGGCGTCAAGGCCAAGCGGCTGGCCGCGGGTCTGGAACGTCTTGTTGATGTGCTTGTCGCGGTTTCAACCGCGCTGATCCTGTATTTCGGCACGCTGTTCGTGCTGGAGGCTCGGATGACCCCCGGCGATCTGCTAGTCTTCATCACCTACCTGAAAAACATGTTCCGCCCGGTGCGGGACTACGCCAAGTACGCCGCCCGACTGGCCAAGGCCACGGCAGGCGGCGAACGGGTGATCGAATTGCTGGACGCCCCCGTCACCATTGCAAGCAAGGCGGAAGCCAAACCGGCTGCGATCACCGAAGGGCGGATCACCCTGACGAAACTGACCTTTGGCTATGAGGCCGATACCGCGCCCGTCTTGAACAACGTCTCGACCGTGATTGAGCCGGGCCAGAGCGTTGTGATCACCGGCGCGTCTGGCGCGGGCAAATCCACGTTCGTCAGCCTGTTGCTGCGCCTTTACGATCCCACGCGCGGGGAAATCGCCATCGATGGCACCGATCTGCGCGATCTTGATCTCGCGAGCCTGCGGCGCCAGATCAGCTTCGTGCCGCAAGAAACGTTGCTGTTTCGCGCCAGTGTGCGGGATAATCTGATGCTAGGGGCCGGACGGCAGGTTGACGAGGGCGCCATTATGGCGGCTGCCCGGCTGGCCAACGCACATGACTTCATCATGGCCTTGCCGCAGGGCTATGACACCGAACTGACCGAACGGGGCGGTTCGCTTTCGGCCGGGCAGCGGCAGCGCATCGCGCTGGCCCGTGCCTGTCTGCGCACAAGCCCCATCCTGATCCTGGATGAACCAACGGTCGGTCTGGACAACACCAATGAGGCCGCCGTCTCGCAGGCGATCTGGCGGTTGGCGAAGGACCGCACGACACTGCTGATCACCCACGATCTGCGGCTGGCAACCAAGGCAGATCGGGTGCTGTGCCTTGACGGGGGCGGTATCGCCGAAGACGGCACCCATGCCGATCTGATCCAGCGAAACGGACCTTATGCAAAACTCTGGAACCAGTTGAGCGGAGATGGCCATGTCCTTGCAGCCGAGTAGCTTTGAGGTCGCCCGAGACGACGAAACTCTGCCGGGCTTGCAGCTGTTGCTGGATGAAGCGGCACTGGCGCGTAAGTTAGGCGCTGCCAAGGTCACGCGCACCTATCTGCGATACAAACCCGGTGTCAGCTGTGTCGCGGGGCTGTGCGTCACGGACGCGCGCGGAGAGGAGACATGGCTCTGCGCCAAGGCCTATCCAGAAGACCGTTTTCAAGAGATCAAAGGGCGAAAGCATTGGCGCTCTGGTCCCTGGCCGGTCGCATTGCTGGACGACATTTGTGTGGCCTTCATACCGCCCCAGCGCGACCGGAAACTCAAAACACTAGCGAAACTTCTGGACCCGAACAAAAGCGCCACGGTCCTGACCAAAATCATGGGTCCGTCGTTTACAGCGCCAAAGCTGAACATCTTGCGGTACAAGCCGAACCGCCGCCTTGTGGCGCAGGTCGTCGATCATGCCAGCGGGCGGCAGGCGATCCTGAAAATTCAATCCCCCGGTGCCTTTGATGCGGCCAAACGCGGGGCGGAAGCAGCGATGATGCTGGGCGGCCCAAAGGTCATCGCAACCGACCCCAAGCGTGGGGCTGTGGCTTGCGACTGGATTCCGGGGGCGGCTCTTTGCCTGACAAATGGTAAGGCTGACCCCGCACTTTACAGGAGAGCAGGCCTACTGCTTGCCAAACACCATCTCACATCGCTCAATCTGCCGGATTTGCCCAGATCTTCGGAAATACGTGCCCTCAAAGATGTGACGGCAGACCTGTCAAAGATACTGCCGCACCATGCCAGCCGCCTGAGCGTGCTCGCATGGAAATTGACAAAAGCGCTTTTGAAACAGCCAACAACAATCGGGCTCATCCACGGCGATTTCAGCGCCGATCAGATTGTGCATGGTGCGAACGGTGTCAGCATCATCGATTGGGACAGGGCCGCCACCGGGGATCAGGGCCGCGACATTGGCAGTTTTCTGGCGCGGCTGGACATGCAGGAACTGGCCGGGTTGTGTGATGGCAACACCGCGACGGCCCTGAGGGCGGCCTTTCTGGAGGGGTACCAAGAACAGCGCCTGCTCCCCGCAAGTTACCCGCTCCAGCACATCTGCCATCTCGCCTTGCTGCTGACCGAGCCCTTTCGGACGCAAACGCTTGGTTGGCAAGGGCAGGTTTGCGCGTTGATGAATGACATCGAAGCCCGGCTTGCCAAGCCTCTGATACCGTCTGCCGATCCAGCTCTCCCGCATCTGGCGGATGCGCTCGACAGAGACGCTGCCGGAGCGCTGCTCAAGCAGTACGCGGGCCTCATCCTGACATCACCACCGACGCTTTACCGGCACAAACTCGGCAAGCGCGCGATGGTCCGATATGAATGTCAGACGGGTGCTGGCACGACCCAAACGCTCCTGGGCAAGATGCGCGGCGCGGGTCGCGATGTGAAGGCACCCGCCCTGCATACCGCCTTCCGGGCCGCAGGTCTGGACGGACGGGGACCGGTTGGCGTGCCCCGCGTGATCGATCTGCCCAACGATTGGAACATGTGGTTTATGGAAGAGGTGCCGGGCACATGCCTGCGCGATCTGCAGGAGGATTCTCAAACAGATTCCTTCGTTCGAACCGGCGCCGCCCTGGGGCATCTGCATGGGTGTGGTGTCCTGCCCACCCGGCGTTGGACTCAGGCGCAGGAACTGGACGTTTTGACCGCCGCGCTTGGCAAAGCCAGAGAAGCAATGCCCCGCTGGCGACCGCGGCTGCAAGCGCTTGTGACCCAGGCCGAGGTGCTACTGGACGCGCTGCCCGATCAAGATCTCACCTGTATCCATCGGGACTTCTATCCCGATCAGGTCATTGTCGATGTGGATCAGGTCTGGGTTGTGGATCTCGATCTTGTGGCACTGGGTGACCCTGCCATCGATGTCGGCAATTTCCTTGCCCATCTGGCCGAATACGCGATGCGGACCACTGGATCATCAGACGCGTCCCAGAGGTTGGAGGCGGCTTTCCTGCACGGGTATCAAGGTACCGGGCCAGACCTTTGCCAACACCGTATCAGGGTGTTCAGAACCATATCGCTTCTGCGTCACATCCATATTTCGCGGCGCTTCAAGGATCGAAAGCACACAACCAAGCTTCTGCTTGAGGAAGGTGAAGCACTGCTGGCTCAGCTTTGATAGAGAAGCTCCCCCGACATCCTGAAAACCTCTGTTCATTGGAGCAGTCTCCAACGATGTTCTTGAGCGAATGCAGCGCTCGCCCGGCAGCCAGTTAACGCTCATTTTGCGGCGCATCGGCAAATTTTTTCTGATGGCATGACATGTTAATAAGCTCGAAATGAACAGTCAATGAACTCTGCATTAAGGGATAATTCTGCCCCTTTTGCGTGCCCGTGGTCTCCTTATCTCTCAGGCATATCGACGAAGCCATGATCACGAATTGATCTTGCTCCGTCCACCGATAGCGACACCGTGGCCTTCGGGTCTGCGACCGCCACCATTGCCGCAGCCTTCGCGCGGCCACGGGTTCTGAAGCGCCTTGATGCAGCAGAAAGGAAAGAAGGTGACAACATGGAGATTTTCGAGACGACCTTGAGGGATGGTGAACAGCAGGCCTTCCTCCACTTTACGGCCCGGCAGAAAGGGGACCTTGCCGTTTTGCTCGAACAGCTCGGCGTTGATGTGATTGATGCCGGGTTTCCCGCCGCCAGCGCGGTGGACATGGACGGTGTCACGCAGATCGCTGATCGGACGGACACCGCCAAACTCAGCGTTCTGTCACGACCGATCAAGAAGGACATCAAACGCGCCTTTGAGGCCCTGAAAGGAGCGGAACATCGATCTCGGATCGCGACATCCGCACGGCCTTTCGATCTTCTGTCATCTTCCGCAGGTTGGGCTGGTCGCGCCTACAGCAAGACGATTGATCGCTCCTGCGATCTGATGAGCGAAGCGCGCAGCTACTTTCCGGAAGCGCAATACTATCTGATTTGCGCCGGAAACCGCGATCCGTCTTTTCTCATGGATCTGAGTGCGTCTGCCGCCTATGCGGGCGCCACGCACATTGTGGTTGCCGACACGCTCAGCACCATGGAACCTAATGGGTTTGCCAAGCTGGTTGGCCGCATCAAGGCCGCCTTGCCCCCCGGCACGACGCTGGGCGTTCATTGCCATAACCTGCTGGGGCTGAGCCTCGCAAACTCGATTGCCGGGATCAGGGCGGGTGCAACCCAGGCTGAGGTAACCATCGGCAATACCGGCGATGGCGGCGGCAATACTGCTCTGGAGCAGCTCTTGGCCTATGCCGCCTATTTTGAAGCCGACGATCCGCAATTCGCCAATGGCTGCAAAACACAGATGATGGCCGAGGTCGTGCAGGCGTTCAGAAAACACACCGGAATGCAGTTTTCGCCGAACAAACCCCTGGTCGGCGATATCAGTTTTCTGGTCGAAACCGGGATCCACCAGTCCATTCCGGCAGAGATCATGCAGGATGTGTTCTCCCCGGAAACAATCGGCCGTCGTGCGGAGATCGTCATCGGTCGACATAGTGGCATTGCCGGTATTCTGGATCAACTCGACAGGATGAACCTGCACCCTGCGAATGTGGACCGACAACTGCTCTACCAGCACGTCATGCGCGCCGCTCAGAAGAATGGGTCCGTCCCAAATCGCGAACTGGGTCAGATCGCAAAATCACTCATTACGGAAACCAACCTCGAAAGACCCTGATCTCTGCCTGATCAGGCGTCGTCATACCGGAGGACCCGACATGGCCAAGAAACCTGCGAAGTCACAAGAGCCGGAAGACCTCAAGCTGATGCGCGATCTGCGCCGCTTTATCCGGACCCGAGGCACCGCGTATCTGAGGGACCCAAATGTCACGTCGATTGGCATCGGGCGCAAGAATGGTGACGGGGAGATCAGCGTTGTTTTCACCGTGCGCGAAAAACTTGGCATGTCCGCATTGGAGAGCCTGGGGTTAAAGGCGCTTCCCGAACGGATCGATACAAACGGACGGTCTGTTCCGACCGACGTCGTGCAGCGCAGCTTCAAACCCGCCTACAGCATCGTCGAGCGTGGCCCTGAATCTGTGCTCAAATCGCGGCTCGATCCCCTAGTGCCGGGGGCCAGTGTCAGTCATCCCGATGGAACGGCGGGGACGCTGGGGGCAATCGTGTTCGACGCGGCCAGCGGCGCAGCTTGCATACTGTCAAACTGGCATGTTTTGCATGGTGAGACCGGCCAGATCAGCGACAAGATCGTTCAACCCGGCCCCTTCGATGACAATAACACCGAAGGCAACACCTGCGGTACGCTGTTGCGCAGCCATTTGGGGGTCGCCGGGGATTGCGCGCTTGCCCGGATCGCAGAGCGTGACTTTGAACGCACGGTCTACGGTCTTGATACCGTCCTTACACAAATGGCCGATGTCGATCTGGGCGATACGGTTGTGAAGACAGGACGCACCACCGAGACGACATATGGCATCGTTCGGCGGACGGATGTGATCGTTCAGATTGATTTCGGAGATGCCGTTGGCGCTCAGAATATTGGCTGTTTTGAGATCGGACCGAACCCCGACCTTCCTGCCGCTGACGGTGAAATCAGCATGGGCGGAGATTCCGGTGCTGTCTGGATCATCTCTGAAGCGGAAAAAGCGACGGATATCTTCGCGGGGTTGCATTTCGCCGGAGAGGGCGACGCCAGTCCCGATGAGCATGCGCTGGCCTGCTATCCCGCCTCGGTTCAGAGCAAGCTTGGCTTCACATTGGTCCCACCGAACGCGCAGTCGTCAAAGGATCACGCGGTGCCACAGGATGACACCCTCGGGTACGACGCGGACTTTCTGGGGCTTCCCGCGCCGATGCCGGAGCTGTCGCTTGCGCTGAAACGCGATGCCGTGAATTTCGGAAAAACACAGACGATCCCTTACATGCATTTTTCGGTCTGCCTGAGTGCCGCGCGCCGACTGGCACGGTTTGTTGCCTGGAACACCGATGGCGCACGGAAAGTGCAACTTGGGCGTCATGGTTTTCGGCTGGATGATCGTATTGCAGCGAAATACCAGCTCGATGACACACTTTATGCGGACAACAAACTTGATCGCGGGCACATCGCACGCCGCGCCAACCTGGCCTGGGGAGAGATCGAAGAGGCGAAGCGGGCCAATCGGGAATCCTTTTATTTCACGAACATCGCGCCACAGCACCAGAGCTTTAACCAATCGGGACGGGGCGGCATTTGGGGGCGGCTCGAGGATCTTATACTGGAAGAAGCCGATGTTCAGGACATCCGCATTTCTGTTCTGGCGGGCCCCTTGTTCGATGATGACGATCCCAGCTACCGCAATGCCCTGATCCCCCGCAGCTTCTGGAAGCTGATCGCCTACCGCGGCACGGATGAGGCTCTTCGATCAGCGTGCTTTATCCTGTCGCAAAGCGATTTGTTGAACGACATCGAAAGTCTCGATTTTGACCCGTTTCGGCTCTTTCAGGTTTCTGTTTCAGAACTCGCTCAACAAACTGGGCTGGGGTTCGATGCCTATCAGAATGCGGATATCACGCGTCACCCCGAACGACTGAGTGACACCAGCGCTGAAACCCTAAGTGATATCAAAATTAGTGTCGCGACGCGGGAAATCAGGCATCAGAAAGAGTTGGCATTTTAGGTGTTTGTTCAGCAATCCGGTACCGGAACGCCGCGAGATAGCCGGTCCTCGGCTACCGGACGGCTGCTGCTACGCATCATAGCAAAATGACATCTTTTCCCAGCACCACTACGCTTTGCGATCTGATCGTGGTCCGCAGATGGCTCGGAAATGTGGAGTTTTACCTAAGACTGATCGGGCCAGAACCAAGGCTTCACCGCCTGTTGATTCAATTTTCCAGCAAGCACAGCAGCCGCAAATTGAGCCTGATGAATTCCATTCCCGAAACTGTCCAACCAGATGCGCCCGCAGGTCCATGACGCTCACTTGCCCATGATCCTCTTGCGGCGTTCCTGCATTTTCTCATTGGCTTGGATCGTGCCGTCATGGAACGACCCGAACCACTTGTCCCACGGAATCTCAAGGCTGCCATAATTACATTCGAAATAGCGGTGATGCATTTGGTGATGGAAGGTGCCAAGCGCGAGGCGATTTTTGTCGTTCACCAGCAAACCCTGAAAGCCCGTATGGGTCGTGATGGCCGTCAGAAAGTAATACTGCAGATGGAAGATGATGTGCAGTGGGTGAGCCCCGATTAGCAGATGGATGAATACCGAACCGAGGAAAATCATCTGCTCAATCGGGTGTTGTGACATCCCCGACCACGGTCCCACGTTGATGTTGCGGTGATGCAGATAGTGAACGTGTTTATAAAGGAACGGAATGTGGATCGCGCGGTGAATGATGTAGAAGTAAAAGCTTTCCCACACCGGTATGAAGAAGAAAATTGCCACAAACCAAACGGGATTGGCGTCCCAGCTGATCATCGAGATATGACCATTGGCTAGGGCCCAGAACAATACGGCCTCATAGGCAGTCCAGACAATCACCCCGGTGCCAAGGGTCCAGAACATATTGTCCCGCACCTGCCCCCCCAGCGTAAATTGCCGCCCACTCACCATAAGCGGCCGGGGATCATACTTCAGCTGTTTGCCTTGCGCGGAGTATGTGTAGAACCAAAGATGCAATGATCCCGCGACCAGAAGCGTCAGCAGAAAGTTCCGCACGTAAATCTGTGTAATCCAGCCAATTTCGAACGTTTTGGTGGTTTCGAGTGACGGCTGGAACCACAAGTAACAGGCAACGGCAATCCCGACGACAATCAACCGCTCAGAGATCAAAAACCAGGAATTCCAGAACCAAGTTGCGATTTCGACCGGCTTGGGCGGCCAGACAAACACGGGCGAGACCTTGAGCGGTAATTCGGGCAGATGGTTCCACCCTTTCAACTGTTCCTCGGACATTCGCATCTCGCTTTGATTTACAAGGCAAAGATTGACGGATTTCAATTCATGCGGCAAACAGAATGAAATGATTAATAACATCTGATTTTCAGAGGTATTATGACAGTTTCCCTACGTAGCATGCGATATTTCAACACTGTCGTAGCACATGGCAGCATTGCGCAGGCGGCGGCTGAGTTGAACATTGCGGCTTCTGCAGTTTCGGTTGCCGTTGATCAGATTGAAGAGCAGTTCCAGCTCAAACTGCTCAACCGGTTCCGCTCTCGCGGGATTACGGTAACGGCGAGCGGCAAAGTGATGGAACGTAAGTTCGCCCGCCTTCTTGAAGAATATGACGCAGTTTTGACCGAAGGATCAGAATTGAAAAATGCCCTGAAAGGAGATCTTCGGATCGGGTATTACGCACCCGTTGCGCCCGCATTTTTGCCAGAAATCCTGCTGTCGCTTACGCAGTCGCATTTTCAGACAACCATTCATTTGGAAGAATGTGACAATAACCGTGCACAGGAAGGCCAATTGGCAGGCGAATACGACGCAATCCTATTTGTCTCAGACGGCGCATTGCCGCAAATCGAGTATGATGTATTGATCGAAGCACCTGCATATTGCCTCGTGCCAGCAGACCATCCACTTTCCCGAAAGCTATTGGTAAACCTGAGAGACCTGGCAAAGTCGAACTTGATCGTTCTCAATCGCCCGTTCGCTGTGGACTATTATCGACAGCTCTTTGGCGTAGCTGAAAATGCGCCGGAAACGATTGCATACGCAAACTCAACAGAAATGGTGCGCAGTTTGGTTGGCGCGGGTCATGGCGTGGCTGTGCTGAACATGTTGCCCTCAACAGATGTGAGCTATGCAGGCGACCAGATTGTTGCACGACCGATCACCGACCCGCTGCCACCCCTCACTCTCTCATTGGGCTACGACAAATCCAACCCACGTCGGATCGTCGAGCAGTTTGTGGGAAGCTGCAAAAGTTACTTTCTCAATGCTGACGGCCATAGACATATTGTGGCGGCCTCGCCGACCGATTAGACGTCGATCAAAACCTGACCATTCACTTCGATCGTTTCAATGCGCATATCGTGGAAAGCGCGGCGTCACAAAGCGCACCGCGCTTTCAGCCCGTCAAAGCATCATTTTTGTGTCGCGACAGCAAAGAATGGGGTTCTGTCCGCTTCCAACATCACCCAGCATCCACGCAATGCGAATGCCGTCCAAAAGAAGATGCCGAAAAGCTTCCCCGAGCCATCCATCATCGGCACATGGTATTGCGTGCCTTCGAGCATATCGCCGACGATGCTGCAGGCAAATCCCAACCCTGACAGAATGAGCAGACCGGCGCCGATGAATGAAATAACAGCGCGAAAAGTTCCGACCCAAAGGCCGACGAGGCAGATGTAAACAGCAAAGACAACAACCTCATCTATCCCGAAACGAGGGTAGACCATCTCATGCATCAACAAGAGGTCGTCAGCCACCAAAATACCGGTGATCACACTCTGAGAAAGCAGGAACAGACCAAGCCTAATTGCGCGCTTGTGAAACATGACGAGAGAAATAAAACCCGTGACGGCCCAGGCGGCGCACCAAATGACGATCCCAAGGTTTGATACGATACCCATGTAGGGCGGGAATTGTCCGGTTCTCATTCTTCTAACGGCTGAGTAGGTGTCGCGGAATGCTTGGCCGCGCATCTCAACCGATTGGTTGGCCAGAATGATGATCACGAAAAGCGGCACGACGGTGGCCAGTACGAACAGCCATAGAGGTGTGACATGGGCTTTCTCAGATGATGATTGAAGGTGTTGTGAAACCACTCGGAATTCATTCTCCATTGCTGGGGGGGTGACGAGGAAAAAAGACTTTACTTCAAGCAGTTAAGTAAGTCAAACAATGCTCGCCGAAACGGGTGAGCGTGCCCGTATGCCACCTCTGATGTCCGGACGCTTCGGGCTCAAGGCGACAGTCCAATGGAACCACTCGAATTAACTCGATAGTGATCGCTTTTTGTGAGTCACTTTACATTTCTTGGGGTTTATCTGCCGGGTTTCAACTGACGTCCTCATGCTCGAACAACCATCTTGTTCCTTGGCAAACACAAAGTCATCTTGCTGGAAATTTGCCATGTCGGCAGTATTAAGGCCATGGATAACTAGCGAATTGTCACCGCATGACACAGTCAAGTCGCCCTACAAGCCTTGCTCGCTCAACCGTTCATAGGTGTTAGTTCCCAAAGCGACAGGTCAAGTATGTCAATCCCGGGCTCAAAACCAAAGGTTTGATCCAACGCACCGCCGTCATCAATAGACCCGGAAAGGAACAGAGGCTGAACCACCCCATAGGTACTGGACCGCTGCAATCAGTGCGCGCGCGTCACAGTTGCACGCCTTTGGTCAGCGCGCCGTCGATCACGAGGTTCGTTCCGGTCGTAAAGCTTGAACAGGGGGCTGAGAGGAAGGCGACGCCGGCGGCGACCTCCTCCGGCGTGCCCATGCGGCCGGTGGGGTTCAGTGACATGGCCTCGGCGAATAGCTCCGGGTTACCCTCTTCAATCTGCGCCCAGATACCGCCGGGAAAATAGGTGTTGCCGGGGGAGACGGTATTGGCCCGAATGCCCTGCCCCGCCAGCTTGTAGGCCAGCCCTTGCGCATAATGCACCAACGCGCCCTTGAACGCGCCGTAGGCCGGACCGGTGAAATCGATCTCGCGCCCAGAGACGGAGGAGATCAGCGTAATCGCCGCATGATCCGATTTTTCCAGCCAGGGCATCGCGGCATTCACCAGCCGCACCGAATGCATCATGTCCGTCTCGAAGCCCGATTGCCACGCGGCCTCGTCATCAGCCACCGCCAGGGCGGAGACATTTGCGATCACGATATCGATCCCACCCAGGGCGTCGGCGCTTTCGGACACCCAGGCTTCCAACGCGCCCTTGTCGGCCACATCCACCGCTGCACCAAAACAGGTGGTGCCATGAGCCTTCAACCCTGCCACCACGGCGTCAACCTCGTCTGCCTTGCGCGCGCAGGTCGCCACATTGGCGCCCTCGCGCACCATAAGATCGGCACAGCGCTGCCCGATCCCCTTGCTGCCACCGGTGATGAGGACATTCAGTCCCTTCAGTCCCAGATCCACATTCGTCCCCTTTTCTTCAAACCAGATAGCGTTTCAGGATGGAGGCCCCGACCGAGTATTTCGGATCAACCATATTGCCCAAGCGCACCTTGCCGCACATGGTCAGGAGCATGTAGGCCTCCTCCTCCGATTGCTCGGTCTGCGCCGCGACCCACCGTACCAACTCGCGGTACGCGATGCGCGCGGCGTCCTCCAGCGGGCGGGCGCTGCCGATGAACATCATCGCCTCTTCCGTCTCCAGCTGCGGCCAGGCATTCCCATGGCCTTTGATCAGGTCGATCTGCAGCATGACCGTCGCGGGGATTTCCAGCGCGACACCGCAAAGCTCTCCATCGCCTTGAATGGCGTGGCAGTCGCCCACGTATAGATAGCCGCCGGGGGTGTTCACCGGCAGATAGATGATCGCGCCCGGCGCCACATCCGGCAGGTCCATGTTGCCGCCGTAGTAGTCGGGCTGCAGAGATGAGATCGCCTCGATCTCAGGTGCCGTGCCGATGGTGCCAATAAAGGGTTCATAGGGCAGCGTCAGCGTATCAGACCAATGCACGCCCGCCTCATCAACCACCACTTTCTTGACGATTTCGGGCAAGGGCGCGTTCAACATCGCGGTCTGACCGGTCGAGACAAGACCGCCAAATTCCGGGATCAGACAGGTTGTGCCGACAGGCTGCGGCCCCCGCGGGCTGACGGAAATGATCCGTACCGCGAGCGCGTCACCCTTTTCCGCCCCGCGCACGTGGATCGGGCCTGATTGCGGGTTGAGAAACGGGAATTGCAGGATTTCTGACGGTTTGTCCGCCTCGCTGAGGATCTTGCCCTCAAAGGCGTCGTGGGTCTCCACCGTGACAACCGCACCGGGATCAACCTCCAGCACGGGATCGGCGTAGGGTCCGTAAACATAGTGAAACGTCTTCTGATCCTCAATGGTTAAGCTGTGTGCCGCCCCTGCGACACCAGCCGCCACGCCCTTTTTGCCCATGAGTGAGTGATCGAGCCAGTCCATATGTCAGCCTCCCTTGTTTGATCGTTGTGCCGTCGTCCGTTTCATCTGCCGCGAAGAAGGCCTCCCCATGATCGCAGCGCAATCGGGTGCCCGCATTCACGCTACCTCCACGGGAAAGCGCTCACCCGCTACCGGTGCGCGCCCGGGCAGCCATGTCTCATGAACATGCGACCAGGCGACGCCAAGCGGGGCATTTTCATCGGCAGTGTAGAGCGTGGTAGAAAGCCTGGCCGAGCTTTCATCGCCCAGATCATGCCATTCCTCATAACTCACCAGTGCATGGTCGTCCCATTGCCGCAGCACCAGCGCATTTTCGACGCGGATCACAAAGGCGTCGCTCTGCGCAGCAAGTACGCCGTGTGTGGCCTCGAACTCCGTGAGCAATTCGGCGCGTTCCGTAATCGTCCCGAGCGGGCTGACCACGCGGCATGGATCGGCCAGCGCGTCGGCAAAGGGCCCGAAACCTTCAGCGGTGCGTGGCAGAGCGCCGCGCAGCCAGTCTTGCAACACGACATGAAGCCGATGCGCCTCTTGCACGCAACGGTCGGCAAAATCATCCACCGGCGGTGACCTCCTGACAGGTATGCAGGATCGCCTCGCCCTCGATCAGAACCTCAGCCTGCGCAAAGAACCGGGCGACAGCGTCTGATGCGTTATGGGCATCCTTGGCCGCTTTGGTCGCAAACCGCTCATAGGTCGTGAAAACAGCCGGATCGTCGAGGCTTTGCGAGACATGAAACCCGAGCGTCTCAGGCTCATAAGCGGCAACGTGGTCTGCCACGTCCAGAAGCGCGCTGCGCAGGGCGGCTTCCTGACCTGATTTAGCGCGGATGATGGCCGTGATGGTAATCATAAGGTCTTCTCTGCAGGTTCTGCCCCGGGCCAATCGAGACACCGATCAGCCCGGGGCGTTTGCTTTATTGTGCGGGGGTCAATTCAGGCGACGTCGCAGCAGGTTTGGCCACCGTCCCCGTCCAGTCCACTGTCGCCTCAAAGGCCGCGGCAGCGGCATAGATCGTGCTTTCGGTGTAATCCGCGCCCGTCAGCATCAGGCCCACCGGCAGACCATCAACCTCACCGCAGGGGATCGACATCGAAGGATGCCCTGTCACATCAAACTGCGAGGTATTCGCGATCATCTCAAAGGCGCGGGCGATCACTTCGGAGATGGGCGCGCCCGGTTCCGGCAGTTTGGAGGCGGTGATCGGCAGGGTCGGCATCAACAACAGATCGTAGTCGGCAAAGACCGCATCATAAGCCGCTTTGACCTTGCGCGACAGGTTCTGCGCCTTGGCGTAGTAGCGCCCGTTGTAGTGATCGATCCCGTATTGACCGATCAGCATGCAGATCTTCAGGCTCTCGGAGAGGTCATCCGCCTTGCCGCGCCAACCGGCATGGAAGTCCATAAGACCGACATCATAGGCGCCTTTCCAATTCATCCCCATGCCGTTGCCCTGCATCATCTGCCACTGCAGCCCTTCGATCGCAATCGGGCCCCAGACGGCAGCGGCCAGCAGATGCTCGGGGATCGAGATTTCTTCGACCGTGGCACCCAATCCGCGATAGGTCTCCGCGGTCTCCTTCACGGCATCCGCCACGCCGGGCATCATGTTTCCTGCGACAAAGCCTTCTTTCAGGACGCCAATCTTCATGCCGGAGACACCGCGATCCAGCGCGTCGGTGTAGCTGTCGACCTTCGGCGCGTATTGGCGCGGGTCCAGCCCGTCCGCGCCCGCCAGCACTTCAAGCATCAGCGCATTGTCAGCAACGGACATGGTCATCGGGCCGGTGTGGTCAATGGTGCTCTCAATCGGCATCACGCCGGTATAGGGCACAAGCCCGTGGGTCGGCTTCATGCCCGCGATCCCGCAGTAGGACGCGGGCATTCGGATGGAGCCCCCCTGATCACCGCCGATGGCCATATCGACCTCGCCCGCCGCGACCAAGGCCGCGCTGCCCGAGGACGAGCCGCCCGCAGAATACCCCATCTTGCGCGGATTATGCACCATGGAGGGTTTCGACGTGTGGCTGCCCCCCGAAAGGCAGAAGTACTCACAAACGGCCTTGCCTTCGATGGTGGCACCTTCGTCCAACATCCGTGTCACGATGGTCGCGTCCGCCACCGGCAAGAAGCCTTCGAGCGTCGAGGCGCCGTTCGTCATCGGTACGCCCGCCAGCGCCACATTGTCCTTAAGCGCGACGGTCTTGCCCTTGAGCTTGCCGTCCGCCGCGCCCTTCACCTCGACCCTGCGGGCCCAGGCGCCGAAAGGGTTTTCGGCGGCGGATGGCGCGTAACCGGAAGTCCGCGGATATTTGACCGGGGGCGTGAAATCGGGTTCGGCATCGACAACATCATAGGCATCGAGGTTGGGCTGCATCAGCGTGTGATACTCCTCCGCCTCGGCCCGCGTCAGGGTCATCCCCAGCCCCTCCGCTATCTCTAGAACCTTTTCAACTGTGGGTCTCGTGATGGTCATGGATTGTCTCCTCTGGGTCAGTTTCGGGTCGTCATGGCGGCTGGTGCACCGCCGGATCAGATGCTCAGGCCGTTGTCATCCCGACGAATTCGGCAACGGTTTCCGGGTTCTTGAGGTCGTGTGGCATAAGCTCGCCAGTGATCGCGCCTTTCTGGATGATCAGCACGCGGCCCGACAAAGCGGCGATGAAGTCGAGGTTTTGCTCCACCAGCACCAGCGACAGGCCGCGGCTGCGCAGCGTTTTCAGCGTCTCCACGATCTCCTCGAGGATTGAGGGCTGAATGCCCTCCGTCGGCTCATCAAGCAGCATCAGTTTTGGCCGGGCGCAAAGACACCGGGCGAGTGCCAGCAGCTGCTGTTCTCCACCTGACAGCGCGCCGCCGCGCCGGTCGAGCAGCCGCTGCAGGCGCGGAAAAAGGCTCAGGATGTCATCGAGCAGAGCGGGGTCTTCCTCCGAACTGCCCGCCATGCCCATGCGCAGGTTTTCGTACACGCTGAGGTCCGGGAAGATCTGCCGCCCCTGCGGCACCAGCCCCAGCCCTGCCAAGGCGCGTTTGTGCGGCGGCAGCCCGGTGATGTCCTGTCCGTTGAACCGGACCACCCCGCCCGTCGCCGGTAAATGGCCCATCAGCGTGTTCATCAGCGTGGTCTTGCCCATGCCGTTGTGGCCCAGAATGCCGAGGAACTCACCTTCAGCGACATTCAGCGTCACACCTGCGAGGATCGGAATGCGGCCATAGCCGGACCTGAGCGCGTCGACGTCCAAAATCATGCCGCCAGCCCCTTGCCCAGATAGACATCGCGCACGCGAGCGTCTTCGAGCACACGGGCCACATCATCTTCGATCAGCACCGCTCCCTGATGCAGCACCGTCACCGTCTGGGCGATCATCTTGATGAATTGCATGTCATGCTCGACCACAATCAGCGCGCGCGACTTGTTGATCTCCAGGATCAGCTCGGCTGTCCGCTCCACCTCCTCGTGGGTCATGCCGGCGGCGGGTTCATCGAGCAGGATCAGTTCCGGTTCGCCGGCCAGAACGGTCCCGATCTCCACCCATTGCCGCTGCCCGTGCGCAAGCTGGCCAACCTCTTTGGTTGCGATCCCGGTCAGGCGCAGTTGGGTCAGGATCTTCTCCGTCAGCTCGGTAGCAAATCCCGGCGTGTGTTTGTGACGCGCGGCAATCCAAAGGTTTTCCCGCACGCTCAGCGCGTTGAAGACATTGGGCACCTGGGTTTTGATCCCCACGCCCTGACGCGCGATTTCATGCGGGCGGGCGCCGGAAATATCCTGACCGCGCAGATGCACATGCCCTTCTGACGGATGCAATTGACCGGTGAGAAGTTTGAAGAAGGTGGACTTGCCTGCACCGTTCGGCCCGATCAGACAGCGCAGCTCGGATTCCTTCAGGGTGAAATCCACCCCATCGACCGCGGTGACCCCGCCAAAGCGGATTGTGAGACCGCTGGTTTGCAACAACGGCGCGCTCATGTCTTCACCTTCACGCTGACCTCAGGCGGGGCCGTTTTCTCTTGCCCCAAGCGCAACATCACCAGATCCCGCAGGGTCGGCGCGATGCCCTTGGGCACAAGCAATACAAAGACGATCAGGATCGCCCCAAGGATGAAATTGGCGTCCAGCGCCTGTTGCGCGCCGATCTCGGTGACCATCCATTGCAGCAGCAAACAGCCGATGACCGGTCCGATCAGCGTGCCGCGCCCGCCGATGATGACCCAGATGATGATCTGCGCCGAAAGGCCAAGGGCAAAGATCGTCGGGCTGACAAAGGCACCCCAATTCACGTAGAGCGCACCGGCAAACCCGGCGATGGCCCCGCCGATCATGAAGGTGATCAGCTTGTAAATGCGTGGGTCATAGCCCAGCAGCGCCGCCCGGGTCTCGTTTTCGCGGATGGCGATGATGATGCGACCAAAGGAGCTGGCGATCAGCAGACGCAGCCCCAGATAGACCAGGATCAGCGCGATGCCCGTGACCATCCAGGCCTGCTCCGGCGTGAGGATGTAGCCCGGGTTGCCCGGCAGGTTGAAGGTCGGCACCCCCGGCATGCCGTTGAAGCCGCCAAGCCGCGCATCTCCGATCTTGTAGAAATCACCCGCCGTGGAATTGACCAGATTAAAGAGGATCAACGAGACCGTGAGGGTGATCACCCCAAGATAGACGTCACTGATCCCGCCGTAGATCATGAAATAGCCCAGAAGGGCCGCAAAGATCACAGGCACCAGAATGGCCAGCAGAATCGCGGGCGTGCTGTCGCCGAAATTGATCGCCGAGACTGCATAAGCATAGGCGCCTAGACCAAAAAACGACGTCTGACCAAAGCAGAGTATGCCGCCATAGCCCCAGATGAACCCAAGGCTGAGAGCGAGCACGGCCATGGCCGCAAAGACGGTCAGCTGCATGATCTGGAAGAGATCGACGTAGAGCGGCGCGGTGAGGATGAAGACCGCAGCCACCGCGGATCCGACAAGCGCCCCGATCATGCCGTTGAGAAGATGCATCACAAACGTCCTTTAAAAAATCGGCCTGAAATGCCGGTGGGCAGCATCCGGATCAGGATCACGGCAGCGATGAACAGGATCACCTCGCCAAAGACCGGTGTGGTCAGGAAGGCCGCGATCTGGTTGATGAAGCCGAAAAGACCAGAGGCCGAGATCAACCCCCAGAGGATCGAGGTGCCGCCGCCGACAACGGTGATGAAGGCCTTGGCGATATAGGCGGCCCCCATCGTCGGGACCACGCCTGCGACCGGGGCAAGAAGACCGCCCGCAAGCCCCGACATTGCCGCCCCGGCGCCGAAAGTGGCCATATAGACCCGGGCCGGATTGACCCCCAGCGTCGCCGCCATATCGGGGTTCTGCATCACCGCGCGGGCGATGAGACCAGCGCGGGTATAGCGCATGACGGCCCAGACGGCGGTCATCAGCAGGATGGCCATGAGCGCCAGAAACGGCGTGTAGAGGCTCGACTGATAGGCCCCGACCTGGAAACCGCCCAAGGGTGAGGACACCCCCACGATCGTATTACCAAAGATCATTGTCGTGCCGCCAACGATCACAAGGCTGAGGCCCCATGTCGCCAGCATTGTATCCACCAGACGGCCATAGAGAAACTGGATCAGGCATCGTTCGACAATCACACCGACAAGCCCGACAAAAACCGGCGCGATGACCAGCATCGCAAACCAGATGTTCACCCCCGCCGAGACCGACAGCACCGTGGCATAGGCCCCGAGCATGAGGAATTCCCCATGCGCGAGGTTGATGATTTTCATCATGCCAAAGATCACCGCCAGACCAGCGCTGATCAGCACCAAGGAAGCAATGCCACTGATGACGTCGAGCCCGACTATGATCGCGATGTCCATGCCGCCGCCCTCAGATGTCGATGATGTAGTGGGTGGTGTCGTTTGGGTTCGCTTCGAGGTCGCAGACCGCAGCAGTATCCAGCGGCTCCTGTTGCTCAAAGGTCTCCAGCACGTTCCACTGGCTGTTTTCGACTTCGGCGAGGAAGGTATTCCGCGTCACATGGTGGGTCTTGGGATCGACCACCACCTTGCCGCTCGGCCCGTCGAACGAGAGCCCCGTTTCCAGTGCTTCGATCACTGCCATCCGGTCGACCGAGCCCGCCATTTTGACCCCTTCGGCCCAGAGGTGCACGCCCTCATAGCTCGCCGCCGCCAATTCACTGACATAGGGCGTCTGCGCGCCATGCCGGTCCTTGATCGCTTTGACGAAGGCCTGGCTTGCCGGTGTCTGCAGCTCTTCGAAATAGCCATAGCTGCCCAGCACACCCTTGCTTTCGGACGCTTCCAGCGTCGCGGGCTCGTTCACCAAACCGAAGGTCGTAGAGGCAATGGGAATCTCATCCTTCAGTCCCGCAGCGGCCCATTGGCGATAGAACGCGGTGTGGTTGCCGCCGACCATCGCCGACAACAGCAGGTCCGGTCCGGCCGCCTGGATCCGCGAGATCGACGGTCCGAAGTTCGTCACGTCGAGCGGGAAGAAATCGGTTGAGAGCACCTCGCCACCGTTGTCTTCGACGTATTTGCGCATCCACTTTGCGGTGATCTGTCCATAATTGTAGTCCGCCGCAATGATATAGGCTTTCTTACCCCAGAGGTTCATGGCGTAGGGCACAAGCTTTTCGACCGTTTGCGCCGGTGTCGTGCCAGTGTTGAACGTGTTGCGGTCGCAAACGCCGCCCTCATAAAGCGTGTTGTAGAAGTAGAGGGTCCGGAACCGGCTAAAGATCGGACGGATCGCTTCGCGCGAAGCGGAGGTAATGCCGCCGTGGATCACATCGACCTTGTCGCGCACCGCAAGCTGCTGAGCGAATTGCGAGTAGAGCTGGATGTTGGATTGCGTGTCGTAGTTGATTAATTCGACCTCACGTCCCAGCAATCCGCCCGCGGCATTGATCTCCTCAACCGCCAGCATGATGGCATAGACCATGGGCTCGCCGGTGGCCGCCAGCGGCCCGGCCAGGTCGTGCAGGCTGCCCAGTTTGATGGGGCCATCCTGCGCCCGCGCCATGCTGCCGATGAGCGAAGGCGCTGCGAGCGCCACCCCACCAGCGGCAGAATTCCGGATAAATTTACGGCGTGAGAGTGTCATCTACGTTTCCCTTTTGTTGGTCGGCGTCTCTTGGTCTGCTGAGACTGTTCTGTGATGGATCGTCCGCCCCGCGCCGGGAGCAGACCCGTTGGCGCAGGACAGTTTCAGCGGCGGTGTCACTCCGCCGTCATTTTTTGAAAGGAGAGCTGTTCGACCGCAGCAGCGGCCCGGTAGAGCGTTTTTTCCTCCAGCTTGCGCCCGATGAACATCGCGCCGATGGGCCGCCCGTCATCGGTGGTGCCCGCAGGAACGGAAATACTCGGGTGTCCTGTAGCGCAGGAGGGCGCGGTGTTCGGGATCATGGCAAAGGCGCGCTCGACAATCGTCTCACGGCTGGCCTCCGGGCCGGGCAGCGGGTGCGTCGCCATCGGTGTTGTCGGCATCAGCAGCACATCGCATTTGGCAAGCAGATCGTCATAGGCCGCAGTCAGCAGTCGATTGAGGTTCTGAGCCTTCCCATAGTAGCGCCCCTTGTGGCGCGACGACATGTAATGCCCCATCAACAGCCCCAACTTCAGCGTTTCCGACATCTCATTGGCCCGCGCTTTCCACCGCGATTGCTTCTCCAGCAGGCTTTCCAGAAACACCCCTTTCATGTTGGTGCCATAGGCGTTCTGACGCATCATCAGCTCTGTCGCACCTTCGAGGAAAATCGGTGTCCAGATGGCGGCCCCTGCCGCGTGCAGCGGCATGGAGACCTCTTCAACCTCGGCACCCTGCTTCCCAAGCCGCTCGGCCACCTCGTGAATGCGCGCATCGACTTCCGCCTCGCCAACCGGATGACCGAAACCTTCGGAAACCACCCCGACCTTCAGGCCGCGCGTGGGCACCCCAATCCCTTCGGAATAGGCTTGGCTGGGCGCGCCGGTCTGGCGTGGATCAAGCCCATCCGGGCCTGCCATGACCTCCAGCATTAGGGCGTTATCAGCCACCGTCCGGGTGATCGGTCCTGCGTGATCGACGGTCAGTTCGACCGGGAAGATGCCGGTGTAAGGGACGAGACCATGGGTCGGTTTCAGCCCCACAACGCCGCAGAAAGACGCGGGAATACGGATTGACCCACCCTGGTCACCTCCCGTCGCCATATCTACGATCCCCGCGGCAACCAGCACTGCCGAGCCCGAAGAGGAACCGCCCGCGTTGTGGCCAGGCACGACCGGGTTTTCCACCGGCCCGCTGGCCGAGGTGTGGCTGCCGCCAGACGCGCAATAGTATTCGCAGACCGCCTTGCCGTGAATATCCGCACCCGCCTCCAGCAAGCGGGTGACGATGGTCGCATCGGTTTCGGGCACGTAACCCTCGAGGATTGTGGAGCCGTTTTCCATCGTCACACCGGCCACGTTCACATTATCCTTGATGGCCACAGTCTTGCCTGAAAGCTTGCCACCCGGCGCGCCCTTGATCTCGGTTTTGACGACCCAGGCGTTGAACGGATTGTCGGCGGGATCGGGCCTGACACCTGGCGACCGGTCATATTTCACCGGCGGCAGCGGGCTCTCCATCTCGTCCACGAGATCGTAAGCCTCAAAAAGCCCCCCCATCAGGCCCAGAAAAGAGGCGCTATCCTCAGCACTCAGCGCCAGACCCAGCTCGGCTCCCGCTGCGCGGACATCTGAGGCTTCCGGACGGTCTATCATCCTAATGGCTCCCATTCTTTCAGCGCCGCCCAGACATGCGTCTTTGGCGGCTCAATCCGTTTTCGCTGCGTCCAAATGATAAGCATTTGACGCGTAATACTCTGACTTAACTAAATAAAATGAAACAGTCGCATCTTGTCGCGCGCCTCTGCCTCATGCACTCCCGCTGTCCAGAAACAACTATTAAATGAAATTAGTTGAATTGGAAACTTAATTTTGGTTAACCTTTGAAATGCGTAGCTGCAACAGATCGCGGACAGAAAATTCGTGATTTTTCGCTGCGCGCCGGAGAAGTGCCCGATATTTAATCAGTTGCCACGTCAGTTCCGATCCCGTTTTGCCTGCCCGGATCCGCCCGAACGACACCGATTGGACGACAGCATCGCCAATCGCAAACGGGGACCGGCAAGGCACTGGACCATCCGCACGACAAGGAGAAAAGATGATGCCTCATGACCACCCTCACCCGCACAACAAGCCGCTGTCGGATGTGGAACTGCGCGTAAAGGCTCTGGAGTCCATTCTCACCGAGAAGGAGCTGATCGACCCCGAGGCGATCGACCTGATTGTCGAGACCTACGAGACCAAGATCGGCCCGCGCAACGGCGCGCGCGTCGTCGCCAAGGCGTGGAGCGACCCGGCCTATAAGGAGCGCTTGTTGAGCGATGCCACCGCAGCGATCAGTGAGTTGGGCTTCTCCGGTGTGCAGGGTGAGGACATGGTGGTGGTCGAGAATACCGAGGACGTGCACAATATCGTCGTCTGTACATTATGCTCATGCTACCCGTGGCCAACGCTGGGCCTGCCGCCGGTCTGGTACAAGGCCGCCCCCTACCGCGCGAAGGTGGTCAAGGATCCGCGCGGGGTGCTGGATGAGTTCGGTGTCAGCCTGCCGGAAGAGACCGAAATCCGCGTTTGGGACAGCAATGCAGAACTGCGCTATCTGGTGCTGCCGAAGCGGCCGGATGGCACCGATGGCATGTCCGAAGAACAACTGGCCGAGATCGTCACCCGCGATGCGATGATCGGCACCGATGTACTGGCGGCGCACTGAACGCTGTAACCTGACAGAAAGGACAACCCATGAACGGCATACACGATCTGGGTGGCATGGACGGTTTGGGACCGATCAATCCGACCAAAGACGAGCCCCGTTTCAAAGACGATTGGGAACGGCGGATGTTCGGTCTTTTTGTCTCCTGTTTCGCCGGCGGGCATTACAACGTGGATGAGTTTCGCCATGCCATCGAACGCATGGGGCCGGCGCATTATCTGGAGACCAGCTATTACGAGCACTGGCTGGCCTCGCTGGAAACGCTTCTGACGGAAAAGGGGGTCGTCACGCAGGAAGAGCTCGACGCCCGCAAGAAGCACATCGCGATGGAGGACGCCTGATGCCCACATTGACACCAGACATCGTGCCGGGCCTGATTGCCACCGGTGCCTCTGCCCGGCTGGATGAGGACGTCGCGCCGAAGTTTAGCATCGGTGATGCCGTGGAGATGAAGAACATCAATCCGGTGACCCATACCCGCTTGCCCCGCTATGTCCGCGGCAAGAAAGGCATCGTCGAACGCGATCACGGTGTTTTCGCCTTTCCCGATACCGGCGCGCATGGGCTGGGGCACAAGGCGCAACATGTCTATTCGGTGAAATTCTCGTTTCGGGAGCTTTGGGGCGAGGACCATGCGGAGAATATGTATCTCTACATCGACATGTTCGATGACTACATGAGGCCCGCGCCATGAACGATCAGATCAAAGGCGCCGACCTCAAACGCACACCGCACCTGCCCCATGACGAGGGCGGGCCCGTTTTTAATGCGCCATGGGAAGCCAAGGCCTTTGCCATGACGGTGGATTTGCACAAGCGCGGTGTCTTTGCCTGGTCAGATTGGTGCGAAACACTGTCCGAAGAGATCAAGCTGGCGCAGGCGGCGGGCGATCCCGATCTGGGCGACACCTACTACAAACACTGGCTCAGCGCGCTGGAAAAGCTGATTACGGCGAAGAAGGTCACCGATGCACAAAGCCTGCTGGCGGCAAAGGAAGACTGGCGCGCGGCTGATGAGCATCGTGGCTTTGGCGAGGCACCGGTGCTTGTGAAAGGCGCGGCTGGCGCAAGTACGTGAGTGGCGTAGAAGGCATCACGGTTCGGGGCTTAACAGAGAGCGGCGGCGGCGGCATCCTGATCGGACTGGATCAACCTGTCTTATGATACCGGTGACGAACGCGATCACATCAGGCGCCCACCCTACGCAAGCGTATCCAACGCCTCTCGCAAGAGCTGCGCTTTTTCCAATCCGATTGTCTCGATGATCCGGTCGTTTTGCGCTTCGACGTGGAGCGCGATCTTGTCAGCAAGCGTGACGCCCAGATCGGTCAGCGCCAAATGCACGCGTCTTTGATCCTCCGCGGCCAACTGCCGCTGGACCAACCCGTCCGCCACCATCCGGTCCACCAGTTTGGTCAGCGTCGGCGGGTTCATCAAAACAATTTCAGCCAGCTCCCGCATTGTGATACCCTGCGAGGCACGCAATGACTGCAGCACGCGCCAGGTTTCAACCTGCACGTTCAGCGCCTTGAGATTCTGGCTCAATTCGATGTGAAGCTTTCGATGGGCCGCAGCAAGTGCATAAGAAATATACGAATCTACTGTTTTTTGAGGCTCTGACATCCGACGACCGACAGTTCAATGGTAACAAAGTTGACGTTGCGGACACCAAGTACCACCGTCTTTGAATTAAAACTAGCAAAGAAAACGGATCGATGGCTTCGACGCACATACATCTTTGGCGAAGTGAGGACACGACCTCTTTTCCGTATGGCAGGCCAGGTGCGCGATCAAATGCACACGCAGGTCAGCCCTACCGTGTCGCGCTGCTGATCCCGATGTGCGGGGCGGCGGGCATGTGGGCACCGTCCTGCATTGCCAGTGCTGAGGTGGCCCTGAACGAGCTCAACGCCAGTACAGGCATCGCCGGGTGTCCGGTAGAGGTCGTGGTGATTGATGCAGCCGTGGAAGCGGAAACGCCCGTCGAAACCCTGATCGATGATCTGATTTCGCAAGGTCGGATCGACGCCATCGTGGGCATGCACATCAGCGCGGTGCGGCAAAAGATCATCGGGACCGTCCGGGGCAGAATACCGTTCATCTACACCCCGCTTTACGAAGGCGGCGAGGCCTCGCCGGGCGTTTTTACAATTGGCGACATGCCCGCCCGGCAGTTGGGACCCGCCATCGGATACATGAGCCGCCGATTTAAGCTGAAGAAATGGGCGCTGATCGGCAACGACTATATCTGGCCGCGCGTCTCGCATGCCTACGCCAAGATACAACTGCGCCGTCACCATCGCGAGCTGGTTTTCGAGAGCTACCTGCCCTTCAACTCCAAAAGGATTGCAGATGCGGTGGAGACAATCGGCAAATCGGGTGCCGATGCGGTTCTGATTTCCCTTGTGGGTCAGGACGCAGTTGCGTTTAACCGCATCTTTGGCGCCATGAAGCTGCACTTGACAACGTTCCGCCTGTCCTGCGCCATCGAGGAAAACGGCCTGCTGGCCAGCGGCGAACAGAACCTGCATCGGCTCTTTTCATCAGCGTCCTATTTTGCCGGTCTGGATACGCCGGGAAATGCGGAGTTTCGAGAGAAATACCACAGCCTGCATCAGGAGCGCGCGCCCATGCTGAACGCCCTCGGCCAGTCCACCTATGAGGGGTTGCATTTTCTGGCCAGTCTGGTCGACCAACCTGACCAAGATTGGCGGGCCCATCGGATGCCGTCATCGCGCCCCATCGCCTACAAGAGCGCCCGGCGCGGGTTATATGTTACAAACGCCGACAACAAATCTCCCGTCTTTCTCGCCCGCGCCAATGGATTTGTCTTCGATGATCTGCAACGGCTCCCCTGACTGGTTGCGCGATCAGCTGTCACCGCGAGATCAGCTCGCAGAGATCTCCAACGCGCGCCGCAGGCAGTCGCCGGTCGCAGCGTTGGGATCGATACGGGTAAGTTTGGCAGACTTCTTTCAATCCTCTGTGGCGGACCGTACCTTTGCCGCTTACCCCCCTCTGCTCGGGTCAGAGCAATTGCGGCGGAACTGCTAGGGAGCATGACCTTCAGGACAGATCTATTGATCGTTCTCCGAAGCGCGACTTAGCCAATTCGCTAAGCTTACGGGCCACCTCCTGGCAAAGCAAACCCGCTCAGGTTTTCGTAACGCGTCTGCGCCGCATCGCACCGAGCCCGCCGAGTGCCAGCCCAAGCAACCAAGCCGATGCAGGCAAGGGAACCGGCGTCGGTGACGCGGCCAAGACCTCGTACCGCAATCCCTCCGCAGTGCCTTCGCCGAAGCCTTTCCAATAGGTGTGATCTTCCCGGAAGGTACCATCCTCATTCACAGACCAGACGCCCTCGCCCCCGATGTCCAGTAGATCGAGATACGCGCTTTTTTCGGCTTCGCCTTTCAGCTCAACATCCAGCCAGGACGTGACGAAGTGCTGGCCGACGTTGTTCATGAATACCGTGTCCCAAACCGCATCGATATAGTGTTCGGACACGTTGAACCCCAATCTGTCATTGAAATAGAAGCTCTCTTCTGGCGCGGGGATAGGGGCGACCGTATTGTGACCGCCACCGTCGAATGTCAGCAGGGCACGGTCCACGCTGGTTGCGCCCTCCCAGATCTTGCGCACGCCGTCCTCATAGAGGGAGGTGGCGTCCTCCGATCCGGCAATAAACAGCATCGGGATCTCAATGCCCGCCAACCCTTCGGCGTCCCAGAAGCCAGTGTTCATGCCCCAGGGGCCGATGGCAATGGCTGTCTTGATCCGCGGATCGGGGAGCGCTTCATGCGTTTCGCTGCCCGCCTGATGGATGCCCAGCGTCCCTTGCGGCCCACCCCAGGGATAAGCGACCGAGGTTTCGGTCACGCCGCCACCCGCAGTGACAATCGCGCCATAGCCGCCCATCGAATACCCCAGCAGACCAGTGTTATTTGCGTCAATCAGCCCGGCCAGGTCAGAGGTTTTATCATCGTTCATCTGCGCCATCTGCTCCAGTACGAACAGCTGATCCAGAGATCGGTTCACCAAGGTCGATCCGAACGCCGCCTGTGTGCGGTAGGTTGAATCGGTGTGATCGATGGATGCGACGACATACCCCTTGGAGGCAAGGTTTTCAGCCAGATGCGACATCAAAAAACGGTTGCCCGGATATCCATGGCTCATCAACAGCAACGGGAACGGATCTGTGCTTTCCGCAGGTGCCGCATCACGCATTGCGCGCCCCTCAAGGGTCACTTCCGTGGTTCCGTCACGTAGAAACGTTTTTAAGGACGTATCGCCCGTCGCCCCTTCGGCCGCAGGGTACCACATTTCCACCGTCAAGGGCCGGTCATATCGCGGCAGTTCACCTGACCCGTCGCCTGCGGGATCAACGGACAGAATGTCGATCTGGTCCTTATTCAGCAACTCGATCTGACGCACACCAACAGGCAGATCGCCATAGGCCGCCAGTTCCGGTGCATCGGTCGATTGCCCATCGATCCTGTTCTGCGCCGCAAGTGGTGTTGCGACCGCTGATGCGATCATAGCCGTCGTCAGAGCGATATGCCTCATGCGTAGTCCTCCCAAGGGTGATGAACCCGATAAATCTTCATCGTCGAGGTATAGCTTGCTACCACCCAGCACCCTAAGCAGACTTTCGAAACGATTATGTGACTGGCGGGTTTAAGCCGAGACCGCCCGGGCTGGTGGCGCGCATCTTTTGGATCTCAACGCGGCTCCGTCGGAGCCCAAAGGTGCCCTGCTAAGCCGCGCGCCTTTCACCGTCAAAGTATCGCGCCAGCCTCTCAAAGGAGGCGGTCCAGCCCGCCTGGATGACTTTGCTGAGCTCGCTGGGCAGAACAGACTGGGTCAACTTCACCTCGGTCCTGTTGCCACGCGGGATAAACTCCACGTCCACCTGCATGGTCTCGCCTTCCGCCATCCCCGGCATTTCGTAAGCAAGGCGCGCTGGGGGTTCAAAAGCCGTGAATTTCCCCAGGATCGGGTAAACCCCCGCGCCCGTGATTGTCATGGCGTGCTCATACTTACCACCCACCTTCGCCTCGATCTCCGATTTGACATGTGTGGTGTTTTCGCAGCCCCACCATTCCTGCGTCTGCCCCGCTTCGACCCAGGCGGCAAACACATCCGCTTGAGGCATTTCATAAAGACGCGAGATCGTGAGAACGCCATTTTCGAATGAAGTCTTAAGGGTCATCTTTCCTACTCCGTTTTTCGGCCAGAATTTCGTCTACTGCGTCAAAATGCTGTTTCCAGAACATAGTATACTGTGTGATCCAGGCCGCCGCCTGTTCCGCGGTATCGGATCGGGCGCGCACATGGGTTTCGCGGCCAATCTTCCACCGCTGCACCAACCCTGCCGCCTCAAGAACCTTCAGGTGCTTGGTGATCGCCGGCTGCGACATGTCATAGGGTCGAGACAGTTGCGCGACATTCGCGTCCCCCTCCAAGAGCTGCGCCAGAATACCACGCCGCGTTGCATCGGAGAGCGCCCCAAAGACGAGATCGAGCTGCCTCGAATCCATAACCATTTGGTTATGATAATCGATTCACTCTTGCCAGGCAAGTCGGTCAATCGGAAGCCTGAAGATCAGCGTCAGCGCTTTTCCGTTTGTAAATACAGCGACACCCAATCGCTTTCGAGGTCGCTGTAAGCCCCCTCAAGTTCAATGATGACCGCGTTCAACAAGCACTGCGATGCAGGGGGCAGCGGGAGAAAGATCTTTCCCTGCCCATCTGTTGTCACCTCCTGCCGAGCCACTGCAGACGCGCCCTGTGGGGAGCGGCAATAAATCTGCACAGGGTGGTTTGCGATCACGCCGTGACGATCATGCAGGATAAATCCGTCTTCCACCGCGACCCATTCCCGATCCGATCCCACGCGCCTATCCGCACCGCGCATGGCTCCGAAGTGAACCAATAACTTGGAGGACCGGCGATAGTGTTCGGTGATTTGCGCGTCGGGTAGGGTTTTCGCAGCGGGCGAGGTCAGAAGGGCCTCCTGCCCAACCGATTTCAAAAACTGCAGCAGCTTGTCCTGGGAGGGATACGTCAGGGATTGCTCAAAGGATGAGACCGTCAGACTGTGCAACCCCGTACCGAAAGCTTGCAGCTCCTGCAAACCGCCGCGAACGGATTGCCCGCTCAAATCCGCCCTACACTCGGGACTGGACCACACAGCGTATCGATAGGCGCGCGGATCAAATGGGTATGGGCGGCCCTCAAGATTTTCGCCGATGCGCACGGTTACCGAAAGTGCCGCTTGTGGATCGAGCATGAACGCATCCGGCTCAAGCCAGTACTCATGCGCATTGGCAACCTGAGACACGAGACACAGCAGCGCCAGGCTCATCACTCTAAACATCCTCGAACACGCCCGCAGATAGCACTGGCCCCGTTGGCGCGCCGGTCGGGGACCCGCCCGGCGGTTCAAGGCTGATGGCCAGGGTTACGCCTTCTGAAATCAAAACATTGCCCTGCACTTCAATCTGGCCGTTTGGCGGGAGAACGCCAAGAGAAACCGGCACGCCGGTCTCGCCGATGGCCCAGACCTCAAAATCGCGGTCTGTCGGCGCGCGCGCTTCCAACACGGTCACAGTCAACCCCCGATCATCTTGATCAAAGGTTGCTTCAAAAGCGTATCCCGTTTCCACGGCATCCAGGCGGGCAATATATTCGGGCGCGTCCGGGGAAAGTCCAAAGCCGACAAAAACCGCTATGATCGCGGCGGCCACCACCGCACCAGACCAGACCGAAATGCCGCGCCACCATGTTTTGCGGGCCTTTTCCTGGCCGAACAACCGCACATCAATTGCGTCTTTCACCCTCGTTGGGGGCGTTTCGGGATGATAGGCCGCATCAAACGGCGAAAGCCTGTCCTCCCATTCCACGACAATCCGCGCCAGCTCTGGCGATCCATTCAGTTGATCCACAAATGCTTTCCGCTCCGCATCTGACATCAGGCCGATGACATATTCTGCGGCCTCCGCGTGTTGTGTTTCAGTATCCGTCACAGCGAATTCTCCTTCAGACATTCACGCAATGACAAAAGACTGCGGCGCAGCCAGGTCCGCACGGTATTCAAGGGCATCTGAAACCTGTCGGCCAATTCCTGATAGCTGTATCCCTCGACGTAGGCAGATGTCACAGCTTCGGCTTTGCGCGGGCTTAACTTGTCCAGACACCGATTCAGTTGTTGTCGCTGCATCGATTGTGCTGTCATCGCTTCAGGCCCCGGTGCCGGATCAGCCACATCACTGGCATCCGTGATCGGCACCGCCGGAGGTTTGCGCCGCCTCAGACGGTCGATGGACAGGTTGCGCGCAATCGCGATCAACCACGACATCGGTTGCGCCTGCCCGGGCCGGAAATGATCCGCCTTCTGCCAGATGCGTACGTAGATATCCTGTATCGCATCCTCGGCTTCACCGGGGTCTTTCAACATCCGCAGGGCGACCCCGAAGAGCTTGCGAGACGTCAGTTGATATAGCGCATCAAACGCGACGCGGTCTCGCAGCGCCACGCGGCAAATCAGGTCTGACAGGTCTTCCCCGATCTGCGTCTCAGAAAACGCCTGTACCTGCCCATCGGTTGCAATCGTATTTTTCATCAATAGAGCCCTCCAATTTCCAGTCGCACCGGCGCGCGGGTGACCTTTGCCTTGCCCCTTTGTTCTGCCCGCGCACCACTTAGCGCCTTAAGGCGTGCGTCGTAGGTTTTGCGAATATCCGGCGCGGATCTCAGGATTGTGGGCTTCAAGAAGACAAAAAGCGTCCGTCGGTTCCGGGTGGTGCTGCGTGATTTGAAAAGATTGCCCAAAATCGGAATGTCCCCTGCCCCCGGCACTTTTTGCAGGCTTTCCAGATCGTCTCGCGTGATCAGCCCGCCCAGCACGATGGTCGCGCCATCATCCGCCAGAACACTCGTTTGAATGGATCGTCGATTCGTGATCAGGTCGGCTGCGCCCTCCAGGTTGGCGTTGACCAGCGAGGAGACCTCCTGGCTGATGTCCAGACGTACCACATCGCCTGCATTGACCCGTGGCAATACATTCATGGTGATGCCGACATCACGCCGCTCGATCGTCGTGAAAGGCTGTACCGTGTTGCCATCGGTCGCAAAAGACCCGGTTCGAAACGGGACGTTCTGGCCTACCACGATGGAGGCAGCCTGATTGTCCAGCGTGGTGAGGGAGGGCGTTGACAGCAGGTTGGCTTTGCTGGTCTGATTCAGCGCCTGAAGCAAAAGTCCGAAATTGTCGTTGCCGATGCTGAATGAACCGCCCGGTGGCGCCAGCGAGGCGTTTGGCACACCGATGGCGGCAAGTACGGAGCCAAGAGAAACACCACCGTTGCTGAACGATGTCGCCGCCAACCCACCCGGTGGGGCCAGATCGCCAAAGCCAAGCTGCGCGCTCAGCCGCTGTGCCACATCACCCGAAACCTCGACAATGGCGGCTTCGATCAGGACTTGTGCCCGACGTTGATCCAATCGCCCGACGAGGGCCACAACTTCGCGGATCTGCGCCGCTGTTCCACGAACCACAACCGCATTCAGTTCGGTTGAGGCCTGCACTGAAACCTCTGGTGTGTCTTCGCTGGCGGCGGTGCTTTGCAGGCTCGCGGTTTCAAGGCTCTCTGCAACAGGGTTGGTTAGACCCGCCGATCCGGCCAGCGTCGCCCGGACCAGTTCCGCCACCTGCGTCGCCTCGCCAAACCGCAAGCGGATCACTTCGGTGTTCAGGGCCACCTGCGGGTTCTCCTCTGGCGGAATATCCATCGAGCGCGCGAGATCCCCTATTTCTGCAAGGTCTTCGGCGGTGCCGCGCACCAGCAGCGTATTCGACACCGGATCAACCGACAGGCGCGCGCCGGTCGGGTCAGGCCCCAGGACCTCGGCAATTGCAGCACCAATGATCGCAGCCTGGGTGTGTTGAAACCGCAAAACACGAGACTGCCGCGTGTCCTCCTGATCCAGATCGGCAACCAGTTGCATGATCCGCGCGGTGCTTTCGAAGGTATCGGTGATCAGCACCGCATTGGGATCTTCCAGCGCCTCAATGGACCCCGAGGCCGCGACCAGCGGGCGCAGCACGCGAACAGCCTCAGCGGCGGGCAGTCGTTTCAACGTCACAAGACGCGTCACAAAATCCTGACTTCCCGGCTTTTGAGCGCCGTTGACCCGCGACGCCGTGCGGGCGGTCTCCAGCGGCAGCACCTGCCAGATTGCGCCGCTTTGCACGGCCTGAAATCCGCGAACCCGCAGAATGGACTGGAAAAGCTCCCAGGCACCTTCCGCATCCAGCGGCTCCGCCGATACGACGCTGATCTCCCCCCGCAGTTCCGGGTGAACGATCAGCGTGCGGCCACTGATCTTTGCCACCTGTTCTGCCAATACTGTGATCTCGGTATCTCGCAGGTTGATGACGAACTCTTCTGCCGCTGGTTGTGCCGACAGCGGCGACGCCATCAGCAGTGCGGCGAAAATCGTTGATTTGATGAGGCGCATCGCGGTCACCTGAGCGGAAATGAAAATGTGAGAAGCTTGTCGCCGCGCTGCACCTCCAGACGCGCCTGACCAGCGGCGGCAATTTCGTCATAGGCCTGGCGATCCTCATCTGGGTTTCCGACGGCTTTGCCGTTGACGCTGCGCACCAAATCGCCCGCCCGCAGACCAGCCAGTCGCACGCCGGGATTGTGTTTTTGCGCAATGCGGTAGCCCTCGTCTGCAGGCTCAAGCCCAAGGTCTTCGAGCACGGCCTCGAGGTTTTTGCGAATCTTCCGCCGCCAATAGGCGATGTAGTCAGACGTGGTTTCCGGCGCATCGATCTGCGGTTTTCGGTCTGCGACAACGACAGCGGCGCGCAACCGGTCGTTTATCGACGTATCGGTCGCGCTTTTGTCAGAGGTTTCGGTGTCGCGGGCGGGTGCCTCGTCAAAGCGCAAGATGACCTGACCATTTTCTGTCTGCACCGCGACGTGATCAGCGGCCAGCGTCGCAACGCTTAAATGCTCCGAGATCGCTTGCCCTTTCGCGTAGAGACCCTGCAGCCCTGCCACAGCGATCAAGGCAACCGAAGCCTCGGCACTTGCCGCCGAAAGAATGCCCTTCAGCTCCAAATCCGGCAATGTTTCGGTCGACGCCCCGGGTTTGGCAATCTGCGCAACGACGGGACGTCCAAAAGGTGCCAGTGCGAGCACTGCGGACAGGTCAAGCGTTTCCACGGGTGCATCCGCGCGATGAACCTCTGCCACGGCTGTTTTCTCCTCAATGAAGATGCCGAACGAATGCCGGACCACGGTCGGTGCCTGCCATGTGAACGAGGTGATCAAGGCTCCCGCCAGCCCCAGTTGCCCCAGATGCCAGATGTCGAATTTCATGTGCCATCCGCCTTTCGGACGTCGATAAAACCGGTGAGCAAGGCCAGAGCGGCATCGGACAGCCCGTTTGCGCGCGCCACCCGGATATCGACCCGCGCCAAATCGGGATCGGCGGTCGCGGACCTGTCTGTGGTCACGGCCCATAGACCTCCCATTGCGGTGACTTCGGCGGGCAATTCAGTCATGCCCAATTCCAGTTCGACCAGCCGGTTCTCCGCGACCCAGAGCGCCGTTCTGCGATCCGCGATCTGTCCGACGCGCGCCGCATGGGTCTGTGTCGCGGCAAGCAGGAAAACAGCGGCAGTCGACAGGATGCCAAGAGCTACAAGCGCTTCGATGAGGGTAAATCCCGCGTCTTGAACCCTTTGCATCCTGTCTAGTCTCCGCCTGTCTGAACCCATTGCGCGGTGACCCCGTCAAAGGTCACCTGATGCGCAAAAGGCCCCTGCCTCAATGTTACCTGCCACGGTGTGCTGCCTGCGGGCACCAGATACCGTGACACGGCAAAGACCATGTCTTCGTGGTCCTGCACCGAGATACGCATGGTGTCCGGAAAAGGTTTCAACCGACGCAGAGACGGATGCGCATGGGGCTCCCAACCACCCGCACCGATGGTCCAGAAACTATATCCCTCCGGCCCCGCCTTCACGCCAAAGCCTCGCTGATGGTCAATCGCGAACTGCACGGCAAGACGCAGATCCGCGACCAGCTTAAGCGCGGTCACCTCCGGCGCTGTGCCGGATGTTTTTGGGCGAAATGACATCGCAACCGCCCCGGCCATGATGCCAATCACGACAAGGACCACCAACATCTCGATGAGCGTCACACCGGCATCGCCCGCCCGGTGCCTCATTGCGACAGCCCCGCAGCCTGCCGATCGCCCAAGGCAATGTCCGAGGCAGGCCCGTCCCCGCCAGCTGCGCCATCAGACCCCAGCGACATCAGATCAAACCCGCCCACCGTGCCCGGCGATTGATAGACATACGCGTTTCCCCAAGGATCCTGCGGCAGGCTTGTCAGGTAGCCCCCCTGCGCCCAGTTGCGCGGGAGGGGCGGGCTGATGGGCGCCTCAACCAAGGCGGCCAGCCCTTGTGTGGTTGTCGGATAGGTCTGGTTGTCCAGCCGATAGAGCTCCAGCGCGCTTGCGATCGAACGCAAATCTGTCTGGGCAACGCTGGCGCGCGCCTCGTCCGGTCGACTGATCACATTGGGCACAATGATCGCGGCAACAACCGAGATCATTACCAGCACCACCATCATTTCGATCAGGGTTACGCCTGCATTGCCAGAGCGGGTGGGGAGATGTTTGCAGCTAAGTTGGGTCATGAAACCTTTTCCTTCTGAGTCTCGTAAATCTGAGTACATAGGCACAAAAAATCGTGTTGAAAAGATTTTTTATTGTGGAAAAACAAATGTTTACACAAGACGATGGTGGCTGCGCTGAAATCACTGATAGGGGTGCGATTGCCCCGTCACGCGCCCTCGTCCCGCATCCTCAGCCCCCCGTTGCTCCGGCTGTCTGCACTGCTCTGAAAGACAGATTGGTGCAAGCGGCCACAGCCGCCCATCTTGCCGCTCCCATTGTGGTGCCAAGCGCAAATGTCAGCCTTTTCAGCGTGTTTCTGCCGGTCAAAACCCATCGGCAACGCATGAAAGCACTGAGGTTCGCGTTGGTGGATCAGCTGTGCGAGGCACCAATCACATCGCAGTGCGTTCTGGGCCCGCTGATCGGTGACGATCACTACCTAGTAGCTGTCTGTGACGAAACCGCGCTGGCGCAGGTGGCGGTCGATCCCGAGCAAGCTGGTGTGGCCCTGCCCGACATTCTCGGCGTCCCGCGACCAGATGCAAAACGCCCTGCCTGGAACCTCTGGCGCGCGGGAAATGTGATTTACGTCCGGGCGTCCGATGGCACCGGGTTTGTGTGCCGTGCCGATGTCTTTGCGACGTGCTGGACCCTGGCCGATAAGCCTGAGCTCTTTTCCCTGACGCAGGCGCTACCGGATGGCGTGGAAGCAGCAGATATTTCCGCGAACCCACCGCCGCCCGACCCGCAGGATTTGCAATTGGACCTGCGACATGGCCGGTTCCGACACCGCAAAAAAGGGCCGCGTCGGTTTTTGCGATTTGCCGCTGCTGCGCTGATCTTCGGCGCTTTTGGCCAGATCTCCCTACTCGCTGCAGACGCCAGTGCATTGGCTAACATCGCAGAGCAGCGCATCGCGGATGTGTCAGACAGGCTCGCCCAGCGCGCCCCCAGTCTTGCGCCAGATCAGCCGTTGCGCCTGATCACTGCGCAGCTGGTCAACAAAAATACCCCCAAACAACAGGATCGATTCATGGCAACTCTGACCCATGCCTCCGCGGCGCTGAAACCTCAGGCCGATCAGATCACCTTTCGGGAATTGCGATACGGTGCGCGTGAGGGGGTTTTGACGCTGCTCGTACAGGGCAGTGAATTCGGGGTACTGCAGGCCGCCGAAGCAGCCCTGATCGATGCTGGATTGCGCGTCACCAGCGGTACGGCAACCGCGACGGAAAGCGGCGCAGAAGTCTTGCTTCAGATCAGGGCCGCATCGTGATGCGAGACCTGACCAATCGCGAAAAAGGCCTGCTTGGCCTGGCCATGCTGCTGACGATGGTGTCTGCAGCATGGGTGTTGATCGTAATGCCAATGATGACCGCGAGAGCGGCAAGCCTCACCGAAATTCGCAAAGCCGATGCGATTGCAGATTTGCTTGTCACATCCGTTGGTGAAGAGACCCGTCCTGTCGCACGTCAACCTTTGCAGACCATCATTACACAGCGGGCCGAGGCCGCCGATCTGACCATCCGCCGTTTGGACCCATCCGAAAACGCGATGTCCATCACGCTGGATGACGCCCCCTACAGCGCGGTGATCGGATGGATGGCCGCCCTGACCGAGCAGGAAGGTCTGCGCATCGCATCCGTAGAGATCGGACGCCGCACCACACCCGGAATCGTGGCCACACAAATTACGGTGGAAACAGATCAATGACTGCGCGGCTTCCCTACGCATTTGCACGCGACCATAACTTGCTTGTCCTGGAGGACGGCGAGACCTGTCTGGTGACCAACGACACACCGCTGACGGCCTTTGTTGAAGCACAGCGGCATCAGGCGAACTTACTGAGCTTGCGCAAGGTCTCCGCAAGCGTCCTCGCGGACCATATCGAAACTCAGTACCGCGACAATGCACATGAGGCTGCGGGCGCTGCGGCAGAGGCAGATTTTGGCGGTACAAATCTGGCGGAGTTGGCAGATAGCGCCGCGGCGGTCGATGACTTGTTGGACCAGCGCAACGAAGCGCCTGTTGTGCGCTTGATCAATGCGCTGCTGCTGGAAGCCATCCGCGAAAATGCATCAGACGTACATGTCGAGGTCGAGGAAAAACGTCTCGTCGTGCGATTTCGGATCGATGGCGTCATGCGTGACGTGCTGGAGCCATCGCGCGCGCTGGCCCCCTTGCTGTCCAGCCGGATCAAGGTGATGGGCAAGCTCGACATATCCGAAAAACGTGTTCCCCAGGATGGGCGCGTGTCCCTGCGCGTCGGCGAATACGAGCTGGATGTGCGCATTTCGACCTTGCCCGCGCAATACGGCGAAAGAGTTGTCCTGCGCCTGCTTGATCGGGGTCAAACCCGTGCCGGGGTGTCCAGCCTCGGGATGGGTACAGAGGCAGAGGCCGCTTTCAAAAGAATGCTGAAGCGACCGGATGGTATTATCCTTGTCACCGGTCCGACGGGATCGGGCAAAACCACCACGCTCTATGCCGCGCTGGATGCGCTCAATGACCGTCAGCGCAACATCATGACCATCGAGGACCCGATTGAATACGCCCTCGCCGGGGTGGGTCAGATGCAGGTGAACGCCGCCACCGATCTGACCTTCGCACGCGGTTTGCGCGCCATTCTGCGGCAGGACCCCGACGTGATCATGGTCGGTGAAATTCGTGATGGCGAAACCGCGCGCATCGCTGTGGAAAGCGCAATGACAGGTCATTTGGTCCTGTCCACCCTGCACACCAACACCGCGTTGGGCAGCATCGCGCGGCTGATCGATCTGGGCGTGCAGCCGTTTCTACTGGCCCCGATGATCCGCGGGCTTATTGCGCAACGCCTGGTGCGCCGAACTTGCACGGAATGCGCCGTGCCTGTCCCGATCACCGCCTTCGAAGCGGCCTCACTGAGCATTTCACCGGAGGCAACCGTGCAGCGTGGCGACGGATGCATGGCCTGTGGGCAAACCGGCTATCGCGGACGGGTTGCGCTCTACGAAGTGGTCGAAGGCAGTGCGGTTTTGGAGCATGCAATCACCGTGGGGCTGTCCGAGGCCGAGATCCAAGGAATCGCACGCAAACAGTCAAAAGGCCTGATCGAAGATGGTTTGGAAAAAATCCGTGCCGGTCTGACCACCCCACAGGAAGTGCTGCGCGTCACCTACGAGGGCGGGGCCTGACGATGCCGTTCTTTCACTACGTCGCAGCAACAGAGAACGGCCGCACCCAGCGCGGAAAAATCGAGGCCTCCAGTGCCCAGGCCGCGACACAGGCGCTGCGCACACAGCGACTTCTACCGGTGCAGATCAAAGCAGCGGGTCCGAAGGTGACCTTTGCCCTGCCCGCCAGGAAATCCCTGTCATCCAGAGAATTGGCCGCTTTGACCCGTCAAATGGCCACCCTGCTCGAAAGCGGCGTGCGCATCGAAGACGCGCTGACGGCAGTCGCATATCAATCAGGGGCACGCCCTGCCCGGATCGTCCGCAGCCTGCACGAAAACATCCTGCAAGGTCAGAGCGTGGCCGCCGCACTTGAGCAGCACTCGAAATCCTTCGACACGTTCTACACCTCGTCAGTGCGCGCTGGCGAACGTGCCGGACGACTGGGCGCTGTCATGGCCCATCTGGCGGATCACGTGGAGACGAGATCAAAAAACCAGAGCAATGTGCAGCTTGCGCTTATCTATCCAGCAATCCTTGCGCTTGTGTCGCTCGCGGTGGTCACGGCGCTGCTGGTTTTTGTTGTGCCCGATATCGTGCGGGTTTTTGCGAGCCGTGGCGCCGAATTGCCGGGCCTGACACGTGGGTTGATCGCCCTGAGCGAAGGCATCCGGGTGTGGTGGCCTTGGCTCACCCTCACGCTCGCAGCCGTCTCCGCCACAGTCTGGCAAATGATGCGCCTGCCAAAATTTCGTACGGAATGGCACCGTTTTCTGCTCAAAACGCAATTGAACCGGCAAATCGCCGCAACCCAGTTTTCCGGCACGCTCGCGACCCTCACGCAAAGCGGTGTGACACTGAATGATGCACTCGAAGCCGCCAGTGGCACAGTTGGGAACATCGCGTATCGGGATATCGTCCGCGAGGTGGCCAGTGCCGTGCGGGACGGTGCGGCTCTATCGCAGGCCATGGCCGGTCACCGTGTTTTCTCCGCGATGATGATCACGATGGTTGCAAGCGGCGAGGCGGGAGGATCCTTGCCGCGCACCCTGTCCCGTTACGCCAACGATAGTGCACAGTCGCTCAACGCGATTGTGAAAGCCCTGGTGGGTCTTGTCGAGCCGCTGGTCCTGCTGGTCATGGGCGGTATCGTCATGCTGCTTGTGCTCGCGATCCTGCTGCCGATCGTAAATCTCAACAATCTCGTCGGTTGAATACCCCCTGAAACCTCAGAAGGATATCACGCAATGCACGCCTCTTATTCTCGTCGCCGGTTCTTGTCGCGCCTCACGGCATTGGGGGCCGTGCCGCTACTGGGTGCCTGTGCGCAGACAACCACCCCCCGGGGCGCACCAACCATCCAACCCGCCCGCACCGCGCTGTTGCTGCCGCTGTCGGGTCCAAAAGCGGATCTGGGCCAGACGATGGCCAAAGCGGTGTGGCTCGTCGAGGACAGCAGAGGGCTGCCCCAGCGTGTCGAGATTTTCGACACCGGGCCAACCCCGCAGGGGGCCGTTGCAGCAGCAAACCGAGCGGAGGACGCGGGTGCAGAGGTCGTTATCGGGCCGTTGTTTTCAGATCACACCGCGGCGGTGATGACATCGCCCCCCAAAGCGCAGGTGGTCACACTGTCCAATGATGACCGCCTGGCCGCCACCGGCGCATGGGTCTTTGGCGTCACCCCCGCGCAGTCCGCAATCGCCGCTGCGGGGTTTGCCAGGAAAAACGGTTGGGGTTCCATCGCGCTGATGCAGCCTGGTGGCGACTTTGGTGCCCAGTCCGCAACAGCGCTTGCCGCCGCTGCAAAAACCCACCGACTGAAACTGATGCCGCCGGTCCCACTGGCAGCATCTGAGGGTTTGCTGGAACAGCTGAAAGAGGCAGAGGGCGGTCAACTGCCAGACAGCCTCTACTTGCCATCGGCCGGTGCCAAAAGCAGGCGTGCGGCGCAGACCGCTGAACAGGCCGGCCTGGGCGTTATCGGATCGCTGCAGTGGGCGGATGTCCCGACAGCTGCCTTGAGCCCGCTGAAAACACTGCGGTTTGCCGGACCTGATCCGCGGCTTTTCAACAGCCTGTCCTCTAGCTACCAAAGCCAGCTGGGGGAGGAGATGGGTATTCTGTCAGGCCTTGCAGTGGATGCGGTCATGTTCGCCAACAGCCTCCCCAGAGACCGGAACGGACGGGTGCAAATAACCGGCACGCCCCCGCGCGAGGGCCTGCTTGGTCAATGCTCGTTTCGCAAAGATCGAACCTGCGCGCGCCAGCTTGCCATTCTCCAGCTTAAGAACGGGCGGGTCAGCAAAGTCGCATGACCCACCGCGACCTCCAAGCTGGTGTCACGTTGATCGAAATGCTTGTGGCGCTTTCCGTGTTTTCCATGATCGGTCTGGCCAGTTTTACCGTGCTCGACACAATTCTGCGCACAGACAGCCAGACCGGTGGCCGGTTGGAAGAATACACCGATCTCGACCGCGCGTTCCGGATTTTCGAAGCAGATGTCCTCCGAGCGCAACCGGGTCTTTCGCTCGGCGAGGGTTGGGTCGAGCTGACGACGGCGGAAAGTCAGGTGACCTATCAATCACAACAGGAGGGTCTGGTCCGCAGGATCGAGCGACCAGGCATGCCCGCAGTTGCACAACAGATACTCCCCCTGCCCGCATCGGCCTCCTGGCGCACCTTATCTGACGACAGCACTGCTGCCATCGCACCCGGCGTCGAAATGACCCTCTATCCTGATGGCGCGCGTTCCGCGGCCATTCGCAAGCTGGTCCTGCTTGCGCAAAACCTCCCGTTGCCTGAATGACGCGGCGCCAGGATCAAGGTGTTGCGCTGGTCAATGTCTTGCTGGTCATGGCAATATCCGCAGCCCTGGTTCAGACCATGCTGCTGTCACAGGAGAAGGCAATATCCGACACGCAAAAGGCGTCGGATCGGGCGCAGGCCTTTGCCCTTGCCAAGGGCGGCGTAGCATCGTTGCGCACCGCGTTGGCGCGGGATCTGCGCGCGGCCCCGGAAAGCGATCACCTGCAGGAGGCGTGGGCGCGGGTCGCGCAGGAGCAGGTTACCTATGATTTCGGCAGCTATTCGGTGTCCATCGATGATGCACAGGCGCGTTTCAATCTCAACAGCCTGAGCCGCAGTGCCATTGCACAACAGCGGGTATTTTCTGCGTTGCTGACGGCTTTGGAACTGCCGACTGAACTTGGTTCGCAGATCACCGACGTCATCGCCCGCGAGGGGCCGTTGGTCTCTGCGGCAAAACTGCGCGCGCATGGCATAAGTGACCGGTTTGTGGAAGATCTTTCCCCCTACATCACCGCGCTGCCAGCGGGGCAGTTGATCAACCTGAACACCGCGCCGGAGCCTGTGCTGGAGGCGGTTTTTGCTAATCCGATTGTCGCACGCAACCTGAGCGCGCGGCGCACGGCCCAAGGCTATCTGACCGGCAAGGATCTCTCTGACCTGGGCGTCGTGCAGCCTACGCTCGCCGGGTGGCGGTCGGACAGCTACGATATCGAGGTGCGCGCCGCGGTGGGCATGGTGGATCTGTCCTACGAACGCAGAGTGGTACGTGATCCGGAGACCGAGCTGGTCATCGATATGCCGCGAGACTGATGCCGGAGACAAAGAAGCGCCGCCGGAGGTTTCCGGCGACGCCCTGTGCTTGGGTTCCGTTCTATGGACAGATCAGAATTCGAACGGCTCTGCCGTACGGTCCAGAGTCAGGGTCACGAGATCGACATTGACCGGCGTGTCGTTGCGCCCCTGATTGAACGCCATCTGGAAATCGCTGCCAAACGCGGCAACTGCTGACGCAACGCCAGCCTCGCCGCTCGCGCCCTCCCCGTCGACGCAGGCCACAAGGCCAACCGCGACGAGGATGAGGCATCCGGTGCGAAAAGAGAAAATCGTCATGTTTTTGTCCTTTCCGTGCAGCGGATCAATTGGGCGATCCGGGGATCGGCGCGTTCAGATAGGGAAAGCGGTTCTGCAACTCTGTTGCCGCAATCGGCGCGCCGTCCGTAAAGGCGGCGCCCCCCACAGGCGCATCCCCTTCCGCGCAAAGCCCCAGATTGATCAGATCGCTGGCATCATCCTCAACCGCACCGTCAACGCCCAGTTCCGCGCCAAGGGGGACGGGGTGGCACAGGGCACCCATTGCAACGCGCAACGACACGTCGATGATGTCATCCCCCGGACGACGCCCGTTCGGGAAACCGGCCAGATCCTCTCCAACGACACCCAACGTGTGCTGTTCTGCACGCGGCGTGGGCGCAATGGCCGTATTCAGACGCAGCATTTCGCCCTGCTGCACATTCGCCGGCTGATTGAGCCCCGGAAAGCCGGTCAGGTAAGTTGTGACAAGGTCCTGGCGGGGGAAGTTGGACGGCGCGATGTCATCGGCAGCGCCAAGTGGCGTGCGAAAGAGAATATCGACAAGTGCCGGGAACGTCGGATTGGTGACATAGGTGGCCAGATCGACATCGTCGATGGGCTCGGAGCCGTTGAAGCGATCCTTGTCCGGGATACCAATGACAATCTCGTTCACCAACGGCGTAGAAATCCGCGACTGCTGCACCCAGGCACCACCGATCTTGGAGGTGGCCTCATAGCCCGGGGTCGCATCTTCCAACTCGGCCTGCGCCAGGCTCGACGTGGTCCAGCCCCCGATCACCGTTTCATCACCCGATGTCAGGCAGGAAATCGGCATCTCCAGCGCAATCGTGGAGACGTTGACCTTGCCAAAGACATCATCGTTGTCGCGGCTCTGCGTGATGCCGCCGTCCTGACCGCCGCCATCACCCGCACCGGGCGCGCTGTCCCCCTCAATAGGGACCAGATTGATGAGGTCAAAAACTTCGCCGAGGTTCAGCGCAAAACCATCCGCACGCTGACCGACAAACACCCGACCGGTTGTTTCACAGCCCGGCACATCGATGTCGTAGATGTATTGATCTGCATAAGCATCATAGTCCGGCAGTGTGTTCAGGCCGACGTGATCCAGCGGTTTTGTGAAGGATGCGCTTGCTGAGCCAGCACGTGTCACCACGCTGCGCGTGCCACTCCGCCGGTCCCCGCGGACCAGTGTGACACCATAGCTTTCGGATTCGTTCAGCAACGACTGGTCGTTGAGCAGGATTTTACCCGCATATTTCAGCGGAATGGCAACCTGTTCGCCGTTGATGTCGAGCCCGATACCAGCGCCACCATTGGCCAGCTGATTGTCAAATTCGAACTGGAAAGTCAGATCTTCGATGGCATCGCCGTCGTTGTCGATGTGGATCTCATAAAGCGCATCCGCATCCATGGTGTAATAGCTTGGGCCACCGTAGTTCACCTGCAGGGGCTGATAGTTGGCCAGCAGTGTCACATAGTCTTCGCGGCCGGGTTCATAGCTGCGGAAGATGTAGAAATCGGTGCCATCCACCTTGGGGTGTTCAGTGATCGCCGGGGCTTCGCGGTGCGACGAGGCCGTCACAGGGGCTGCTGCCGCCATCAGCGCCGCGGCAAGCAGACTGCTCATGGCAAGGGGTCGTTGGGTCTTCATGGTTTTTCCTCACGTTTTGTTTCACGCAAAGCTTCTCCGTTGGCAAAAGATGCATCTTTTGCCTGGGCTTTGCGCGACAGCGGTTTCGGTCCTGTCGCGGGGTCTCCGCTGCGGGATTGTTCAAGCTGTATTCACTAAAACGGGCGCTTCCGAGAATTAGTTTCAGCCGCTGCAACAAATACCGAAGGCGCCTCGTATTGCTTGATAGACAGGGTTGTTTTCGGGAGAGAATGCTATGATTGCGTCACCTGATGCCGTGCAGGTCATCGCCACCTTATGGCTGATGGTGATCCTTGGCTGGATCAGCCTTTGGGACATTTCCCATCTGCGCATTCCCGACCTGGCCAATGGCCTGCTGGTGCTCTCAGGACTTATGATCGCAGCGGTGACCACTGGCGGCTGGCCAATATCACAGCTCATTGGACTGACGATAGGGTTTGCCGTTTTTACAGGCCTCGGAGAGGTATATTTCCGCCGCACAGGCGTCGATGGCCTGGGTCTGGGGGACGCCAAACTGCTCGCAGCGGCAGGGGCCTGGCTGGGGTGGGCGGCGCTACCCGGGCTGGTCGCCCTCTCCGCCCTGTCAGCGCTCAGCTATGCGCTGATCCTGAAACGTCAAAGGCTGGCCTTTGGCCCGTGGCTTTCGGCCAGCTTTCTGCTGCAGTGGTGCGTTCAAACCTTTACCTAGGCGCTCACAAGAACGAGGCAGCCATTAGGCATGGTAATCTCATGATGCTCGGTGCCCGGCAATGAACACTGGGCATCCCCCGCGGTGTAAAGCTTGTCGTTCATCCAGAATTCGCCCTCGATGATAAAGAGATGCTCAGCCCGATTATGGACATGCGGCTTGATCCGCGCACCCGGCAAACAGCGCAAGAGATACATGCATCTGCCCGTGTCCGGATCCTGGGTCAGGATCTTTTTCCAGACGAATTCCGACCGTTGCTCCCACGTCCCCTCATCTGCTCTTTGGACCTGCGTGGGCTGTAAGGGTTCCGCGTCCAACTCGGCTTCAATCGCCGCGAAAAGATCATCCGGCGGCTCCGCACCGGGCAGCGACTGGGCCACGGGTGCCATCTGCGTAAGCAGCTCATCCGTCTCACCGCCAAACTGAGGCATCGTGCCCGGAATGGCCGGGATTGTGTTGAGGTTGCTTACCATTTTATCCAGTGAACGCATTATGTTGTCGGTGTCCTGTGTCATTCCATTGCCTCGCGCAAAGCGGCTAATCCGCGTCGTACCCAGCTTTTTGCCGTGCCGACGGGTATGTCCATCACACTCGCCAGTTCGATATATGTGTAGCCCTGAAAATAGCAAAGCATCAGCGCCTTGCGATGATCGGGGCGCAGGTCCGCAAGAAGACGGCGGATCACCAGGCTGTCGAGCGTATGGCTTGCCGGGTCATCAAGATTGGAGAACTCCGGCACATCATCGGTAAATTCAACAAAGCCACGGGTGCGTTCTGATCGCAGCCGGTCAATCGCGCAGTTGCGGGCGATGGTGCCGATCCACGACAGCGGGTTGCCGCTTTCAGGCCGGTACTGATGCGACCTTTTCCACATGCGGACAAAGGCTTCCTGGGCTACCTCCTTGGCGAGATCGTGATCCCGCATGATGGCGAGGATCACCCCGAAAACGTATCGCGCACTCAGATCGTAAAACCGGCGAAAGGCTGCCCTGTCACCCTCCGCGCAGGCTGCCAGCAATTGTGCCAGTTGTCGGCATTGTTCCGTCGCAGCCATAGGCTTGGTTTCGCTCTTTTTCGATTCCGATGCGGGCACCAGTCTGGTCACTCCCACGGCAGTCTCCCCATTCTGTTGGCACCTAGCAAGGACGGAGACCCAAGCTCAAAAGTTGCAGCGCATCAGAATTTTTTCTTCAGATGTCATCAGCGGGGTGCCTGAAATCTCCGCATCGTCTTCGGGCGCGGTCAGTTTTTCCTTTTCCTGATAACCGCTTAGGACGATGCCAAGATGAGAGTTGTTCTTGCATTTTTCGGCGACAAAACTTCGCAACGCCGCCCCTTCAAGTGACACCGCGCCCAGTGACAACCACGCATCACCCGGCGCCGGGCGGACAATGATCTGCTGTCCCGCGCCTTGGATCGCCACCATGCCCAGCGTGGAAACTGTTGCGGCAAGGGCACCCGCCGCAAAAACCAGGATCATCCGTGCCGACCCATGATGCCGCGCTCTGGGGGGCCTGCTGGCATCCTTATCGTTGTCCAGCTCCGCTTCGATGTCATCCAGCAGCCCCTGCCCCGGACGCGCCACGTCAAGCGATTCAGACAGCGGCGCAAGAAGACGCATATCCCTTTCGCGTGGTCTTGCGCCTCTAATGTCGTACCGCTTGCGCAGAGAGGATAGAATTTGAGAACTGAGGGTCATCACTTCGCGTCATGGTTGAGGGTTTCCTGTGTATCAGGAAAGGACGGGCCAGCAGGTAAGACGGATGCACCTGACGTGGCGGAATGCGCACTCAAATGCCTGCGTACCATTCATATCCGCGATCTTCCCAATACCCACCCCGTCCGCGCCCAAAGGTCTCAAAGCTGTCGACCACTTCGATGGCGCGGATGTATTTGGCCATTTTATAGCCCAACTGGCGCTCCACCCGCAGGCGCAAAGGCGCACCATTTGGTACCGGAAGCGCCGAACCGTTCATGCCGTAGGCCAGAATGGTTTGCGGGTGCATCGCATCCACCAGGTCGATGGTCTCGTAGTATTTGACGCCCCCTGACAGGCTCCGCTCAATCGTATCAAAACAGTGGAACAGCACGTATTTGGCGCCGGGCAGCACACCAGCGCGCTCCAGCACGGTCGCGAGCGGCACGCCGGTCCATTGGGCGATGCAGCTCCACCCTTCCACACAGTCGTGACGCGTGATTTGACTGCGCGCGGGCATCGCGGAAAGTGCTCGCAGAGACAGCGACAGCGGGCGTGCAACCTGCCCGGAAACCTCTAGCCTGTAGGTCTCGAATTCTGCATTGAGGTGCTTGAGGTAATCCGCATCCTGCGGGTTGGTAACGCCGTTGGGTCGCTGCGGTTGACGGATGTCGGCGGGTTGGAATTCCTGCGCCAAGGTGTCCCGGTCCAGCAGTCCGCGTTGCGCTGCCATCGTCAGCGTATTTGCGCGTTCCATATAGGCTCGCAGCGGATGATCAAGATCGCTCAACCCATCAAGGATGTTGCACCCACCCAGGGCTATCGCGCCAAGGCCCGATCCTGTCATGCGCAGGGCGCGGCGGCGGGTGATCAATGCGCCTGCCATCTCACTCACCCTCATCCAGATGGTACCAACCGGTGATCATGGATCGCATCTCGTTCACCGGACCCGCCAAAAGCACCATCGCAACATGAACGATGAAAAAGGCTAGAAATCCAAAAGCGGCGCAGAAATGAAGGGTGCGCGCGGTCTGACGCCCCCCCAGTACCTCCGACAACCATGGGACTGCGGCGTTGATGCCCGGTGACATGGCAAGCCCCGTGGCCACGATCAGCGGAAACAATATGAAGAGCACCAGACCATAGCTGAGCTTTTGCAACGGGCCGTAGTGCCGCCGATGCGGCAGTCGCAGGCGCAAGTGCACGCGCACATCCTCTTTGAAATCCCGCAAATCCGCTTTGTGCGGGATGAGATCACAGATGAGATGCCCGGATAAAAGCGCCCCTAAAAACCACAGAAACAGGCTGCCCACCAGAACCCAGGCAAAGAAAAAGTGGATGATCCGCCCTGTCGCCAGATCCACACCGCTTGGGATCGTTGCCCATGCCGGAAAGGCACGCGCGCCCGACCCAAGCGAAAGCACGGTATTGTCAAAGTCAAACCCCGATTGGTCGCCAAGATATAGCGTTGGATGCGCGTTGAATATCTGCAGTCCAGACCCCAGGAGGAAAAACATCGACAGCGCCCAGGCCCAATGGGTCAGACGTGTGATGCGCGTTTGCCGTTTGATCCACCGGCTTCTTTTGCTGTTGCTATGCATGTTCTGCCTGCCTTGTTGATTGCCCTGAGGTACGCAATGCGTCCACCTAAGGTTTCGGCGTGGACCGATTTCGTGACTTTGAAACTTTCCGGGGTGACCACCCGTCTCTTGAGCAATCCCTCATGCAGCGAGGGAGTGATCAGAAATGAAAGGAAATCAGATGATCCAAACGCTCAGACTCTCTTCGACCGTCGCCGCCCTCATGTTGGGCACCGTCACCTTTGCGGCCAATCCGGATGTTGGCGGCGCGCCGATGTTCACCGACAAGAACATTGTCGAAAATGCCGTGAATTCAGCAGATCACACCACCCTTGTTGCGGCAGTCAAAGCAGCGGGCCTTGTCGACGCGCTCATGGGCGAAGGCCCGTTCACAGTCTTTGCACCCGTCAATGACGCTTTTGCGGCTCTGCCCGCTGGGACCGTGGAAACCCTGCTGAAACCCGAAAACAAGGGCACATTGACGAAAGTTCTGACCGCGCATGTGATTGCCGGGAAGCTGTCGGGCCAGGAGCTGATGTCCAAGGCACGCGCCAGTGCCGATGGTTTCTTTCATCTCAACACGCTCTCGGGCGACGCGCTCTCGGCGCAGGTCAAATCCGGCGTGCTCTACGTCTATGACGAAAGCGGCAATGCAGGTCGGGTGACCATCGCGGATGTGAACCAGTCCAACGGTGTCATCCACGTTGTGGACACCGTGTTGTTGCCAAAATAATCTGTTCATACCGGCGTGCATTGGAAAAGAGGGGCAATACTGCTCCTCTTTTTTCATTTGGGAGGACAGCTGAACCGCCGGATTGCTTTGCCAGACATATACCATTTCAGGTGTCGCCCGTGCCGCAAGTGAATTTACATATTGCCTCACCCCAGATGAGAACATAAAGTGAACAAATGGCGCAGCTCTCCCTGAAATCCAAGCTCGCAATCCTGAGCGATGCGGCGAAATACGATGCCTCTTGTGCGTCTTCCGGATCGTCCCGGCGCGATTCTCGCGATGGAAAAGGTCTGGGATCAAACGAAGGTAGCGGCATTTGCCACGCCTACGCCCCCGACGGTCGCTGCATCAGCCTGCTGAAAATTCTCATGACGAATTTCTGCATCTACGATTGCAGCTACTGTGTGAATCGCGTGTCCTCGAATGTGCCACGCGCCCGGTTTTCGGTGGATGAAATCGTCAGGCTGACCATCGACTTTTACCGTCGCAACTATATCGAAGGTCTGTTCTTGTCCTCCGGCATCATACGCTCACCCGATGCCACGATGTCGGACATGGTGCAGATCGCGCGCAAACTGCGCCGACAAGAGAATTTTCGCGGATACATTCACCTCAAAACCATCCCCGACGCAGCGCCGGAACTCATTGAGGAGGCAGGCCTTCTGGCCGACCGTCTTTCGATCAACGTTGAATTGCCGACGGATACCTCGGTAACACGCTTTGCGCCGGAAAAGAGCCCGCAGCAAATCCGCCAGGCGATGGCAAATGTTCGGATCCTCAAAGACAGTGCAAAGGACCGCTCCCACACCGGTAAGCGACCCCCGCGTTTCGCGCCAGCGGGCCAGTCTACCCAGATGATCATTGGGGCAGACGGATCAAACGACACGATGGTTTTGCGGCAATCCACACGGCTTTATGCCAGCTACCGGCTCAAACGTGTCTATTACTCTGCCTTCTCGCCCATCCCTGACAGTTCGGACAAGCTGCCATTGATCAGCCCGCCCTTGCTGAGGGAACACCGGCTGTATCAGGCCGATTGGTTGCTCAGGTTCTATGGGTTCGCGCTAGACGAGATCACTTCGGCGACGCCGGACGGCAATCTTGATCTACAGATCGACCCGAAACTGGCCTGGGCGCTGCAGCACCGCGGCCTGTTCCCGATGGATGTGAACACCGCTGACAAAGACATGTTGCTGCGCATCCCGGGCTTTGGTGTCAAAACGGTCAACCGTATCCTGACCACACGTCGCCACCGGCACCTGCGCTACGAGGACCTCCTGCGCATGGGCGCATTAATGAAAAAGGCGCGCGCCTTTGTCACGGCGGGCGGGTGGAGCCCCTCGAAACTGACGGATAGCGCTGATCTGCGGGCGCGATTTGCGCCGCCGCCTGAGCAACTTTCCCTGCTATGACGCAGCACATGACCGTGCCCAGAATCGGGGCCGCAGCCGCCTGGCGGGACGCCGCACGCGGATTGCTGTCCAGAGGCACGCCGCCCGAGCATGTCACATGGGGCGATGACGCGATGGCGCGCGGGCTCTTTGATGAGACGCCCGCACCGATCCAGCCTTCGGAAATCCGTGTGCATCGCAGCTTCGTCAGCCTCGCCAACAGCGTTGTCTGGCACAACGACCCGCAGCGGTTTTCGCGCCTCTACCACATGCTTTGGCGGTTGCAGTCGCAGCCCTTGCTCATCGGTGATCGTGGCGACCCGGCGATGGCGAAATTGCGCGCCATGGAGAAGAATGTGCACCGTTGTCAGCACAAGATGAAGGCCTTCGTGCGGTTCCGCGAAATCGGTGATCCGGCTGCACCACGCCGGTCATTTGCTGCATGGTTCGAGCCGACACACCACACGGTTGAGCCGACAGCGCGATTTTTCCAACGCCGATTTGGCGATATGGACTGGCGCATTCTGACGCCGGATGTCTCGGTTTTCTGTGAAGGGGGGACGTTGAGGTTCGACACGGATCGCCCCAAGCCTGACCTGCCCGATGACGCACATGAAGACCTGTGGGTCACGTATTTCCGCAATATATTCAATCCCGCGCGGCTCAAGGTACAGGCGATGCAATCCGAGATGCCAAAGAAGTACTGGAAAAACATGCCCGAGACCGCATCGATCCCCGAGCTGATCTCGACCGCCCCGGCCCGTGCCCGCGCGATGGCTCAAGCCGCGCCAACCTTGCCGCCTGCGCGGATGGCGCAGGTGCAAGCGATGCAGCGCCGCAATCTGTCGTCCTGGGGCGGCCCGATCAGCGATCTGCCCGCAGCCATCCACAGTTGCACCCGGTGCCCCCTGCATGCAACCGCCACGCAAGCGGTGCCGGGCGAAGGCCCGACAAATGCCGATCTGGTGATTGTGGGTGAACAGCCGGGCGATCAGGAGGACCTGCGCGGCAAACCTTTCGTGGGTCCGGCAGGCCAGGTCTTTGATGAGGTTGCAAAGCGCGCAGGTCTTGACCGCAACACTGTCTACATCACCAATGCGGTCAAGCATTTCAAATTTGTGCCGCGCGGAAAGCGCCGGATCCACCAACGTCCCAACGTATCCGAAATTGAGCATTGTGCCTGGTGGCTGGATGCCGAGCTCAAGCTGGTTTCTCCCAGGCTTGTTCTTGCCATGGGGGCTGTCGCGGCCAAAGCCCTGACAGGATCGGAGGCAAATATCTCAAACCAGCGTGGCACGGTCGAACGCGGACGGTTGGGCAACGCGGTTTTGATCACCTATCATCCCTCCTATATTTTGCGCCTCAGCGACAAGGCAAAGCGGGAACAGGCTATCGCCGATTTTCAGGACGATCTTCGTCTGGCGGTGCAGGAGGCCCGGGACCCAGGCAACCCTAAGCGGCCAGACAACTGAGGCTTTTCATTCCGTTTGACAGGAACAACTTCCTCTGTGGATTTTTGCTTCAGACCTCAGGCATAAATGCGATCTGGCGCTCCTATCGACGGCAAGCTCGCGCATTTTGCATGACTTGTGGCTGGTTTTGTCTAAGCTCTGTTTCCAACGATCTCGAGATTCAACCTGAAAGGGAATTGCCTTGGCTGAATATGCCACTCCGGCACATGCGCATGGCGGCAATCACAAAGCCACGGCAAAGGCGTCGCAACCCGAACAACTCGAGCTTGACCCCGAAAGGGCAGCGCATGAAACCCATCAAACCGCAGGTTTGAGAGGCTTGCAGCATGCGCTGAGCAGTAATCCGGCAACACATCACTTGCACCAACTGCAAAAGGCTGCGGGCGCGGGCACCCCGAATTTGAAGGCGCTGCAGGCCAAAGCAGGTAAGGACCCAGCAGTTCAACGGATGCACGACCTGCAACAGGTGGCAAATTCAGGTCCCGCGATGCTGCCGCTTCCCCAGATGATGCACCGCGTCGCCACACCAGGAAATTCACCAGATAGGATCGTGCCGCAGGTTGGGAATAGCCAGCCGATATCGCAGCTGCAATCTCACCAGATAAAACCGATGGCCTGGCGCAGTTCGACGCCCCTGCAACGGCAGAATGCGCCCACCGGACGGGTACAATATCCGGCACTGATCGGCGCCCCCAACACCCCCTGCCCTTCAGGATTTGCAGATCAGATGGGCGCGACCGTTACGCAAATGTTGCGGAAAGACTACCACAAGTGGCAGGGCTCATTGCAAGCCGGGTTCGGCCCCCACGGCGTCATGCATCAAGGGAACCGGAGCACCGTCGCCCGTTGGAAAAACACCGGGTCGGTGGCACAGCGCCTGAAAATTCCGCTGACCCAGAAAATGAAGGCCGGTCTCGTCATGGCCGAAGCCAGCCTGACCATCATTGCAGGGATTGCGGGGCTGGTGGCGGGCGCCGGGTTCGGCGCCATTCCATTGGTTGTCCCGTCGATCCTCGCATTGATCGTTGGGGCGCTAAAATTCGGCCGCGGCGCGTTGATGTACCGCGAAAACGCACCCAAAGGGTTAAGGCTCGCGGCCATTGATACCATACGCACGATCGAGGCCATCGTCGCCGGCGTTGGTGCCTTAATGGCCGATCCGACGTCTTTTTACAAAATTCCGTCGATGATCTTCGCAATTGCCAAACTCGTCCGATCACTCGCGACCGCATTGGCAGATCTGCTCGACGGTAAGGGCGGATGGAAAACAGCGATTTTTGTAAAGGGGCTCAAAGGCTTGTCAGCGCTGGCGCATACGGTTGAGGCGGTCACAGCCGGGTTCTCGGCAGGTGCGGGCATCGTCGATGGCATCGGGACCATGGCCAGCGGCGCTGAAATGGCGGCAGGGGTTGGGAAAACGGCGGCAAGTGTCACAGGTCTTGGGATTGCCGGGGCAAAGGCGGTCCGCGCGGGCGATCAGGCCGGGGCCTTCCTGTACGGCGCGCCTGCGCCACAGCCGGGTCCGGGGGGCGCTGCCCCTGTCGCAGCGCCGGGCGGGCCGGGCCCCGGACCCGATGCTGGGCCACAGAATCTGCCGCCCGCACCCGCTGCCGCCCCCGTCCCGGCGCTTGCACCCGCAGTTGCGCCAACCGATGCCCCGGCACCCGCAGCTGGCCCGGTTTCGGTGCCCGTTCCCGCGCCTGAACTTGTTCCCGCGCCAGCGGCCAATCCTGCTCCTGCTCCTGCTCCTGCTCCTGCTCCTGCTCCTGCTCCTGCTCCTGCTCCTGCTCCTGCTCCTGCTCCTG
>NZ_CANMXR010000015.1:0-82432 GCF_947501835.1 uncultured Roseobacter sp. | reverse complement strand
TCCTGCTCCTGCTCCTGCTCCTGCTCCTGCTCCTGCTCCTGCTCCTGCTCCTGCTCCTGCTCCTGCTCCTGCTCCTGAAGGGGTCGCACCGGTTGCACCAAACGCAAAGGATATCGCGGCAGCTGCACCGCCAGCTGTTGCCGCGCGTGAGGAACCGCAGCAAATTTCAAAGCCCGCCGGCGCCCCTGTTGCGGGCGCGCCAGAAGCAGACAAGCAGGTGGCAGCAAAAGAAACCCCGGCAAAAAGAGCGGAAAACGAACGTAAATTTGCCAAGCAGATCGCGCATGGCCAAATGCTCGCCGAGATGTACGGCTGGAGCTACGCAGCCGTCTATGAAATGGCGATCAACGGAGAATTTGACGAGGATGTCCGTGTACAAGAAGAAAGGGGTCCGGCCCCAAGCTATATCGCGTGATCTATCCCGGTGACCGGGCGCCCGTCACCTCTCGCCCATGGCATTTTGAATGGTCCGCACGATGGGCGCAAAGAAATAGCTGATAATGCGCCGTTTGTCCGTCGTCACGTCGATGGTCGCGGTCATGCCTGGACGCAGCAGAAAGCGATCACTGCTGGTCTCGATGAAGGCCTTGTCCGGCGTCACCCGGACGACAAACCCCCACTCCCCCTCAGCGACTTCCGTCGAATCCGCTGCAATGTCCGAAACCGTTCCGCGCACAGGCCCAAACCTTTCCGAAGGGTAAGCATCGAGGCGGATATTGGCCTGCTGCCCGATTTGCATGAAGCCGATGTCCTGATTTGGAAATGTCCCTTCAATCTCAACCTCGACATCCGTTGGCACGATCCGCAGCAATTCCGCACTGGCTTCGGCCACACCACCCACCGTGAAAACCGTCAACTGGTCCACAACGCCCGATGCGGGTGCCGTCAAGGTCGCGGCGCTGACGCGTCGGCGCGCCGTGCGATCCTCCTCCGCGAGGGTGGCCAATCGCGCATCGATTTCCGCTTGCCGGTCAAGCAGTGATCGGCGTCGGTCCGTGATGATACTCCTTGCTTCGCTGTCGAGTTCCGCACGCACGGCCACCTTTTGTTCAAGCTCGCGGAAATACACATCGCGTTCGCGCTCCAATTCGGTAAAGGCCTGTTGCGCATCGAGAAAACTGGCGCGACTGGTTGTTCCCTGCTGCAACAGCTTCTCTGCAATTTCCAACCTTTCCCGCTGGATATCGAGAGCCGCCGCAACGCGCGCGATATTGGCATGGGTCACATCCTCGGATCGACGATTGGCATCCTCGCGGGCGGCGATCTGAGCCAGCGAAGCTTGCAGGTCGTTGACCTCTGCCAAAAGCAAAATGCGTTGCTCAACAGCGAAATCCTGCCCGACAAGGGCGGGTGGGACATTGTAGGATGCAAGCGCCCGGTCTGACACATTCGACGCCTTCGGATCCGCATCCAAAACCGACACCAGCGCATCAATCCGGGCGGCCTCGATCTCAAGCCGCGCCTGCTCGGCGCTGACGGTGCCCAGTTCGGCGATGGCATCGGTCGGATCAAGTTCGATCAGCACGTCGCCCTGGCTGACCGACATGCCGTTTTGCACCTTGATTGCAATGATTTTCCCGGCAAATTCCGGTTGCACAACCTGAACCCGACTGACCGGCACGATCCGCCCCTGCCCGCGCGCCACAACCTCCACGGTGAAGACAAAGGACATCACCAGCATTGCCGCGAAAACGGCGATCGTGAAGAGGATCGTCGCGTGCAGGGTCGGTGACGTAACTTTTATGGTCTCGGGATAGGCGATCATTTCAGGGCCTCGAAATCAACGACCTGATCCGGGCTTTCGAAGATGTCGGGGTTATGCGTGATGATGATCACGGTCGCCTCCTGCTTGAGCTTGTGAAGCTCTGCCGCCATCCGTTTTTGCGCCGCACCGTCGAGCGCACTTGTCGGTTCGTCGAGGATGATCACCTTGGGGTTGCGCACCAAAGAGGACGCGATGGCGATACGTTGCCTTTGCCCACCCGAAAGCGCGGAGCCGCGCTCGCCAACCTGCGTCTCAAAGCCCTGCGGCAATTGCTCCAGCAAGGCTTCAGCTGCGGAGATACGCAGGGCGCGCGCCAGCATCTCGTCGGTGGCCGCCGACGCCCCCAGCGTCAGGTTTTCACGCAGCGTACCAGAGAAAAGATAGGGTTCCTGCGGCACATAGGCGATGTTGGTGCGCACGCTGTGGGGCTCGTATTGCGCAATATTCTCTCCCCCCAGAACAACCTCACCCTGGTCGGGAATGTCGATCCCCGACGCCAGCCTGCCGAAGGTGGATTTACCGATACCCGAAGGCCCGACGACAAGCGTGAGCGTGTGAGGGGCCGCCTCGAAACTGAAGCCCTGCAGGATGGGGATCGAGGGCAGATAGGCAAAATCGACGGATTTGAACGCAAGACGACCCTCAAGCCGGGGCGGCAGTTTCGGCAGCGTATTGAAAGGTTCCATCGGTGTGTTGACCACATCGCCCAGACGTTGCCGCGAGACGCGAATGTTCTGCCAGCTTTCCCAAAGGCTCGAAAAGTTTTCAATCGGGCCCGTGACCTTCGCCGCCAGCAAGTGAAAGGCGATTAACTCGCCCAGGGTCATTTCACCTGCGAAAACAAATTGAGCGCCGAAGTAAATGATGCTGATGGTGATGGCCTTCTCGACAATGAACAGCAGTTTGTCATTCCAGATATTCAGCAGCCCCACCCGGTAGCTCGCGTTCAGATTTGCGTGGAGGGTCTGGTCCAGCCGGTCCAGCATTTTTGCCTCAGCGCTGAGCGCCTTGACCGAGGCAATGCCGGAGATGTTTTCGACCATCTGGGTCTGATGCGCGGCGCCCGCGTCAAATTGCGCCCGAAGTCTGCGACGCAAAAACGGGCCGAAGCCCACATAGATCAGGATTTGGACGGGCAAGGCCGCCAGGATGATCAACGTCAAAGGACCTGACAACGTCAGCAGGACGGCAATGTAGACAAACACGAAAAGCAGATCGAGGAAAACGCCGGTTGTCGTGCCCACCAGAAAGGCGCGGATGGTGTCGGTCTCGCTGATCCGGGCGATGGTTTCCCCGACCGACCATTTACGAAAGTGATTGAACGGCAGTTTGAAAAGATGCTCGAAAATGCGCGCGCCAAACTCGCGTGTAACGCGGTTCGCCGTGAGCATCCCCAGCAGTTCAGAGAGGATTTCGAAGCCCAACTGGAACAGGCTGACAGCGACAAAAATGGCGACAACCACCATCAGCGACGCCTCACGCTCAAACGGCAGAATCCTGTCGATGATGACCTGAAAGATGAACGGCTCGACAAGCCCGATCAGACGCAGGCAAATCGCCAGAAAGACCAGTTCGATGTAAAGTGGTGTGAATTTCCAAAGCGTCTTGCCAAACCACGACAGTGGAATTTCGCCAGCATTTTCCCGGTCGCTCTTCATGGTGTTACAAAGCCCGGCGTTAAACGCGCCTGCACAAAGCCTGGGCTGTGCAATTCAGCGGGATCTGAACCGGGCAAGCTGCGCATCTTGTCGCTACATCCTTTGAAAACGCTTCTTGAAAATCACGCCGGGGGTGCTGGCGGCCAGCCGTGCGCGCCCCCTGTCCGACAAAGCGTGCTCAAGATACCTACCCCGGCAAAGGCCAGATGCCGCACTCAATCGATACACCGCTCATCCACAAACATCGCCATTTGCGGGCGAATGTCGGCGATCTTGGCATGCAATTTGTCGGCATATTTGTTCAGCCACTCCAGAGGCGCCTTGCCCTGACTGAATTGCCCCACGGTTTGACCGATCTGCATCTCAAGCAGATACAAATCCAGCAGGCAAAACCCGCGTGGGTTTTCGTCAAACCAGTCCTCATAAGATGCGACATGGAGGTTCTCACCCAGAACGGAGAAAATCTCAGTTGCGTCGAAATCCGCAAGCCCGGTGATGGCTTGGAACGCCTCTTCGATCAGGATCGATTTGAAGGGCGCGGCATTGCTGGCAATTGGGGGAACGGTGTCATCGACATAGATGAATTCCCGCTTCCTGGTACCCGCAATGGTCAGCGCAAAGCCCATCACGCCCTGGAGATCATGGTCTGACAACGGCGGGGTGCTACCACTGATATCTTCCAGAACTGTAATGAAGGTTTCAGTTTCGACAGCGCCGCCAAACAGCACGTAAAACGATGTGATATCCGGACAAGCCTGATGATCTGCCACACTGACAACCTTGAAATTGCTCCCAAAGGCGCCATTCAGACTGTCCAGCATCTCTGCCAGCATGCCCGCGCTGTCCATCCCACTTTGAAGATTGAAAACACAGAACGTCTCATTGCCGTACCAGCGCCGGGAGAGAGGCGCTTCGCCCGCGCGCTCATAGGTTTGCACGAGCGTGGCAAAGTCACGCGCCACGTCCCGCCTTTCCTGAGAATGCGCAAAGAGCGCGAAACAGAAAAATGCGACGACGGGCACTGCTGCAAGTAAAAACCGGTTTCTCATCACAAAGCCTGAAGCGTTAGAAGCAAAAGTCGGGTGTGTCCGACAAAACCACACCCCGCACACAGAATGCGCGGGGTGCGAAGAATGATCAGATCCGATCAGTCGGGGTTATAGGTGTGGTTGCTGCCGCCGATTGCATCATAGCGCCCCTGGTGGCAGCCCGTGCATGCCCCAACGGATTGCGCGTAGTTGCTGCCGCGGTAGCCGACGTTGCCCGCGGCATGTGTGCGGACATCCATCTCACTCCAGTCACTCACGTCGCTGCGGCTTGTTGTGGAATAGTCGCTGTCCATCTTGCTGGTGATCGCGGCCATGCCATCATTGCCGCCGCCCCCGCCACCGCCACCACCGCCGCCACCAAAGCTGACGGTGCTGTTCAGATCATGAAATGACGTCTTGTAAATGCTTAACATTTTCGTGTCTTCCTTACATCCGCGGCCGGAATGTGATATCCGGATCGCTGTTACGTCTGCCAGGTTTTCCACCCGGCGGCTGATCGGGTGAGGGGTTGTATCAGAACCCTTCACCCTCTTTCGCCCCTCCCACCCGGAAGGGCCGAAACCTGATTTGACGCTCAGTAGCGCCAGAAATAGCTGACCGACATATTCGGACTGTCCACTGCATAAACCTGATGAAACCACCCCGCGGGCTGCACCAGAAGTTCCCCGGGGTTGAGCGTCACCGACAGGCTGTTTGCCGCCTGTGCCTTAGGGAAAATCTCGTAATTCGGAGCATCGGGTTTGAACCAGCAGGGCTGGTAATTGTTGTAGCTTTTCATGGGATAGAGCAGCTCCGCCTGATCCGCCGAATAGAGCTCAAGCCGCTTGCGCCCAATGACCTGCTGCAAAAACCCGGTCAATGGATCGCGGTGCAGGCTGGACGTCGGAATATGGGTCGGCACCGACCCGAGCCAGAGCTGCGGCGGGGCGAAATCCTCAGGGTCAAAAAAGAGCGGACCGAAGTTATCAAACATCTCTTCGGGCAGATTGGCGCCTTCGGTATAGGGCTTGACGAAACCTTCAATCATCTCGTCATAGGGGTTGGCCTCGAAAGCTTTCAGTTCTGCCACAAATTCCGCCATCGTCTGGCGCTGCGTGGCCGAACGCACCCGCACTACCGCGTCGCGATAGCAATCCGCAAGCCTGTCGATGCTCCAGTCCTCGCAGGGTGGTGTCGGTTCAAGCCCGGTGACAATGACCGGACGGCTCTCTTCCATCACTTCGAGAATCTGCCGCTGAGTAGGTTGATGCAGATAATCGACCTCGGTCAGATGCCGATATCCTTTTGCAGCATGGACCCGCGCGGCCTTGCGGAACCGCGCCATTGTCCAGTTGCTCGGACGGATGCAGGATTTAGCCAGATGATTGGCCAAAGCCAGATTTCCGGTAAAGGTGATGGTGCCGATGATTGCAGGATCACGCCAGTCGAGGACCTTGAACTCGTTGAAAATCCGGTGGATCGTGGCCACCGGGATGATCACCTGCGTGTCTGTGGCGCGCTCAAGATCATCGCGCTCGATCAGCAATTCATCCGTGCAGCGCACAATAAAACGCTGATCCGGATACTCCGGGATGGAGAAGAGGATCGTGCCGACTATGCCCTCAGGATTCTCAAAACCGGTGCGTAGCAGATCGGCAAAGCCCGCAATGGCCGCGATGTCGCTGTCAAACTGCGCGGCGGGATAGGCCACGTTCATACCCTGACCTCCTCTTTGACCTTTCTCAGATTTACCCCTGTCCAGCGGTTGACGCGCCGCACGGAGCCGTCCGGGTTTCGGCGCAGGCTGGTTGCAACCTCATTGGGAAAGACGTTGTGCGTCATATCGTGCAGGACGTCGCGAATGTTGTCATAGGGGGTGATCCAATCGTTGAAAAACAACCGATCACCAGATTGCCATTCCTTGTCCCGCAACGCCCGACCACTGCTATGAACCTCACGCTCAACCGTTTCTGACAACCACGCCCAGGTCACCATCGCCGTCGGGACCCCTTCGTCGGTGAGGTAAAACCGTGTCTGGCTGCACAAGAGCGCGGGCAATATCTCTGCGCGGTAGTAATCGCCCAGCGCAAACTCTCGGTGGTAGTCAGATTGTGCCAGCAGCTCGAGTGCAAATCCCGCGCTGGCGTAGTGGTCGATCCCTACCATGCGATCTGCGCCTGCTGCGCGCTTTTGGCGTGATGGGCGGCGACGCGGCCAGACCAGCCCAGATGCCGCTCCAAACTCTTTTGCACCACCAGATGATCGCCAAACGGAGCGGATTGACGGGTGAGCGTCACCGCGCCATCACCAGGCCGGTTGGCCCAGGTTGCATATCCAACCGGCCTGTCGTCACTGTTAAGCGCGACATAGGCTGTCTGGTCTTGCAGATGTTTGAGCAACTCACCGTAATAGGCTTCAATCCGCTTTTCAGACGGCCCCTGCAAACGGTCAATGTCCAAAAGCACCATAGCGCCAAGACTGCGATACGCCTCCATTGAGGGGCGTTCCGGATCAGGGGCCGGCATCGGTGGCAGATAGTTTGCGATGTCGCCTGCCCGGTTGGCCATTGCCTCAAGCGGTAAATGCGGCATCGCACTCTCCCCGCTTGCGAAAAGAGCATGCAATTGCCCGGGCTTCCGGCGTCGAAACAGATGCACCGCCGCAAGCCGCGCGAGCGGATAGTTTTGCCGATAGTGATATGGCGTCGTGGGGTCCGCCACAGCCGCTGCCAGGGTGTCGAGATCGGCGCCAAGATAGCGCCGACTTTCGGCCCGCCAGACATCATGCAAAAGCGCAAACAGCGATGGGTGGTGTCGCCGCGCATGTTCAATGACCAGAAGTTCACCGAGAAAGGCACAGGTCTCCCGCGCCAGCGGGGTCATTCTTTCATGATCTGACAGGATGATCTGCAAGGCATGCGCCGTCTCATGGGCGAGACACATAAGATCTGCCGGACGACCCCACCAGCTCATCACAATGCGTGGGGCGTCACTTTTCCCGCAATCGAGCGTGTAGGGAACCTTCGCATCTTCCTCATCGAAGCCGGTGAACCGGATAGACGTCAACGCGGCCAAGACGGTAGCGGAGTTGCCGAATGCCGACAAAAAAGCTGGGATTACAAGCTTTTCGTAGCATTCATTCTGCTTTGCAAGGCTGGGCCCGTCGCCTCTGCGGCCGGTAATTTCGGAAGGGGTGTATGGTTCGGTTGAAACTGCGCCAGATCGGAAGGCAGCGATAATGTCTTCTAATGTCGCGGCATCAATACCGTGTAGTTGGTTCCAATCAGAAAATGAATGCATGACTTTACTCAAAACGGACGAAGGGAAAATTGCATCTTCCCTGCACCCAATAAGCTCGCCTGTAACCTGTCAAGAATTGGCCCACCGGCCAGATCATGCGTTCCTAATTCCGCCGCAATGATCCTTTGAACCAAGCGGAGAATCGCACAGCGAAGAGATTTCTTGCACCTTCAGAAGGTCGCCGGGGCAAGGCTGAGGCAGAAGAAAGCGGTTGGTTTGGGGCGATGCCACGACCGCGGCGGCGATCCGCAGGCCAGAAGGCCACGATGCATGAAACGGGCCCTTGGCAAGAAACAGCAGAATGACCCCGCAGAGGTTTGGTTTTGCATTGATGGCAAGATACGATCCGCTATCGTCGGCCAAACGCCACAGCGGGATCGAAGCAGTATGACCTTGACCAGACGGCACTTTGGACTTGGAACCCTGGCTTTGGGTTTCGCGGGCTGCACGACAGTGAACGGCCCCACTGTTACCACACCGCGCGCGACGGCGGGCCTGCCTGATGATCTCAGACCCGTTGCCAATGCCGACTATGATGCATGGGTGGCAGGGTTTCGCAGCCGCGCGGGCGCGCAGGGGCTGACCGAGACCACCCTTGCAAACGGTTTCCGGGGCACAGGCTATTTACCCGGTGTGGTCAGAAGAGACCGCAATCAAACCGAATTCAAGCGCAGCCTGGAGGACTACCTGGCCATTGCCGTGTCAGAAGAAAGAGTTGCAAAAGGCCGCGCGGCTTTCTCAAATCACAGGGCAACCCTGAACGCTTTGGAAAGCACATACGGTGTCGACGCGACAATCATCGCGGCAATCTGGGGATTGGAAAGCTTTTACGGTGACCGTCGCGGCAATGTCCCCGTCGTCTCCGCAACATCGACGCTCGCCTATGATGGCCGTCGCGGCGCATTTTTCGAAAAACAGTTGGTTGCAGCCTTGAAAATCCTGCAAAGCGGCGACACCACGGCGGACCGCCTGGTCGGCAGCTGGGCTGGCGCGATGGGCCACACTCAGTTCATTCCCACATCCTATCAGGCATTTGCGGTCGACTTCACCGGCGATGGGCGTCGCGACATCTGGTCCGATGATCCGAGCGATGCGCTGGCCTCAGCCGCGGCATATCTCGCACGAAATGGTTGGACACGCGGTGTGAAATGGGGAGGTGAGGTCGGCAATAACGCACCGGCGGGCAGCATCCTGCAACCACAACCCGGCGGTCCAAGGTTCGCAGTCACCAGCAATTTCCGCGCAATCAAACGGTACAACAACTCCGATGCCTATGCGATCGGGGTGGGTCATCTGGCCGACCGGATTGGCGGCGCGGGACCGCTTGTTTCCAGCTTCCCCCCTGACGAAAACGGGATGACAAAAGACGACCGTGTCGCCTTGCAACGTGGGCTGACCGCCCGCGGCTTTGACACGCAAGGTACCGATGGTGTGATCGGGCCAAATACGCGCAAAGCCATCGAGGCCTATCAGGCAAGCCGCGGACAGACGGTTACCGGCGCACCTTCGCTCACACTCTTGCGGTCGCTGGGCTAGCCACATGTATTTTGGTCGGTCCACGACTTGCCATCGCGGGCGTCAACGCGCCGGGGAGGCGGATCGCGCCGCGCGCGCCTCGCTCAGCAGCGACGCAGAATAGAAAATCAAGGCCAGCCAAATCATCGGGAAAGCGATCATTCGGGCCTGTCCAAAGGGTTCTCCGAACACGAAAACAGCGATCAGGAAAATCATCGTTGGCGCGATGTATTGCAACATGCCGATTGTCGACAGCCGGAGCAGTTTGGCACCGTTGGCATAGAGCATGAGCGGCACCGCCGTCACCACCCCACAGCCTAGCAACAATCCGGTATCCGCGGCATGGCCCGCAATAAAATGACCATTGCCACGCAGGGCGAGAAACAGAACATAGCCAATAGCCGGGGGCGCCAGCAACAGCACTTCGAGCAGAAACCCCTGATTGGGGCCAACCGGGAGCGATTTCTTGAAATAAGCGTAAAACCCCCAGGAAACGGTCAAAGCGACCGCAACAACGGGCAGTCTGCCAGTCTCGATGGTCAGGATCACCACAGCCGCAGCAGCGAGGAAAATGGCGAACCATTTGGTCTTGTTCAGTTTCTCTCCCAAAAGGACCGCGCCGAGAAACACGCTGAAGAGCGGATTGATATAGTAGCCCAGCGCCGCATCGAGCGCATGCCCCGAGACGATGGCCCAGATGTATATCGCCCAATTCACCGATATCAGCGTCGCCGTCACAAGCCCCATGCGTAGGGTTGGCCAGGATCGCAAGGCCGCCCTGAGATCCCCCGTGCGACCCAACGCCCACAACACCATCGCCGCGATGGGGATCGACCAGACAATGCGGTGCGCCAGCACCTCAAGGGGTGGTATATGCGCCATCGCTTTCATGTAGATGGGCAGGAAGCCCCACAGAAAATAGGCTGATACGGCAAAGCCGAAGCCTCGTGGGCTGTCACCTTCAGATGTGTTCACGCCGGACCCTCAGGCACAGGGCGATGCAAATCGCAGCCGCCTAACGCCTGATAATCATGCAATCCAATCTAACACAATCGAAACCCGGGATCACCCGCTCCCAAGGGAGCGGATGACCTGCCAATTCAACTGGTCAGAATTGGGTGCAGGACCACACGTGTCTGCATCGGAACGCGATCATAAAGGTCGATCATCTGATCATTGATCAGTCTCGCACAGCCATTGGATACGCGTCTGCCAATGGTCTTTGGATCGTTTGTGCCGTGGATGCGCAAGAAGGTATCCCCCTTGCCCGGTTGAAAAAGGTACAGACCCCGCGACCCAAGCGGATTGTTCAACCCTCCCGGCAATCCATCTGCAAATTGCGCGTAGCTTGCCGGATCACGCTCAATCATCTCGGGCGTCGGCGTCCAGCTTGGCCATTCCTTTTTCGCACCGACGTAGAATTCGCCCGCCTCATAGAGATTGGTTCTGCCGATGCCGACCGCGTAGCGGATTGCCTTCTTGTCCGGCAAAATCCAATACAACCCGTATTGACCGGGATCCACGTGGATTTCGAACGGTGCGAAATCATTCTTGATCCTAACCTCACGCGGCAGGAACTCTTCCGGCATATTGTAATCTGGCAACTCCGGTGCGATCGAGGCCTCCGCCTCGTTCATGTCCAACAATACGACACCGCATCCCGCACCTACTAAAAACTCACGACGTTTCACCGCACCCTCCAACTCACTTAAACAAATTACGCTGACATCCGTCAGCCCCACTCAATGTTACACGATATTCGTTGTCACAAAAAACAGTTTCACTTGAATTAATGAACGTTACGTGACCGGCAATCCCACCTGCACCTTCGCGTCACGGGATTTGAGCGAGAAATCTGTCCCGGCGAATGTCTTGCCCGCCGGGCCGCATAGGAAATGCACGGTCTTTGCGACCCATTCGGGCGGGATATGCGCCGATGGGCCGAGCTGGCTGACCGGGTTTAGCCCTGAGCTCTTGATCGCGGCCTGCATGTCGGTTGCCACTGTGCCGGGGCTGAGCCCAAGGACACATAAGCCCTGATCCCGGTATTCCTTGTCCGCGCAGCGCGTAAGAGAAAAGACGGCAGCCTTAGTAGAACAGTAGTGGCTCCACCCCTCAAGCGCGCTGGTTGCCGCACCGGAAGAGATGTTGATGATCGTCCCGCCGCCCTGCCCGATCATATGCGGAATCGCGGCGCGCAGACCGTGGTACACGCCTTTGTAGTTCACGTCTGCGATCTGGCCCCATGCATCAGGATCGCTATCGATGAGGCGCGCAATCGGCTCGATCACACCAGCGTTGTTCACTAGGACGTCGATGGATCCAAAAACTTGCATGGCGTGATCCATCAACGCTGATACCTGGCCATAATCGCTCACATCACATGCCAAGGCTGTTGCCTGCCCCCCCGCTGCGGTGATCTCATTTGCGATCTCGGTGACGGCCGCCTCTGACCGCGCACTCAGAACGACACGCGCGCCCATCGCGGCTGTGTAGCGTGCGATCGCGGCGCCAATGCCACGGCTTGCGCCTGTTATGACAAGTGTGTTGTTTTCGATATAGTTCATTGTTTTACTTCCCTTTTCATAGTCCGTGAAGCACGTCAGCTGTCGGGTAGTTGTATCTTGTCCTGCCGGTTGAGATCACGTGGCGCCCAAGCTTCCCGACCAATCTGTCCTGTCCCGGCAAAACGGTTCTAATTGCCGCTCAAAACGAGAAAAAGGGTTGGCTAATCCATACATTCATGAAAAATTTGCATGAATGGATATCGCCTCACTCAAGACTGTCTTACTGGTAGAGACCCATGGCAGTTTTGCCGGGGCAGCCAGAGCCATGTCCGCTGATCCATCCTCTGTGTCGCGGGTGGTGGCCAACGTGGAGGCCGAACTGGGCATCCGCCTTTTTCAACGCACAACACGCCGACTGACCGTCACGGAAGAAGGGCACATCTACCTGCAGAAACTGGCACCATTGCTCGACGAAATGGCCGCGGCAAAGGAAGCAGCATTGGGCCATCGCCGCCACCCCAAGGGCGTTCTGAAGATGACCGCCTCCGTCGCCTTTTCCTGTGAACTGATTGTGCCGCTGCTCCCGGCCTTCCGCGATCTCTATCCGGATATCACCGTCGATCTGAACAGCAGCGATGCCAATCTTGACCTGATCGAAAACAGCATTGATCTTGCCGTCCGCCTCGCGCCGGCGCCAAAGGGTGATCTCATCTCCTCCCGCCTGATGAAGACCACATACATAGTTGTCGCAAGCCCGGCGTATCTGGCGCGTCACCCCGTTACGGGTCCGCCATCCGTTCTGAAAGATCATGAATGCCTGCGCTTTGCCTTGCCGGGATTTCAGGATCATTGGCATTTCGAAAGTGTTCGCGGCACCCGCGTGGATGTCCCGATTTCCGGCAAGTCTTTGTTTTCAAATGCCTTGACATTGCGCGATGCGACCCGCTGCGGGATGGGGATTGCCTTGCTCGCAGACTGGCTGGTGCAAGACGATCTGGGATCAGGTCGGTTGATCGATGTCTTCCCGGATGTCCACTGCACCGCCACCGATTTCGATACGGCGGCCTGGCTTCTTTATCCGAGCCGCACCTATCTGCCGAGCAAGGTGCGGGTCATGATCGATTTCCTACGCGCGCATCTCGCCGCGTAACAGTGTCTTTGGATCGCGAGGGCCACTTGCACGAAACCGACCGTGTCGGGCCCTCGCAAGAAAAAATTTAGGGCAGCAGAACGCTGTCGATGACGTGGATCACACCATTGGAGGCTTCGACGTCAGCACTGATGACGTTTGCCTGCTCGACCTTCACGCCATTGCGGCCGTCCACATGGACCTCTGCACCGTTCACGGTTGCCACGCTCAGGCGTTTGCCCGCGAGGTCTGCCGCCATGACCTTACCGGGGATCACGTGGTAGGTCAGGATGGCCGTCAGCTGGTCCTTGTTTTCAGGCTTCAGCAATGTCTCGACGGTACCTTCCGGAAGTGCCGCGAAAGCCTCATCCGTGGGCGCGAAGACAGTGAAAGGGCCATCGCTCTTGAGCGTATCCACAAGATCAGCCGCACTGACAGCCGCCACCAGCGTGTCAAATGAACCCGCGGATTGCGCAACTTCAACAATATCCGGATCGCTGGGTGCGATGGATGCACACCCCGATACAGCGAGCGCTGCGGCAACAACTGACGCTTTGAGCAGATTGCGAATTTTCATGAGAAAGGTCCTCCTTTGGTATTTCGTGTGCATATTTCACACATCAATATGTGGCTATCTGTCGCAAAACTCCCGGAAGGCAACTTTTTTGTGGAATCTTTTCACACAGGCACTCATGTTACGGCATGCAAACGCCCGATCAGACCCCAAATTCAGGATTTCTCGACCAAGCGCTGCGGCGTATTCTGAAGCCTTTGGTGCGGGCGCTGATTGCGAAAGGCGTGACCGCTCCGGCGCTCTACACGCTCGTCAAACAAACCTACGTCGATGTGGCCATCGATGAGTTGAAAGATGATGCCACGGACAGTCGGGTGACAGTGATGACCGGGGTGCATCGGCGCGATGTGAAAGAGTTCCGCAATCGTGATCCCGCAGAAGACGTCGGCGCCCGTCGCAAGATCTCCACCTTGTCCACGGTGATTGGGCGCTGGTTGTCCGACCCCATTTACCAGGCGGGCGGAGAACCAGCGGTTTTGCCGCGCTTCGGAGATCAATCGCCCAGCTTTGAGGCGCTGGTGCAATCGGTGAGCCGTGACATACGCCCGCGCACCGTGCTCGACGAATTGCTCAGACAGGAGATCGTTTCGATCCGGGAAGATCAGGTCCGGTTGGAGCTGCAGGGGCTGGTGGGTACATCGGGCACCGACCAGAAGCTGCATTTTTTCGGGCACAATCTGGGCGACCATATGCAGGCGGGTGTGGACAACCTTCTGTCCGACACGTCGCCCCACATGGAACGCGCTGTTTTCTACAATAGTCTCTCCGCGCACTCGGTTGCCGAAATTGAAAAAGCGGCCCGCGATCTTGGGCTGGACGCTCTGAAACAGATCAACACGCTTGCCGCCGCGCGTCAGTCCGAGGACGTCAAATCAGGCACCGCCACCCATCGTTTCAGACTTGGCGTTTTCTTTTACCAGGAAGACGAAGACACCGTTGAAAAAGGGATACCATCCGATGACGACCAGTAAACTGTCGCGCCGCACTGCTTTGGTGGCTGGTCTTTCCACGGTCCTGTTCCCGCATGTCGCATGGCCGCAATCGACGGAACGCGACGTGGAAGGTGGGATTGGCGGCACCGGCATTGTCGGCATTCTAACAGACTTTGGCAGCCTGATTGTCAGCGGCAATCTGCTGCAAACTGACGGATCCACCCGTTTTTCGGATGGGTTTGGCCAGATCAACGAAAGCGACCTGAAGATCGGCGATAGCCTGACCATCGAGGCTGCGGGCCCTCCGGAAGCGCTCCTCGCCAAGAGGGTGCACGTGACCCACCCCCTTGTCGGAAAGGTCAGCGCGCAATCGCAGGACGGATTGGAATTGGTCGTTAACGGCGTCACCTGTCGCCTGGAAAACCCAGCCGCGGATATCGGTGTCGGTGACCGGGTTGCCGTCTCCGGCCTGTGGCGCGGTCGCATGGTGATCGCCAGCAGAGTGTCGCGCACTCGGTCCCCGCGCGATCTGATTTCAGGCGATGTGCAGATCTCTTTTGGCCGGGTCCGCATCGGGCCGGTCAATATGCGGGGGCCCGGCATGAGCGGCCTTGTTGATGGGTCGTTCGCCACAGCCATCGGTCGGTTTGAGCCGACGCAGGCGCGTTTTGTTGCAGAAAGCCTGACGGCGACCCGTTTCGTCGGCGCCGCCGGTGCTTTGGCACAGCTTTCCATCGAAGGGTATCTGGACCCTGTTGCGGCCGCACCAGGCTACCGCGTGGCCGGGTTGGGCCACAGTTTTGCACGAAACCTGCAATTGGACCGGTATGAAGACACCCGCGTGCTCTTTAACGGGCCGTATACTGGCAGATTTGCAGCCAACCGCGCGGTTGTCTTGCCGGAAAGGTTTCAGGCACGCCGATCCCTGCTGGCAACCTTAAGCAAGAGCTAAGGCTGATCTCCTGGCCATCGATGTTAGCAAGACAACCGGCCCTTTTTGGGGCTGCGATGCGTTTTACAGAGTGGTCAGCCTGGGTCTGCGCCACTTCAAAATCGGGCCGTGATTACGTCCGATGCAGTGTTAGTCCGAATTTTCAACATAATGCGCCAGACTCAAATCGGCTAATTTTTGAGCGACTGCCGCTTTTTCAATCACCTGACAATCAACCCGATCTGATTATGGCGCCAAAATCCGCAGGTGGCTGGCATATCGACAGTACATACGCCGAAGTATCTCGTGCCCTCTGGGGCAGAGACGCCGCGTGGTGGGCTATCTTGGCAGATACCTCCCTCCACGCGACTACAACATCACTGTTGCGGGTCCTGACTACACCTGTTGGGCCGTTGAAGGAAGCGCTGCTCGCGGCCTTCGCTCTTCCCGCAGCGACAACAGGGACGATAAATCTATGGCTCAAAAGCTGAAACGAACTGCTCTCATTGCTGCCACTTTGATGGGCACCACCACCATGGCGTTTGCCGAATGCGCAGACCCGATCAAGGTTGGCGTGCTGCACTCCCTTTCGGGGACGATGGCAATTTCCGAAACCACGCTCAAAGACACCATGCTGATGCTCATCGAGAAGCAAAACGCAGCGGGCGGCGTTCTGGGCTGCGAAATCGAAGCCGTTGTTGTGGATCCCGCCTCCGACTGGCCGCTTTTTGCGGAAAAAGCCCGTGAGCTTCTGACCGTGCACGAGGTCGACGTGATTTTTGGCAATTGGACAAGCGTCAGCCGCAAATCCGTGTTGCCGGTGATCGAAGAACTGAACGGTCTGCTTTTCTACCCGGTGCAATATGAGGGTGAAGAAAGCTCCAAGAATGTTTTCTACACAGGCGCGGCCCCCAACCAGCAGGCGATCCCCGCGGTGGATTACTTCCTCGAAGAGCTTGGTGTTGAGAAGTTTGCGCTGTTGGGCACGGATTACGTTTATCCACGTACGACCAACAATATTCTGGAGCAATATCTGCAGGATAACGGCATTGCCACCGACGATATCTTCGTCAACTACACGCCCTTTGGCCACTCTGACTGGGCGACAATCGTGGCCGATGTGGTGGCTCTGGGTGAGGACGGCAAGCAGGTTGGTGTGATCTCCACCATCAACGGCGACGCCAACATCGGGTTCTACAAGGAACTGGCCGCCGCAGGCGTATCGGCGGATGACATTCCGGTTGTTGCCTTCTCCGTGGGGGAAGAAGAGCTTTCAGGCCTCGACACCTCAAACCTTGTGGGCCACCTTGCCGCGTGGAATTACTTCCAATCGGCTGAAACGGATGCAAATGCCGAATTCATCTCCGCCTGGAAGGATTTCGCTGGAGAAGAGCGTGTGACCAATGACCCGATGGAAGCCCATTACATCGGCTTCAACATGTGGGTGAACGCGGTCACGAGCGCGGGCACAACCGAGGTCGATGCGGTACGGACGGCCATGTATGGCCAGGAATTCCCCAACCTGACCGGGGGCACGGCTGTAATGCTGCCGAACCATCACCTCGCCAAACCTGTGTTGATTGGTGAGATCACGGCAGATGGTCAGTTCGACATCATCTCGCAAACCAAGGAAGTCCCCGGTGATGCCTGGACCGACTTCCTGCCAGCGTCGAAAGTGCTGACGTCTGATTGGAAAGACCTTGGGTGCGGCATGTATAATATCGAGACCAAGACCTGCGTCCAGTTGACCTCCAACTACTAAGAAGTCCCGCGGGGCTGCCTGTAAATGGCGGCCCCCCTGACCCCACGAAATACCCTGCCGGAAGACTGACCTATGCGCCGCATCCTCATCGCCATTGCCTTGTGTTGTGGCAGCGCTTTCTCCGGCCATGCGCAGGAATTGCAGCAAATTCTGCAGGTGCACGCGGATGAAGTTGCCAAACCCTCGCGCAAAAGCGTCGGCGTCGTGCTTGAGGATCTTGTGGCCTCCGGACTGCCGCAAGTGCCTGTGTTTCTTGAGGAATGGTCCGCAAAAAACGTCTGGCAACGCGTGGACGGTGTCTTTTTCATTGCCACCGCAGACGGTGATGATCTGTCTCTGACAGATATCGACACCGGAGTGGAGACATCGGCCCCCAAATCCGGGTTCAAGCAGTTGAAACCCAACGGCGGGGTGCGCCGTGTGATTGGCACTGCATTGGTGCAGTTCCAACTCTCAGACCCGGATCTGACACGCCGCGAGGCTGCGGTTGTCTCGATTGCGCGGCGTCCGGACGCAGCCCAGCTCGCGCCTCTGGTTGCCTCGATCGAAGACGAACCCGATCCCGCATTGAAAGCCCGCAAGACCCAGCTTGCGAATTTTCTGACCGCCCGCTTCGGAGAAACCCCGCAGGACCGCATTGTCGCCATTGAAAGCCTGTCCAACGACACCAGCGTCGAGGCGCGCAGCGTGCTGAACCAGATCCTTACCGTGAAATCCGGCGTTTCGGCATCTGAACCAGAGGGCAATCTTGCACGGATACTCGACCCATCGCAGGCGCCAGATGCGTTTTACCCGCAACTGGTCGAATCAGGGCTTGCCCCGGCGGAAACAACACCCGCGATGATCCGCGCGGTGCTTGAGGCCAATATCGACGGGGGCACGGTGGGTGGCGTGCCACTCGCACAGCTGAACACCGAAACCGCGCGCTACCGTGCCTATGCCGCGCTGGCCCGCGAGGGTCTCGCGCCGCCCCTGGTTACAGAAGACACCCGTGAATACACGGTCGGCGCATATGTCTTTTACGAGCTCTATGATGAGGAGGATCCGGCAATCACGGATGCGGCCGCGACCGCTTTGGCGTCGGTGGAACAGCGTGTTGCCATAGCACAGACCGCTGACCTGGCGCTGGACGGGCTGTCGCTGGCCTCGATCTATTTCCTCGCCGCCATCGGTCTGGCCATCACCTTCGGCGTGATGGGCGTGATCAACATGGCCCATGGCGAATTCATCATGATGGGCGCCTATACCGGCTATGTGGTGCAGCTCTTTGTGCCGGACTACACGATCTCCATCCTGATCGCCCTGCCGCTGGCCTTCGCCGTGACCTTCGGCGCCGGTGTCACGATGGAGCGGCTGGTCATTCGCCACCTTTACCATCGCCCGCTGGAAACATTGCTCGCCACTTTCGGCATCTCCATCGCGTTGCAGCAATTGGCCAAGAACATCTTTGGCACGCAGGCGCGCCCGCTCACGTCGCCCGACTGGCTTGATGGCGCCTGGGTCATGTCCGATGTGATCCAGATCAGCTACATCCGCATCGCGATCTTCGTGCTGGCGCTGATCTTCCTGGCGCTGATCCTTTTCGTGCTGAAACGCACACGGCTGGGTCTGGAAGTACGCGCGGTGACGCAAAACCCCGGCATGGCGGCCTCGATGGGGATCAACCCCGACCGCATCAACATGCTGACCTTCGGCCTTGGCTCCGGCATCGCCGGGATCGCCGGTGTTGCCATTGGGCTCTACGCCAAGGTCACCTCTGAGATGGGATCTGAATACATCGTGCAAAGCTTTATGACCGTGGTCGTGGGCGGGGTCGGCAACGTCTGGGGCACGCTGGCGGGGGCCTCGATGATCGGCTTTCTTCAAAAGGGCATCGAATGGTTGAACCCGTCGAATACGCTGGCGGCACAGACCTACATGATCCTTTTTATCATCCTTTTCATCCAATTCCGGCCAAAGGGCATCGTCGCCCCCAAGGGCCGCGCGGCGGCGGACTGACCCATGAACAAATCCTTCATCGCCCAAAACCCTTCTGTCCTGTGGTTCCTCGCTGCCCTCGGCCTCTTCACGCTTGCCGTAACGCTGCTCTCGGAGGCCACGGGTGTGGGGGTCATTTCCACCTCCTTTGTCAAAACGCTCGGCAAAACGCTCTGCCTGTGCCTCATCGCCATCGCGATGGATGTGGTCTGGGGCTATTGCGGGATCCTGTCGCTGGGGCATTTTGCCTTCTTCGGCATCGGCGGCTACGCGGTCGGCATGTGGCTTATGTACGCCCGTACCGAAGGCATTGTGCTGGACAGCCTGTCAGGTCAGGTGATCCCGCCCACGCCGCAGGAAATCTCCGACGCCATCGGCAATCAGATTTTCGGCGTTGTCGGCAGCTCCGACTTCCCGCTGATCTGGACCTTTGCCGACAACCTCTTTTTGCAGCTCGCGATGGTGGTTCTGATCCCCGGGCTGCTGGCGCTGGTCTTTGGCTGGCTGGCATTCCGCTCGCGCGTCACCGGCGTGTATCTGTCGATCCTCACGCAGGCGATGACGCTGGCGCTGTCGCTCTATCTCTTCCAGAACGACAGCGGGCTGCGCGGCAACAACGGCCTCTCGGGTCTGCAAAACATCCCCGGATTTGAAGCGACCCCGCAAGCGACGATTTCCATCGTCTTCTTTCTGGTCTCCGCCCTCGCCCTGGGCTTGGGCTATGTCTTTTTCGCCTGGGTGATCTCCGGCAAGATGGGCAGCGTCGTGAAAGGCATCCGCGACAATGAGGCGCGCGTGCGCTTCCTCGGCTACCACGTCGAAAGCTACAAGCTCTTCATTTTCACCATCACCGCAATCATTTCCGGCATTGCTGGCGCGCTTTACTATCCGCAGGCGGGCATCATCAATCCGGGCGAGATCGCCCCCATCACCTCGATCTATCTTGCGGTCTGGGTCGCCATCGGCGGGCGCGGGCGGCTCTATGGTGCGGTGATCGGCGCGGCCTTTGTCTCCCTGCTCTCCAGCTGGTTTACGGGCGGCGGCGCGCCGGACATCAACCTTGGATTCTACACCATTCAATGGACGGACTGGTGGCTGGTGCTGCTGGGTCTTTCCTTTGTTGCCGTAACATTATTCTTCCCGAAAGGGATCGGTGGTCTCTTTGACTATCTGGTCAGGAAACCGTCATGAGCATGCTGCTGGAGGTTTCAGGCGTGACGGTTACCTTTGACGGGTTTCGCGCCATCAACAACCTGTCGATCAACTTTGCCGAGGCTGAGTTGCGCGCGATCATCGGCCCCAATGGCGCGGGCAAGACCACCTTCATGGACATCGTCACCGGCAAGACCAGACCGGACACAGGCCATGTGATCTGGGGGGAGCGGAACATCTCCCTGCTGGGGCTTTCGGAGAGCGAGATTGCAACCGAAGGCATCGGACGCAAATTCCAGAAACCCACGGTCTTTGAGGCGCAAACCGTGCGACAGAACCTGGCAATGGCGCTCAAGAACCCGCGCAGTCCCTTTGCCGTTTTGATGCACAAGAAAACCGCTCGAAATGCCGAACGGATTGAGAAGATTGCCGATGAAATTGGCCTGCTGGACAGCCTTACGCGCGTCGCCGGGGAGCTGAGCCATGGGCAAAAACAATGGCTGGAGATCGGGATGTTATTGGCCCAGGACCCGCGCCTGCTGCTGGTAGATGAACCGGCAGCTGGCATGACGGTCGAGGAGCGCGAAAAGACCACCGATATCCTGAAGAAAGCGGCGGAAACACGCGCCGTTGTGGTCGTCGAACATGACATGGAGTTCGTGCGGCGTCTCGATTGCAAGGTCACGGTGCTGCACGAGGGCGCGGTGCTGGCCGAGGGTAGCCTGGACCATGTGACATCCAACCAAACCGTCATCGACGTTTATCTGGGGCGCGGTCATGCTTAAGGTAGAAGCCCTCGATCTGCATTACGGGCAGAGCCAGATCCTCTATGATATCTCCCTTGAAGCGCCGCGCGGCGAGATCACCGCGCTGATGGGCAACAACGGGGTGGGCAAAACCAGCCTGCTCAAGGCCATCGCCGGTCGGCACGCCGCCTCCAGCGGTACGATTTCCATCGGCGATGATACCTGGCAGAAAATCCCGGCGGTGATCGCCGCGCGGGCTGGCATTGCCTATGTGCCGCAGGGGCGGGAGGTCTTCCCGATGATGAGTGTTCTGGAGAACCTGCAGACCGGCTTCGCCTGCCTGCCCAAGGCAGAGCACGAAGTGCCGGACACCGTGTTCGATCTATTCCCGGTGCTGCGCGATATGCAGGCACGCCGGGGAGGGGATTTGTCCGGCGGACAACAACAGCAATTGGCCATCGCGCGCGCGCTGATCATGCGGCCCAGGGTGCTTTTGCTGGATGAGCCTACCGAAGGCATCCAGCCCAATGTCATCGAACAGATTGGGGATGCCCTGCGCCAACTGCGCGCCGACCGGCAGATGGCAATTGTTCTGGTCGAACAGAACGCCGATTTCGCCTATGCGCTGGGGGATCATTTCATCATCCTGGAACGTGGCCGGGTGAAGCGGCGCAGCGCAAAATCGGATTACTCCAAAGAGGCGCTCATTCAGGACCTCGCGCTGTAATCCCTGAGCTGCAAACGCCTGTTGCTGGCTGACAAACCGCTTACGCCCCTGCGAAAACTCACCTAGGGTGCCCCGACATACAAACATCGGGGGCAGGTATGAACGGTGCGGAATCACTCGTCAAAACGCTTTTGCAAAACGGCATCGACACCGTATTTGCAAACCCCGGCACCTCCGAGATGCACTTTGTTGCCGCTTTGGACACACATCCAGAAATGAACTGTGTCTTATGCCTCTTCGAAGGGGGCACGACGGGCGCGGCGGACGGATACTTCCGGATGAAACGCGATGTGGCGGGCACGCTGCTGCACCTTGCGCCGGGATTTGGCAACGCTTTTGCCAATCTTCACAACGCGCGCAAGGCGGGGTCCGGCGTACTCAACATCGTGGGCGATCACGCCACCCATCATCTGCGGTACGAAAGCCCGCTCAAAGGCGACATTATTGGCATCAGCCAAGCCATCAGCCACTGGACGCGCGTCTCCCCGGATGCGGGAAGCGTGGCACAGGATGGGGCCGAGGCGCTCCGGGCTGCCCGCGCAATGAACGGCCAGATCGCAACCCTTGTTCTGCCCGCAAATACGGCGTGGGATCCGGCGAAAGCGCCTGCGACCAGCCTGCCGCCACAGACGTTGCACCGCCCGTCCGAGGCAGACATTGAGGCAGCAGCGCAGCGTTTGCGCACCGATGCCGCGGCGCTTATGATTGGCGGCCCAGCGCTCTTTGGCACATTGCGACAGCTTGCTGGCCGGATTGCTGAAAAAACCGGATGCCGATTGATGGTCGACACCCTGATCCCACGCATTTCCAAAGGGGCGGGCACCGCGAAAATCGATCAACTGGTCTACCCGGTCGACCCAAAGGTGGCGCAGCTTGTGGGGACGTCATCAATCACGCTGGTCGGAACCAACCGTCCCGTCGCCTTCTTCGCCTACCCCGGCAAACCCAGCGTGCCGGAACCGGCTGAATGTACCATTGCGGACCTCTGCACCCCGACCATGGACATTGGCTGGACGTTGCAAGCCCTCGCCGACGCGGTGGGCGTGTCGGACAGCACCGCTACAGAAACCTACGAACTGGATCTGCCCACCCTGCCTGCGGGGCAACTCACACTCGAGAAGGTCGGCCAGGTTCTGGCAGCACTGATTCCTGAAAACGCAATTGTGTGCAACGAATCTGTGACCTCCGGGTTCAAAGTCATGCCCCCCACGGCGACAGCGCGCCCGCATGACGTGCTCAGCGGCACAGGCGGTGCGATCGGTCTTTGCCTGCCCTGCGCAACCGGTGCCGCCATCGCCTGCCCGGACCGGAAGGTCATTGCGCTGACCGGCGACGGGTCGGCGATGTATACGCTGCAATCCTTGTGGACCATGGCGCGCGAGAACCTCGACGTAACCGTGGTGGTTTTTGCCAATCGTGGCTATCAGATCCTGCGCAATGAGCTCACGAACGTAGGGGTGGAAACCTATGGGCAAAATGCACAGGCCATGTTTGATGTGGAAAACCCAACGCTTGATTGGGTCTCGCTGGCGCGGGGTCATGGCGTGCCCGCCACACGGCCGGAAACGGCGGAGGCCTTTGCGGCCGCGCTACAGGCGGGACTGGACAGCGATGGGCCATCGCTGATCGAGGTGGTCTGCTCTTAACTCTCGCAACGTTCAGGCGTGTGGTTCTGACTTTTCGGGTGAAGGCAACGGCTGCCGGTCAGCGATGCGCTGCATTCCAGACATCCAGCAACGAGACGGCAATCTCGTCCCGAACATCTGCATAAAGCGCAATCTTCAACTGCTCTTTTCCCAGATGGTTGGCCAGCGAAATCACTTCACCGCTTTCGACTTCCTTGTACACCATGGAAAACGGCAGCCATCCCACCCCCAAGCCATTCAGAACCAACTCCTTGATGCCGCTGGAAAACGCCGTTTCGCAAAATGGGTTCTCTGACAGCGCCTGCGTGGCAAAAGCCCGTTCCGATTTGTTCAAAACCTCGCCGAAATAGCTGTTTTCGGGGTAGACAATTGCGGGGGTATTGGCCGCCAGCGTGCCGTCGTGCTTGACGGCATATCGCAACGCGCCACCAACAACCGGGATCAGATAATCATTGCCCCAGATCACCCGCCGAATGCTGTCGCCAAAGGGCAAGGGACCGGCACTTTCGGATTCGTAACAGAGCAGCATATTGGCATCGCCGCGCAGAAACATGGTCACACAATCACGCAGGTTTCCCGGTCTCAGCCGAAATTTCAACGCCGGGAACCGCCGCTTCGCGTGCACCGCCATATCCGGAAAGGTCGAGAAGACAGGCGCGTGCTGCGCCGCCAGCGATACGGTCGAGCCTGCGGGGTCAAAATGCGCAATCTTGCTGCGCAGATCGCGGATTCTGGCGGCCAGAGCGCGGATCTCGACCTCATTGGCGCGCAGGGCCGGGCTGATATCGACCGAATTGGCGCCGCGCTGCAACACATCCGTGCCCAACCACCCTTCAAAGCCGCGAATACGCCTTGAAAATGCGGGCTGTGTGATGTGACGCCGCGATGCTGCGCGGCTCATGTTGCCTTCTTCCAACAGCACCAGAACGTCGTCCAACCAGTTCAGGTCCATCGCATCACCTCTTTCACCCATACAATATGTATGAGCAGACCAATCAGAAAGCATTATTTTTAAGGCTCAGCATTTGGCAAGCTTTGCCTGAATCATGTGGAGGATGGCGGTATCGTGACAGAAAATAATTTGATGACAGAGGTTCGTGACGAACAGAGTGCAGAATTGACGGTCAGCCTGTGCAAGGATCTCTCCATTGCGCTGGCGCGGTTTCCCAAGGTCCGGCTTGGCCATTTGCCGACGCCGCTGGAACCGATGGATCGTTTGAGCGAAGCCCTTGGCGGCCCGCGCCTCTGGGTCAAGCGCGACGATTGCACCGGCCTGTCCTCGGGCGGGAACAAGACCCGCAAACTTGAATACCTGATGGCCGATGCGCAGGCGCAAGGGGCGGATACCATCATCACCCAGGGCGCGACCCAGTCAAATCACGCCCGCCAAACGGCGGCCGCTGCGGCGAAACTGGGCATGACCTGCCGTATTCTTCTGGAGGACCGTACTGGATCCAACGACCCAAGCTACATCCTGAACGGCAATGTCCTGATGGACCGTCTGCATGGCGCCACCGTGTCCAAACGCGCCGGGGGCACGGATATGAATGCCGAGATGCAGCGTCTTGCAGAAGAGCTGCTGTCAAACGGGCATACGCCTTATGTCATTCCGGGTGGGGGTTCCAACCCCATCGGCGCCTTGGGCTATGTCAATTGCGCGCGCGAGCTTGCTGAGCAAGCCGCAAACATCGGACTGAAAGTCGACGGACTGGTGCATGCAACAGGCAGCTCCGGCACGCAGGCGGGCCTGGTCACCGGCCTTGCGGCAATCCGCAGCGACATCCACCTCTTGGGTATTGGCGTGCGGGCACCGCAAGACAAGCAGGAGCAAATGGTCTATGATCTTGCCCAGCATACAGCAGATTACCTGGGCACCGGGTTGCAAATCGACCGCGCCGCAGTGCGCGCCAATTGCGATTACGTCGGTCCCGGCTACGGCATGCCGACGGAGGGTATGAAGCGCGCAGTCAAGCTGCTTGCCCAAACCGAGGGGCTGCTTTTCGATCCAGTTTACTCGGGAAAAGGATTGGATGGCCTTATTGATCTCATTCGCAAAGGCCATTTTGGACATATGGAAAACGTCGTTTTCTTGCATACTGGCGGCAGTGCGGCGCTGTTCGGCTATCCCGACACCTTCGACTTGCCCGGCTACACCGACTAACAAAAATACAAAAAACACCAACAAGGAGACCTAAATGTCATTGAAAAAGACACTCATATCGGCAACGACGGCGATCACGCTCATGGGCACGCCTGCTTTTGCTGCCGAAGAAGTCAAGATCGGCGTCCCATCCTGGACAGGCGCCCAGGCCATCGCGCATCTGCTGGCCGCCGTCGTGGAAATGCGCATCGGCGGCACCGCGGAAATGGTGCCCGGCAACAACGCGACAATTTTCCAGGCGATGGATCAGGGCAAAGGCGACATCGACGTGCACCCGGATGTCTGGCTGCCCAATCAGGAAAGCTTCACCAAGAAATATGTGGATGAAGCGGGCACCGTTACCCTGTCGTCCAACCCCTATGAGGGCAATCAGGGCTTCTGCGTGTCTCAGGACTTTGCCGAAGCCAACAGCATTACGGATATCGCCGATCTGGGCCGTCCGGACGTCGCGGCGATGATGGACAGCGATGGCAACGGCAAGGGCGAGATGTGGATCGGGGCGCCCGGCTGGGCCTCTGCCAATGTGAACGAAGTGAAAGTGCGCGACTATGGGCTGCTTGATTTCGTTGAACCCATCCGTGCGGAGGAAAGCGTCAAGACAGCGCGCGTGAAGGATTCCATCGCCAAGGGCGAGGGCTATGCGTTCTATTGCTACAAGCCGCACGCGATCTGGTACCAGTTCGACGTGGAGATGCTGAGCGAACCCGCATTTGACCCCGCCAAATACGTGATGATCCAACCTTCGGATGATGCCGATTGGTATGAAAAATCGAAAGTCGCCTCCAAGGATGCCCTGAAAGAAGTCCAGATTGCCTGGTCGAATTCACTGGCGGACCGCTCGCCAGCCATTGCCGAATTCTTCGAGCGTTTCTCGCTGACCGCAGACGACGTCAGCAATTTCGCCTTTGAAATCAGCGGCAACGGACGTGACCCGGCAGATGTCGCGCGCGAGTGGGTTGAGGCAAACCCCGACCGCGTCGATGCATGGCTTGGCCTCTGATCGCACTTAACGCGATTTATCTGACCGGGCGCTGATCACTGGCGCCCGGTCCCCATACACACCTCAGCCAATGGATGGACCGCCATGAGCGATGACACCGTTATTGAGATCTCCAATGTCTGGAAAATTTTCGGCGCGCACCCCCAAGCCGCGTTGCGCGCGATCCGTGAGGAAGGCCTGAACAAGGCCCAAGTGCTCGCGCAACACAACTCGGTCGTCGGCGTGGCGGATGTGAGCCTCTCGGTCAACCGCGGCGAAATCTTCTGCATCATGGGGCTGTCGGGTAGCGGCAAATCCACCTTGGTGCGCCATTTCAACCGGCTGCTGGAACCGACCGCCGGTCAGATCCTGATCGAGGGAACGGATGTGATGGGGCTTGGCCCAAACGAATTGCAGTCTTTCCGCAACCGCAAGATCGGCATGGTCTTTCAGAACTTTGCGCTGATGCCGCACCGGTCTGTGCTCGATAATGTGGCGATGCCCTTGGAAATCCGGCAGATCAGCAAGAATGAGCGTATGCGGCAGGCCGCCGCCATTCTGGACATTGTGGAACTGGGGGCCTGGGGCTCCAAATTCGCGCATGAGCTGTCGGGCGGCATGCAACAGCGGGTGGGGCTGGCGCGCGCGCTGGCCGCGAACCCGGATGTGTTGTTGATGGATGAACCCTTCAGCGCGCTCGATCCACTGATCCGGCGGCAATTGCAGGACGAATTCATCCGCCTGTCGCAGATCCTGAAAAAGACCACGATCTTCATCACCCACGATCTGGATGAGGCCGTCCGCATCGGAGACCGCATCGCCATCATGCGCGATGGTCGGCTGGTTCAAACCGGCACGGCCGAAGAGATCGTGATGCATCCGGCGGACGATTATGTCGCCGATTTCGTGGCGGGCATATCGCGGCTGAAGGTCGTTCGTGCTCACGCGGTCATGCAGAATGTCGACGCCTACATAAAGACTTCGGGGCCCATTGCCGCGGACGCCCCGCGCGTGAATGAGAGCGAAACGCTCAGCACCCTCATCAACCTCGCAATTGACCACGACAGCCCAATCCTGGTGGAGGATCAAGGCAAGGACATCGGTGTCATTTCACGCGCCGATATCCTGCGCACTGTTGTCGAAGGGACGGAAATGTCATGAAAGACGCAACGCAAAACCCGCTTGAAGCGACGGACACGGAAGTGGCCCGCGCCTATGCCGCCGAACGCAAGGAAAACATCCAGACCTTCGTGCGCACGAACCCGGATTACTATATCGCGCAGTTCGACAAGATCGGGGCCAGTGCCAAGTTCACCGCCACCTTCAACGCCATGGCGGGGCTCTTTGGCCCGATCTGGTTTGGCGCGCGCGGGCTATGGTCCTGGGCGCTGCCGTTTCTGATCATCGAGGCGCTGGCCTTTGTGCAGATCGCGCGCGGGCTTTTCGGCGATCTGGCTGCCGACGCGCGAGCGCGTATTGCCTCCATCGAAGGCACGCTGGAGCTGCGGCAACAACAGCTGGCGGCCGCCATCGAAAGCGGATCCGACAAGGTGGATGTCTACCAGCGCACGGTTGAATCCCTGCAAGGGGCGATCGGCGGCATCCGTGCAGAGGCCGATGCCTTGGCGGAACAGGGCGTCTCGATCGCGCTGACCGGTCTGGGCATTCTGATCGTGGCGAAACTGGCGCAGGCGACGGTTGCCAATTGGGCATTGGAGGCGCGGTTCTCAGAGTGGCTTTCGGATCGCTCCATTCGCTCGGGGCTGCCGCTGCAACACATCGTGTTCAGCGCCATTTTCATGATATTGATCGTGCTCGCCGCGATGCTGCACTACAGCCTGCCCGGTCGTTTTACCCTGCTGAGCGAGTTTCCGACCAACCCCGAATACCGCCTGACCAGCATCGCCTGGGTGGAGGCGTTCTTTGCCTTCTGCGTGGCCAATGGCGAGGCGCTCTTTGACTTCATCACCCATGGCATCCGCGTCATTCTGGATGCGCTGGAGCTGATATTCGTCAGCACCCCCTGGATCGTCGTGGCAAGCCTCATCATCCTGTTGACCTGGTTGACGGCGGGCATCCGTATGGCGATCTGGTCGGCGGCGTTCCTGTCCTACATGGGGCTGCTGGGCTTCTGGGAAAAGGCGATGACGACTCTGGCGCTGCTGGGCACCGCGGCATGTTTGTCGATCCTGATCGGCATTCCGCTGGGCATGTTCTGCGCCCGCAGACCGCGGTTTTATTCCTTCATCCAGCCGATCATGGATTTCATGCAAACGATGCCGGCCTTTGTTTTCATGATCCCGGTCATCGCGTTTTTCGGTACCGGCAAACCAGCCGCAGTTGTCACCACCATGATCTTCGGCGGCACGCCGGTGGTCCGGTTGACGGTGCTGGGCCTGCGCGGGGTGCCTGAAAGCGTGCGTGAGGCAGCGATCTCCTTTGGCGCCAACAAGTGGTATCTGCTGACGCGGGTGGACCTACCGCTGGCCAGCCCATCGATCCGCGCCGGGATCAACCAGACGATCATGCTCTCGCTGGCGATGGTGGTTGTGGCTTCTCTGATCGGGGCGAAAGGCCTTGGCGAGGATGTGCTGGAAGCGCTGCAATATGCCAATGTCGGTCAGGGTATCCTTGCCGGGTTCGCCATCCTCTTCTGCGCCATGATCCTGGATCGCATTGTGCAGGGTCAGCGCAAGTGACACCGCTCGTTCTCGTCCATGGCTTCATGGGTGGGAGCGCGCAATGGGATCTCCAGCAGGACAGATTGGCGCGGGACCGTCCATTGATTGCCGTTGATTTGCCGGGGTTTGGCGAAAACAACAGCGCCCCTCCAATCGACAGCATCCCGGGGTTTGCTGATTGGGTCCTGGCACATCTCGACACCCTGGGGGTGACGCGGTTTCACCTGATGGGCCATTCCATGGGCGGCATGATCGTGCAGCAGATGGCCCATCAGGCGCCGGATCGCATTGACCGATTGATCCTTTACAGCACCGGTGCCGTCGGCATTCTGCCAGGCCGCTTTGAAACCATCGCGCAGAGCAAGGAGCGCGCGGCCCGGGACGGGGTCAAACCCACGGCCAGGCGTATTTCTGCAACCTGGTTTTTGGACGGCGAGACAGCGCCCGAATACGAGGCCTGCGCCCGGATTGCAGAGCAAACGGCCCCCGCCGCATTTGATGCGGGGCTGGATGCGATGCAAAATTGGTCCGGGGCTGAGGCGCTTGGCGCGATCCGCTCCGAGACGCTTGTATTGTGGGGGGACGGCGACCGAACATACCCTTGGGATCAGACGGAAAAGCTGTGGCAAGGCATACTCGATGCGCAGCTTGCCGTGGTGCCCGGATGCGCACACGCGGTGCATCTGGAAAAACCGATGCTCTTTAACACGTTGGTCCCGGATTTTCTGGCAAACCGATGACAGTCGCGGCTATGGAAACCGGATCGCGGGATCGCCGTCCTGCCATGTGTCATATTTCATCATGATGGCCCCAAACCGATCAGTCGCCAGAAAGCGCGCCAACCAATTCTGCAGCCTTGGCCAGTCCTGCGCGTCAAACCAGCCCTTGTCGATAAAGGCGAACTGGCGCACGAAGGGCAGAATGGCGTAGTCGACCAGCGAAGGGCGCTCGAAAATCCAGGCTTCAATCTGGTCATTGAGATCATTGAGAAATTCGCAGGCCCGCGCACGCGCCGCCTCGGGGTCAACCTCCGGATAGCGCGTTGCGTATTTTGTGTGATCCAGCGCCTCTTTGAACGGACCGTCCGCGCGGCGGATCCAATTTGCCCCGGCCTCCGGCATGTCCAACCACCCCTCCGGATCATTCTGCTGTAGCGCCCAGACCATGATGTCGAGGCTTTCATCAATCACCCCATCCGGGGTGACCAGACAGGGCACGGTGGCACTGGGCGAGGCATCAAGAAAGGCTTGCGGCTTGTCACGCAAAAGGATTTCACGCAGCTCCACACCGACGCCGCTGATGGTCAGGGCCAGCCTTGCGCGCATGGCATAGGGACAGCGGCGAAAGGAATATAGAATTGGCGTCATGGGCACCCCGCGCGATCTGACGCCACAGTGCACCTGCCGCTATCAAATCGCAAACAGCAGCTACGTCAGATCCAGCAATTTCAGGCGCTGGATTTTGCCTGACGGGCCTTTCGGCAGCTCCGGCAGAAAGTAGATTTTGTCAGGCGCCTTGAATGCGCCCAGTTTTTCCACGCAAATCCCCACCAGACGCTCGCCTGTCAGCCCCGACCCCTCCCTGACACGCACGGCCGCTTCAACCCGCTCCCCATAGGTCTTGCAGGGCCGGGCAAAGGCAGCAGCCTCGATCACATCGCGATGCGAATACAGCGCCTCGTCGATCTCGCGCGGGGCGATGTTTTCCCCTCCCTTGATGATCAATTCCTTCAGCCGCCCGGTCACGAACAGGTAGCCGTCTTCATCCTTGCAGCCCAGATCGCCGGTGCGCAGCCAATCACCTGCAAAGGTGCCTTCGGTGGCCTCGGGATTCTTGAGATATTCCAGCATCACGTTCGGCCCCCGCACGGCGATCTCGCCTTCGGTGCCGGTTGGACACGGGCGCAAATCGGCATCAAGGATTTCAACCTCATTGCCATAGGCGATGCCGGGCGATCCGATTTTTCGCACCCCCGGCGGCAAGGGGTTGGACAGGATTTGCGCCGCCGTTTCGGTCAATCCCATGGTCTCGACAATGGGGACCGCAAATCGCGTCTCAAACGCGCGCTGAACATCCGGCGCCAACGCCGAGGAGGCTGACCGACCAAACCGCAACCGCGCCTTGGTTTGCACATCCGGGTCCGCCTGCCCATGCAGCAAATGCGAAATTATGGTTGGGACAACGGAAAACCAGGTGGCCTGCGTGTCGCGCAACTGGGTCCAGAACTGACTGGCCGAAAACTTCGGCGCCATTGCAACCGACCCGCCGGATACCAGCGGCGCCATCATCGTTACGCATAGCCCGTTGATATGACACATCGGCAGCACACAAAGCGCGCGGTCCGAGGGGGTGAGATCATGGGCAATCGCACTGGTCCACCCACCTGCCAGCAGGCTCGATTGGGTATGCACAACACCCTTGGGGCGGCCAGTGGTGCCGGAGGTGTACATCAGCAGCGCATGATCCGCAGGGGTGACATCATGCAAGTCAATCCCCGCGACCTCGGTCGGCATTTCAAGGCGCGCCAACCCGTCAGGCCTTGTTTCGGCAAAAACATCCGCCACGTTGTCGTGCACCAATGCGAGAGACGCTTCGCAATGGATCAAGGCGTAGGAAATCGCGTCCTTGCCCGCTGCCAGGTTGATCAGCGTCGCGCGGAAGCCGCCATAAACCGCGCCGAAAAACGCCAGCACGCCTTCGCGGCCATTCGGCTGGAGGATCGCGACGCTTTCGCCCTTTGCCGCGCCCTGCGCCGTCAGGGCATGCGCGATCCGCTGTGCCTCATCGCGCAGGTCCTCCCATGTCAGCGGCGGTGTGCCATCCGTAAAGACGTAGGCCATGCCCTCCGCTTCAGCGCGGGCATCAATCCAGTCCCGCACAGTACCTGACGGCGGGCTTTCTCTGCGCAGTTTCATTTTCCCGCAGCCTGCCAATACGTCGCAAAGATATCCTCCACCTTGGGCTCCACCGGTGGGATTTCGCGGATGATCTTGGTGGTTTGCAGAAAGTGTTTCCAATGCACATTGTCATCAATGGAATTCCCACCCCAGGAACCGCAGCCCATGGAGAGCGAAAAAGGCATGCCATTGTTGAAAGCGCCGCCGGTAGCAAAGCAATGCGCCTGGTTGACGATCACCCGGCAGGTCGGGATCGCATTACCCAGGGCAATCGCGCGATCAGGATCGGTCGAATGCAATCCAACCGAATGCCCGGCCCCCTGATACGCCAGGATTTGCGACGCGATTTGTACCGCATCGTCAAAATCCTGTGCCCGATAAAGGGCCGCGACCCGGGAGAGTTTCTCGCCTGAGAGGGGGTGATCCGGCCCAATGCCGTTGGTTTCCACGGCCAGAAATTCGGTATCGGCGGGAACCGTGCCTTCCAGCCCCAGAGCACTGATCATCTTGTCCGCGTCCTGCGCGATTACCGCCCGGTTGAGATGCCCATCGGGCCAGAGCTTGGCCACAATAGATGCCTCATCCGTGACCAGCGCGCCCCCGACGCGGGCCAGCGCCGCCACGAACGCATCATAGACCGCATCGACCACCACAAGGGCATTTTCGGAAGAACAGGATGTCGCGTTGTCGAAGGTCTTGGAGGCGGTGATCTTCCGGGCGGCGGTGTCCAGATCGCAGGTTTCATCCACGATAACGGTGACGTTGCCCGCCCCCACGGCCAGCGCTGGCGTGCCCGACGTATAGGCGCGCCTGACGTTATTCTGCGATCCGGTCACGACGATCAGATCACTGATTTCCAAGAGGCGCTGGGTCTTCTCCTTGCTGCCGGTGCCGGGCACCATCTGCACCAGATCGTGGGTCTCGCCGATCTTGTCAAATTCCGCATGGATGAATTGCAGCAGGGTTTCGCAGGATGGCACCCCCTTGGGCGAGGGCGACAACACAATCGCATTGCCGCATTTCAGAGCGTTGATGATGTTATTCGCAGGCGTTGCCGCCGGGTTGGTCGAGGGGACAACAGCGCCGATCACCCCCATCGGCCGGGCGATCTCGGTGATCCCCGTCTGCGCATCATCGCGGATGATCCCAAAGGTTTTGACCGCCGCAATGTCGCGCATCAGACCCAGAGTCTTGCGATGATTTTTCGTAATCTTGTCCGGCACATTCCCAAGCCCGGTCGTTTTCACCGCCAGCTCGGCCAGATGCCTGTTGCGCGAGGGCTCCATAATGGCCCAGGCGGCGGCTTGGGCCGCCCGGTCATAGCGGTCCTGCGATCCGTTTTTCTCATACTCCGCCTGCGCGACACGCGCGCGTGAGACGATGAGATCAACCTCTGCCAGATCGTTTGACACGTTCATTAGGGAAGTCCTTTGTGATGTTGAGGCCCCACGCCAATCGGGCGCGGGGCGTTGTGATCAGAGCCCGGCGAGCAACTCTTTCAGGGTTTCTTCCCGCGCGGCCCACATCGCCAGAACCTCGTCCCGCGTCATGATGTGCATCGGCGATCCGCCCGCTTTCATCTTTCCGGCAACCCGGCTGTTTTCAAACATGGTTGGCACGGTTTCCGCCAGCTTGTCGATGATGCCCTGCGGTGTGCCCTTGGGCACCATGACGCCCCGGAAGTTGACCGAAGAGTTATCCACATCAAGGCCGCTTTCCATCATGGTCGGCACGTCTGGCAGGAACTCGTTGCGCTCCAGATCGGCCACAGCAAGAATTTTGACGTTCCCCGCCTCGCGCGCCCGGAAGGCGTCCGACAGGTTGTTGATCCCAGCCATCACCTCACCTGCAATCACCGCTTTCATGGCCGCGGCACCCCCGCCTTTGGTCGGGATATACGCCAGCTTCATACCGCCCGCTTTCTCCATCTGCAGAGCGGCGATATGGTGCCCGACAAAGAGACCCGCCCCCGAGGTGGTCAGTTTGCCGGGGTTGGCCGAGGCAAAATCCACCACATCCTGCAGCGTGTTGAAGTCACTGTCTTTGCCGACGACCAGCACAGCGGGATCGGCGCCCCAGTTTGCGATAGGCTCAAAGGACTCAGCGCTATATTCCACACCGCCCTTGATCGATTGGGCGATGAAATGCGGGATGTTGTAGGCCCCCAGCGTGTAGCCATCAGCCTCGGCCTGGGACGCCAGCCAGTTCCATCCGACGCGCCCGCCGGCACCCGGTTTGTTCAGAATGGCAATCGGCATACCAAGCGCATCTTCGTTACCGGCGGTCATCGTCACGATACGCGCCTGAAAGTCGGTCGCCCCACCTGCGCCATAGCTGACCATCATCATGATCGGACGTTCGGGGTAATTGGCATGACCATCAGCGCTGGCTGTTGTGGTCAGGCCCATCAGTGCCATGGCGGCACCTGCGAGTAGTTTTTTCATGTTTCTTCCTCCCTAGGATTACTCTGCCGCTATTTGCGGTTCAGAACAGGATCTCTCGCGGTGTGAAAACCTTGAGTAAAAGCGCGAAGAGACCGTACATAACGGCGATGAAGCACGCCGTGATGATGATGCGTTTGAGCCATGATTGCAGCGCGCGATGCGGCGCAGGATCGTAGAGGCTCAACAGAACGAAAAAAGCGATTGTGGTGGCGGTATAAAACCCGAGCCCCTTGGCCATCCAGAAGATATAGACCATTGCCACCACCAGACCTGGCGCAAGATTGGTCATTTGCGCCACCGAGATGCCGTTGCCCACCTTTGTCCAGCCCATGCAGGCCTTGAAAAAGGTCCAGGCCGCCAGCACCACAAAGACCGTCGCAATCAGCCGCGGAAACAGGAACGCCTCGGAGGGCTGTTGCGTGTAGCTGACGTAGGTCACCCAGATCCCCACCGCCGCGACGGTCCCGGAGCCGATGATGTGCTGCAGGCGGGGCAGGGTCAGATCGCTCATGCCATGATCTCCTCTTTGGAGGTGTAGCGGCGCGAGCGCAGTTCCAAGTAGCCGGAATACAGGATCGACGCGATGACCACCGCAATCAGGAAAATGTTCAAACCACCACCCAGGAAGTAGGGGGCCATACCGTCGGTGGCGTTAGCGATCATGCTGCCCTGGATGAAGTTGGATTCCGCGATAGGCCCCAGGATCAGGCCCAAAACCAGAGGGGCCGCAGAAAATCCGAACCGTTCAAGGAAATACATCATCACCCCAAGGCTCGCCATGACATAGACATCGCCCATGCTGGATTGCACCGAATAGCTGCCAAAAACCGCAAGACCGAGCACTACCGCCGCCATGACGCTTTGCGGCACCATGGCGATCCGAGCGGCCAACCCCGCCACATAGAGCCCGAAGATGCACATCAGGATTTGGCCGATCAGCATGGAATTGATGAAGGTCCAGGCCACATCCGGGTGGTTGTCGAACAGATCCGTGCCAGGAAAAATCCCGTGGATCAGCAAACCCCCCAGCAAAACCGCCGCCGTTGGTGAGCCGGGGATGGAGAGCGTCAGCAACGGCACAAGCGACGGGCCGACCATGGCGTTATTCGCCGATTCCGCAGCCACCAGACCTTCGGGATGGCCGGTGCCGAATTTATCGCGTTGAGGGCTGAACTTCTTGGATTGATCATAGGCGACAAGCCCGGCGATCTGCCCGCCGACGCCCGGAATGAGACCGATAATAGACCCCGTGACCGTGCCGATCCCCATTGCGCGGTTGTTGCGAAAGAGCTCGCGTATAGCGCTGCCGATAGGGTGCTTTTCAACCTTGATGACCTCTGCCGCGTCGTTGCGACGACCCCGCGCGAACATGGTGATCACCTGCGGGATCGCGAACAATCCGATCAGGGCCGCGATGATGTTGATGCCACCGCCCAGAGAGGGATGAAAGATGAACCGCTGCGCCCCCATGATATCGTCAAACCCGATGGTCGCCAACCACAGACCAATGCACCCCGACAGCAGCCCTTTGACGACCGATCTGGAATCCAGCGATCCGATCACCGTCACTCCCAGGATGGCCAGCCAGAACAGATGGCTCGGACCAAAGGCCAGCGCCCATTGCGCGAGCACGGGTGTCAGGAAAATCAGTAACAACACCCCGAAAATGCCCCCCACGGCAGAAGACAGAAACGATAGCTGCAGGGCTTTTGCCCCCTGCCCTTTCTGCGCCATCGTATGCCCGTCGAGAGTGGTTGCAATATTGGCGGGCGCACCGGGGATCTTGAGCAAGATCGCTGAAACCGCCCCGCCCGCCACGGTCGAGGTATAAGCAGCGCCCAGCAGGATCAGCCCTTGCGCCGCCTCAAGCTGGAAGGTGAAGGGAATGAGCAGCGCTACGGCCATTGTTGGCGACAGGCCCGGCGTGGCCCCCAGGATCAGCCCGCCGATGGTCCCCACCAGCAGCAGGGCAAAGCTCACCGGCGTGAACACATCGCCAAAATAAAAGATGAACTCCACGCGCCTCTCCCCCGGCCTGAATTCATTTGACGTTTTAGGGTAAAGAATGAAAATAGTATTGCAAATGTTTTCATTTTTTTCATCCGGATGCCCCGTAAATGTCTGATAATAATAAATTTAAAGTCGATATTTTCGCCGTTGCAAAGGCGGCAAAAGTATCGATCACCACGGTCTCCCGGAGCTTCAATCATCCGGAAAAAGTCAAACCGACGACTCGAAAAAAGATTGACCGGGCGGTGCGCAAACTTGGCTATATCCGCAATCGCGCAGCACAGACCATGCACGGCATTCGCAGTGGGACCATCGGCTTGATTGTCCCGACGATTGACCACGCGATCTTCTCAGAATTGGTGGAGGCCTTTGCGCGGTCTGTGGAGGATCACGGCTTTTCCATGCTTGTGGCGCCGCATGGCTATGATCTGGAAAAGGAATACGCGGCGGTGCGTAAATTTCTGGAGCACCGTGTCGATGGCGTCGCGCTTATCGGCCAGGATCACTCGGAGGAAACCTACCATTTGCTGGAAAGCAGCCAGACCCCGGCAATTTCAATCTGGAGCTATGATGCGACCTCGCGGTTTTCCTGTGTCGGCGCGGATAACATCAAGGCAGGCGAGTTGGCCGCGCAATGCCTGCTGGATCACGGCCATCACGCGATCGGGCTGATGTTCCCGCCATTGACCGACAACGACCGGGCCGCGGGGCGCCACGCCGGGGTGTATGCCAAGCTGCAATCAGCGGGCATCGATCCACCAAAAAACTGGGTGGTGGAGAGCACCTACAGCCTTTCCGAGGCCAAGAAACGCGCGGCACGTATCCTTGACAGTCAGAACAGACCAACCGCACTTTTATGTGGTAACGATGTGCTCGCCGTTGGTGCGATTTATGCCGCACAAAGCGTTGGTTTGCGGGTGCCGGAGGACGTCTCGGTCATTGGCATTGGTGACTTCAAGGGATCGGAAGACATGCATCCAGCGCTAACCACCGTAAGGCTACCGGCAAAGGAAATCGGGCATTTGGCAGGTCAAGAACTCGCCAGTTCCGTCATTGAAGGCGGAGAGGAGAAACGCCGGGTGAACTGCTCCATCAGCTTGAAGCTGCGCGAAAGCTGCGGGCGGTTGGTGCGCAGCGACGACACAGAGGTTAATACCCCTTCGGAAAGGACCCGGAACACATGACCTTGGACATATATTTGGCCTACTTGGCCGTGGTGGCGATCTTTTTTGCGACCCCGCCGGGGCCAAGTCAGGTTCTGATGATTTCAAACAGCCTGCGACACGGCTGGAAGAGAAGTACTGCCACCATTGCCGGCGATTTGACGGCGAACTCTCTGCAAATGATGGCGGCTGGTTTCGGCCTCGCCGTGCTCATTTCCAATTCTGCCACGACAATGAATGTCATCAAATGGCTGGGCGTCGCATATTTGGTCTACATCGGAATCAAAACGCTGCGCGCCGCGCCACTGTCACTCGAACGGGACGGCACAAGCAGAACCTCCGCCCGACGCCTGTTCTTTCAGGGGTTTGCAACCTCAGCATCCAATCCAAAGGCGGTTTTGTTCTTTGCCGCCCTCTTCCCGCAATTCATTGATCCATTGCTGCCGATTTGGCCGCAGCTTTTGATTTTGGGCAGCACCTACCTGATCATAGACGGCGTTCTACTGGTGGTTTGGGGTGCCGGTGCTGAACGGGCGCTCGGCAAGCTGCGTCAGAATGCCAGACTGCTCAATCGCATCTCCGGCGGCATGATGATCGGCGCTGCAGGATTGCTTGCAACAAAGAACATGGATGTTCACTGAGCTTCGCAGAAGCGCCACGGGCACGCGCAAAGCCCAAAGCTCTACCCTAGGTCTGCGACATTTCATGGCACAATCTCAACCTGACGGAGCGCTCAGGGTATGGTTAGGTATTGGCAAACGACGGAGCCCGAAGAATGTCCTCATCAATCAGGCTGCTTGTCCGCGCGGATGATGCAGGATCCAGTTGGGCCTCTAACGAGGGGTGCCTGCGGGCTTGCAAAGAAGGCATCGCCCGTAGTGTCGAGGTCATGATGCCCGGCGCCTGGGTCGCGCATGCCGCCCAACTGTTCAACCAGCACCGGGACATCGACATTGGCACCCACCTCACGCTGACCAGCGAGTGGGACAAGGTGAAATGGAGACCGCTCACGCAAGCCAACAGCCTTGTAGATCAGAGCGGCAATTTCCTTCCCTTGATACTTCCAAAACCTGATGACGATCGTCCCTGCTTGCAGGAAAGCGCATGGCTATTCGACGAGATCGTTGATGAATTCAGGGCGCAAATCGAATTGGGTCTCAAACTGTTCCCGCAGGCAACGCACATCAGCTCACATATGCTAAGCCATTTTTCTGATTTTGACCCAAGGGTCGGCGAAATGGTGGCGGAGCTCTGCGAAGACTACGGACTCATCGATGATCCACTCGGGCGCGGCCTCACCCGGATCAAAGGGTATCCCGATTTTCCTCGTGACACCAAACTCCGCACCACTGCCTTCATCAAACAATTGAAAGCGCTTTCGCCAGGAACATACATCTTCATTGATCATCCCGCAGTCGACACCGCCGAGCTCATGGCCACCGGGCATCGCAGTTACGAGGACGTTCATGAAGACAGGGTGACGTGCCTTGAGACACTGACCGACCCGGAGCTAAAGCAGCAAATTGATCAGATGGGCATTAAACTGATTGGTTATAAGGATCTATAGACGAAGGAGCCGACGATTAGCACAAATCGGCAAGGCTCAACCGACAATTCTGATTAGAGGTCAATTGGTGCGGATGAGAAGACTCGAACTTCCACGGGTGTTACCCCACAGCGACCTCAACGCTGCGCGTCTACCATTCCGCCACATCCGCACGCTTGGGAACGTCCCGCGTCTTTAACCTGCTCCTGCAACCTTGTGAAGAGCCATTTTTATGAAAACACCATGATGTGTCACGCTTGGCCACAGAGGCAGCTAGGACCGCCAGGGATCAGGCATGCCTCTGAAGGCATAACCAAAGAGAAGCTGCCTCTTTCCTCTTGTATTTTGGCCTCAGGCAACCGACCTTTAATGAAGTTGATGCCGATGGAGCACACCATGAAATCCCCTTCTGACACTCTCGATACTATGCAAATCGATATCGTTTCAGACGTGATGTGTCCTTGGTGCGTTATCGGATACAAGCAGTTGGAACAGGCGCTGACCGCAACCGGATTGAAGGTCGATCTGCGCTGGCACCCCTTTGAACTCAACCCGGGGATGCCACAAGACGGACAAAACCTTGCCGAGCACATTGCAGAAAAATATGGTTCGACCCCCGCCCAATCCGAGGAAACACGCGCGCGCTTGCAGCATCTGGGAGCGGATCTGGGGCTTGAATTCAATTTTTCGGATCGCAGCAGAATCGTAAACACTTTCCGTGCGCATCAGTTGCTGGATTGGGCGGAGACACAAAGTAAACAACACGCACTAAAATTAGCACTCTTCGCGGCACATTTTACCGATGAGCTGGATGTTTCGGATGACGGCGTTTTGGTTCAAGTAGCGCGTAGTGTTGGCTTGAATGCCTCGGACGCGACCGACGTTCTTTCATCCGGCGCATATGCGCAATCGGTGCGCGACAAGCAGCAGTTCTGGACGTCGCGGGGGATATCCGGTGTGCCTTCGGTGATTTTTAGCGGTAAATACCTTTTGACCGGCGCGCAGGGGGCAGAGACCTACGCAGACGTCTTGCGCAAAGTGCAGGACGAGACGGCAGCGGCCTGAATTGGCTTTGCGGCCCGGTCCACAGTGCGTTAGGGCATCCCAATGGTGGAATGGATTGTATCGGACGGGCTGACCGACTATCGCACGGCGGAGCGTTGGATGGAGACGCGCGCCGATGCCATTGCACACGGCTCGGCATCAGAATGCATTTGGCTGGTCGAGCATCCCCCCCTCTATTCCGCGGGCACCAGCGCAAAATCGGATGATTTGATAGATCCCGAGCGCTTTCCTGTCTTTCCCACGCGCCGCGGCGGTCAGTACACCTATCATGGCCCCGGTCAGCGGGTTGCCTATGTTCTGCTGGATGTCGGCACGCGCGGACGCGACGTGCGGAAATTCGTACAACAACTGGAACGTTGGGTGATTGGAACGCTGGATCAGTTCAAAGTCAAAGGTGTGGTCCGGGAAGGGCGTGTCGGAGTTTGGGTCGAGCGTCCTGATAAAGAGGGCAATATGGATGGGCAGGTGCCCGAAGACAAAATTGCCGCGATCGGCATCCGATTGCGAAAATGGGTCAGCTTCCATGGTGTTTCGATCAATGTTGAGCCTGACCTGAGCCATTTTACCGGCATCGTCCCTTGCGGGATCAAAGAGCACGGGGTGACCAGTCTCGTGGATTTGGGCCTGCCTGTTGGTCTGGCGGACGTGGATCTTGCACTCCGCGCGCAATTTGCAGATGTGTTTGGCGATGAACCCGTCACACCGCAGACCAATCTGAACCAACCCTTTAAAGACGCTTAACTGCCGACGAGCTCATGGTATTCATGAATAATCGTTTGCACGTCACTCTTATCGATTGGCTTGGTGATGAAGCGGTAGACATGCGGATCCCTATGCGCACGCTCCATGTCCTCGCGCAGCACCGATGTGGACAGCATGATAATCAGGGTGCTTGAACTCCGAAATGGTACGGGCAGCTTGGCATATCTCTCCAGAAACTCGAACCCGTTCAGGCGCGGCATGTTGATGTCCAGCAGGATCAATTCAGGCATAGGCTTGTTGTCATTCACGCGCGCCTCGAGATATTCCAGTGCGGCCAAGCCATCCGTTGCGACATCAATGGAGTCGACCAGACCAGAGCGGTCCAATATACGCTGATGCATGAGATTGGTAACCTTGTCGTCATCGACAAGGAGCACCGTCCCAAGGGATGCAAGTGTCGTCGTCACAGGCGCTCCGGCTTGTTTGGCAATTGAAATGAGAAACAGCTACCCTTTCCGACCGTGCTGGAGGCATGAAGGCTGCCCCCCACGCGATCCAGCACCCGGCGGATGGAATAAAGGGAAACGCCAGCACCATCCGGTGTGCTGTGCGCGCGCTTAAAGAGACCGAAAACCTTGTCCTGATCGCGCGGCAGATCCACGCCGGACCCGTTGTCAGAAATCAAAATCTCCACCCCATTTTCAAGCTGTCGAGACTGCACTTTGACACGGGGACGGCGCTCAGGCGCACGATATTTGATGGCATTCCCGATCATCGATTGCAGGATGTTCTCCATCTCGCGGGGTACAAACCAAACGGTTTGCACGTCAAAATCGCAGGAAACCACAGCGTTCGCTTTCATCATCTGGAAATGCAGATTGACCAGCGCACGCTCCGTGACGTTCTTAAGGTCAACCTCCTCGAACACTCCAAATGTCCCGGAGTGCGCTTGCGCCACACAAATCAGGGCATCCAGCTTGTCCCCGGCCTGGTGACAGGCATCGCGCATCCAGCTCAGTGTTTCCGCATGTTCTGGCGGCAATTCTCCCTCTGCCTCGGACAGCATATGGGTGAGGCAGATCATATTGTTGATGGGGACTTTCAGATCATGTGTCGCCACATATGTCAGGTCCTTGAGATCTCGATTAACGTCGTTTAACTCCGCTGTGCGCCGCGCCATGCAGACGCCCAATTCGCTGTTGAGAACCTCCAGCGTCTCCGTGCGCGCTTCGACCCGGGCCTCCAGCGATTCGTTCACCTCAATCAGTCGCGCCTCGTTCTCTTTCTGCGCGGTGATGTCGACGGCGATGCCGATGTGGCGCAGGACCGCCCCGTCATCCGAAGTCTCAAAGATGCTATCGATGCTGCGCAACCAAAACTCATTGCCCTGCTTGGATTTGACACGGTACTCAAAGGTTGTTTCGGTCCCAATGGGCAGCGCCTGTAGAGATTTCAGATAGTCGAACAATGCATCCTGATCGTCCTCATGGATGATCGTGGGGAGCAACGTCTCCCCCAACGAACAGACCTCTTCTGGTGAATACCCCAAAAGATCGGCAATCGTGCAATTGGCGTATTCATTGGACATCGTTGCATGGTTGAAAATGTATATGATGCCCGGCACCAGCTCCGCCATCCGGGTCCAGAACGCAATGCTGCTTTCGTCCACCACCGCAGATGTCGCCTGAATATTTTGCGGTTGCACCACCTGCATTTCGGATCTTTTTACCTCATTAACCCATGACGAGAAGTCGTCGACACCTGCGCAGGAAAGTGCCCTAGTAACATTAAGCGGGCGTAAATGAGCGCCATGATGATTTGAATTGAGCGTAAAAATATTCAATCTATGCGTGTTTTGAGCCTCATTGGTGCATTCCACCAAGAAATTTCTGGGACTGTGACAAATACGATCATTGCTCCTGTCAACAACTCTCTCTAAAACAAGTAGGACTCTGGCGCGTGGCATGGGAACCGTTGCGCGCCATTTAACTACTTAAGCAGGAGGCAAGAGCATGGCTGACGCAGCCGTCCATGGCCACGAACACCATGATGAACGCGGGTTCTTCACCCGATGGTTCATGTCCACAAACCACAAAGACATCGGTATCCTGTACCTGATCACGTCGGCCCTCGCCGGCTTCATCTCGGTCGCCTTCACCGTCTACATGCGGCTGGAGCTGATGGATCCGGGCGTTCAATATATGTGCATGGAAGGGGCACGTCTGTTCTCGTCAGGCGAGGCTTGCACCCCCAATGGGCATTTGTGGAACGTGCTGATCACCGGCCACGGCATCCTGATGATGTTCTTTGTCGTGATCCCCGCGCTCTTCGGCGGATTTGGCAACTATTTCATGCCCTTGCAGATCGGCGCGCCCGATATGGCCTTCCCGCGCATGAACAACCTGTCGTTCTGGCTCTACGTCGCAGGCACCTCGCTGGCGATCTGCTCGGTGCTCGCACCGGGCGGCAATGACCAGTCGGGCTCGGGCGTGGGCTGGGTGCTCTACCCGCCGCTCTCGACGCTTGAGGGTGGCTTCTCGATGGACCTCGCGATCTTCGCGGTGCACGTCTCCGGCGCCTCCTCGATCCTAGGGGCGATCAACATGATCACCACCTTCCTGAACATGCGCGCGCCCGGCATGACGCTCTTCAAGGTGCCGCTATTCTCCTGGTCGATCTTCGTCACAAGCTGGCTGATCCTGCTGTCCCTGCCGGTTCTGGCGGGTGCCATCACCATGCTGCTGATGGACCGCAACTTCGGCTTCACCTTCTTTGATCCCGCGGGCGGCGGCGATCCGGTGCTCTACCAGCACATCCTGTGGTTCTTCGGCCACCCCGAGGTCTACATCGTGATCCTGCCCGGCTTCGGCATCATCAGCCACGTCATCGCGACCTTCGCGCGCAAGCCGATCTTCGGCTACCTGCCGATGGTCTGGGCCCTGATTGCCATCGGCGCCCTGGGCTTCGTGGTCTGGGCGCACCACATGTACACCGTGGGCATGTCGCTTAACCAGCAGGCCTACTTCATGCTGGCCACCATGGTTATCGCGGTGCCGACGGGTGTGAAAATCTTCAGCTGGATCGCCACCATGTGGGGCGGGTCGGTGACCTTCGAAACACCGATGCTCTGGGCCTTCGGCTTCCTCTTCCTCTTCACCGTGGGCGGTGTGACCGGTATCGTTCTGTCGCAGGCCGCCGTGGACCGCTACTACCACGACACCTACTACGTGGTGGCGCACTTCCACTACGTGATGTCGCTCGGGGCCGTCTTCGCCATCTTCGCAGGGATCTACTTCTACTTCCCCAAGATGACTGGACGCATGTACCCTGAATGGGCGGGCAAGCTGCACTTCTGGGCGTTCTTCATCGGGGCCAACCTGACCTTCTTCCCACAGCACTTCCTGGGCCGTCAGGGCATGCCGCGGCGCTACATCGACTACCCGGATGCATTTGCCTACTGGAACTGGTGGTCAAGCGTCGGTGCCTTCATCAGCTTCGCGTCCTTCCTGTTCTTCTTCGGCGTGATGTTTTACGCCCTGCGCGCTGGCAAGAAAGTGACCGAGAACAACCCGTGGAACGAATACGCGGATACGCTGGAGTGGACCCTGCCATCGCCGCCGCCCGAACACACGTTCGAGCAGCTGCCAAAGCAGGAAGACTGGGACAACAAGCACGCGCACTGATCCCGCTCAGCCAAGACACGCTCAAAAGGCCCTGATCCCCGATCAGGGCCTTTTTTTGCCGACCATCCTACCCGATTGCGGCGCCTCTCCGCCGGAACGGCCGCGTGAAGATTCGTGAGTGCGCGTGACGGAACAGCCTGCGCGCATGATGCGTTCCCGTCCCAATGACATGAAAGGAGAGACATATGTTCTCGACACGCATCACCTCTACCGCGCTTGCCGCGGCCATTGCATTTGCCCCTGCTGCCAGGGTGGCCGCCGACGGCAAGGATTTCATCGCTGGTGCCCTGATCGGCGGGGTCGTGGGCTCCCAGATCCAGAAAAACGTGACCCGCAACCGTGCCAATCAACAGTCGATCTTCACAGCGCCCGCACAACGCCAGGCCACCACACAGAAACGCACCTACCGCGCCGCGATTCCGGCCACGCAGGAAGGCCGCGAGATCCAGGCTTCGCTGAACTACTTTGGCTTCAACGCAGGCACCGTAGACGGGCAGCTAGGCGGCCAGACCCGTTCAGCGATCTCGGAGTATCAAAGCTACATGGGCTACGAGCCCAGCGGGCACCTGACGTCCTTTGAAAAGGAGTTGCTGCTGCGATCCCATAACCGCGCCCAGGCCGGTGGCGATCAGACCTTCCGCCAGATCGCCGCAACCCCCGACGGCACGCGTGGCCTGCTGAAGACCTACCGCGCGGAGTTTGCCAATGGCGCCTCTACAGGCAGCAAAAATGTCTATGGCGAGCAGCGCGCCTTTACCAGCGACTATTAAGAGGTTCGTGATGCCCTGGCGCGCCGTTCTGTCTTCGGTGTGATCCTCGGTTCCATTCGGCATCATGGCTGACTGACCGCCGCGGCAGGCCCTGCGCCGCGCGGCGGGCTTTTTACAAAGGCTCGGCCTCGTAGGCGGGCGTGATCCCGATGCGGTACAGCAAGCGGGTCTGCCATAAATCAGAGCTTTCCTGTTGTTTCACCCAAGGCAGGGCCACCTGTCGCATTGCTTCGCACGCAACGCCTCGGTAAGATTTCGTTATGCCCTATCAGTGGACATCGGACCCCGGCGATAGCCCGCAAACCCTCAAGCTCTGGCCGCACAACTCGCTGCCCGCCCGAGGTATGGCCGCCTTTGTTCTGGCCACCTTCACGCTGATCTGCATCCCGACCCTACCGCTGCTCGGCTCGCCGATCCTCTGGGGCCTGTTGCCCTTTTTACTGGCGGCTGTCTGGGGCATCTATTACGCGCTACAGCGCAATCACCGCGCGCGCCAGATCACCGAAGTGCTGACGCTTGATGAAGAAGACGCGCGGCTTGTGCGGCAGGAGCCAACGGGCGAAGTGCAGGAATGGGATTGCAACCGCTATTGGACGACGATCACCAAATACGAAACAGATGGGCCCGTGCCCCACTACGTCACCCTGAAAGGCAAAGGCCGCGAGGTCGAAATCGGGGCGTTTCTGAGCGAAGATGAACGGGTGTCGCTCTATGATGAGCTACAGATCGCCTGGCGGCGTTAGAAGTCGCACCCGAAATGCCGGGCCGCGAGGGATCGCGCGCGCTCCGGTTCCAGCTTCCAGCAACAGGCGATTTCCCAGGCCGTCAAGCCGCGCTGAATGTCATTACCGGGTGGGTCGCTGACAACCCGCGCTGTATCGAATATCCGCAGGTCGACACGCGCCTCATCCCAATCGATCAATGCAGGCTGACCGCTTGGGGTCAGGATCAGATTACCGGTGCCAATGTCCCCGTGAATGACCCCCTGATCACCGTCCGGCATACCGGCCCAGGCGCCACGCAACTGCGCCACAAGGCCCGTCGGCATCACCGAGAGATCCACATCACCCCCCTGCTGCACCGTTGTCAGTTCGAGGGAGGAGGCGAACCCGGGACGCTGCTCAATGCCGATGGTCGCCTCATGAAAGCGTTTAAGCCTCCGCGCGACTTCCGGCATACGATCTGCCGTAAATTCGGCGCCATCGATAAAGGGCTCGCAGGTCCAACCGTTTTCCAGAATATGCCCACGCTGACTTCGTACATACGCCGGCACCTGGAACCCAGCCTCGCGGGCCGCCACCTGAACTGGTTCAAGCCACAACAGGCTCTCAGCGCTGCGCCTGCTCGATTTGAAAACCAAGGCAGGGTGGTGGCCAATGGCCGTTCGAAAGGCGCTGTTCCGGTGGCCACCGCGCAGGGCCGTCAGCGGGCCATCGTATCCCCACAAACGCGTGTCGGGTGGCGCTTTGGGCATCGGCATTCCCTCACCGACCGCAGCCGAATGTCGAAATCAGCTCAACCGCGCTTTGACCTTCGGGCCAACGGCCCCAAAGTCGATCTGTCCTGTGTATTTGGATTTCAGAATGGCCATGACCTTGCCCATGTCGCGAATGCTATCGGCCCCAACCTCGGCCACCGCTTCGGCCACCGCCTTTTCGGTTTCAGCTTCCGACAGTTGCCGCGGCAGGAATTCCTCAATCACTTCGATTTCAGTCTTTTCCCGCTCCGCAAGATCAAGACGCCCGCCCTCTTCATAGGCACGCGCACTTTCAAGCCGCTGCTTTGACATTTTGCTCAGGATCGCAAGAACCTCGGCATTGGGCACACCATCTTCGTTGCCCTCGGCCCGGGCTGCAATATCCTTGTCCTTGATCGCCGCATTGATCAGGCGCAGAGTGGAGAGCCGATCGGCGGCCTTGTCTTTCATGGCCTGTTTCAGTGAAACAGAGACTTTTTCGCGCAATTCCATCGCAATGCATCCTTCAATGATTGACCGCAAATAACTGCGGCAAGGCATCTTCGAGCCTTGGACCTTATCCAATGCAACAGGCCGCCGCAACACAATCCGCTGCGTCATCCTGTGTCAGAACACCGGGAATATGTCCCGAAATGGGCCTTGACCCCCCTCGGACGCGCGTCTAGTTTCCGCCAGATTTCACTGCCGCCCCTGCCCGAAAGGATCGCCCATGCAGCCGCCTGCGTCCGACCGCCCAACCGCTTGTCTGGCGCTTGCTGACGGGACCCTCTTTTACGGGAGCGGGTTTGGTGCCACTGGCCAAACCGTGGCGGAGCTTTGCTTCAACACCGCAATGTCAGGGTATCAGGAGATCATGACCGACCCTTCCTATGCCGGGCAGATCGTGACCTTCACCTTCCCGCACATCGGCAATGTCGGCGTGAACCCCGAGGATGATGAAACCGGCGATCCCGTTGCCGAGGGCATGATCGTCAAGTGGATGCCGACCGATCCCTCGAACTGGCGCGCAGTGCAGGATCTGGATGCCTGGCTCAGCTCACGCGGACGCATTGCCCTGGGCGGCGTCGATACCCGCCGCCTGACCCGTGCGATACGGCAATCTGGAGCCCCACATGTGGCACTTGCCCATGATCCGGAAGGCAATTTCGACGTCGAAGCGCTGGTTGCCGCCGCACGGGCCTTCAGCGGGTTGGAGGGGCTTGATCTGGCCCGCGAAGTCACCTGCGCACAATCCTATCACTGGAACGAAATGCGGTGGGCCTGGCCGGATGGCTATACGCCGCAAACCGATCCCAAGCACAAGGTCGTGGCCATTGATTACGGCGCGAAACGCAATATTCTGCGCTGCCTTGCAAGTGCCGGATGTGATGTGACCGTTCTGCCTGCCACGGCGAGTTATGACGACGTGATGGCACACAACCCGGATGGGGTTTTTCTCTCCAACGGACCTGGCGACCCGGCGGCGACTGGCACCTATGCTGTGCCAATGATCCAACAAGTATTATCGGACACGGATCTGCCCGTTTTCGGGATTTGTCTCGGGCACCAGATGCTGGCGCTCGCCTTGGGCGCCCAGACGATCAAGATGAACCACGGGCATCACGGCGCCAACCACCCGGTCAAGGATCATGACACCGGCAAGGTCGAAATCACCTCGATGAATCACGGTTTTGCCGTCGATGCTCAGACGCTGCCTTCCGGTGTGCTTGAGACGCATACCTCGCTTTTTGACGGGTCGAATTGCGGCATTCGGGTTGATGGGCGCCCTGTCTGGTCGGTTCAGCACCATCCCGAAGCCAGCCCGGGACCGCAAGACAGCTACTACCTGTTCGAGCGTTTCGCCGAAGCCATGGCTGCGCGCGCCGCCTGAACCGCGCAATGCGCCTTTAGGTTGAAAAGTGTTAATTTAACAGATCATTAACCCTGTTCTGACAGCGTGCCAACGTTGAGTTTACGCAAGGCACGCCAAGATGAACAACCTGCGGCTGGTTCTGCCTGACCCGGTGCCGGAACCGGATCTGACAGCGCCCGCGATCAAATATGAACCGATCGGCCGTATGCTGGTGGATAGGGGTAAGATCGCGCATACCGATCTTGATCACGCGCTGAAGATCCAGGGCCATATTGATGCGCCGCTGGGTGAGATCATGGTGTCCGAAGGTCTGCTTGCCAAGCGCGATGTGCTGGGCGCCCTGGCCGCACAATGCCATGCGCAAGACGCCGATCTCGACCTCGAGCCACCCGAACCCAAGATGGCCGCCTGCCTGCCCGCCGATGTCTGCCTGCGCCATGGCGTCGTGCCGTGGAAGCGGGACGGGTTGCGGATCCTCGTCGCCACCAGCAGCCCTGCGGATTTCGCAGCGCTTTGCCAGACAATGAAACGGCGCGGGTTGTCGCTTTTCCCGGTGATCGTTGACGAATTGCAGATCCAATCACATCTCAGTCGTCTCTACGGGGATGAATTGGCGCAAAAGGCCGCCACCCGTGTGCCTTCGGCGGAAAGCTGTCGCAGTTGGGCCAGCGCCGGGCAGCATCGGCTCCGCTGGGCGGCTGCGCTCTGCGGCGGCCTGCTGGCGGCCTGTATGCTGGCGCCCGCCTGGACCTTCACCCTTGGGGTGCTCTGGGCGGTCCTGACCTTGCTGATGACCACCGGCATGAAGGCGGCCGCCTTTGCGGCGCAATTGGCCCACAAACCGCCACCGCGCCGCATCAATTATGACCTGGGGACGGCCAAGTTCCGGCTGCCACGGGTCTCGATCCTTGTGCCTTTGCTCAAGGAAAAGGAGATCGCGGGGCAATTGATCGCCCGGCTGAGCGGGCTGACATACCCTAAATCCCTGCTCAACGTGGTGCTCGTGCTGGAGGAAGGCGACACGATGACCCGCGAGACCATCGCGCGCACCGAGTTGCCCGATTGGATGAGCGTGATCGAAGTTCCCGGCGCGGGGGATTTGACAACCAAGCCACGCGCTCTGAATTACGCGCTCGATTTCTGCCGCGGCAGCATCATCGGCGTCTGGGACGCGGAAGACTGGCCCGAAGCAGATCAGATCGAACGCGTGGTCACACGTTTCAACGAAGCGCCACAAAACGTCGTCTGCCTGCAAGGCGTGCTGGATTACTACAACTCCCGCACCAACTGGCTGTCGCGATGTTTCACCATCGAATACGCCACATGGTGGCGGGTGATCCTGCCAGGGATCGCTAAGCTGGGTCTGGTGCTGCCCTTAGGCGGCACGACGCTGTTCTTTCGCCGCGATGGGCTGGAGAAACTGGGGGGATGGGACGCGCACAACGTCACCGAAGACGCCGATCTGGGTGTCAGGCTGGCGCGCCATGGCTATGTAACGGAACTGCTGCCAACGGTCACCCATGAAGAGGCCACAAGTCGCGCATGGCCCTGGGTGCGGCAGCGCTCACGCTGGCTCAAAGGATTCATGATCACGTATTTCGTGCACATGCGACACCCCGGACAGCTGCTCCGGGATTTGGGGCTCAAACGCTTTCTGGGCCTGCAAACCATCTTTCTGGCAACGTTTTCGCAGTTTGCCGCCGCCCCGCTCCTGTGGTCGTTCTGGCTGAGCTTCGCGGGCATGACCCACCCGGTCGAACTCACTCTTGGCGCCAGCGTGATGTGGGGCTTCGTCGGCCTCTTCGTGCTTTCGGAACTCCTCAGCGTCGCGATGGGCATCTACGCGGTCTCTGGTCGGGCGCATCGGCACCTAATCGGTTACGTGCCGACGATGATGTTCTATTTCACGCTGGGCGCGCTGGCCAGCTACAAGGCGCTTTGGGAAATGGTCCAAGCCCCGTTCTTTTGGGACAAAACCCAGCACGGCGTCTCGACCCAGACAGATGTGACCTAGCTCTCCTCCTCGCGCCGTGCCGCATCCTGTTTGAGGCGCGTCATAAAGGCCACGGAAATATGCTCGCGCAGCGCCTGATCCGCAGCGTCCGAATCCTTATGCTCGATCGCGGTGACAATGGCATCATGTTCGGCCTGCGCAATTTCGCCACGCCCCTGGGCCGCAAGCGATGTAGTGGCCATCAGCGCCATCGTGCGGTGCACCAGATCAAGCTGCTGCACCAGATAGCGGTTATGCGACGCGAGATGCACCTGCTTGTGGAACCGCCGGTTCGCGCGGGAAAGCGCGGCGGGATCATCGGTGAGCGCATTGTCGGCCTCCACCATCTCCCGCAGAATGCGGATCTCTTCATCGGTCGCGTGCTGCGCCGCAAGACGCGCGGCCAAGCCCTCCAGCTCGCGCCGCACCACGTATAGTTCGGCCATCTGGTTGTGATCCAATGAGGCCACAATCAAGCTGCGCCCGTCCCGCGCCAGAAGCGACTGTGTTTCAAGGCGTTGCAGCGCCTCGCGAATGGGCGTACGCGACACTCCAAAACGCTCCGCCAGCTCGCTTTCGACAAGCCGGTCACCGGGGCGATAGACGCCCAGATCAATCGCATCCAGGATCATTGAATACGCGTCTGTCTGTTGTGGTTTTTGCAACCCCATCGTCCCCGCCTTCTGCCATACCGGTTCGATACCTTAACGAGGCAATCCGCGGTCGTGCAACCCTGTGCTCTTGCCTGCGCGCATCGCGCGGCCTAGGTATGCGCCATGCCAAAAGATGCCTTCTCCGATGTTAGCGCCTGGGTCTTTGACCTCGATCACACGCTTTATCCCCCCTCGGCGCGGCTGTTTGACCTGATCGAGGTGCGCATGACCGCCTATGTCATGGCGGCCTTGAACGTGGATCACGCGGAGGCCGACCGGCTGCGCAAACATTATTGGGCCACCCATGGCACCACCTTGGCGGGGCTGATGCGCGAGCATGATGTCGACCCGGGCCCCTATCTGACGGATGTGCATGATATCCCGATGGACAGCCTGGCCCCTGATCCGGTTCTGGCGTCGCAGATCAGGCAATTGCCCGGACGCCGCATCGTTTACACCAACGGCTGCGCGCCTTACGCCGAACGGGTCTTGGAAGCGCGCGGGCTTGGAGGCCTTTTTGACGCCATCTATGGCGTGGAGCATGCCGATTTCCTGCCGAAACCGGATCATGCGGCATTCGATACCGTGTTCCGCAAGGATGGGCTCACCCCCGAAACCGCGGCGATGTTCGAGGATGATGCCCGAAACCTGAAAGTTCCGCATGATATGGGGATGCGCACGGTGCATGTGGCTGAAACACGTGGGCCCGGTGCGCATATCCACTTTCACACCGACGATTTAAGTCAGTTTTTAAGCGTTCTTCTCTGATCCCCTGCGACAATCCGGCCTCTGTGAAAGGCCTCGTTCACCCCTATCTGTCACCCAACCAGATGATTGAGGGACCCGACCATGACAATTGCCGCTGACACACGCGCGTTGCCCTTCTGGCAGCGTATGTTTTTTAAAATTCCGGTTCTGGGGTGGGTCGCGCGCGACCTGATGTTCGGCGACAAGAACAATGTTTGGTTTGCATTGATCGGGTTCTTCAGCCTTTGGATGAGCTCGGCGCTGACATTTGGGTTGCCGGGGCTTTATTTGCCTGCGCTGGCCCTGGTGCCGGTCATTTTCGTGATCCTGCTGTTGATCACCAAAGGGTAGCGCCGCTGGCCTTTATCGCCGGATTTGCTTAACTCTGAGGATGGGGCACGGAGGCAGGATGTCAGATAACACTTGTGATATTTTGATCTCAGGCGGCGGGATCGCCGGGCTGACTGCGGCGGCTACGTTCGGCACGGCAGGTTTTGACGTTATCTGCGTCGACCCAACGCCCCCGATCACGGAGCGGGATCAACAAGGCGCAGACATGCGCTCCACCGCCATGCTGCAGCCCGCACGCCATGTGCTGGAGACGGCTGGCCTTTGGGACAGGCTGCTGCCGCACGCGTCGCCCTTGCAAATCATGCGGATCGTCGATGCCGGCGGGGAGATTGCAGAGCCGCGCGTGACACGTGACTTCAATGCGGCGGACGTGTCGGATCTGCCCTTCGGCTGGAACTTTCCAAACTGGTTGTTGCGCCGCGAAATCCTGGCCCGGCTGGACCAATTGCCAAACGTGGATTTTCGACCCGGCACCAGTACAACATCACTGTTCACCCGTGAAAGCGAGGCCCGCGTCGGTCTCAGCGACGGGTCAAAAATACGCACCCGGCTGGTGATCGCGGCAGACGGGCGCGGATCGCCCATGCGTCAGGCGGCGGGCGTTGAGGTCCATACCAAACGCTATGGGCAAAAGGCGCTGGCTTTCGCCGTCACCCATCCCATCCCACATGAAAACGTCTCCACCGAAATTCACAGGACGGGGGGTCCCTTCACGCTGGTTCCGCTGCCGGATCACAATGGGTTGCCCTCCTCGGCAATTGTCTGGATGGACGATGGGCCGTTGTCGCAAGCCCGGATTGCGATGGATGTTGAGGAATTCGAAGCGGAAATGTCAACGCGCAGCTGTCACCTCTTTGGCCCCCTCACGCTTGCGTCCCAGCGCACCATCTGGCCCATCATCAGCCAGCAGGCCGCACGGTTGTCCGGTGAGCGTCTCGCGTTGATTGCGGAGGCGGCGCATGTGGTCCCCCCCATCGGGGCGCAAGGGTTGAACATGAGCCTGGCCGATACCGCCACCCTGCTGTCACTGGCACGGGAACGCCCTGACGAGCTTGGGGATCGCCGCATGCTCGATGCCTATCACAAGGCGCGCTACAGCGATATTTCCCTGCGGGTTCAGGGCATTGATATCCTGAACCGCGCCAGCCAAGTCAGCACCCCGATGTTGCGCGATGCCCGAGCTGCTGGCCTCAATGCGCTCTACTCCATGGCACCCGTGCGCAAGACGCTGATGCAAATGGGCCTTGGCGTGAAGTAACGTGCCTTACAGGACCTGATCGATCACCCGTTGCAAACGGCCCACGGTGCCATCGACGTCATAGAGCTTGTCCAATCCAAAAAGCCCTAACCGGAACGTCCTGAAATCCGCAGGTTCATCACATTGCAGCGGGACACCAGCCGCAATCTGCATGCCTTCTGCAGCGAATTTCTTGCCGTTCTGAATGTCCGGATCGCCGGTGTAGCTGACCACCACACCCGGGGCGCCGTAACCTTCGGCTGCGACGGAAACGACACCCTTGGCGGCCAGCATGGCGCGCACCGCATCACCCAATCGCCATTGCGCTTCCTTCAGACGCTCAAACCCATAATTCCTGGTCTCAAACATCGTATCCCGGAAAGCACGCAACGCATCCGTCGGCATGGTCGCGTGATAGGCATGACCACCGTTTTCATAGGCCTGCATGATGCTGCGCCATTTGCCCAGATCAATGGCAAAACTGTCCGACTGCGTCTCCGCCAACCGCGCCTCGGCGCGTTCCGACATCATCACGAGCCCTGCGGATGGAGAGGCCGACCAGCCCTTTTGCGGCGCGGAGATCAACACGTCGACGCCGAGGGCGCGCATATCAACCCAGGCGCAGCCCGATGCGATGCAATCCAGCACCATCAACGCGCCCACATCATGGGCGGCTTTTGCCATGGCCGCGATGTAGCTATCGGGCAGGATCACACCAGCGCTGGTTTCCACATGCGGAGCGAAAACCACATCGGGTTTCTGCTCGGCAATGGCCGCGATCACCTCGTCAATCGGTGCCGGAGCAAAGGGCGATGGCGTCGCATTGCCGGTCTGGCGCGCTTTCAAAACACTTGTGTTTGCCGTCAGCCCGCCGGTTTCGAAAATCTGGCTCCAGCGGTATGAAAACCAGCCATTGCGGACCACAAGGACCTCCGCACCGCGCGCAAATTGCCGTGCCACCGCTTCCATAGCATAGGTGCCGCCGCCCGGGATGATGGCGACCGCATCCGCTGCGTAGACCTCTTTCAGCATCGATGACAAATCGTTCATGACCTGCTGAAACGCGGCGCTCATCGAATTCAAAGACCGATCGGTGAAAACGACCGAAAATTCTTCCAGTCCCGTTGGATCGACGGTGTCGAGCAATGCTGGCATGATCATACCTCCCTGAGTTCGGGACAGGCGTAACCGGTCGCATCGGGCTTGGCAAAGTCTACTTATGTATACACCGGGGGTCCGCCCCGGAACGGGGGCACCTATCGGAAACCTCTGACGCCGACCTTAGCCAATCGGGCCGGTACGGCGCTCTTCGCTCAGCAAAACATTCGCCTCGACCTCTCCAACACCGGGCAGGGTCATGATCCGCCGGCGCAAAACCCGTTCAAAATCCGGCAGATCCCGCGCCACCACGCGCAGACGGTAATCATAGAGCCCCAACACATGCTCGACGCGCTGCACTTCGGGGATGGCGCTGACCGCGCGCTCGAAATCCTCCAGGCTGACGCGCCCCTTGGTCGCCAGTTTCACGCCGAGAAAAACCGTCACCCCAAACCCCAGCGCTTCTGCGTTCAGACGCAAGTGACGCCCCTTCAGAACGCCTGCGCCTTCCAGCTTGCGCATGCGCCGCCAGGTCGCGGGTTGCGACAGGCCGAGATGCCGCCCCAGGGTTCCCGCACTTTGGGTGGCATCCCGCGCCAAGGCCCGCAGCAAGGCGCGGTCTATGTCGTCCAGATCAATCATAGCGGCAAAGCCTCTTCCGCCTTGATCTGGGCGATCTGCATCAGCGCTTCGATATCCGCGATGTGGGGCAGCGTCAGAATGCGACGTCGATAGATGTCCTGATAGTGGGGCATGTCGCGCGCGATGATGTTCAACCGCACATCGACCCGCCCCAGAAAAGTCTGTATCTCCGTCACCTCCGGCACATCGCGTGCCGCCGCAATAAAGTCGTCAAAGGCGCGTGGCTGCGTTTTATCCAGCGTCACCCGCAGCGAAACCTCGACCGAATAGCCCAGTGCGGCCCAGTCGATGACCGCGCATATGCCTTCGATGATGCCCGTTTCCTGCATTCGGGTGATGCGCCGCGCGACCTTGCCCGACTTGCTGGCGCAACGCTCAGCCAGTTCAGCCGGGCTCAGGCTTGGATCAGATTGCCAATGCCGCAACACGCGGCGGTCAAAGTCGTCAAGCATGATTTTTTCACTTATTCTTATTTTAGCGAATAGGTTTTTGATATACTCAGCCATATCTCGTGTATCTGGTGATGGCAATCATCGGAAGACCCCGTAATTTGGCCGCAGTTTTTCACTCACTCAAAGGACCGCCAAAATGCGCGTTTATTATGATCGCGACTGCGATGTTAACCTGATCAAAGACATGAAAGTGGCCATTCTGGGCTACGGCAGCCAGGGCCACGCCCATGCGCTGAACCTGCGCGACAGCGGCGCCAAGAACCTCGTCGTCGCGCTGCGTGAAGGCTCGCCATCGGCTGCGAAAGCCGAAGGCGAAGGCCTGACGGTCATGGGCATCGCCGAAGCGGCGGCCTGGGCGGATCTGATCATGTTCACCATGCCCGACGAATTGCAGGCCGAAACCTACAAGAAATACGTACACGACAACATCCGCGAAGGTGCAGCCATCGCATTCGCCCACGGTCTGAACGTGCATTTCGGCCTGATCGAGCCCAAAGAAGGCATCGACGTTGTGATGATGGCCCCCAAGGGCCCCGGCCACACCGTGCGCGGCGAATATACCAAAGGCGGCGGCGTGCCCTGCCTGGTTGCGGTGGACAAGGATAGCTCCGGCAAGGCGCTGGAAATCGGCCTCTCCTATTGCTCCGCCATCGGCGGTGGCCGGTCGGGCATCATTGAGACCAACTTCCGCGAAGAGTGCGAAACCGACCTCTTTGGCGAACAGGCCGTGCTCTGCGGTGGTTTGGTGGAACTGATCCGCATGGGCTTTGAGACACTGGTCGAGGCGGGCTATGCACCCGAAATGGCCTATTTTGAGTGCCTGCACGAGGTGAAGCTGATCGTGGACCTGATCTACGAAGGTGGCATCGCCAACATGAACTACTCGATCTCCAACACGGCGGAATACGGCGAATATGTCTCCGGTCCGCGGGTGCTGCCCTATGACGAGACCAAGGCACGGATGAAAGCGATCCTGACCGACATCCAGACCGGTAAATTCGTGCGTGACTTCATGCAGGAAAACGCGGTTGGTCAGCCCTTCTTCAAAGGCACGCGCCGCATCAACGACGAGCACCAGATCGAAGCTACTGGCGAAACCCTGCGCGGCATGATGCCCTGGATTTCCGCGGGCAAAATGGTCGACAAGGCCAAGAACTGATCCTTCGATCCGAATCGAACCATTCTCGGTTCCAAACGCACTATTATGAACGGGGCGGCGGTGACCGCCCCGTTTTCTTTGAAAGGCACCGATGACCAACGCCCCCGAAATCACACTCAAAAGCTGGCTGATGGTCGGCGTCCTGGGGTTCACCTGGGGTGGTACATTTCTGGTCACAGAGATCGCGCTTGAGGGCCTCACCCCTTTCTGGCTGGCAGCGGGGCGAATTGGGTTTGCCGCCGTACTGATGACCGCGATTTGGGCCATGCTGGGGTTTCGCCTGTTTGAGGTCCCGGCCTCGCGCGCAGACTGGCGAGCTGCCATGGTGATCGGCGCCTTGAGCTCCGCCGTGCCCTTCATGTTGCTCGCCTGGGGTCAGCAATTCGTGACCTCGGGCTTTGCGGGGGTGTCCATGGCCGCCGTGGCCCTGATCGTGCTGCCGCTGGCGCATTTTCTGGTGCCCGGGGAACGCCTGACCCCCCGCAAAGGTGCGGGGTTTATCATCGGCTTCATCGGCGTTTGCGTCCTGATCGGCGCACAAGCCTTTGAAACATCGGGCGCTTCCATGGAGCCCGCGGGGAGGCTGGCCTGCATTGGCGCGGCCTCGTGCTACGCCATATCCTCGATCCTGATGCGCCGATTGCCGCCGGTGAATACCATTGGTCTGTCGACCGTACTGCTTTTGATCGGCGCGGCTCTGGTCATCCCGATCGCACTCATCGTGGAAGGCCCCCCGCCGCTGCCCGACACAAAAACGCTGGTGGTTGTGGCGATCCTGGGGTTGATCCCAACAGCCGCGGCAAACCTCTTGCGGGTTCAGGTGGTCCGCAGTGCCGGGCCCGTTTTCATGTCCCTGACCAATTATCAGGTGCCGATATGGTCGGTTGTGCTGGGCGCGGCGCTGTTGGGCGAGCCGCTACCGCCGTCGCTTCTATGGGCTCTGGTTCTGATCCTTGCAGGCGTTGGGTTGAGCCAATATGGCGCGTTGCGCCGCCTCTTCGGCAAAGGCTAAGCGCTCACGGCATCCGCCACGGCCTCAACAACGCTGTCGACCGCGCGTTCCATCAAGGCTGCGTCCTCGTGCTCCGCCATCACGCGCACCAATGGTTCTGTACCCGATTTGCGGATCAGCAAACGCCCGCTTCCGGCCAAGTCAGCTTCGGCCTGGGCGATGGCTTTTTTGACGCGGGCTTCTTCCAGTGGGGTCTGTCCCGCCGCAAAGCGCACATTCTTGAGCAGTTGCGGCACGGGATCGAAGTTATGCAGCAACTCACTGGCGGGTTTCCCGGACCGCACCATTTCTGCAAGAAACTGCAAGCCGGCCATGAGGCCATCACCCGTTGTGGCGTAGTCCGACATCACGATATGCCCGGACTGTTCACCGCCGAGGTTAAACCCGCCTGACCGCATCCGCTCAACAACGTAGCGGTCCCCCACAGCCGTACGTTCAAGCCGCACCCCCTGTCCCGCCAGGAAGTGCTCCAACCCAAGGTTCGACATCACCGTCGCGACCAGCGCATTGTTTTCCAGCCGCTCCTCAGCTGCCCACCGCGCGGCCATCAGGGCCATGAACTGGTCGCCATCGCCGACCTTGCCGTTCTGGTCGAGCAGAATGACGCGATCCGCATCGCCGTCCAGACAAATACCGACATCAGCGCCGTGCGACACCACGGTCTCTGCGGCCATTTCGGGATGTGTGGACCCGCAGGCGTCGTTGATATTGTGTCCGTTCGGTGCCACGCCCACCGGGATCACCGTGGCGCCCAGCTCCCAGAGCGCTTCCGGCGCTACGCGGTAGGCTGCCCCGTTCGCGCAATCGACGACAACCTTCAGCCCATCCAGCCGCATCTGTCGCGGGAACGAGGATTTTACCCTTTCGATATACCGAAACCGACCATCGTCGATCCGCTTGGCGCGGCCGATGTTTTCCGCCTCAATCGGCGCCACGCCGTCGTTGATCAGCGCTTCGATTTCCGCTTCCATCTGATCGGAAAGCTTGTAGCCATCGGGGCCGAAGAACTTGATGCCATTGTCCACCGCCGGATTGTGGCTGGCGGATATCATCACGCCCAGATCGGCCCGCATGGACCGGGTCAGGAGACCGACTGCTGGCGTGGGCACAGGGCCCAGCAGCAGCACATTCATGCCCGTGGACGTCAGCCCGGCGGTCAATGCATTCTCGAACATATAACCCGACAGACGGGTATCCTTGCCGATCACCACACGGTGCACGCTGGAGCGATCGCGGCTGAAATAGCGGCCCACCGCCGCACCGATGCGCAGCGCCATTTCCGCGGTCATGGGGTGTGCGTTGGCGGTGCCGCGCACGCCGTCTGTTCCAAAAAGCTTATCCATCCGCGCAACCTGCCATGGCCGCCCGCCAGAGCGCAATGGCCTGAACCGTTTCAGGCACGTCATGAACGCGCACGATTTGTGTCCCATGTTTCAACGCCGCGAGCGCCACCGCCAGAGACCCCGGCATACGGTCCTGTGCCTCTTCGGCCTGACCGATCGTGCCGATGAACCGTTTGCGCGATGCGCCCAGCAAGATCGGCACCCCCAACCCATGAAACAGGGACAACCGGGCGAGCAGGCTCAGATTGTGCTGTAATGTCTTGCCAAAGCCGATCCCGGGATCTGCGATGATCTGTGTTTTCGGAATGCCCCGGGCGACAAGCATCTCAATTTGCGCGGACAGGAAATCGTAGACATCCAGCAACACGTCATCGTATTGCGGATCCTGCTGCATCGTGGCCGGATCACCCTGCGCATGCATCACGCAAACCGGCGCCGATTGCGCGGCACAGTGGTCCGCAAGCGCGGGATCGAAGGTGAAACCGGAGACGTCATTGACCAGATTTGCGCCCGCCTGCAGCGCTGCCGCGGCCACCGCGGCTTTGCGCGTATCGATGGAGATCGTTTGGCTGACGCCGCCCTCGCGCAGCGCTGCGATGACGGGAGCGGTGCGCTCAATCTCTTCCTCCTCAGGGACAACAGCCGCGCCCGGACGCGTCGATTCCCCGCCAATGTCGAGGATGTCCGCGCCCTGCATCCCATGCGCACCGGCCAGCGCTTTCGTGACCGAATTATGCTGACCGCCATCCGAAAAACTGTCCGGCGTGACATTCAGAATGCCCATCACGCGCGGCCTGTCCATCGTGATACCAGCGATTGGGGCCCGCGGCGCGATCAGAGGCGCCAAATCGGCTTGATCCACATCACGCGCGGCAATGATCCGGGGGGGACGCGTCCGGGACAAGACTTCGACCTGGGAAAACCACCCCCATCCGCCTGCAAGGCGCTGCGCGTCAGACGGGTACGCTATATCCGTTTGAACGATGGGACGGAAATATTCAGCCATCTCTCAGAGACTTGCGCCCTCAACCGACATCGCGCGCAACGGCACCGATGCAGACTGCGGTAAATCGGCGCCGATGACCAGCATTTCACTGGCCTCAAACGTGGCTGCAAACCAAGCGGCCAGGGCCACGGCATCGCGCGGCTGCGCCGATGGACCATCCACGGCATCCAGCACAATCTTGGACGGTGCCCAGACGCAGGACTGCCCGTTTTTCATGGCCCAGTCGAGCTCCGTGCGGGTATCGACGACAACGCAGCGGTCATCTTTCGATGCCAGCACCCATGCGTTTTGTTCGATGGCCAGCAGGTCAATTCGGCGTTGCGCCATCTTGTGATGCGTCTGGGGCGCATGCGTATCTGACGCCCCTACACAGAAAATCAGCGGCTTGCCGAATGCCTCCAACTGGTCAATCCACCCCTTGAGATGTGGTGACGCGATTGCCTCGTTGCTCAGATAGACCAGCTCAGGCTGAGGTGCTGGCTCTTCTTCGGGGCGGACGGGGGCAGTCTGTCCCCTTGCCCGCACAATCTCGACCCCCAGCGCGCCAGGACCACGATCCAGTTTCTCGATCCGCACAAAAGCGCGCATGGCCTGCGGCTCCAGCAGGATACGTTCCGCCACCCGTTCCGCCAGGGTTTCCAGCAGGTTCAACCGCTCATCCGAAAGCTCAAAAGCAATCGCCTCGGTCACCTTGTCGTAGCTGAGAATGCGGTCGACATCATCGTCGATAGGACCGGTCAGGGGTTGCACTTCAACAACAACGTTAAAGCAGATGCGCTGCGTCACACCGCGTTCCGCCTGAAAGGCGCCAATCTCAATTTCAACGATGTGATCGCGCAGGGAAATCCGGTCCAATGGCCCCGTGCCCGCGGTTGCCTCCGACCGTTCGGCAGGGTGCGCAAAGGCAAGTCTGATTTCGGAGCTCATGAGACAGGCTTTCTGTTGGTGTCGGGCAGCCGCCATCTTAGGCGACTGAAGCCCTTTAACAGCCTTCAGAACGGCGCGCCAAGACCTGAATGCGTCACTTGCCTGCTGTCTGCCAGGTGTGACGGTAAAAGATGTGATCCCCGATCGCAGCTGTCTTGGTGTAGACCTTGCTCCAGCGCGGCTTCACGGCCGTTGTGTGATAGTGCGTCGCCCCTTCGGTCAGCGCAGGCGCATCACCATCCAGCGCCGCCCGGGCGACCTTGGAAACGCGTTCGAATGCGCGCGGTTCACCGATGACTTCCTTATGACCGTCACATGTATAGGTGAACTGACACTGGTATTTTTTGCCGGTACCCTGATGGATCACGCCACAGGCAGACGCCGGAAAACGATCGGATTCAACGCGGTTGAGAATGACTTCGGCGACGGCAAACTGACCTTTAACGGTTTCGCCCCGTGCTTCGAAGTAGAGCGCTTCTGCAAGGCAGCGCCATTCATCGCCGCCCGCGGCGGATGGCTGCGCATCGATCCATGATTTTGAAAACTCCAATTCCACCTTGGCCTTCGAGGCCAGTGCCGTCTCTTGCATACGGCGCACCGTGACCTGTTCAAGGTCCGATTCGGTGTCTTTGGTCAGGTTGTCGCCCTGCCGGGCAAAACTTGGATCGGCCACAAAAAAGCCCAAAAACAACCCTATTGATAACGATAAAATCGCTTTGCAGATAACACGCACGACTGCGTCCCCCAGGTCTTTCCAATCGCCGTGCTCTACCTATAATAATGGTTGACGTAAAGTTTACGCCGGATCTCTTGGTTAACATCGGCGTGCAACCGCTCAACACGGCATCCTAGAAACCACAACATGTTGTGTTTGCTTTTGAAAAAACTACTGTATCTTGCTTGATATCGCAAGCTGTGCGGCAGCTAGTCGCGCCACCGGTACCCGGAAGGGAGAACAGGAAACATAATCAAATCCCGCGTCTCGGCAAAAGGCGATTGATTCGGGGTTACCCCCATGTTCACCACAAATGGACAGCGTCACATCTTTTTGCGCCGACCGCCCTCTTTCTGCCCCAAGTTTCAGCAACTCACCCACACCGTCGGTATCCAACACATGAAACGGGTCCTCGGGGAAAACACCCTGCTGGACATAATCCGACATGAACCGCCCCGCATCATCGCGCGACAATCCGTAAGCCATCTGGGTCAGGTCGTTGGTGCCAAAACTCAAGAAGGCACAATGCGGCGCGATATCAGCCGCCCGCAAGGCCGCACGCGGGGTCTCGACCATGACGCCAAGGCGGTAGTCAAAATCCTTGTCCCATTCCGTGCGCACGGCAGCGGCGACCGCATCAATGGATGTCTTCACAAGCTCCACTTCGCGCCGCGCCGACACCAGAGGGATCATGATCTCAGGCACAACCGGTGCGCCTTTTGCGCTGGCATCGATCGTTGCCTCAAAAATCGCGCGGGCCTGCATCTCGTAGATTTCCGGCACCGTCACACCCAGCCGCACACCGCGCAGGCCCAGCATCGGGTTGTACTCAGACATCGCCTCAATCCGCCGGGTCACATCAGACAAAGGCAGATCCAGCGCCTCGGCCAGTTCCCGCTGACCCGCGCGGTCCGTGGGCAGGAATTCATGCAGCGGCGGATCAAAGAGCCGAATGCACACCGGTTGCCCTTCCATGATCCGGAACAATTGCGTGAAATCGGTGCGCTGCATCGGCAGCAATCGTTCCAGAACAGCGCGTCGGTCTTGGGAGGTTTCCGCAAAGATCATCTCGCGCATGACGGTCAGACGTCCGGGTTCAAAGAACATGTGCTCGGTGCGGCAAAGCCCGATGCCTTGTGCGTTGAAATTGCGCGCGGTCTGCGCGTCTGCGGGCGTGTCGGCATTGGCGCGGATGCCAATATCGCAAAACTCGGTGGACCAATCCATCAGCTTCTGGAAACTCTGGTCCAGCGCCGCTTCACGCATCTTCGGCGCGCCCGCCAGGACTTCACCGCGCGTGCCATCAACCGTGATCACTTCGCCCGCGCTGAAAACGCGACCATCTTTGGTAACCAATTGTTTTTTGCTGCGGTTGAACCGCATATCCGACGCACCCACAACGCAGGGCAACCCAATGCCACGTCCGATGACCGCCGCATGGCTGGTGATGCCACCGCGTTCGGTCAGAACCGCTTGGGCCGCGTGCATGCCCCGGATGTCCTCTGGCGAGGTTTCCCGCCGTACAAGGATGCAGGGGTCTCCCCGCGCTGCACTGGCTTGGGCCTCGGCAGCGGTAAAGACGATCTGACCGGTTGCAGCCCCGGGGCTGGCCGCGATCCCGCATCCGATCACGTCACGCCGGGCGCCCGGATCGACCTGTCGGTGCAACAACTCCGAGAGCGTGCGCGGCTGGACGCGCATCAAAGCCTCCGCACGGGGAATGATCTTGTCTTCGGCCAGCTGTACCGCAATCCGAACTGACGCCTGACTGGACCGTGCCACCCGCACGCCATCGAGAATGTGCAAAGCGCCGTTTTCAATGGCAAATTCCACCTGCATCTCTTCGCGCAACTTGACCCGCATGAGCGCCGCGTGGCTTTTCAGCGCCTGAAATGCTTCGGGCGCCAATTCTTCCAAGGAGGGCCCGCGGGGATCACGGCCCAGATAGAGCGCCGCGGCATCGCCTTCGAGCGCGTCCCGCCCCTGGCTTTGGCTCAGGTATCGTCCGGTGATCTGGGGCAATCCGGTGTCGCTATCGACCAGTTGCAAAACGCCCGAGCCACACTGCCCCCGCCCCAACCCCAGCGCCATTTCCTGCACGACAAGACCCAGACCCGCATCCACAGGCGCGCCCTTGGCCTGCCGGAGCAGCCGTGCCGAGGTGCCGTCCCACGCGCGGGCCATCGACTTCAGGACGGCGGCCAGTTGCTCCGATGGATCCGCAGGGAAGGGCTCCTCCAACTCGGTTTCATAGGCCCGCAGAGCTTCGGACAGGCCTTCGCACCCTTCGCCGTTCACGTCCTCGAAAACATCCGGATCGAGACGCGCCACATCCACCGCATAGGACTGCACGAACCGCGTGTAGATCGCCCGCGCGGCATCTTGGCCCAGGCGTTCTTTCAGCGCGTCAAACCGCGCATCGTTCATACCAATGTTGAGCACCGCGCCCGGCCCGCCCCAATCGGGGTCCTCGGAGGAGGGGCGCACGCAGAGCAGGGCGCCGTCCGGAAACTGCGACACGATCGCTGGAATGTCGGGCAACTCGCCATTGGCAATGCGCTGCACCGCGGCAAATGACAGGGCCACCGTGCGTGGCACCGGCAGGTCCAGACGCACCAACCGCTGCAAACACTTGGCTCGACCACCATGGGTGTTGGTCGAGATCGGCGCTTGGGGCGTCACCAGCGTGGTGTTCGGATTATTCTGCACTGCGGCACCTAAATTGTTTGGGCGCAGCATAAGGTGTTAACCCGCGCTGACAAGGCTTAGAAAAACCGCCGGGTCAGGCCCGTTTTACCCTTCAATCCGCGTCAGATCGGCAACGGAGGAACAGAGGCGCGTGATCTGGCTCAGCAGGTTCAGACGGTTGCGCCGCACGGTGGCATTGTCCGCGTTGATCTTCACAGCCTCGAAAAACGCATCAATCGGCCCGCGCAACGTCGCCATCGCCGACATGGCGGTGGCGAAATCGAGGGCTGCCATGGCTGGTGTGATTTTTGCCTCCGCCGCCTCGAGGGCTGCAAAAAGCGCGCGTTCCTCGTCCGTCTCGGCGTATTTCACGTCGCCGCCGTAGGAATACTCAACCCCATCCGCGGCCTCGGCCTGCGTCAGGATGTTATTGGCGCGTTTGAAGCCTTGGATGAGGTTCTCCCCATCTTCAGTTTTGAGCGTGTCCGACAAGGCCCGCGCCCGCTTGACCAGCAGAGTTAAGTCGTCATTACCCTCCATCGCGATGCAGGCGTCGATGATATCGTGGCGGACACCCTGCTCGCGTAGATAGACTTTGAGACGATCATGGATGAATGCCATGAGATGAGCAGATACTTGACGTCCTAAAAGAACATGAGGCGAACTTTCCGTGGGGTTATCAAGTTCTAAGGCTTCGACAAAACTCTCTTCTCGTTCCTCTCTAAGATGAGCCAATGCCTCGTAAACGTCCGGGTCTACGGACTGGCGGATTAATTCATCGAGTTCGGAAAAGTCTTTCATCCGAAACATCCGGCCAATATGAGTAGGCAGTGCGTCGAATAAGATGTTTTCAAGCGACAATGAAAAAGCATTATCTAAAATCAGACGCAAAGTGCCCAGCGCTGCTCGACGTAAGGCAAATGGATCTTTGGAACCGGTTGGGAACTCGCGCCACAGCCAGAAACCAGTCAGCTTGTCGATCTTCTCCGCCAAAGCGACGGCCACGGAAACCGGCGCGGTCGGCACATCATCGGACGGACCGAGCGGGGCGTAGTGTTCCTGTGCGGCGGCGGCAATCGCCTCCGAATGGCCCGCGGCCTTGATGTAGTAGCGCCCCATGAGCCCCTGCAATTCGGGAAACTCATAGACCATTTCAGAACTGAGATCTGCCTTGGCAAGACGCGCGGCTTCTTCCGCTTCATCGGGATCGGCCCCAACCAAGGGTGCCAGCTCGCGAGATAGCGCGGCGATACGTTCAATCAGCTCGGCCTGAGTGCCCAATTTGTTGTGGAACGTCACGTTCTCAAGCGCTTTCAGCCAGACGCCCATGTCATTTTGCGCGACACGCAGGTCATTGTCCCAGAAGAATTTGGCATCGGCCAGACGGGCGGAGAGCACCTTTTCATTGCCTGCAAGGATGGTGGCGCCATTGTCCGCGGTTTCGGTATTCGCCACGGTGATGAACCGCTCAATACGGCCCGTCTTGGGGTTGCGCACGGAGAAAAACTTCTGATGCTCTTTCATCGAGGTTTGCAGCACTTCGGGGGGCAGTCCAAGGAAATCTTCACCGATCCGGCCCATCAAGACGACAGGCCATTCCACAAGACCGGCAACCTCGGCCAGCAGGCCCGTGTCCTCGACCACCTCCAGACCATTGGCAAAGGCCATATTGGTCGCATCGTGCCAGATCGCCTCGGCCCGTTCTTTGGGGTCGAGCACCACATGCGCGCGTTTGAGCTTGGCTGCATAGTCATCAAAGGAGGACACCGCGAAACGCCCTGCAGCAAGGAAACGGTGCCCCGTCGTGGTATCACCGGAGACGATGCCATCAACGTCCATGGGCACGATCTCGGCACCGGCTTCATCGCTTAAGATACACAGAATGGCGTGCAAGGGACGCACCCATCGCAGGGTGCCCGCCCCCCAGCGCATCGATTTGGGCCAAGGGAAATTCCGGATCGCAGCCTCAAGCACCTCCGCCACGATGTCCGCCGCCGGGCGGCCCGGTTTTTCGATCTTGGCAAAGAGCACCGGCCCTTTGGGGGTATCGTGTTCTTCGAGCTGCGCGCGTGTCAGTCCCGCACCGCGCAAAAACCCTTCGATGGCCTTTTCGGGCGCGTCCGCACGCGGTCCTTTGCGCTCTTCGACGGTGGTCGGGCTCGCAGCCAACACCCCCTCAACCGTCAAGGTCAGGCGGCGTGGCGTGGAAAACTCAGCAGCCGACGCATAGGTCAGACCCGCCTCCATCATCCCACTCGTGACCAGTTTCTTGAGATCTTCCGCGGCACGGCGCTGCATGCGCGCGGGGATTTCCTCGGAAAAGAGTTCAATCAACAGATCCGGCATTAGTTTTCATCCCGTCCCGGGCATTCCTCGCCCACAATCGTTCCGTCATAGGCTTTTTCGCCACAATCGTTGAGTTCGTGCCAGATGTAGCCGCGCCCCTCGTCGGTGATCACGACAATGCGGTCGACGCCGAAGGCCACGTTTTTCTGCCCCAGGAAAGGCAGGGCGCGACCTGTGGCAAGATCATCCGCGATGGCCGCTGCATCAAAACAGTCAAACCAACCCGGCGCATTGCGCGGCGTGGCGAATTCGAGACCGACGTAGGTCTCTGTGAGCATCGCAAGGCTCGACGGCGTCTCGAAACAGGCACGGAACCTGATGGGCGAACTGTCGGCATCAATCGCCTGAATACGCTCCGCGAGAATGGGTTCGGGCTGGTCTGAGGTCAGGGACACCAAGCGCACTTCAGGCAGGTCCGCCGTTGCATCCTCGTAGTAGCCGTAGATTTGCAGGTAATAGAGTGCAGCACCCGCAATCAGGGCGGAGATCAAAATGACGCTCCCAACGATCTTGCCATTCATGCAGCGTCATCCGATTGCCAGCCACCCGCCGTGGTCTGCACGAAAGCATCCGCGCAGGTTTTCGCCAGCGCCCGCACCCGGCCGATATAGGCCTGCCGTTCGGTGACGGAAATCACGCCCCGTGCGTCGAGCAGGTTAAAGATATGGCTCGCTTTGATGCACTGATCATAAGCGGGATGCACCATGATAATGCGTTTGCCGGTTTTCGGGTCGTCGTGCGGGGCATCGAGGATCTCACGACAGTGCGTTTCAGCCTCGTCAAAATGGCGCAGCAGCACGGCGGTATCGGCGGTGTCGAAATTCCAGCGCGCATATTCTTCTTCGGTCTGCTTGAAGATGTCCCCATAGGTCAGAGCAATGGTCGTTTGCGGGTCGTTGAACGGCATGTCCATCACGTGATCGACCCCCAGGATGTACATCGCCAGCCGTTCCAGCCCATAGGTCAGCTCGCCCGACACCGGGTGACAGTCATGCCCCCCCACCTGCTGGAAATAGGTGAACTGGCTGACTTCCATTCCGTCGCACCAAACCTCCCAGCCCAGCCCCCAGGCACCCAGCGTGGGGCTTTCCCAGTCGTCCTCGACAAATCGGATATCATGCAGTGCCATATCCACGCCGATGGCGGTGAGCGAGCCGAGATACAGGTCCTGCAGGTCCGGCGGGCTGGGTTTGATCAACACCTGAAACTGGTAGTAATGCTGCAACCGGTTGGGGTTTTCGCCATAGCGCCCATCGGTCGGACGACGCGAGGGCTGGACATAGGCGGCGGCCCAGGGCTGCGTGCCCAGCGAGCGCAGCGTCGTTGCCGGGTGAAAAGTCCCTGCGCCAACTTCCATGTCATAGGGCTGCAAAATCGCGCACCCCTTGCGCGCCCAATAGGTCTGGAGCCTCAGGATAATCTCCTGAAACGATTTCGGCGTTTGGTCGGTGTCGGACATGAAAGGCGGCCTCGGCTGGTCTTGCGCGCCTTACCTACGTGTGTGTGCTGGAAGCGTCAATTGCAGGTAACGCGATAATTCAGGCCAATGCCATATGGCCAACACGCGCAATTCCTGATTAATTGAGCCGGATTTGAAACGGTCCGGGGTTGGCATAGAAATGGTGCGGTTATTTGTGGTTTTTGTGGCTCTTTTTGCCAGTGTTGCGCAGCTTGCGCGGGCTCAGTCTTCCGATCAGGTTGTCTGGGTCCAGATCGAGGCACAGCCGAACCTTCAAGACGGTCTGAGACGGGCGCAGGATTACGCCCGCACCCTTTCGGATGTGAACGGGTTTTCGCTGGGCAGCGGGTGGTACGGGATCGTTCTGGGCCCTTATACAGCTGCCGACGCGGAACAGCTGTTGCGGGTCTACCGAAATGACGGGTTGATCCCGCGCGACAGCTACATTGCCTTCAGTGCAAACCTGGGGCGCCAGTTCTTTCCAGCCGGTGCCGATCTTCTGCGGCGGGGTGCGCTGACGGTGCAGCCCACGCCGCAGGAAACGATCACCCTACCGGATGATACGCCAGATAGTACCGCAGCGCTTGTTGTGCCGGAGCAGCCTACGCTGCCATCAGAGCCCATCGCCGCACCCGATGAAACGCCCGCAGAGGCACGCCGCAACGAGCGGAACCTTTCAGCAGAAGAGCGGCGCGACATTCAGACGGCTCTGCAATGGGCCGGTTTCTACACCTCGACAATTGATGGTGCGTTCGGACGCGGGACGCGCAATTCGATGTCGGCCTGGCAAGCAGCAAATGGATTTGAAGCAACCGGGATTTTGACGACACAACAACGCGCGGCACTTTTCCAGAGCTACAACGCCGTGCTTGAAGGGCTGGATCTGCGACCTGTCGCTGACACCAAAACCGGCATCGAAGTGAAAATGCCCACGGCCAAGGTGGCCCTGGACGGCTATGAGGCGCCGTTTGCGCGGTTCAACGCGACGGATGGCAGCGCAGCCCGCGTTCTGCTGATCAGCCAGGAAGGCGATACCAATACGTTGGCCAGCCTCTATCAGATCATGCAGACCCTTGAGATCGTGCCGTTGGAAGGGGAGCGCAGCCTGTCACGCACCAGCTTTACCTTGACGGGCCGCAATGCCGAGATTGTCAGCGAGACACGTGCCAGCCTCGAAGCGGGTCAGATCAAGGGCTTCACATTGATTTGGCCTGCGGGCGACGAAGAGCGCCGCACACGGGTTCTGGCGGAAATGCAGGACAGCTTCCTGCGGTTGCCCGGCGTACTGGACCCCTCAGAAGGTATCGCGCAGCAACAACAAGTCGATTTGGTCGCCGGGTTGCAGATCCGCACGCCGCGCGTCTCACGGTCCGGGTTTTTCGTGGATGGCGCAGGATCGGTGGTCACCACATCCGATGCGGTGCAAAGCTGTACGCGCATTACATTGGACGAGGAATTTGAAGCGGAACTGGACACGCTGGATCCCGAGCTTGGGATCGCGATCCTGAAACCCTCGCAAAGCCTGGCCCCGCAACAAAGCGCGCGTTTCAGCCCGGTGCCGCCACGGCTGCAATCTGATGTCGCCGTGGCAGGCTATTCCTATGAGGGCATTCTGGATGCACCCACCATGACATTCGGCACCCTCTCGGATGTTCGCGGGCTCCAGGGTGAACCAGATCTGAGCCGCCTGGCACTCAGCAGCCTGCCGGGGGACGCCGGTGGGCCGGTCTTTGACGACAACGGCCATGTGCTTGGCATGTTGCTGCCGCGCGGCGGCGGTGAACGGCGCCTGCCAAAGGAGGTCACCTTTGCGCTGGCGGGCTCCGCCATCACCCAGGTGATGGAGAACGCGGGCCTGGTTCCAGACAGCGGCATTGGCACCGATCAGCTTGCCCCGGAGGACATTACCCAACGGGCTCTGGCAATGACCGTATTGGTCAGTTGCTGGGAATAAGCACAAAACCGTCTCAAATTCGCCCTAAAGAATCGGCCTACTCACCCCAGCCGTTTGCGATGCGTTAATCCCCAACTGTCATCTTCTGCTTGCGTGGGGGCGCATCGTACTTCGGTACGAACATGGAGTGAGTGGGATGCTTAAACACTTTATGGCGCTGGCCCTTGGGACAGCGCTCGCGCTGCCGGCTGCCGCCGAAGGTTTCAATTCTGGCAAGGCAAAACTATCGTTGGTCGAATATACGTCGCCAATGCTGCCGCCAAATAACTATCGTGGCCAATGGTGGACGTCACCTGACAACTGCCAATACTCTCGCGCGGGTCGCCCGGGCGAGACCGTCTGGTACCTCATCGTGAACACCGCACATTCGAAATGCGCGGCGCGCCTTATTCAGCGTGCCTATTCGGATTACCAGTGACCTGCGGTTAACGAGTGAGGTCCGGCGTGATGTAAATCAACGTCGGGCCTTTTGATGCAAAGGCAGTTGTCACGGCGTTCTGCAATGCCGCGAGACTTTTGGGCGCGATAGCTTTTGCGCCAAAGGCTTCCGCCAGTTTGCAGAAATCCGGGTTACGCGCGATCACCGCATTGGGCGCAATTTGTGCGCGAACCATACTGTCTTCGATTTCCTTTAGCTTGCCGTTGTCCCACAGGATGATCGGCAGGCTAAGGTCCAATTCGACGGCAACGCCCAATTCCTGCATGGTATAGTGAAATCCGTAATCTCCGATGATCGCCATCGTGGGCTGACCTGGGCGTGCCACGGCACCGCCAATGGCCGCAGGCGTCGCATACCCAAGCGTGCCAAAGCCGGTTGGGTGATGCCAATGGCCGGGGCGATCCATGTCCCAGATGATTTTAGCGGTATAGGCGATTTGCGTCATATCCGAATAGATCATCGTATCGGCGGGCACGGCATCGCGCAGCGCATCGCAGACCTCGCCGATGCCCGGGTACATCGCGTCCACCTCTGCACGGCCACGCGCGCGGGCGTCCGATACCTCCCGAACCTGCCAATCCGTTGCGGCCTGATGTCCGTCCAATGCCACCTCCACGGCGGCAAACCATGCGGTGGCATCGGCCAGATGTTTGTCATCGCCCGCACGTGCCCGGCTCAAAACAGCCGGATCCAGATTGACGTGAATGGCTGGCGCCTGATGCCCCAGCTCGCTGCGGTAGTGGTCCACTTCCGCAAGATCAGTGCCGACGCAGATCACCAGATCGGCCTTTCGCAACTCCTCCACGCAGGATGTCGTGCCCAACATCGACCCAAAACAGAGCGGATCCTGCACACCGGCGATGCCGCTGCCCGCATAGGTGACGTAAGAGGCCGCCGCGAGCTTCGCCAAGACCACCCGCGCGTGTGGCGTGGCGCCAATAGCCCCACCTCCCAAAACAAAGAGCGGCCGCCTCGCCTGTTTCAATTTGTCCACAGCCGAAGCGACATCAACCGCGTCCACACCCATCCGGCGGACGGCATTTTTGACCTGAGGGGCGGGATCCGCCAGCGCCTCCAGCTGCGCAATGGGTACCTGAATGTGCTTGGGCAAGGGGCTTTGCGTCTGAAACTCGGTAAAGGCGCGATTGACCAACCCGTAGGCCGCCGTTGCCGAGCGGGCCTCTTCTGACCAATCGCAAACGGTATCGGCGGCGGCGCGCTGATCTTTCATCTGATGGAGCTGACCTTTGACGGCGGCAATTTCATCCAGACAAGAGGACATCACCAGCATGGGCACCGAATCCGAATAGGCCTGCCCCATCGGCGTCATGATGTTGCACAGCCCTGGGCCGGTGATCACATAGGCCACGCCGGGCTTGCCGGTTGCCCGCGCATAGCCATCCGCCATGAAACCCGCCCCCTGCTCGTGGCGGGCCAGAACATGCCGGATCCCTGCTTCCTCGATCCCGCGGTACATTTCCTGATTGTGCACGCCCGGAATGCCAAAGATGACGTCGACGCCCTTGTCTTTCAACATATGCGATATCTGCGCGCCTAAGGGTCTTCGCATCTTAATCTCTCCAAAATTTCACGGTGAGGATGGCGTAGACCGCCAAGAGCTCGAGCCGGCCCAACAGCATGCCGGCAGAGAGGAGCCATTTTGCCGTGTCGTTGAGACCGGAAAAGTTGCCCGCGGGTCCGATTTCCGCACCAAGCCCCGGCCCCACGTTGGAGAGCGCGGTCGCAGCACCAGAAAGCGAGGTGATGAAGTCCAATCCGGTCAGGCTGAGCGCAACCGCCATCAGACCCAGAGTCACGATGAAAAACATGAAGAATGAAATCACCGAACTTAGCACGTCCTCACTGACGGGGCGCCGGTCGTAACGCACCACGAAGACCCCATTCGGGGACCTGATCCGGCGCAGCTGCATCTTGATCGAGGCAAAGAGCAGCTGGTAGCGGAAGATCTTGATGGAACAGGTGGTCGAGCCCGCACAGCCGCCGATCAGACCGATGAAAAAGAACATGGAGATCAGCATCGGGCCCCATTGCATGTAATCTGCCGAGGCATAACCGGTGCCGGTCATGATGGAGGTGACGTTGAACAGGGCTTCGCGGATCGACCGGCCCCATTCCAGCGGAAAAATCTGGATCAAAGCGATCGACATGATCACGACAATGGCCAGAAGGGTGAGAACGAAAACCCGCACCTGACTGTCGCGCCAAAGCGGCTGATGCTGACCGTTGATCAATTGCACGTAGCGCACAAAGGGCAAGGCGGCGAGGATCATGAAGAGGGTGGCGGCGATCTCGATGTTGCCTTTGAAAGCGCCAAAAGATTCGTCGTAATTCGCAAAACCACCCGTGGATATGGTCGTCAAGGCATGTACGGTGGCGTCAAATGCGTTCATGCCGAGTGCCAGATAGCTCAGCGCACAGACCATCGTCAGCCCAAGATAGATGCTGGAGATCTGGCTGGCGATTTGCCCTGCGCGGGGCAGGATTTTCCCCATGGTGTCGAACCCTTCGGAGCGGAAGATCTGCATCCCGCCCACCCGAAGTTCGGGCAAAAACACCATTGCGACAACAATGATACCGATGCCGCCCAGCCATTGCAGGATACCCCGCCAGAGCAGCAGCCCCTTGGGCAGGTCCTGAAGGCCTGAAAAAACCGTTGATCCGGTGGTGGTCAGGCCGGACATGGCCTCAAAAAATGCGTCGACAAACTCTGCTTCGGTGTCGCCGAACATGAACGGCAAGGCACCGAACAACGGCAGTGCCACCCAGACACCAGTGGTTAGCAGGAAGGTCTGCTGGATGGTCAGGCCTTCCTTGACGCCATTGGCGCAGGCCAGCGAAATCAACCCGCCCGACAGGATCGTTATCAGCGCTGATTGAATGAATACCGGCCAATGGCCGCGCCCTTCGGCAATGTCGACCAACATGGGCAGCAGCATCGCCACCCCCAGCACGGCCACCAGCAGGCCAATCACATATCCAACAGGGCGCAGGTCCAACATGCGCGCAGGGTTGGCCGCGCGCCGCGTCGGTGTCAAGCGGGTGCGCTCACCCGGAGGCGATCAAACGTAATAGAGGTCGCGGAAAACGTGGTGAACGATTTCTTCGCGCTTGATGTTCAGTGCTGCAAGCTCTTCGTCAGATTTGGCCTGAAGCGCCTGAACCATCTGAGCTCGCGCATTATAGCTGCTCGATACCATCAGTGCGGTACCAATCGATGCAAAGAAGCTGCGCAGCGCGCCGAACACGGTATGCAGGGAACGACCCAGGCCGTTGTCGATATGAGTGGAGTGATAAGCCATTGGAGATCCTTACGTATTTTTAAATCTCCTCCCGTGCTTTTCTATATAGGCGATTGTGCCATGTATGAGAATTGCAACATCTGCATAGCCGCTATCGCCTTCTGCGGCAGCGCAGAAAAAACGCGCCCTGCACCGGGGCGCGTTCGAAGCTGTGAAGCTGTGAAGCTGTGAGCGGTTAACCGACGTGGAACAGCGTGTTGAACAGTTTCGGGTCCAGACTTTCCGACGCGAAGGTCTCCCCTTCCAGCAACACGCTGACCGCATCGTGGCTGTGCAGGCTTTCCTGATGGCTGGCGATGATCCGAAAGTCACCGATCCGCACATCCGCCTGCAGTTGCTCGCAGAAAAGACGTGCTGCGTCTTCGACAAAAATCGGGTTTGCGGCGTTCAGTTCTGCAAAGGCCTGCTCGTCTTCGCGCTTCACCATCACCTGCGTTTCGGTTGGCACCGCCCGACGGCAGGCCTCGATCAGGTCCTCGAACCACAGACATCCGGCATCATTGTCAATCTCCACCGACACCCGCGCAACCGATCGCTGCGAATGGGGCGTGGCCAATTGACCGCGTGTCGCGCGCGCATGTTCCGACAGCTCCAGCGAGCAAGGACATGTTGAGGAGTAAACATAGTCAAGGTGCATGATTTTCTTGCGCACACCGCCCTGTTCGACCAATTCCAGAGCGATATCGTAATACTGATATCCCGACAGTCCGGAGCGCAGGCTGTCCACTTTCATCGGAAAGCTGAACCGCATCTGAATGCGCGCGTCAAAGCTTTCAAGGTCAGTGATGTAATCATCCAGCGCCGCCTCGATCACACCAAAGCTGAATGTGGCCTCGGCATGCTTGTAGAATGACCGCATGATGCGGGACATGTTGATGCCCTTCTTGTCCGCCTCAAGGCTGACAGAGCCGGTTACCGATGTCTCCAGCGTCAGATCCCCATTGTCACGGGTCCGAAACCGGATTGGCAGGCGAAAGTTTGAAATGCCCACGTGTTGTATCTGTTGTTTCGCGCCGCGGATCAGGCTGGATGGCCCATTCTGCAAATCCGGAAGGGTACTTTTATACCCTTCGTCCGTCTCAAATCCGTCAGGGTATTCACGTGAAAACGCCGGATAACTCACCGCATCGCTGCCAGGAACCAAACGGGCAACCGACGGGTCCAATTCCAGGATTTCCGTCGTGGTGGCGCCTTTCGCCCAGTTTCGCAAAAGCGCCAGGGCCGCTTCAGCCTCTTCCCGATCTGGTGTTGCATCAAGGATGGGTGTGTGGATGTTCATCGCTATGTCCCTCATGACGTCGTACGTTTAACAGATAGGGCGTCGTCGCCCTCTGACCAACTCTCCTCACAGATACGTCAAGCTGCTCCATCAGGATCAGTATTGGATGCAAAAAGCTGACAAGGGGAAAAAACAGCGCGCGGCGTCATTTTTGTCAAGCGTGCTCCAGCGCCTGCAAAATATCCTCCACCAGATCAACGGCATCCTCAATGCCGACACTGATCCGCACCAGGCCATCGGTGATGCCCAACGCGTCCTTTTGATCCTGCGGCAAACGTTGATGCGTGGTCGTGGCCGGATGCGTCATGATGGTTTTTGCGTCCCCCAGATTGTTGGAGATCACGCCAACCTCAATGGCGTTGAGGAACCGGAAGGCGGCCGCCTTGCCGCCTTTGAGGTCCACGGACAGCACGGTCCCGCCCTCACCCATCTGGCGTTGCACCAGCGCGTTTTGCGGGTGATTGACATGCCCGGGATAAATCACTTGTGCCGGCTTGGGGTGGTTCTGCAGCGCCTCCGCGATGGCTGTGGCATTGGCCGTTTGTGCGCGCACACGCAGATCCAGTGTCTCCAACCCTTTCAGCATCACCCAGGCCGTGAAGGGGCTCATGGAGCCGCCGGTGTGCTTCATGTAAGGCTCCACGGTCTTGCGGATAAAATCGCGCGTCCCGAGAATGACACCGCCCAGCGCGCGGCCCTGACCGTCGATGTGCTTGGTAGCGGAATAGATCACCACGTCGGCGCCTTGCGCCAGAGCATTCGACCAGACGGGTGTCGCAAAAACATTATCTACCAATACTTTAGCGCCTTTGGCGTGGGCAAGTTGCGACACCGCCGCGATGTCGATCACCTGCAACGTCGGGTTGGAAATGGATTCGAAAAAGACCGCTGCGGTATCATCGCGAATGGCAGCCTCCCAGGCGGCCAGATCGGTGCCGTCGACGAATGTCACCTCAACACCGAAGCGGGTCAGCACCTCTTCGAGCACGTAAAGACAGGACCCAAACAGCGCCCGGGCAGAGACCACGTGATCGCCCGCTTTGAGCATGGAGGTCAGCGCCCCGGAGACCGCTGCCATGCCGGAGGCCGTGGCGAATGCGTCCTCTGCGCCTTCAAGCGCCGCGATCCGCTCCTCGAACATCGACACCGTCGGGTTGCCGTAGCGCGCGTAGATAAACTCATCTGGTCCCGCTTCGATAAACCGGGCCTCGGCGTCCTCCGCCGTTTCATAGACGAAGCCCTGTGTCAGGAAAATAGCCTCGGAAACTTCACCATATTGGCTGCGACGCGTCCCGGCATGGATGGCCTTGGTGCGCGGTTTCAGATCACGTGTCATTCTTCTCACTCTCCAGCCCGAATGGGCACAAAAAAACCCCAGACGCGGTCAACGCGACGGGGTTTCCTCATCGGTGACCTTTTAGCGGAATGTTTAACGTGGCCCGCAATCCGGTAACAAATCGCCACGCGCATCCGGTTAAGACAAAGGCTGTTGCAGGTCAACACCGTCACGGTGCTGTAACACTAATTTCATGCCGCTGTCGTATGTCTTTGAGATATCGCAACCACAATATCTTGTAGAAGGGGCGCAGAATGCCATTGCTTAGGATCAATGCGACCTCTGATGGGTTGCAGATGCATGGCACCTCGACGACGACGGATAGCGCGCTCGGCGATCAACAGGGCGGCGCCGGCCCGATCATCATCATGATCCACGGGTATAAATATGATCCGAACGATCCAACCCATTGCCCTCACAAGAAAATATTTAACTGCGACACCACAAGCTGGCCTGAGCGGCTGGGCTTCTCCAACACGCCTTCGCAGGTGGGGTTGGGCATCGCTTTTGGCTGGTATGCGCGGGGCGCTTTGTGGCAGGCGCATCGCCGGGCTGCGAAACTGGGCAGGGAACTGGCGTCGCTGGTCACGCGCCTGCGCAAAAATGCGCCACACCGCCCGGTTCACGTGATTGCACATTCTCTGGGATCGGAAATCGCGCTGTCGGCGCTGGGGCATCTCAGACCGCATGATCTTGGCCGGATCGTGCTTCTGACCGGAGCGAGTTTTGCCAGCAAGGCGCAGGACATGTTGCGAGCACCGGCGGGCACCACCACCGAAGTTTTCAACGTGACCAGCCGGGAAAATGATCTCTTTGACCTCGCCTTTGAACACATGGTGGCCGCCCCGGAACTGCGCGACCGCGCCATCGGCCAGGGGATCGACGCCCCAAATGCCATCAACCTGCAATTGGATTGCGATGCGACCCTGAGGGCACTGGCGCAATTGGGGTTGCCCATTGCCCCTCCGGCGCGCCGCGTTTGCCATTGGTCGACCTACACCCGCCCCGGCGTGATGGCGCTCTATGCCCGGCTGCTGCGCGACCCTGAAAGCCTGCCGCAAGCCTATCTTGCGGATATCTTACCTGGGCACGCGGCCCCACGCTGGTCACGGTTCAAAGTACCCTTGCCAAGACCAACCTATAGCCTCGGGCCAGCGATCACCCTGCCCGTCACCCCCCTTGCCCTGAAGTTGAAAAACCGCATCATGACGGCAACCTCAGCGCAAAGGAAAGACAATGAGCACGCCTATTGATCTCTATTTCTGGCCTACACCCAATGGCTGGAAAATCTCCATCGCGCTGGAAGAAATGGCGCTGCCGTACCAGACCCATCTGATCAATATCGGCGCCGGAGACCAATTCGCGCCTGAGTTTCTCAAAATTGCGCCCAACAATCGCATGCCGGCCATTGTGGATCATGACGGACCGGACAACGCGCCGGTCTCAATCTTCGAATCCGGCGCAATCCTGCAATACCTCGCGCGGAAAACCGGAAAGTTTGGCGGCACAACCGAACGGGAACAGATCGCGGTCAGCGAATGGTTGATGTGGCAGATGGGCGGGCTTGGCCCGATGGCGGGGCAAGCGCACCACTTCCTGAAATACGCCCCCTTCATGGAGCCGCCCAACGATATCCCCTATGCCAAGGATCGCTACCGGGCGGAGACCGCGCGGCTTTACGGTGTGTTGGACCGGCGATTGGCCGAGAACGAATACGTCGCGGGTGATTTCTATTCGATCGCAGATATGTCGATCTGGGGCTGGGCCTCCCTTTGGGAAGGACAGCAACAGACGCTGGACGACAATCCCAATATGGCGCGTTGGTTGGAAACGATGGTCGCGCGCCCGGGTGTTCAGGCAGGGCGCGCGTTACATGCGGAAAAGCGCGCAGACTTTCGAAAAGACAAGGATGCGCAGGACCAACTCTTCAAAAAGGCCTGAGGTGTCACGACACTCTCATGCAGTTTTAATACCCTACGTCTCGATTTTCTTTGCATAACACGTTTTTTTCGTCAAAAATTTGCGAATAATTTCTTTTGGGTAGTAAGTCCGAATGTTCGAAGACGTTTTTACTCCGGCAAATCTGGTTTATCTTGCGGGTGCATTCTACGTCGCAGGTCTTGCGATCACCAACCAGATCATTCTGCGCCTGTTCATTCTGGGCGGCACCGGCGTCTACCTGATCTACTATTCCACCATCGCCGAGCACCCACTTTGGGAAGCGATTTACGTCAGCCTGCTGATCGGTTTGGCCAATGTCGGCGGTCTGACCAGCCTGATCGCACGAAACTCCAGGCTCGCCATTCCGGCCGCCCATGCGGACATATACTTTGATTTCCCAAACCTGCCGCCGGGGGATTTTCGCGCGCTGATGAAACTTGCAAAGCGCTCCACCGTCACCGATGACCGACAGATTACCGTCGAAGGAGAAGCAGGAGAGAAGCTCTATTATGTGATCAGCGGCTCGACCCTGGTGCGCAAGGGCGATCAAGCCTTCATCCTGGCGCCAAACCTGTTTTTGGGGGAGATCGCCTTTCTGATCGGCGCGCCCAGTTCTGCCTCAGCCTGGCTTGAGGAAGGTGCCGAGGTACTGGAATGGCGCTTTGACGACTTACGCCGGAAATGTGCCCGGAACACGCGTTTCAAACTAGCTCTGGAGGCGGCGATCTCTGCGGATCTGGCGCATAAGGTTGCGCATTCGATGGGGCGCGACGCGGTGCGGGTCGATAATATCCCAAAGCCGATGATCGATGCGTTGGAAACCGTGCCAAAGAATTGAAGCGTTTCGCTCCAAACCTGACGCAAAGCTCAAGTTAAAGGCGAAACGTGCTAGGTGTCGCTGTCGGTCTCATCGGTGATCAGATAGGGCTGCAGCGCCGTAAACTGCCACATCAGGAATGCCATCAGCGCCACCGGGAACCCAAAGGTTTCGATCTTGACCCAGGCATCGGTTGACATGGTGCGCCAGACGATCTCATTGGCCACGGCAAGCCCGGCGAAGGCGGCACAGAGCCTGCGCGTCAGGATCATCCATCCCTCGTCGCGCATCGGCATCATCTCGTTCATCACATAGGCGAGGTAGGATTGCCCGCGCATCAGCCCAATGCCCAAAAGCACGGCAAAAAGACCATAGACGATGCTGGTCTTCATCTTGAAAAACCGCTCGTCATTGAACCAGGCGGTCAGGCCGCCGAAGAAAATCACCATGAAGGCGGTAAAGACCTGCATGCGGCTGAGCTGCCCGGTCAGGCGCCACAAGATGCCCATGGCCACCAGCAGGATCGGGACAAAAACAAGGGCCGCCACGATGAAGCCGGTGTATTCGGTGCCACCGATGACAAAGGTATCTTCCTTGATCCGCAAATAGATCAGGAAAAACAGGATCGTCGGGCCCAGTTCGAGCACCTGTTTTACAATCGGGTTGATCGGTTTCACGTCTGACATTCTCTTTCCTATCCGCCCATTTCAACTATCACAGCGCCCAGCGCAATCAATGCCATCAATGCAATGCGTCTTGGTCCTACGGTTTCTTTCAGAAACAGCCAGCCGATGATGGCGGCGAAAACGGTGGAGGTTTCGCGCAGCACCGCGGCCTCCCCCACTTTGTCGAGCCGGGTGGCCATCATCACCGCGCCAAAACTGAACGGGGCCACCAGCCCGCCCACAAACCCGCGCATCATCAGCGGCCCGAGGGTCGGACGGTTCGGCATCCGCAGCCAGCGCGCCCCCGCCACGAGTGGCATAAAGAACCCGTCGATCATGAAAAACCACGCCAGAAAGGTGAAAGGATTGGCCGTGGCGCGGATGCCGTAGGCGTCATAGGTGGTGTAAAGTGCCACAAAGAGCCCCGTGAGCACGGCCAGGCCCAGGGCCGCATGCAACGTGTCTCGTTCTGACACCAGAAAGATCATGTTGTAGATCGCCAGACCAAAGATGCCCGCAAGCAGGACGGCGATGCCAATCCATTGCGTGCCGGTAAAGGTTTCATCAAAGATCAGATAGGCACCGATGACCGTAAACAGCGGCCCCGTCCCGCGCACGACCGGGTAGACCACCGTATAGGCACCTTTTGTATAGGCCCAGGCCTGCAGCAGCTTGTAGACCACGTGGATCAGCCAGACCGCTGCAAAGATCGGCCACATATGCGGTTCCGGAAAGGGCACCACAAAGAATACGAAGGGCATGGCCATCGCCATGTAGCAAAAGTCGATGGCACCGCGCGTCAGCCAGGGGTCATGACGCCCTTTTTGTAGGGCCCCAAAGACCGCGTGCAAAAACGCTGCCATCACGGCGAGAAACAGAGCCAGCTGGTGCCCGGTTGGCGTGCCTTCGATGGAAACAAGCCATTCGGTCACTGGCGTGCGCAGCGTTTTTCATCTGCCATCCGGGCCGCGCTGGAAATCATCCGCGCTCAAGCCCCATCAAGGCATCGGCGAATTCCTCGGGGTCAAAGGCATCCAGATCGTCAATCTGTTCACCAACCCCGATGGCGTGGATCGGCAGGCCAAATTTATCCGCAAGGGCGACCAGCACGCCCCCCTTTGCGGTGCCATCCAGCTTGGTCATGACGAGACCGGAGACATCCGAGATGTCGCGGAATACCTTGACCTGATTGAGCGCGTTCTGGCCCGTGGTCGCATCCAGCACCAGCAGCGTGTTGTGCGGCGCGCTGTCGTCCTTCTTGCGGATCACACGCACGATCTTGGCAAGCTCTTCCATCAGATCGGAGCGGTTTTGCAGACGTCCCGCGGTATCGATCAACAGCAGGTCCGCCCCATCTGCCTGCGCCTGGGTCATCGCATCAAAGGCGAGGCTTGCCGGGTCGGAGCCTTCAGGCGCGGTCAGGACGGGCACGCCGGCACGCTCCCCCCAGACCTGTAATTGTTCAACGGCGGCAGCGCGGAAGGTATCGCCTGCAGCGATCACGACCTTCTTGCCCGCTGCGCGGAACTGGCTGGCCAATTTGCCGATGGTTGTGGTTTTGCCGGAGCCGTTCACGCCGACGACCAGCACCACCTGCGGCGTGCGCGGATAAAGCGGCAGGGGTTTGGCAACCGGATCCATGATGCGTGCGATCTCCGCGGACATCAGTTCCTTGATCTCCTGTACCGATAATTTGCGGCCCAGCCGACCCTCCGCCATGTTCGCAACCACCCTGAGCGCGGTATCGACGCCCATATCGGCGGTGATCAACAGTTCCTCCAGTTGTTCGAGCATGTCATCGTCCAGGGTCCTGCGGACAACGGATTTTGCGCTCGACCGCCCCAGCAAACGGCCAAGGATACCGGGTTTTTCCGGTGTCGCCTCGGCCTCGTCGTCGACAAGCGCCTGGGCGACCGGCACCGGGCTGCGCGGCAATGACACGCGCGCTTCGTCGGTTGTTTCCGTCGGCGCGGGCGGCGCATCAGCCGCGTCCAGCACCTCTGGCTCTGGCTCTGGCTCTGGCTCTGGCTCTGGCTCTGGCTCTGGCTCTGGCTCTGGCTCTGGCTCTGGCTCTG
>NZ_CANMXR010000014.1:0-94408 GCF_947501835.1 uncultured Roseobacter sp. | reverse complement strand
CGCTTTCGTGCCGTAGATCGCAGCCCCGTCGATCCCGCCCGCGCGCAGGCTGGCGCGTAAGGTGGAGAGCGCACCACTTGCGTGCCGCAACATCAGCGTGCAGTCCTCATCCACGCCGGTGTCGCCGATCCGTGCCGTGGCGCGGGCGTCTGTCACGGGCCCCAGCCAGTAGCGCGCCAGCGACAGCGGATAGACCCCGCGGTCCATGAGCGCGCCGCCGCCGCGGGCGGGATCGAAGAGGCTGGAGGTGGGATCGGGGGCATTGGCGGCCATGAACGATCCGTCGAATCCGCGGATGTCTCCCAGATCACCCGCTGCGATCCTGTCGCGGATCTGCCCGGGCAGCGGCTGGAACCGGGTCCACATCGCCTCCATGCAGAAGACATCTGCCGCGCGCGCCGCCTGCATGATCCGCTCTGCGGCGGCGGCATCGCGCGCAAAGGGTTTTTCCACCAGAACCGCCTTGCCTGCTGCAATGCCCAGCAGCGCGTGCTCTTCATGCTGCGCAGGCGGGGTGGCAATATAGAGGGCATCGACATCCGCCGAAGCGGCCTCCGCGTAGCTTTGCGCCACGTGGGCGACCCCAAGGCTGCTGGCGAAACTTTGTGCATTGGCCGGGGTGCGCGAGGCCACGATATGCGCTTCGGCCTCTGCTTCCAACTGGCGCAGGTCCAGCACGAATTTGCGCGCCACGGACCCGGTTCCAAGGATGGCCCAGCGAAAGGGTCTTCCCCGGACATCAGTCATCGCGCATGCTCTCCTTTGCGGCCCGTGCCGCCTGAATTCCGCTGCCTGTTTAACCCATATTGGCCATTGTTCAACTGCGGCTCTGGTGCGGGGTGCATAAAGAATGCAGCACAGCCTTCCGGGCGCATATCTTGCAGGCATCCGGCGCAAAAGCGACCCCGCCTGCCGAACTCGCACCTTGTGTCCATGACCCCATATTCGTATCGAACGCAGGACCGAACAGACGGGGCCTTTTCATGCGCATCAGTTTCATTCTGCCCTTTGCCTCCCTGTCGGGCGGCATCCGCGTGATTGCCACCTATGCGCGGGAACTGACGCAGGCGGGCCATGAGGTTACCGTAATCTCGCGCCCCCTGCGGGTGAAAACATCGCCATTGCGCACGCTGATCAACAAGATCACCGGCAAGGCGCGGGCCCGGGCGCGCGAAGACCGGACCACGCCGTTTCTGGATTTTCTGGGGGATCGGCACGTGGTGCTGGACCGGTTCCGCCCGGTGACCCCCCGCGATGTGCCCGATGGCGATGCGGTGATTGCCACCTGGTGGGAAACCGCCGAAAGCGTGGCGCAGTTGCCCGCCACCAAGGGCAAGAAATTCTACCTGCTGCAGGATTACGAGACCTTCGGCAATCTGCCCGCCGAGGATGTCGCGACCTCTTACACGCTGCCGCTGCATAAAATCGCGGTCTCGGGCTATATCAGAGACTGTGTCAGCGAAAATCACGGGGTCTCGGACATCACCGTCATTCCCAATGCGGTGGATACCAAACAGTTCGACGCCCCCCCCCGCGCCCGGAACACCCCGCTTACGGTCGGGTTTCTCTACCACGCGCATCCGCGCAAACGCGCCGATCTGGCGCTGGCGGCGGTGCTGGCGGCAAAGCACCTTGTCCCCGATCTGCGGGTGGTGGCCTTTGGGCGTGGCTGGCCTGTGGAGGAGTTCGGCCTGCCCGATTGGGTGGACTACCATCAATCGCCGCCACAGGCGGAGATCCCGAAACTCTATGCCGCCTGTGACCTCTGGCTCTTTACCAGTGACCACGAAGGTTTTGGCCTGCCGCTGCTGGAGGCCATGGCCTGCCGCACCCCGGTGCTGGCCACCCGCGCGGGCGCTGCGGCCGATCTGATCGATGGCACCAACGGCGATCTGTTGGAGGCGGACGGGCACGCCTTTGCCACAAAGATTGCCGAAGTCGCGCAGATGTCCCCGGAGGCCTGGCGGGCGATGTCGGATGCGGCCTATCAGACCGCGCATTCCTATACCTGGACCGATGCGGCCCAAAGGCTGGTCACGGAAATTCAAGCGACAGAAGGGACCTCTCCATGACGTCTTCCTCCCCGACCGATGCCCAGGGCATCACCTTTGTGCTGCCGCTGGTGCACCCGCAGGGGGGCAAGGTCGACAACTATACTGTGGTCGAGATGATCCTGCGCGAGACCCTCACCAGCCTGACCGCCCAGCACGGGCCCCGCCCCCATGTGGTGGTGGTCTGTCATCAGGCGCCGGATTGGGCAGGTGATTTCGCGGATCATGTCACGTTTCTGGTGATCCCGGAGCATCCCGGCTTTGCCGCGGGCCGCAATCATGTGCAGGTCGACAAGGGCATGAAATACGTGCTGGGCACCTGGGTCGCGCTGATGGATCCTGCGCCGGACTGGATCATGCTGATGGATGGCGATGATTTCGTGCACCGCGATCTGCTGGCGCATCTGCAAGGGCAGGAGGTGGCCGAGGACGGGTTCCTGCTGGCGGGCGGGTATCACGCGGCCCTGCGCCCTGCGCCCACCGGGTTCCAGCTGGAGGCGGCGCTGAAGGTCAACACCTTCAACGATACCTGTGGCTCCTGCCGGGTGTTTCGCGCCAGCACCCTCAAGGACCGCATCGCAGCGTTTCAGCCCGCGTTGGCCGCGCTGACACCGGATCAGCTGGCCGATGATCAGGGTGTATTGGACAAGGGCTTCGTCGATCTGGTGGTCGCGGCCACCGATCCGCTGCGCGAGGATCAGGACGGGTTGATCCGGGTGCTGGGCCGTCACGTGCGCCAGAAGGATCACTTTAATTTCATCCGCGTGACCGAAGCGCTGGTGGCCAAGGGTTGCGGACACGGCAATCACGACGGGCCCAAGGCGGGGGAGATCCACTGGCACAAGGTCACGGCGGTGACCGCACCGGGGCAGTTCCTGCGCGATTTCGGTCTGGCGGGGCGCCCGACGCTGCAGCCGCGCCTGAAATGGCAGTATCAGGTGATGGGATCATTACAGTCTCTGCGCCGGGTCGCGGGGCGTCTCAAACGGGCCATCACCGGGTAGTCAGGTCTCATAGCCCAGAGCATCGAGCGCCAGCCCGGTCAGATCGGCGGTTGCACGGTTGCTCTGGGCAAAAAGCCCGGCATACCGCGCGGCGATCTGCGCTTCATGGGCGCGGCGCCGCTTGGCATTGCGGCCCAATACCCCATCAAGCTTGCGGATCACCCGGTCAGTCAGATGATCGATCCCCTGCCGCCCCCGCCGCGTCGGGTCCTTGACGATGAACCGGTTGCTCAGCCGCCGCAGGGCCAGCGCGCTGAACCCTTCCCCCACATGTTCGCGGGCGCGGGGCCGGTCAGGGGCGATGGTGCAGCCGGTGAATTGGGAGAGTGCTGCGAAATAGGCCGCCGGGTCGGCGCTCAGCATCTCCTGCGGCAGCACCAGCAGGTTTTCCGCACCAAAAAGCCCGACATAGTGACGAATGGCTCGGTCAAAGAACAGGAACTCCGGGCGCAGGATCGGCGTATAGGAGAGCGCCTCGTCGCCGCTGCCAATCACCCCGCGCAGAGGCAGGGCGCCGCCGCCCAGCACATATTCGCGGTAGATCGAGAGCGCGATGGCGGGCTGGCGCCGGATGGTGATCAGCACCTTGGCGTTTGGGTAGACCATCTGCAGCTTGCGCGCATTGGCAAATCCGTCATAGCGGCGCGCGGGCGGGTTGCCGAGCAACATTTCCTCGGACCAGACCGGCAGGTTGCCCCGCGCCCGCACATCCGCAGCCAATGCTTCGAGACGGGTCCGGGTGGCCTCCGCATCGAAGGCGTAATCATCGCCCAGCAGAATCTCCTGCACCATCTGCGCCCGGGTCTGCGGTCCGGCGGCCAGCTCCAGCCCCTCATCCGGCCCGGCAAAGACCTGGTTCTGCAAAAAGGTCGTGGCCGTCTTGATGTAGCCGACGTGCAGAAGGACCGGATCATGCGGCACTGGCATCGCCTTTCGAGGAGGTGCCCGCCAAGTGTGCAATGCGCCGGTTGAATTCCGTCTCAAAACTGTGGTTTTGCGCGAAAGTGAGGGCGGCATCACAACAGGCCGTGACATCCGCCCGGTCCGCTGCGGCGGCGGCGATCACATCGGCCAGCGCCTCCGGTTTGCCCAGGGGCGCGACCCAGCCTGCACCGGATTGCTGCTGTAACGCCTGCCACATCCGGTTGGCATAGCCCGCCACGGCCACACCGCAGCCCAGGGCCTCCAGATAGGTGCAGGAGGGATCGGACTGGCGATGACAGCTGAGGAAAATATCGCTCTGGGTCCGGGTGAAGGGCACCAGTTCGCTTTGAAAATCCACCGTGCCGTGCAGATGCACATGGTCCTGCAGCCCGGCCGCGCCGATGCCGGTGCGGATCTCCGCCTCCAGACTGCCGGTGCCGAAGATGTCGAGCCGGAAATCCACGCCCCGGTCGCGCAGACGGCGGGCAATCGGAATGAGATCATGGCTGCCCTTCATCCGCTCCAACCGCCCGGAATGAATGAGCTGCAGCGGACCCTGCGCCGCCAGATGCGCGCGCCGTGCCGCCATCTCGTCGGCCGTTGCCATATCTGCCCGCCGCACCCGGTTGTCGAGATAGCGCACCGTATTGGCATTGATCCCGCGATAGGCCGCATCCGCTGGGTAGCCATTGGCCTGCAACCCGTCCGCGCGGCGAAAGGCGCGGCGGCGGCGGCGCTCCTGGCGCAGGGTCCAGAGCACCCCCTTGAGCTTGCGCAGGGGGGACAGCCGTGCATCCAGCTGGATGATCTGCAGCCGCGTCTCCAGAATATATTCAATGATGTAATAGAGCCTGACAGGCAGGGTTTGGCAGAGATCCGCCAGATAGAAATACCGGTGATTGTCGCCGCTGCAGAGGATCACGTCATACTGTGCCAACTGCTCTCGCGTCAGCCGCGCCGCCGCATCGGGCATCTGCAGCTCAAAAGGCAGGTTTTCAGGATCAACCGTGGTGCCAAACGGCACCGTGCCGGTTTTCTGCAGGATGCAATGGACCTGACCGGTCCACCCGGCACAATAAGACCGCATGCCTTCGAGAAACTTCTTATCCAGCACCACGCCCTCTGGCGTCACCTGTGCCGGCGCCGAGGAGATGACGAGCAGATGTTTCATTGCGGCGCGTGTCCCGTGCTAGGTCGGTGCGGAATGGACGGGAATGCGCCCGTGCGGAACATCGCATCAAATGCAGGCGAAAAACAGGCGTAAATCGGTTTGGGGTCTGCGGGCAGGCGCATTTTTCTTTCCCGGATCCGGGCCTTGGCATGTAGTGGTCTTTGAACCATAAGGCGGCAAGGGTTTTTGGGCCGCTGATTTTTCCCGCGCGGGGTCCCATGGCCCCCAAAACCGTTCAGGTGTTGTTCGTCAGTCGGAAGTGTTGTCATGATCGTATCGCATAAGCACAAGTTCATTTTTGTCAAAAACCGTAAGGTTGCGGGCACCTCCATGGAAGTTGCGCTGGCGAAAATCTGCGGGCCTGATGATATTTTATCCTCCGATGTGCCGGAACGCGGCCGCATTGGGCGCGATGATGTGCTGGAGGCGCATGCGCGCAACTACGAAGGCACCTTCAATCCCCTGAACGAGATCCTGCTGGACATGCGCCCCGCCGCCGTGGCCCGGGTGATCCGCGACCGGCTGCAGCGGCACCGCTATTACAGCCACATGCGCGCGGCCTCGATCAAGGCGCGGATCGGGGCGGAGATCTGGGACAGCTATTACACCTTCTGTTTCGAGCGGAACCCCTGGGACAAGATGGTGTCGTTTTATTTCTGGTATAACCGGCTGAACGACGCGCCGGTGGATCTCAACACCTTTGTCTGTGGCAAGATGGCCGGGCGCACGGTGGATCAGAAATACCCCACCGACTGGGACCGCTACACGCTGCAGAACAGGGTCATCGTCGATGACGTCTTCGACTTCTCTGATCTGTCGGGCAATCTGGCCACGGCCCTGGGCCGCGCCGGGGTGGCGCCTGAGGTGATCGCCAGCGTGGAGCTGCCACGCGCCAAGACCCATACCCGCGCGGAAAACCCCGAGAAGCTCTCGGCAGCCTCCGATGCGGTGGTGCGCCGGATCTTTGCCCATGAGATCAAACACTTTGACTACACCCCACCCGAGGGGTTGCTGGGCTAGGGGCACACCCTGTTCCGGATGCGTTTCATTTGCTGCCCCCCGGTTTGACGTGGACGCTTATCTGCAAAAACACTAGGAAAACATCGATATTTAACCTTATTAAAGAGCTTTATTCTTTTCATGTTCGGTCTTTTTAGAACCTATCTGGCCCTCTGGGTGGTCGCCTCGCATATCATTGCTCTGCCCTTTGTCGGCCATTACGCGGTGCATGGGTTTTTCATCCTGTCGGGTTACCTGATGGCACTGGTGATGAACGGCGTTTACGGCTATTCGCCGCAGGGCACGGCCACCTTTGCACTGAACCGGATCCTGCGGCTTTTCCCCTCCTATTGGGTGGTGCTGATCCTGACCGTGGGGGTGGTGCTGATCCTCGGAGAAGAGGTCACAAGCACCTACCGCCCCGCGATCTTCCTGCCCACAACCGCGGCGGAATGGCTGCAGAACATCACCATGATCTTTGCCAGCTGGATCCCGCTGAGCGTGCAGCCCCGGCTGGCGCCCGCCACATGGGCGCTGACGATCGAGCTCTTTTACTACGCGCTCATCGGTCTGGGGCTCTTTCGCTGGCGCAGCCTGACCTGGGCCGTGTTCATCCTCAGCCTGGGTTATCACATCACCACCATTGCGCTGGAGTTGCGCTATGGCACCCGATACGCCTTCATCGTGGCAGGTGCTTTGCCGTTTTCCATCGGCGGGCTGATCTATCACTACCGGTTCTGGTTCGAGCAGCGCAGCCCGGACATTCGGCTGACCTATCTGCTGTTCATCCCGCTCTTTGCGCTGCTGCCCGCCATTGCCTCCTGGCTGCGCCAACAGGGGATCGATTACCCCGCCTCGGGCATGTTCTATGTGAATATGGCGCTCAATGCAGTGGCGGTGGGCTGGCTGGCCAAACCCAGCCAGCGGTTCGACAGCCCAGCGGACCGCTTCATCGGCGATTTCAGCTATCACATCTATATCGCCCATTGGACGGCAGCGCTGATCGCGGCGCACTATATTGTCGGCGTGGCCCGCCCCAACACCACGCTGGAAGGGGGCATCGTCTTTGTCCTGGCGGTTCTGATCTGCGCCGGGCTCAGCCTGCTGTTGCGCAGATATGTCGATGCGCCGGTGGAACAGCTGCGCACGGCCGCCAAACGGCGGCGAGCGGCACCCGGTCTGGATCAGGCCTGAAGCTGCAGGCGGCTTACGTCAGGATGCGTTTCACGATCCCGCCGAGCTGCAGGCCGAGGATATGGTGGGGCGACCACACAAAGCTCAGGCAGACAAAGGTCAGCAGCACCACAGGGTTGACCGGCCGGACCATCCTGATGCGCCCCTGCAGTGCCAGCGCAAAGATCACCACCGTGAAGAGGGTGATGTAGATGCAGAGCCAGCGCCCCCAGTCGTGAGCCACAAAGAACAGCGGCAGCACCGGCAGCAGGCAGGCCGCCAGCACGCCATAAAGCAGCCGCGCCCGGTCATGCAGCGACACCAGATAGACCAGCGGCGCCACCACCAGCGTGGCCGCAACGGCAAAACTCAGCGCGGCACCGGGGGCGGTCAGGCGCCGGATCAGTTCGGAACGCGCATGGGCGCTGTCATAGGTCAGCCAGCGGATGGAACCGCTGCAGATGTTACTGCCCAGACCCCGCTCCAGCAGCGGATCGCAGACCGCCGCCCGGTCGCTGATCTGCGCCTGGCTCATCGCATAGAGGAGGGCCGCCGCGGTGAGAGCGAAGAACACCGCCGCCGCCGCCCAGAGCACCCGCGAGCGTAGATCGGGGCGCAGGGTGATCACGAAAAGGGCGGCCAGAACCGGGGCCATAAAGGTGTTTACCTCATGCCCGATGCAGGCAATGGCAAAGAGCAGCAGGGAAAATGCCACCACCAGCCCCCGAAACGCCTTTGGCAACAGCGGGATCAGCAGCAGCACGCAGATGCTGGCCAGCCCGATCATTTCCTTGCGCAGGCTACCCGTCGGGCTGGAGGCCCAGAACACGATAAAGAACCCCGGGGAGGTCAGCAGCAGCGCATAGGCCGGGATGCGCAGCCGCCAGAAGGCCAGCAGCACCGGCAGTGTCATGACAATCATCAGGCTCAGCTGCAGGATCACTGTCACCGTGAGCGGGCCCAGCCCCGTCCAGTCCCCGATGTGGATGATCACGGAGCCCAGGGGCCCGCGCCGAACCGGCCCGTTGATCGAATTGATCAGCCAGTCGCCCTGAATGAACGGGTGCCCGCCGGCCAGATAGGCATTGTAGTGATACCAGAAGCCCATGAGCAGGCTGAGGGCGGCAATGGCAAAGGCCAGCAGCCAGATATATCTTTCCAACCGGCTCTCCCGGGGAAGGGCCATGCTGTCGCTCATATCTTCATGCCTTTGAAGATCCGTTCCGGAATATTGCAGATGATCGTCATGATCCCCCACCAGATCCTGCGCACATAGATGATGTTGCGGCCCTTGCGCAGGGCGGCCTCAATGGCATCCGCGACTTCCTCCGGTTCGGCGGTCAGCTTTTCGGGCAGCTCCAAGTCTTCGGTCATGCGGGTGGCGACAAAGCCCGGCAGCACGGTCAGCACATGTACGCCTTCCCCCGCCAGACGGTTGCGCAGGCCTGACAGATAGGCGGTGAACCCGGCCTTGGCCGAGCCGTAGATATAGTTTGTCGCACGCCCGCGCAGCCCGGCGACCGAACTGATCCCCACCAAGGCACCCGATCCGCGGGCGGCAAAGCGATTGGCCAGATGGCCAAAGATGCTGGCCGGGCCTTCGTAGTTGGAGCGCATGACGCGCACGGCCCGTTCCATATCCGCCTCGTTTTCCGACTGCTCGCCCATCAGCCCCACGGCGCAGACGGCAATGCGCGGCAGTTCCGGCAGCGCGTCGATGAAGCCCGCGTGGCTTTCCAGCGCCAGCGCGTCAAACGCATGGGTCGTGACCTCGACGTTATGGCGCAGGGCCATATCGGTTCTGGTGGCCTCCAACCCTGCGGCATCGCGCGCGGCCAACTGGACCGGATGGCCCAGACCGGCAAAGCGATGCGCCACGGCAAGGCCAATGTCGGAGGTGGCCCCGAGGATCAGAACAGCGCCTTTGCTCATAGGGATAGCCTTTCAGATTGTTTGGAGTGAAACCGCGCCGGCAGCCCGCCTGCGGCGCGCATCGCTTCGAAATCGGAAACCCGGGTGTCGGAGCTGCGCAGGGTCTGCGCACTCATGCGGCTGTCCTTGGCGAGATAAAACCGCCCCTGATGCGCCAGCGTGATCGCATCAAGCCGCTCCATCAGCTGCAGCGTGGTGCGGTTGACCGGGAAATCCAGCGCCAGCGTATAGCCCGCCATCGGGAAGGAAAACCGGCTCTCCTGCGCCCCGAACCGTTTCAGCACCGCCAGAAAGGACCCGGCGCCTGCGGCAGATGTCGCCTCCAGCAGCGCCTTGAGACCGTCCGCGGATGTCTCCAGCGGCAGCGCGCATTGAAACTGCATGAAGCCGCGGCGGCCATAGATCCGGTTCCAGCCCAGGATCGCATCGAGCGGATAGAAATAACTGTCCCAATCCACCAGCGTGGTGCCCGCCTTGCGCGTGCCGTTCCAGTAATAGAGCCTGTTGAAGGCCCGCACGGTGAAGCGGTTGAGCGCGAGGCCCGGTGCGTCAAAGGGGATGGTGCGTTTGGATTTTACAGGCACCTCGAAGGGGCGTTTCTTGCGGCTCTTTTTCAGATCATCGCCCGCCGCATGTTCGCCCAGCATCAAGAGCGAGCGGCCCAGCTGATCGCCCTTGCTCAGACAGTCAATCCAGGCCACGGAATAGGTCGCCTCATCTGCGGCCTCAAAAGCCTCGATCGCCGCCTCGAGATTGGGCAGCGCTCGGGTGGTCTGGCGGATCCAGGCGCTTTCCACCGGGCGCAGCCGGATCGCCGCGCGCAGGATCACACCCGTCAGCCCCATGCCGCCGAGGGTCCATTCAAAAAGCTCTTTGTTGCGGCGCGGGGAGCAGCGTTTGACCATGCCGTCCGGGCCCATCAGCTCGATCCAGTCGACAAAGCTGCCGAAACTGCCGTCCTTGTGGTGGTTCTTGCCGTGCACATCCGCCGCAATCATGCCCCCCAGGGTCACGAATTTGGTGCCCGGCGTGACGGGGGGAAACCAGCCGCGCGCCAGAAAGGCGGTGATGACATCGCCCAGCAGCACACCCGCCTCGGCCACCAGCACGCCTGTTGCGTCATCGAACGAGATCATATGGCTGAAGTGGCGCATCTGCACCGTGCGCCCCTGGGCCACAGCACTATCGCCATAGGCGCGTCCGTTGCCGCGGGCGATCACCGGCCCGTCGGCCAATGCTGCCTGCAGGGCCTCCGGCGTGCGCGGCCTGCAAAGTGCCGTGGTATGCACAGGGTAGCGCCCCCAGCCCGACAGTTTCATGCGGCGGTCCCCAGATGCGTGTCGGTGAAGACGAAGCGGCGGTCGAGCTTGTATTTGACGATATAGCCCACCGCGAGCCCCAGCACCGCGCCGGTCTCGCGCATCAGATCCGTCTCCCAGATCAGCCAGAAGGCGGTTTCGGTGCCCCAGAAAATCGCGGTCGTGATCACGCCCATGACGGTATAGAGGGTGAATTTCTGGCCATGTGCCTTCAGCCCGGTGGAGGTGTCGGCAAAGATCCAGCGCTTGTCGAGCGCGTATTTGATCACCAGCCCCACCAGCGTTCCGGCAAAGACGGCAAGCGCAAAGCCAAGGGCGGAGGCATCCCAGGCCAGCACCACGCGCTGCACGCCAAGATTGGCAATGGTGGCGATGACCGCAAAGGCGGCATAGCGCAGAACCAGCGTTTGCAGGCTCACAGCAGGGCCCCGCCGATGGCACACCCGGCCATGACGACCACGCAGACCTGGCTGATCCGGTCCTTGGCGGCAAAGACCACCGGGTCGTCATGCATATAGCCGCGGTGGGTCAGCATCACCATCCGCGACAGCCAGTAGAGCAGGATGCAGCAGATGCCGCTGAGGGCAATCGGGCTGGAATAGAGCTGCATCACGTCCGGCGACTGCACGTAAAGCGCCATCACCAGCACCGAGACATAGCCCGAGGCGATGCCCATCATCGACACCATTGGCAGATCATCGACATGATACCCGCGCCCCGAGGCGCTCAGCTTGCCGCTGGCGGCACTGTCTACCAGTTCCGCCTGCCGCTTGACCGTGGCCAGTGAGAAGAAAAAGAAGATCGAAAAGGCCAGGAGCCACATCGAGAGCTGAATACCGGTAGCGGCCCCACCGGCGATGATGCGCAGGGTATAAAGCCCTGCCAGCGTGCAGATGTCGATGATCACCCGGCGCTTGAGCGTCAGCGAATAGGCGGTGGTGGTGATGTAATAGACCACCATGATCCCCAGGAACGTGGGGGTGAGAAAGAGCGACAGCACCGCGCCCAGCGTAATCAGCGCGGCGAACATCAGCCCGCCATGGGCAATCGGGATGGTCCCGGCGGCAAAGGGGCGCAGGCATTTGCGCGGATGCGCCCGGTCGGCCTTGAGATCGAGCAGGTCGTTCAGCACATAGACGCTGGAGGCCACAACAGAGAAGATGATGAAGGCCAGGATGCTTTGTAAAAAGGTTATCGCGCCCAGTTGATGGCCCGCCAGCATCGGCAGAAACACCAGCACGTTCTTGAGCCATTGATGCGGGCGCAGGGCCTTGATGTAGGGTTTGGCCGAGGCGGTGACCGTGCTGAGATGCTCCACCTCGCCGTCCATCGCATCGACCTGTTTTTGCAAAGCGGGTGGCGCATTGACGGTGATCGCCCGCGCGGCCCCTTTCCAGACCGGCAGATCGGCATCCGTGTCGCCCATATAGGCATAACCGCGCGGCCCGAAGGTCTCGGTGAGGAAGGCGGCCTTGTTTGGCCCTTTGAGATTATGCGCCGCATCCGAGCCATGCACCGCGTCGAAAATATCCAGATGCGCCGCGATACGGTCGGCCAGATCCTGATTGCTGGCGGTGACCAGCGCGGCCTTGCCCCCCTTGTCGCGCCAGGCGCGGACATAGTCGATGACGCCTGTGTCATAGGGCAGGGTGGTCACATCGATATCGGCGGCCTCGGCCAGATGGCTTTTCAGCGCCGCGCGCCCCTCAGAGAGGTTTTGGGCGGCAGCAAAGGGCGTGCGCCAGTCGCGGCTGAACGCAGACCAGAAGCTTTCATGCAGCATATCAGAGCGCAGCAATGTGCCATCCAGATCGACCGCAAGCATCGGGTGATGTTCCACTGTGTCCTGTAACATGACCTTCAACATTCAAATAACGCCGCACTACGCAGCGGCAGGGGGGAGATACAACGCTTTACCGGGTCTTTCAAAATTATTGTGGCAGTCGCGTGACGATCCGCCGATCGTCGGCGGGATTTGCTGCTTCACGCAGCGGTTGGGCGTAAAAGCACTTGTCCTGAGACGTAACAGAAGAAATCACCGCTCACGGTGACGATGCGGAAAATCAGGACAGACAGCAGCAGGGTGCTGTCCGGCGCCACCCCTTCCAGCAGCAACAGGATCGTCGCCTCGCGCGTGCCGATGCCGCCGGGTGAGCCCGGGGTGAGATAGCCCACCAGCCAGGCGATGATGGTGGCGGGGATCACCGCAAAGGAGGGGTTGGGGATCATGAAATAGAGGATTGCCCAGAGATTGAGCCCGAGAATACCCATGAAGAGGCAGGCAATCAGCACCACCAGGCAGAGCCTGCGCCCGTGGGAGATCCAGGGCAGGTGCGCGGGGATCACGAAAGCGGCAAGACCCGCCAGAACGCCCGCGCCCAGCACGAAGGGGGCGGCAAAATTGGCCAGCGGCGCAAACCAGATCGCCGGATCCAGCGGCATCAGGGTGACAAAGAGCGAGGCGGTCAGCACGGCGGCCAGCGGCATGGACAAGAGCTCCATCAGCGTGGCCAGCCCCAGCGCCTTATCGCTCAGCCCCTTGCCGCGCAGCACCAGGTAGCGCCCGATCAGATGGGCGACATTGCCAGGAATGTATTTGGCGATCTGCGTGCTGGTGTAGGAAAAGAGCCCCAGCCGCACCGGCATGCTCCCACCGCTGAGCTTGTCGAGGATGATCTGCCAATTGCCCGCCAGCATATAGAGCGAGGCGCCATAGAGCATCGACTGCACCAGGGTCCGCGTCAGATCGAGCGCGGTGGGCTGCCACTGGCTCAGCGCGGGCCATTGCCGGTGGACCTCCCAGGCGATGAAGGCCAGGGCGGCCAGCGTCAGCGCCCGCCCGATCCATTTCACAACCCCGCTGCTGCGGGATTTTGCCGTCTCTGAGGTTTGCATCAGCGGCATCCCCACGAGGATGCCCAGGTGCCGGTCACAGCGCACATATCGTAGCAAGCCGCTCTGAAGGCAGGCCCTTCTCGGCAACGCGCTCGGCGCATTCCTCATAGGTCCAGACCTGCCCGAAGGTCCGCTGATACCCGTTATTATAGGTGCGCGCGGAAATTAGGCTTATGTAGAGCCCAAAGACCAATGCGGCGCATCCGAGCAGGAAAAACTTTCTGGGGGTGCTCTTGTCCATCAGGCTGCGACAGGCCGCCGGCAGCGAAAAGATCGCCAGCGCCATCAGAAAGGGCCACATGTCAAAGGAATATCGCAGGCTGATCGTGCCGTAGCTAAGCGTCACCACCGCCGGGACGGCTGTGGTCCCCAGGAGCGCCACGCCCCCCGGTGTGAAAATGCCTGTGCGCCTGAAACCCAAGAGCACCAGCGCAAACCAGCCAGTCCAGAGGTAGAAGGCGCCTGCTGTCGGCATATAAATCCGGATGAAGCCGAGCATGGGTGTGGTGACCTTGCGGTAGGCAATCAGGGCCTTGCGGTAGGGGGCCTTGCTTTTCAGCACCCGCCGTGGCGGGGCAAAGGTATACATAGCCAGATTGGGCAGGATGCGTTTGGCATTGAACCGCCCGTGTTCGATGAAGGCGCTGGCCCGCGGGCTGTCACGCTCCTCAAAGCCCCAGAAAACCGGGCCATATTGCACCCCGGTGTCCTCATAGGTGCCATGCACCTTACCGGCGCTGCCGAACTTGACACTGTTGAGCACCATGAAACCGGCCAGCGAGCCGACCATGATGGTGCCGGACACCGCGATGGGGATCAGCATCTTCATCCGGTCCCGCCCGATAAGCGCCACAAGGCAGAGAAATCCCGTCCCCAGCAGTAAGCCCAGAGCGAGGTTGGGCCGTGCATGTACGGTCATCGCCGCACAGATCCCCATCGGAATCAGGATTTTGGACAGCGGGGCATCGAAGAAGTGATAGCGCACCATGCAAAAGACGCAGATCGCCGCCATCGCATAGCTCAGCGCGATGGGCTCGTGATAGAAGGGGACCGCCACCACCATCAGCAGCGTGGGCGCGGTGACCCAGACCATGAATGAGAGCACCCCGAACCAGACCATCCGATTGAACGATTCCTCGGGCCAGTAGCGGGCCGCGACCTGATGAAAGGACAGATGATAGAAGACCGCGCCCAGCGTGCACCAGAACCAGATCGACGCCCCCGAGATCGCCGGGTTGTTGAGATCCATGAAAGGCGCCACGATCAGCCGGGTCAGGATCGGGGCGATCCCGTGATAGGAAACCGCCGTGCCATCCGGCGCATAATGGCCTTCGTAGCCGATGATCCGTACCGGCATCTCCAACGTGCCGTTGAGTATTCCGATCGCCTGGTAATTATAGATGTCCATGCCCCAATAGGGCGTGTCTTTCCACGGCATCATGATGTCGAGCGCGAGGAGCAGATAGACGAGGGTGCTCACAACGGCGATCATCACAGCCACCAGGGTTGTCGGGGACACCCTTTCGGAGGGCAGTATATTACTTTCTTCCAGCACTGGCGGTCTTCTTCTGCGGCGCTTCAACGAAGGGGGGTTCTGCGGCGTCTGACAGCGCCATCTGCTGATCGATCTCCAGATGGCGGACCCGGCGCAGCGTGGCCTCGATGAGGCGCCGGTTGGTGGCGATGGTATCGCTGAGCAGGGCCAGCACCAGCGTCAGATACCCCGCCAGCAGGAACATGCTGCCGAGGATCAACGACTGAATGTTGCCGCCGCCTTCGCCGATGAAATAGAAATACAGGAACCGGATGATCGGCACGATCCCGATCACGATCATGACCGCCCCCAGGGTGGAGAACGCATTGAGCGAGCGGTACATCACATAGCTGCGCAGAATCGTCAGCGCCTGCTTCTTGATGAAGGAGGACATGGAGCTGAAGAGCCGCGACGGCCGGGTCTTGCTGTTGGTGCCCACCGGCACCGAAACGATAGTCAGACCCATCTGGCCCGCGTGGATCAGCGTTTCCGTGGTGTAGCTGAAGGTGGTCATCACATTGATCGAAAACGCCGCCTCGCGGGAATAGGCCCGAAACCCCGAGACCGCATCGGTGACCTCGATGCCCGCCATGCGCTGCACCACCGAGCTGCCCACCGCCTGCAGGCGCCGCTTGAGCGCGGAGAATTCCATGTTGCTGGCGGTATCGCGGTCGCCCAGCACGATATCGGCGCGGTCCTCCACGATCGGCTTCACCAGATCGGGGATAGAATTGCCGTCATACTGGTTGTCGCCATCGGTGTTGACGATGATATCGGCGCCCCGCAGCAGCGCATGTTCGATGCCCTTTTGGAAACTGCGCGCCAATCCCTTGTTGGTCTTGTTGCGCACAATATAGGTGACCCCAAGTTCTTGCGCGACAGCGACCGTATGATCGGTCGACCCATCGTCGATGATCTGGGTTTCGATGATATCGATGCCGGGGATTGTGGTGGGCAGGTCCCGCAGGACCGCAGGCAGGGTTTCTTCCTCATTGAGGCAGGGGATTTGGATAATAAGCTTCATTTGACCAACTTGCGACTATCGTTATGCGTTACAACATTAATACCCGGGAACGCACGGCTTTATGACGCTGCAGCGCAGAGATGCACATTTTTTACCCCTGAATGGACAATGTCACCGCCCGGTTTCCCCCTATACCATCAGGGTTTTTCCCACCAGCATGCAATCTGTTTGCAGTTGCAGCACGATTTCAGGCGTCTTTTTGCTGTGATATTTTCGCATCAATTCCCTGCGCCCGATCCGGCCCGCATGCAGAGGCGGGGCAGGATCATGCTTTTGGCGCGTCAGACCTTATTGTCGCCTGCATGTCGTCGGAGTATGTGCATGAGGAGTGCAAGCCACAGATCCAAGGTGCAGGGAGACGCGTGTGATACATCCGGTTATTCTTTGTGGGGGCTCCGGAACACGTCTGTGGCCCTCCTCGCGCAAAGCCTTTCCCAAGCAGTTCAGCAACCTGATCGGCGAAGACACGCTGTTTCAGACCACCTGCAAACGCCTGAGCGGGCCCGATTTTGCCGCACCCCTGATCATGACCAACGCCGATTTCCGGTTCATCGCGATGGAGCAATGCGCCGACATTGGCCTGACAGACGCCCGCGTGGTGATCGAGCCCGCCCTGCGCAATACCGCGCCCGCCATCCTCTGTGCCGCGCTGCTGCTGGAGACGGAACCCGAAGCGATGATGCTGGTCGCCCCCTCCGATCACATCATGAGCGGGATCGACGCCTTCCATGCGGCCATTCAGGCGGGGGCAAAAGCCGCCGCTGAGGGCCATCTGGTGACCTTCGGCATCACGCCCGACCGGCCGGAAACAGCCTATGGCTACCTTGAACTGGCGGAGACAGCCGCAGGCGACACGCCGGTCAAGCTCGCCAGTTTCACCGAGAAACCCGATGCAGAGACGGCACAGGCCTTCATGGCCAGCGGGCGGCACCTGTGGAATGCGGGGCTTTTCCTGTGGCGCGTGCGCGATATCATCGCCGCTTTTGAGGCCCATGCGCCGGATATGATCGCGCCCTGCCGCGCGGCCATCGAGACCGGGGCGGAGGATCTGGGCTTCATGCGGCTGGGAGAAGAGGCCTTTGCCGCGGTGCGCGCCGACTCCATCGATTACGCGGTGATGGAGCAGGCCGAAAACGTCATGGCCGTGCCCCTGAGCAGCGGCTGGTCCGATCTGGGCAGCTGGGATGCGCTCTGGGCCGCTTCGGATCCTGATGACGCCGGGCTGGTGCAACAGGGGCCGACCACAGCGCTGGAGTGCGAAAACACCTTTTTGCGCTCGGAGGATGACAATCTGCATCTGGTGGGCGTGGGGCTGAAGAACATCGTCGCCGTGGCCATGCGCGATGCGGTGCTGGTGGCCGATATGAACGCCTCGCAGCAGGTCAAAAACGCGGTCACTCTGCTGAAAAAGGCGCAGGTCGAACAGGCCACCGATTATCCACGCTTCTACCGGCCCTGGGGCTGGTACGAGACGCTTTGCCTCGGGTCCCGCTTTCAGGTCAAACGCATCATGGTCAAACCGGGCGGCGTGCTGTCCCTGCAAAGCCACGTGCACCGGTCCGAGCACTGGATCGTGGTCGCGGGCACCGCCAAGGTCACCGTGGGGGAAAGCGAACAGCTGCTGACCGAAAACCAATCCGTCTATATCCCGCTGGGCGCCGTGCACCGCATGGCCAACCCCGGGCAGGTGCCAATGTATCTGATCGAAGTGCAGACCGGCGCCTATCTGGGGGAGGACGACATCGTGCGCTACGAGGATATTTATGACCGCAGCTGATCTGGACAGTTTTCCAATCAGCCCCACATCCCCGACATATCGTGCCCAGGAAGATCACACGTCCAGAAGGACCAGCAGAATCTATGTTCAAAAACCCCGAGAAACTGATCTTCGCCTTCTCATGTGTGGTCCTGCTGGTCGGGGCCGCCTTCATCTTCGGGGCTTATTCAGGGCAACGGGAAAACGCCGCCTTCCTTGCGCTGCGCGATCTGAGGAACACGGCCGATACGCTGCTGACCGAACGCGGTGACGACCCGGTTCATTTCCTGCAGCCCGCCCGGCATCAGGGCAGCGGGGTCATCACGAATACCCGACCGGACGACGGCATGCTGATCTTTGTGTCGGGCTTTTTCGACGGCGGCAATGAGATGCGTCTGATGCAGCGGGACGGCACGGTTGTGGCCAGATGGCCGGTGCGGTTTTCAGAGCATTTCCCCGACCCGTCGTTTCTGCCGCAGCCACCGCAAAGCGACTGGAATGTCGACCTCCATGGCGCGCTCGTCAATCCGGATGGGTCGGTCGTGTTCAACTATGAATACAGCGGCAGCGTGAAGCTGTCGCCCTGCGGCGATGTGCTCTGGACCCTTGATCACCCGACGCATCATTCGGTGGAAACCGCCGAAAGCGGCGGATATTGGATCCCGGGCCGGAGCTTTCTGCGGCCAAAGGCGCGCGACACGCTGTTTCCGCATCTCATGCGCATGCGCGGCAGGGGAATGGTCGAAGATGATCTGATTCTGAAAGTCTCCGAAGACGGCGAAATTCTGCTGGAGAAATCCGTCAGCGCGCTGCTGTTCGAAAACGGGCTTGAACCTCTCATGACGGCGACGGGCGAATCCATCATGAGCAACAAGACCTGGGACCGCGAACTTGTTCATCTCAACAAGATCGGGGAACTACCGGGCAACATCGCCGATGCCTTTGTCGGTTTCGATGCGGGGGACCTGGTTCTGTCGCTGCGGAAATACAATCTCGTCCTGATGGTCGACCCCAATTCCTGGCGCGTAAAATGGCACCAGACCGGCCCCTGGCGCCGGCAGCATGACCCTGAGTTCAATGCCGACGGCACGCTGACCGTGTTCAACAACAACACCTACCGCACCAGCACGCTTGGCGGCAGCAGCGACAAGGTCGACCCCAAAGCACCGCTGGTCAGCAATATTATCAAAACCGATCCCGCGGCAGGTACCAATATCGTTGTCTACGGCGCGCGCGCGGGCGAGACCTTCGGGACCGTGGTGCGCGGCAAACACGAGATCACCCCCGAAGGCGGCTATCTGGTGACCGAATTCGAGGCCGGGCGTATCTTTGAAACCAACGCGGCGGGGAAGATCACCTGGGAATACCTCAACCGCTATGATGCGGACCGGGTGGCGGAGGTGACCGAAGCCCGGATGTATCCGCGCACATATTTTACACGCGCGGAATGGTCCTGCCCGTAAGCGGCAGCGCTGTCAGTCGGATGCGAGCTGATAATCCGACCGCCCGATCGAGGTATAGGCGGTAAACCCCGCGGCCTTGGCATCGTCGGGGGAATAGATATTGCGCAGATCGGCCATCACCGGCGTGGTCATATCTTCTGCGATCCGCGCCAGATCGAGCGCGCGGAACTCGTTCCATTCGGTCAGCAGCACCACCGCATCCGCATCCTTGGTCGCCTCATAGACATCTTCTGTCCAGACAACCCCCGGCAACAGCGCTTCGCCCTCGCGGAACCCCTGCGGGTCCACCACCCGCACCTTGGCCCCATTGCCCACAAGTGTGGGCACGATGGTCAGCGATGGCGCGTCGCGCATGTCGTCGGTGTTGGGCTTGAAGGTCACCCCCAGCACCGCCACGGTCTTGCCGTTGACCGAGCCGCCGCAGAGGTCGAAAACCTTCTCTACCATGCGGCGTTTGACCTCTTCGTTGACCTTGATCACCGTCTCGGTCAGTTGCATCGGCACCGCGTAATCCTGTCCGATCCGGGCCAGGGCGGAGGTGTCTTTGGGAAAACAGCTGCCGCCATAGCCAGGGCCTGCGTGCAGGAATTTATTGCCGATGCGCCCATCCATGCCCATGCCTTTGGAGACCATCTTCACATCCGCGCCGGTCCGCTCGCACAGGCTTGCGATCTCGTTGATGAAGGTGATCTTGGTCGCCAGAAACGCATTGGCGGCGTATTTGATCATCTCGGCACTTTCCAGATCGGTGGTCATGATCGGAAAATCGCGCAGGTAAAGCGGCCGGTAGATCGCCTGCATGACCTCTGCCGCACGTTCGCTCTCGACCCCCACCACAATCCGGTCCGGGCGCATGAAATCGTCGATCGCCGCCCCTTCGCGCAGGAATTCGGGGTTCGAGGCCACGTCGAAATCGGCCTGTGGATTGGCCGCGGCAATGGTCTCGGCCACTTTGCGGTTAGTGCCCACAGGCACGGTGGATTTCGTCACCACCACCGCATAGCCGGTGAGCGCCTGGGCAATCTCCGTGGCCGCCGCCATCACGTAAGTGAGGTCCGCATGGCCGTCGCCGCGCCGCGTCGGCGTGCCCACCGCGATGAACACCGCATCCGCACCATCCACTGCAACCGACAGATCGCCGGAGAAGGACAGACGCCCCGCGGCCACATTCTTGGCCATCAGATCGTCGAGCCCGGGCTCGTAGATCGGCACTTCGCCCGCATTCAGCTTGGCCAGCTTGGCAGGATCCTTGTCCACGCAGACAACTTCATGTCCGAAATCAGAGAAACAAACCCCTGACACAAGGCCCACATATCCGGTGCCAATCATCGCAATCTTCATTTACTCGTCTCCTGCAGCACAGATCCGTTTGCGTGATGCGGCAAGTGTCTGGACCTGTCAACACCGGCAGCTTGTCCCAAGGGTACTTTTGCCGGGTTTGTGGGTGACAGCCGCCGGACTGCTTGATAATTGGACCCTGGCCGCAGTTGTGTAAGGGTGCCGGGTTTGCAGATCGAGAAGACAAAGTTGAGCGGTGTTTTTATCCTGACGCCCAAACGGTTCGGCGATGCGCGCGGTTTTTTCAGCGAAAGCTGGAGCAAGCGCCAAATGGCCGAACAGGGCCTCGACATCGACTGGGTGCAGGACAACCACTCCCTGTCGATGCAGGCGGGCACCGTGCGCGGGTTGCATTTTCAATCGCCACCCCATGCGCAGGCCAAGCTGGTGCGCTGCGGGCGCGGTGCTTTCATTGACGTGGTGGTCGATATCCGGCGCGGCTCTCCCACTTACGGGCAATGGGTGGGCGAAGAGCTGAGCTTTGAAAACGGCAAGCAACTGCTGGTGCCCACCGGGTTCCTGCACGGGTTCGCAACCCGGGTGCCCGAGACCGAAATCATCTACAAATGCTCCGATTACTATGCGCCCGACTGTGACGGGGCCGTGCGATTTGATTGCCCGCAGATCGGCATCGACTGGGGTTTGGGCGATTTAGAGCCTGTTTTGTCGCAAAAAGACGCCGCCGCCCCGGGATTGGCGGATTTCGACACCCCCTTTGTCTATGAAGGATAGCCCTATGAAACTGCTTGTGACCGGAGGGGCGGGCTTCATCGGGTCTGCCGTGGTGCGTCAGGCCATCGCGCGCGGGTATGAGGTCATCAATCTCGATGCGCTGACCTATGCCGCCTGTCTGGAAAATGTGGCTTCTGTCGCGGACAACCCGGCCTACGCCTTTGAGCAGGCCGATATCCGCGACCGTGCTGCCCTGGACCGGATTTTCAGTGTCCATAAACCCGATGCGGTGATGCATCTGGCCGCGGAATCCCATGTGGACCGGTCCATCGACGGGCCGGGCGATTTCATCGAGACCAATATCACCGGCACCTATCAGCTGCTGGAAGCGGCGCGCAGTTTCTGGACCGCGCAGAGCAAGCCGGAAGGGTTCCGCTTCCATCACATCTCCACCGATGAAGTGTTTGGGTCCCTGGGTGAGACGGGGCAGTTCACCGAAACCACGCCTTACGATCCGCGCTCGCCCTATTCCGCCTCCAAGGCAGCCTCTGACCATCTGGTGCGCGCCTGGGCCGAGACCTACGGGTTGCCGGTGGTGATGACCAATTGCTCCAACAACTACGGGCCCTACCACTTCCCTGAAAAGCTGATCCCTGTGGTGATCCTGAACGCGCTGGCGGGCAAAGACATCCCCGTCTACGGCGCGGGCGAGAACGTGCGCGACTGGCTTTATGTCGAAGATCACGCCGATGCGCTGCTGACCGTGCTGGAGAAGGGCGCTCTGGGACGCAGCTATAATATCGGCGGTGAGAATGAGGCGAAAAACATCGATATTGTGCGGATGATCTGCCGCATTCTCGAAGAGAAACGCCCCAAAAACAGTCTCTATGAAGACCAGATCCGTTTTGTGACCGACCGTCCGGGCCACGATCTGCGCTATGCGATCGATCCCACCCGGATTGCTACGGAGCTGGGCTGGCGGCCTTCCGTGACCCTCGAAGAGGGACTGGAGAAAACCGTGCAATGGTATCTCGACAATGAGGACTGGTGGCGCGCCTTGCAGACCCGCGCAGGTGTTGGCGACCGATTGGGTGTGAAAGCATGAAGGTGCTCGTCTTTGGCAAGACCGGGCAGGTGGCCACGGAACTGGCGCGCTTTGACGGGGTCACTTGTCTGGGCCGTGATCAGGCGGATCTGACCGATCCCGGGACTTGCGAAGCGATCATTGCCGAAACCGACGCAGATGCGGTGATCAACGCCGCCGCCTACACCGCCGTCGACAAGGCCGAGGACGACCGCGACACCGCGATGATCGTGAACGCCATGGCGCCCACGGCGATGGCGGCTGCCGCTGCCGCGCGCGACCTGCCGTTTGTGCAGATCTCCACCGATTACGTCTTTGAGGGCGGCGGTACGGCGCCGTGGCAGCCGGAGGATGAGACCGGTCCTCTGGGCGTTTATGGGCAAAGCAAGCTTGGCGGTGAGCGCGGCGTGACCGGGGCAGGGGGCAGGCATGCTATTTTGCGCACCTCCTGGGTGTTTTCCGCCCATGGCAACAACTTTGCCAAGACCATGCTGCGCCTCGGCGCAGAGCGTGACAGCCTGAGCATCGTGGGGGACCAGATCGGGGGACCGACGCCAGCGCGCGATATCGCCGCCGCCTGCATGACCATGACACAGGCGCTGAAAGAAGACGCGACCAAAACCGGTACCTATCATTTCAGCGGCGCACCGGACGTGAGCTGGGCCGATTTCGCACGCGAAATCTTTGCGCAAGCGGATCTCACGGTGGATGTGACCGACATCCCGACGGCGGACTACCCCACTCCGGCAACACGCCCGTTGAATTCCAGGCTCGACTGCAGCACAACGGCTGCCACCTTCGGCATCCCGCGCTCCGATTGGCGCGCCGGTCTGACCGCGGTTCTGGCGGATCTGAAAAGAGCCTAACAAGGAGATTTCCATGACATCGCGCAAAGGCATCATTCTGGCGGGCGGCTCGGGCACACGGCTCTATCCGATCACGCTGGGGGTCTCCAAACAGCTCCTGCCGATCTACGACAAGCCGATGATCTATTATCCGCTCTCGGTGCTGATGCTAGCAAATATCCGCGAGATCGCGATGATCACCACACCCGAGGATCAGGCGCAGTTCCAGCGCATGCTGGGGGATGGATCGCAATGGGGCATCACGCTCACCTATATCGTGCAGCCCTCGCCGGACGGGCTGGCACAGGCCTTCATTCTGGCCGAAGATTTCCTGAACGGTGCGCCCTCTGCTCTGGTGCTGGGCGATAATATCTTCTTTGGCCAGGGCCTGCCCGCGCTGATGGCCGCCGCCGATGCGCAACCGCAGGGGGCGACGGTCTTTGGCTATCAGGTGGCCGATCCCGAACGCTACGGCGTGGTGGATTTTGACGACAATGGCCTGGTGCGCGGCATCATCGAGAAACCAAAAGTACCGCCCTCCAACCATGCGGTGACGGGGCTCTATTTCGTTGATGGCACCGCGCCCGCCAAGGCGCGCAGCGTCAAGCCGTCGGCCCGCGGCGAGGTGGAAATCACCACCCTGCTGGAGATGTATCTGGCAGAGGAAACCCTGACCGTGCAGCGCATGGGGCGCGGCTATGCCTGGCTCGATACCGGCACACACGGCAGCCTGCTGGATGCGGGTAACTTCGTGCGCACCATCGAGAAGCGCCAGGGCCAGCAGATCGGCAGCCCCGAAGAGATCGCTTTCGAGTTGGGCTGGATCAGCCGCGAAGACCTCAAGCGTGAGGCGCAGAAATATGCCAAGAACGACTACGGTACCTATCTGAACAGTCTCTAACAGGCGCATTTGCAGCGGAGGGCAGTGCATGTCCGTGAAATTCGGCACAAGCGGGTTGCGGGGGCTGGTGACAGCCATGACCCCGGCGCTGATCACCGCCCATGTGCAGGCCTTCCTGGCCGCCTGTGACACCGGCGGCGTGCTCTGCATCGGACGCGATCTGCGGCCTTCTTCCCCCCGTATTGCGCAGAATGTGATCGAGGCCGCCCGTGCCGTGGGTGTCCGCGTGATCGACTGCGGCGCGGTGCCCACCCCCGCGCTGGCGCTGGCAGCACAGGCCGCGGGCGGCGGCGCGGTGATGGTCACGGGCAGCCATATCCCCGCCGATCGCAACGGGCTGAAGTTCTATGTCCGCTCGGGCGAGATCAGCAAGGCGGATGAGGCCGCGATCCTCGCGCATCTGGACAGGCCCGTACCGGGTGGTCCCCTCGGCCCGCTGGAACAGGATACGGCCGCCAATGATCGCTATATCACCCGTTTCACCGATGCTTTCGGGGCAGGGGCGCTCGCCGGTCAGCGCATCGGGCTTTATGCCCATAGCGCCGTGGGGCGTGACGTGCTGGCCCGCATTCTGGGCGATCTCGGCGCCGAGGTCATCGAGCTGGGCCGCTCGGAGAGCTTCATCCCCGTGGACACCGAAGCAGTGGATCCAGCCGTGCGCGACCAGATCAAGACCTGGGTGGCGGAGCACGGGTTGCACGCTCTGGTTTCCACGGATGGCGATTCAGACCGCCCGCTGCTGGCCGATGAGACCGGGCGCGTGATCCCGGGCGATATCCTGGGCCAGATCACCGCGCGAGCGCTGCAGGCAGAGGTCGTGGCCACGCCGATTTCCTCCAACAGCGGCGTGACACGGAAGGGCTTCGAGGATGTGCGACTGACGCAGATCGGCTCTCCTTATGTGATTGCGGCGATGCAGGGCGGCGGCCGGGTCGTGGGATACGAGGCCAATGGCGGTTTTCTGCTGGGGTTCGAAGCAATGGGCCCGGCGGGTGCGCTGGCGCCGCTCGTCACCCGCGACTGCACCCTGCCGCTCCTGATGGTGCTTTACGCGGGCCGGGACGGGGGCATCGCCGCCCGCGTGGCGCAAGAACCCCCCGTGGTGACCGTCGCGGACCGGTTGCAGAACGTCGAACAGGCCAAAAGCCGCGTACTCTTGGACCGGTGGCAGCAAGACCCCGCTGCGCGGGCTGCGTTTCTGGCACCCTTGAACAAGGAAGAAGAGCGCCTGGACCTGACGGACGGGCTGCGCATGATCCTGACAGACGGCGACGTGATCCACGTCCGCCCCTCGGGAAATGCCCCGGAACTCAGGCTCTATATCGAGACAAAAGACACTGAAGCGGCAGCGGCCCTACTGGCACGGGCGCTGACACACCTCAGGACTGTGCTGAACAAAAGCCATTGAGACAGACCAAAATCTCGCTATCCACTTGTTTTAGTCTCGTTAGCATTGTGCTAGAGCGCCTCTAGTTTACGGAGTTTGTATCCGCTCAAGACCCTTTTTTGACAATGAAGGTTTGATCATGTTCTCCTCTGATCGCTGCCTGTTGGAACGCACCCGCTGCACAGCAGAGAGCAATTTGCGTCGTCAATTGTTGGATTTGGTCCGCAACCATTAAACTAGTCTCAGCAATAATGGGAAATTACCTTGAACAAGAAATCCAGCAGACTGCAGGAACTGACGAGATATGTAGACCGCCATAAACAGGGGATTGAAATTGCGCCTTTCTTCAATCCTGCGGTTCCGAAATCCGATGGATATAACGTGCTTGTCCTGGACATTTCAACAACGGCAGAGCTGAGAGAGCGCGCCAAAACCTCGGATCACATTCCAAACGAACGGATCGATGAAATTGAAGATGTCGACATCGTTGGGGACGCCAGCAGTTTAGCAGATTTGCTCAAAGCTGCCCAAATCGATGACGATATCCACTACATCGTCTCGTCTCACAATTTCGAACACCTGCCAAACCCTATAAAATTTCTCCAAGGATGTGCTGATGTGCTGCCTGAGGGCGGCATTGTTTCCATGGCGATACCTGATTATCGCACTTGTTTTGATCATTTTCGCTTTCCGACCAGACTGTCTGACTGGATGCGCGCGTATCGACAGGACATCGATGCCCCAGATCCCGACACAATCTTTGATTATGTATTGAATAAATCGACCTATCAGGACTCTGAAGGACAGCATAACTCCTGCTCGCTGCAGTTGAGCGACCCTGGCCTTTTTGTTGTGGACCGGCGCATGGGCAAGGCATTTGATTTGTATTCGGAACAATTGCAGCCAGATCCTGTTTATGTAGACGTCCACTGCACCGTCTCATTCGGGGCAACTTTTGAGTTAATGGTAAGAGACTTGGCACAGCTTGGATTGCTGGACCTTGAGGTCATTGACGTCACAGAAACGCACGCACACGAGTATTTCGTACACTTGCGCAAGACCTCCACTGCGGGTGTTGCTGAAGATGAGTATTATCAGCGACGCGACGCGCTGATGAAACAAATTGATCGAGGGCTTGGCCCGCTTGCCTTTGATCAGGTTCGCTCGGGCAGAACGCCGGGCTATTTTGAACGATCAAAGGCGCGGGGGACGCTACGCCAACAAATCGGGGCTATGCTTCTTGGAGAGGACAGGCTTGCAAGGCTCCGAGAACGGAATAGACAACGCCGAACGCGACGCAGGCTGTCGCGAAATTAGAACTCGATGCCGATTTCAACTGTTGTCCTGCACAAGCACCAGCAGAAAAGCATTATCTCAATCAGACATTCAGCTGCGGGTTTTGCTTCACAGGAGGAGTTGAACCCACGTAGCAACCAACGTATGAGCACGTATGGCGCGATTTGGAGCATTTGAGGTGGCCAAACGATGAGTGACTGGAAACGAAAAAAATACCGAACATTGCGTCATTTACCGGGTAAAATTGGTCGCCGCTATACCGAAAAATATGAACTGCATGGTACGTCTTGGCGTTTCCTTGACGCCTTGGATTTTACAGCTGGCATGGTTTCAATCGACTTGGGTGCCAATATTGGTGAGTACTCCCAACTTCTGGCACGGCGCGCTCAAAAGGTATATGCGTTTGAGCCAGATCCCTGGGCATTGGAACAGCTGCGAAAGAATACAGCGCATTTGGATAACGTGGAAATTGTGGAAGCCGCGGCCGGTACGTGCGAAGGCAGCGTGAATCTATATCGCCACCCTGAATTTGCAGACGACCCGATCATGAATTCTCAGTCCAGCTCTGTAGTTTCGAACAAATATAACATCTCTCACGAGGATTCCTTCGAGGTTCCGCAAGTCGATGTTCTCAAGTTTCTTCGAGACTTGGATCAGAATATAGGTGTTCTAAAAGTTGATATTGAAGGCGCGGAAGTCGATTTGTTTGAAAAACTCTTTGACGATGCTGACCTGCTTTCGCGAATAAAATACATCTTTGCAGAAACGCATGAAACCAAGATACCAGGGCATGAACCGCGTGTGGCTGCACTGAAAGCGCGTGCAGAGAAGATCAAGAGCCCAGTCATTGATTTGACCTGGCACTAGGGCAGGGGTTCATAACCCGAACGCAACACCCGCTTTTTCAAAACCTTCGTATCCCGTTACCCGCTGAGATTTGCGGTAGCAAAACGAACCATTTCGTTTTTGCATCTGGGTCAGCAAATCTGACAGCAGATGATGATCTCTCGAACCGGCGCTGTAGGAATTTTCCCGGATGGCCATCTCGATTTTGGCGTAGAGGGATCCTGTAAAACGGTAATGTTGAAATGGCATCAAAAGGTGGGGTGTTGCGGGCACATTGGTATCATGAGAGTTGGTGAAAAATGCACCATCTGGCCAATGCGCCATAACTGGCTTTTGCATGACGTTATATGCGGGGATTTTCGTGCCAAACCGTGTCGCACGCATTCGGCGGCGCCAGTTTTTGTACTGAGGCACGGGGAAACCAAGACTCTCATACAACCGCGTCGTGCCATAAGTCTTGAACAACCGTGCGCGGGCGCCGGGATGCACGACGCTTGGGGGCTGATTTTCCTGCAGTTTTAGGTGGGGTTCCCCGTCAAAATACCAATCCGCCCCTGGATCGACTTCCTTGTCCTTCGATTGAGATGACAAAACAGAGATATTCTTAGGATACACATCCAACATGAGCCCATACGCCACGCGGGCACCGGCAGCATCCAATTTGCGACCAACATCCTGAAAAGTATAACCTTGTGGCAAGTGGATGAATTCATCCAGATCAAGTTGGACAGCCCACTTCCCCTTGGCAAACCTGTTAAACAAAGCAGTGCGCCAGACATACAAGATGCGCTGGTTTGGAATTCTCGCGACAAGATCTTCCGGCAGATCTACAGTGTCTCCGTAGGTGTATTTGCTTTCGAACAAAACCACGTCCGGCTGCGCCAGCAGATATTCCTTTGTTCCGTCATCAGAACGGTCATTCAAGATCGCAAATTGCTCAATGCCAAGCTTGCGATAGTGTTCCAAAAAACTGGGAAGAAAATACATCTCATTGCGGCCGATTGCGCAGAGGGTCAACGCTTCGGGATCGGGTTGTCGGTTTGACACCAGGTCCAGGTCATCAAGGTGTTGAAGTGGATGCATCATGTGACTACCAATGGGTCGTGATTGAGAGACTGTTCCCAAAGTGACAGGAAATACATGGTGTCCATCTTGATCGATAACAGTTCGGTCTTGTCATGCAGAGTATTGCGCCAATTGCTGGAAATTCCCAAAGCTTCACGACTTCGGTCAATGCTCTCAACGACGGAATCTGGATCCGGTCCGGTACCTAGTTTCAGGCTAAAGCCGCGCTTGGGTTCATCCAGGAGAAACCCCAAACCACGATCACGCACGATCTTGCGCAGGACATTCTTGGGGTGTGCATCAAAATCATCTGTTTCAGGATGCGACAGGCCCCATTCAATGATGCGGTGATCCAGCATCGGAGGGCGCGCCTCGACACTATACGCCATCCCTGCACGGTCAACTTTCGGCAGTACAACGTCTTGACAGAAGGTGTAGAGATCAACGCGTTGCATGCGCCTTTTCCATGGCAAACCGGGTGCATCGTATCGCCCGAGCGTTGAAGTCAGAAGATCCTCACATAAGGATTTGGACATCCCGTTCATTAATTGTGCTACATGGTCAGGACGCAGGGCCGGAAACACGCGAAAGGCGTGCAGGGACATGTCCGATAATTTCCGCGTTGCATCTCCAAGCGCAGCTTCATGAAGCGCGATCCGATTTTTGCCCTTCAGGCGTTTCAGCCAATTTTTAAAACCGCGTTGTGGTGTCAGCGTGAAATCGCTGGCTCGCGCAAATTCGTGCCAGCGATAGCCGCCAAAAACTTCGTCTCCACCGTCGCCGGATAAAACCACTTTGAGGCCAGATTGTGCGGCAAGTTCTGAAATCGCTGATTGGCTGACAACAGCATTATATGCCAGGGGCTCATCCAACGCGGCAACGGATTTTTCATAGCTGTGATCAGCTGCTGAGTTGAGCGACAGTACCTTGAAATCCAGGTTCAGCATGTCAGCGGTTCTTTGAGCGACCGGCGCTTCATCTGATGCCGCGTTGCCTGGGTAGGCGATGGTCAAGGCTGTCATATTCTTGGCCTGTTCGGAGCCAAGATTTGCAACCGAAGCCGCCACGATGCTGGAATCCATCCCACCGGAAAGGAACAGACCGACGGGTACATCTGACAAGAGATGCTCTTCGACCACGGTATCGATCAGATCGCTGAGCGGTGGCTTGCTACTTTCATAGTCGGTGTCTTCAGGTGCCGACCAATATGTGTGTTCCGCGACAGTACCATCCTGAGACCATGTCAGGGTCGTTCCGGCGTCCACTTTTTCGATGCCTTCCCAAATGGAATTGGGAGCAGGTACGTACCCAAGCATCAGGTATTGCGCCTGAGCCTCTTTATTTATTTCTGTGCCAAATCCGAGCGCGCGCAAGGCACGCAAATCGGATGCGCATGCCAACCCTCCGGGTGTGCGCGCAACATAGAGCGGCTTTATGCCCACGCGATCTCTGGCAAGAAAAGCCGTGTTGGAACGCTTATCCCAGATCAGGAACGCAAACATACCGTTCAGTTTTTCGACAACGGAGGATCCCCAGAGCTCATAGCCCTCAAGGATCAGCTCTGTATCAGATGTTGTACGGCATTTGATACCATGACCTTCCAAGGCGTCGCGGAGCGCTTTGGTGTTATAAACTTCACCGTTATACACGATGGAGCATAACCCCGAGGCAGAGGTCATCGGTTGCTGCGCCTGCGCGCTCAGATCCTGAATCGACAGGCGGCGGTGTGCCAGAAAATGGGTTTTGTCGTTGGGCGCATCAATTTCGATCAAAGAGGCGGCATCGGGACCCCGTTTCGCCATGATATCGCGCGCAACTTCGATATGATTTCGGGAAATTTTACTTCCCTTGGGAAGGCCAAGCACTGCCAGCAATCCACACATACCACACCCCTCTGATTTGTGAGGCGCACTGCCTCTTGGTTGCTATGGCCGTTGGATCGGCAATATTCAATCTCTCACGTTCTGCGAGAGCGCCTTGCAGCAATTGCATCTTGCTTGCGTTGCTGCATACGATCAAATTTTAGCCTGGCCAGCGAGTATTTTGGGTATGGGTTTTCCACGGGTAAGACTTGCATGCTGTCTGCCCGTTGCTCTGGCCAATAGACCGGCCATTCAGCAATATCGCCCAGCTTGCCGTCCATGCGAATTGCAGGGCTTCCTGTCAGGTGTTCGGCCACTTGCATCGTGAGCTGATCGCGTTTGCTGTAGTGAAGAAACAGATCGAACCAGAGTTCTGACATTTTCTCCGTTGCGCTGTCTCCGGCCTTGTAAATCAGGATCGCATTGTGCGTCAGCTTGAGATCGGTCGAGAGCTTCGCCCGCGTAAAAAGGTCATCCAGGGCTGACCACTGGTCCTCGCTCAAATGGCCCATGCGAAAACATTCATCCAGTTCGTCTCGTACCATTTCACGATCAAGGTGGCGAAACACATAGCGACCAGGCTTTGCTTTATCTCCGCCTAATTTCTGGATCAGATCTGCCGGCGCGCACTGCAAAGACGCGCGGTTGTCGACATATATCGCCCAGTCATATTCGGGCAATTCACGATGCGGTAGTATCTTTGCGCGGCGCGATTCAAACATTGGTCCGAGTGCAACTGCCGAGCGATGCCGGATTTCAACTCCGTCAGGCTGTATGTCTTTACGATCTGTGAACAGAATTCGATCGTAACCTTGGCCATTGCCCAACGACCCGACATTGTAGGGTTCTGGGTCACCGAAGAAACATGAATACACAGCGATCGAGGTTTTTTGCATTCTATTTTGCGCGTCGTCGCCCAGAGCTAAATTTCGCCCATGCCTAGCGAGTAAGCACGGTGTTGTCACTCAAATATCACTATTCTCTAGGTAATCTTTGCACGGCCCATCAGGCGCAGTGTTGCATTGCGACCGGTCCGCAGAAGTGGATACAGGGCACGGGCAATTTTTTCGTTGGAGAAGACCCAACTGATCGCGCGCCCGCCAACGGTCTCTCTGTTCGACAGAAGTGCCAGCAAATTCATACAATCTGCGCCAAAGTAGTCACGCCCGCCATAACGCGCCAGCATACCTTCGTTCAGATCTACATTCAGTGCTTTTACCTCCTGAACCAATGGATGTTCCGAACGGGCATCGATCAACTCGACCGGGCCAACAGCCTGGCGCAAATGGGTCATTGTTACGTATTGCGAACAAAACGGACAATCTCCGTCGTACACAATTTGAATACCTTGTGTCATGTCCAGTTTTACTCTTTGTTTGTCAATCGAGCGTGACAGCAGGGACCTTGAATTCACTCACAAAGCGCACGTCCTCAAGTGGCATCCCACGGTCAAGCGCTATGCAGCTAGATATAGTTCGATAGATGTAGAAATCGATGGTGTTTGGATCAACCTTTGCGAAGTCTTTAAACATCCACGGATTCGACCAAATGTGGTGTGGAAACAGATCGTAACGATACAGGCCATCGTCAGACGCTTGCTGTGCGGCATACGTGTGTGTCGTTTGAACCAGATTGGTGATCCACGCTTTGTCGCGCTGGAAGGGAGTGGAAGGGGTTTCGGGAAATGTGCAGTCCGAATGAGCCTGGTGAAAGATGTCTTCTTGCTGCGTGGTCCCCAATGTCACAGTTGGGAAATGCTCTGTGGCAGTTCGCCCCAGGCGGTGCTGAGCTGCGGTAACAGAGTACGAACCAAAGAAATTCGAAGGCACTTCGTATTCGTTACCATCTTTGGTCACAGCGATAACTTCGGTGCGGGTCAGAGCGGGGGTATCGTACCACCCCAGCCGAACAATGTTGAACGCTTCTGGTGCCAACAGTACGATCATGCAAGACATGATCACCGCAGTCCGGCGCTCTGCCATTTTTGGCAGATGACGCATTGCGGCGACAAGTGCCGTGTTGAGGGCAACCCACTTCCAAAACATGATCCCGCTAGCAAAAAAGATCGCAACATGCGTGATGTCGTAAAAGAGCGTCGCTGCGATCAGCATGCTGCGACGCGCAACAAAAACAAGCGCGCCTAACTGCCCAACCAAAATTGTTGCGTTCAAAACAGGCCTGAAGATTTCCAAGCTATACAAAGCGAAAGCGGAAAGCTCTGCGTTCGTCCCTGTCGGTAGGAATCCGGATAAATAAGCGTTTGCGCCAAGAATATGTGTCGGATTGTGGAGAACCCAAAGGAAGGGCCCGCCCTCGAGAATAACTTTCTGCAAACCAGAGTAGAAGTAGTTGGAAAAATGCGCACTCACCGCAGCCATGAATGCCAGGACCATCGCATATTCAAGATCGCAGTTCCGCAACATCCGCGACAGCGGGCCAAGTCGCTGAACCAATCCCGGGCCGAGCAACATCAGAGCAAGTCCGAGAAAAACACCCATTTCGAGCACTGGAATGTAGTCAGTGAATGAAATTTCGAACCCAAACATGGTTGAGGCGATGGCCTTTTGCTGGAGCACCAGTACAGACGGGACGAAAACAAAAGCAGGACGCCAGAAACTGACGACGGCTGAAACCAAGCTGACGGGCACGCTCAGAAACACCAGCAACAACGCCAGGTCAAAGTCAGCGTTCACTTTTGCCGGGTAGGTGATCGTTGCAACAGCTGAGTACAGCGCCATAACGACAGCGATCGTACAAGCCACTATTCGAACAGATGTGATCACCGACGTGCTACGTGGGCCGGGAGCGATCAGGCACAATGCAACCGCGAACGGGGTCGCGCCACATAGCCAAACAACCCCGAGTTCTTTCAGGGATAGAAATTGCGCGGTGAAAGCACTGAATGCCAGAAGGGTCACAAGCACATAACCCAGCTCCGGCTGAAGAATGCCTTGGAAACGGGACCACAGATTAGACGCAGTCGAAGTGTCGGGGGTCAACATAGGGTGATTTTGCTTGCTGCTCGAACTTATATCATTGACTGAAGTTCACCCGTTACATGTGTATTCTGGGCCGCTTCTACCTTAAGTACTAGTGGATGGGCATTGCGGCGCCAACCAAAAACCCAAATCCGCTCAAACCTGCTGGGTGAGGGCACAACGGCCAAGCAACTGCGGTCTTGCGTTGGCAGAAATCCACTTTTGATTTGCTACCTACTGTTGATTGTAGAGCGAACCGGATAAACGTCGGTTGAATCAGATATATGCTTGTTCGCGAACTGGCGGATATTTGGAAGCAAGCAACGTAAGAGCGGAAAATCCCCGTGGCAAAGTGGTGGAAAATAAAGCGGGAACTCAATCGCCTGGGACGACAGATCGGACATATTCCTGTTGTCATATACGAAGTTTTTTTAGCAGCGCGGTATTATGATTACATTCTGTCAAGGGACAGACAGATATTTGATGGCCAGCAGATGCCGTCCTCGAAATCCGCGATTTACCTGATATTTCCCCAATTTGGTGTTCTGAAGTCGCACGTGCGTACTCTAAGGTACCTCATTGACAAAGGTCGGAGCGTTACAGTTGTCTGCAACGCGCCGATTAGTCCTGAAGACCGAGAAATGCTGCTTCACCATTGTGAGCGTTTGATTCAGCGACCCAATTTTGGCTATGATTTTGGTGGTTATCGCGACGGTATTCTGGCCTATCAAGCCCGGTTGGCAGAGATGGACCAGCTGATTTTGCTGAATGACTCTGTATGGTTTCCCATCACGGATGACATCGATTGGCTAGATCAAGTGGACCAGCTTGACCGTGATATGGTCGGCGCAGTGTCAAATTATGGCATCGATAGCCAACCGGCGGAGAAATTCCGGGATCTTGAGTTTGACTACAGAACTGAACGGAAAGGCTTTCATTACTGCTCCTTCGCACTGGCGTTCAGTTCGAACGTGTTACGGGATCGCTCTTTCTTGAGGTTCTGGAAGTGGTTTCCACTGTCAAATGACAAAAGGAAGACAATTCGGCGCGGTGAATTAGGTTTATCGGCCTGGGCGCTTCGCAAGGGTTACTCCCACGCCAGCACGCTCAATGTTACAAACCTGCACGCGAAGCTCGCTGATCTGGATACAGAAAGGCTGTTGCAGGTTGCTACCAACCTGATGATCCCCGAGGACATCCAACTGAGCAAGCTCAAGAAACAGCTCCTTCCTGTACTTGAGACACTTAGCCGAGAAGAGCTAATTTCATTCATTCTGACTGGCGTTACCCGTCAGGGAACTGGATATGCGCTCCCCGAATTTACCGTGATCGAAGAGAAATTCCCTTTCTTAAAAAAATCACCGCTTTGGCTGCATCCAGAGGCCTCGCGGATTTCCTTAAGTATTCTTGAGCGGCTGAAAACGCCTGCTTCGAAGGAAGCGCTCGAAGAGGCAAAAGAGTATTTGCAACCGAAGCTCAGGACGTCTGCCAAGCCTTAAAAATAAAGCAAAGAGCGTCGCTTTGCTCGTGTTAGGTGTTGCGAGCTATCACAAAAACCCAGATATCCAAGTCGGTGTCTGGCCTTTCACCTTCTACTGGCTTCCAATGTGGTTTCTTGTGTTCGGGTTTAATCACATCACGGACACAATATTTGCCTTGGCCCCAATCGAGGATCAGGTAAGGCATGATCAGTGGATGAGCCCCGAACGGATCGGACGCGCTGGAGCCTTCGGGCGCGTGCAGCATCGTATGTTCGATAAAGATCAAACCCTCGGGTGCGAGCTGGTCCACCCAAGCATCAATCGCTTTTTTGGGATCATACGCGTGATCAAGCGCGTTTGTATAGACAAGGGACGCACGTCCTTTCCATTCGTCATTTTTCTCGTGGAAGTCCCATTCCACAACACCTTGTGCGGCTTGCGGTGGCGATATGTCAGTCCCTATTCCTTCGCAGCCAAGCCGTGCAGCCAAATGTCTGGATTCCATACCTGCTTTGCTTCCGTGGCACAGTAAGAACGACAGGTTTGGGATCTTCGCGCGCGCATAATCAGCGATCACATCTAACGTTTTGGGATCCGCCCAGACGTCACCCGTATCAGATTGTGCTTTGGTGACTTGAGCTGCTCTGTAGGCCTGGTAGTCGAACTCACCACCGTCACCAAACTCGAAGAGAGCGAAAAGCTCAGTGTTTTTTGCAGGGGCTGGTTCGGGTGCCGGTTCGGGCGCAAACATCGCGGTGATACGTTTTTTCAGAGACACAAAAGGTTCCTTTCTGATCGCAGCGCGGATCAACCGGTAGGTGTAGGTATGGACCCTAATAGGAGCTGCCATCGACAAGCTCAAGTTGCCAATAGCTGTTGATATTTGGCAAAGCGGCTCTGTTTTACGCTATCTGCAGAGGCTCGACGCAAGATTGCGCACCGCCAAAGTTTTCTGGCCCGCCCTTTCGGTCGCCTTGCTCTTGCAAACAGTACTCGTTCAACTCACAAGAGAACGAAATAACCCACGATTGGGGCCTGGTCGGAAAGTGTTTTAGGAGTTTGGGGTATGCCGCAATGGTGGAAAATCCGACGGGAGCTGAAGCGTTTGGGAAACCACTTGTTAGAGTGGCCAGCGGACACCACAAATTTCCTCTTTGGTACCTTCTATTATGATCGCTTTTTAGCGCACAAAAAAACGATCTTGTCTGGTCTGCAGGACACAACGGACAAACGGGCGGTATATCTAATTTTCCCAAAAAACGGGCTACAGCCTGGGCACTTCAGAACCCTCGACTATCTGGCTTCCAAGGGTTTCGCAGTGACGGTGGTGTCAAATTTACCTTTGAATCCAGGACAAAAAGTTGCGGTTCTTCCAAAGTGCCACATGTACATCGAACGCCCGAATTATGGATACGATTTCGGAGGGTATCGTGACGGCATTCTGTCGATGCGTAATGATGTGGCAGCAATCAAGCAGTTGGTTCTACTCAACGACTCTGTTTGGTTTCCCGTCAGTTCCAAAACGGACTGGTTGGCTGACGTTGATGACCTTGGCGTTGAGTTTGCCGGCGCTGTTTCAAACTATGGGATACCCCGTGTTGACCCCGACCACTTCCGTGAATTGAGCTTTGACTATCGAACTGATCACAAGAATTTTCACTACTGCTCGTTTGCGTTAAGCCTTGGTCAAAAAATTGTACAGGACCCGAAATTCATCGAGTTTTGGGCATCTTTTCCCCTCACCAACAAAAAGAAGCGCACAGTGCGGCGGGGCGAAATTGGTTTGACCGCATGGATCTTACGGCGAGGGTATTCGCACGCAGAGACGCTTGGCGTGCACCGTCTTGCTGAATGCTTGGGCAAATTGAGTGATCCGGAATTGCGAGACGTTGCACGGCACGTGATTGTCTTGGATGATTCACGCCTTAAAAAGGCGAAGGCGAACGTCATTCTGTCGATCGATAAGCTTAGTCGTACCGACTTGGTAAACTTCGTTCTGATGGTGGCTGCGCGACAGGGGACTGCCTATGCCCTTGCTTACTATTCGGTTTTGTTTCTCGGGTTTCCGTTCCTAAAGAAATCACCGCTTTGGTTGGATCAAGATGCAGCCAAGATATCTTCTTTACTGCTTGGAGCATTGTCAGAACCTGCCGCAGATGAAGCATTGATGGAAGCAAACGACCTTCAGCTTTCAAAGTGATTGTCCGCAGCTTTACCGGCTCTTTGTAAAATCGCGCTTGCGCCTGATACCATGCTGCGCATCGCAGATCACATCCCGACTTCAGAACAGGATATTTCTGGGCACAGCCTGATCTCAGCCCAGAGTGGCTGGTCCGGAGCTAAACTGCCTGTCGTAAAGTGTCTGGAACAAGCCATTTTGCGAAAGCAGCTCGCCTTGCGTGCCTTGTTCCGCAACTTCGCCGTCCTTGATCACAACGATCTTATCTGCATTCAGAATGGTAGACAGCCTATGAGCGATCACAATCGTGGTGCGTCCCTTGGACAGCTTCTGCAGCGCTTCATTCACAAGGAATTCGGATTCTGAATCGAGCGCACTTGTTGCCTCATCCATGATAAGAATGGGACTGTCGCGCAGGATCGCGCGGGCGATTGCAATACGTTGGCGTTGACCGCCCGACAGGTTGCCACCATTTTCGCCCACATCACTGTCATATTGCTGCGGCATGCTCTGAATGAAGTCATGTGCATTAGCGGCCTTGGCCGCCGCGATGATCTCGTCGTTTGTGGCATTCGCCCGACCCATTGCAATGTTCTGCTTGAGCGAACCTGCAAACAGAAAGGTTTCCTGACCCACAAAAGCTATCTTGTCCCGCAGGGAGGCAAAGGTGGCCTGCCGGAGATCAAAGCCATCGATCTCGATTTGCCCCTGTACGGGATCGTAAAGGCGCAGGATCAGGTTGATAATCGTGGATTTCCCGCCACCGGACGGCCCCACCAGCGCTGTCGTCTTGCCCGCCTCGAAGGTCACGTCGAGATTGCGCAACAGGGATTTGTTATCCTCATAATTGAAGCTGACTTTGTTAAAGATAATTTTGCCCGGACCTTCCGGCAGATCGCGCGCATCGGCCTCTTCACTCACCGCAATCGGAGTATCCAGGATCTGATACATCAATCCGACACCAACGAGGCCCGCCTGAATCCCAACGCGCATTCGGGCAAGCCGTTTTGCCGGATCATAGGCCATCAAAAGTGCCGTCACAAATGACATCAACTCACCCGGAGATGTCGCAGCATCACCGAAGATACTGACCGTGCTCAAAGCTACGACAGAGGCAATCGCAAAGCCTGAAAGCGTCTCCATTAGCGGGCTGGTAGCTCCGGAGAGGCGCGCCATCGCATTCGAGCGGCTTTCGACAGTCGTAACGGCCGTGTTCATCCGAGCGGCCATATGCTTTTCCAAAGCAAAAGCTTTGACCACGCGGATGCCCGTTGAGGTTTCCTGTAGCACCCTGATGATCTCAGCGGCAGAGACCATATTAGCCTCAACAATACCTTGCACCCGTTTGAGGATCTGACGCACGCCAAGGATCGCAAGTGGCCCGAAAATCAGCGAAAAGAACGACAGGGTTGGCTGCTGATATATCATGACGATAATCAGTCCGATCAACGTGAGTAGATCGCGCACAAATCCCGTGATCAGAGTATCAATTACAGTACGCGCAGCATGTGCCGAAGCAGTGACCCGCATCAGGATGTTGGAGGTATCGAGCGTATTGAAAAACGCCACACCATGTTCGAGCAGACGGTCATAAAGCCTGCGTTGTTGGTCGGCGACAATCCGGTTGCCTGCGCGGCTCAGCGCAACGACCTGCACATAGCCTGCAAGGCCCTTCACCGTGAAGATCAGGGCAACGGCACCGGCAATGGCAAAAACTTTATTGCGGTCGCCTGATTGCACCATGGAATCAATGATATCTTTCATAATCCAGGCGGTGAGTGCCGTCGTAACCGCAATCACGATCATGGCAACAATCGCCACACCATAGCTCAAAGATTGAGAGCGCAGGTTTTCACGCAAAAGCCGTTTGAGCATTTCGCTTTTTTCGCTGTTAACGTTTGTTTGAAAACTATCGATCATCGTGACAGTGCCCGGATCCCATGAGGTCCCTTACGTAGGGGGGATCATTGGGCCTGTAAAGGACCACTGCCGCAAGGCTCCGCTGATCCATCGCAACTGCGCCAGAAACTCAATGCGTTTCAAATCCCGCTCGCTCATCGTCACCCATGTCATATCTGCTCTCGCTGTCTGTTCTCATTGCAGACGAGAGTGGCACTTCTGCTTTGCTTGCAGGTGATATTTGACCTCTGCAGCTACATGAAACGAGACTGGATAAGGATAGTTATGCAAATAAATCACGCTGACTTTTAATAATCCCGCTTTGATGGCGGCACAGGGCCTCACCCCCTTTGGACCAAAATCGCGGGCATTTGGCCTTTCCTGCCAGCGTCCATTTCGGTCTTTGAACTGCATCATGAGAGGCAGATAAGCGGATTTCGCGACCGTAAGTGCTCAACAATCAGCGACAGTTTACCACAAGCGGGTTTTTTCTCGCCGCAGGGCTGGCTTGTTACAATACGCCCATCTTATGGTCCGCAAGCCAAGAGCTTTTCGTTAACAGAAACTGATTCCCCCAAATGACCCGCAAACCAGATGCCTCTTTGCTGATTTTCCGCATTTGCGCGGTGGTTGTCGTGCTCGGACTCGCCTTTACCTACGGCGTTATGGCGCAAAAACATCGCCTCTTCCCGATGCCGCAAATCAGAAGCGCCACAGAACAGATCAAGGAACTGTTGGCGCCCAGCGATCAGATCCTCGTGGCCAGCAACGTCCGCTACGACACCCCCGTTGAATCGCTGCTGCCGGATCGCCTCGCACCGGGGCTGCTGATGGTCGCGGAAATCGTGCAGGACCGCGATACCGCCGTGCGGATCATCGACAGAAGCGGGCAGACGATCCACGAATGGCGGCCTGTGTGGTCAGAGGTCTGGCCGGGCAGCACAGGCAATTTCCCCGAAGATCGGCGCCCCAAGGGCGACAGTGGCATGTATCTGCATGGGGTCGACATCCTGCCGGATGCCAGCATCGTGGCGAATTTCGAACATCTGAGCTCCTTCCGCATGGATGTCTGCGGCGCGGTCTCCTGGAAGCTCGACAACCTCGGGCATCACGCCGTGCATTATTCCGATCAGGGCGCCACCTGGGTGGCCGCCGAACGCTACGTGCAGCAGGGTCCGACCGGATACCAGAACCACGCCGCCCCCCTGCGCTCCTGGACATTGCAGGAGGTGTCGGATGACGGCGAGGTGCTGCGCGAAATCTCGATGATCGATGTCTTCCTGCGCAATGGGCTCGAGGGGCTCTTGTTCATGTCGACCCTGTCCAATGGCCGCACCGTGGTGCGCGGCGACACGCTGCACCTCAACGATGTGGACATCTTTCCGCAAGGCATGGCGTCGAGCGTTTTCGCGCCCGGCGACATCATGGTCTCCCTGCGCAACATCAACACGATTGCGGTCTTCGATCCCGACACGCTGGAGATGAAATTCGTCTCTACCGGGCAGGTTCTGCGCCATCACGACCCCGATTTCATGCCCGGCGACCGCATCTCCATCTTCGACAACCGCAATCTGACGCCCTCCACCGAACCGATCCCGCCCGCCAGCCGGGTGGTGGAGGTCAATGCCCGCACCGGGGAGGCCAGCGTGGCGCTGAACGGGGAGGGCCCGGACGGGTTCTTCACCAACATCATGGGCGTGCACCAGCGCCTGCCCAACGGCAATATCCTGGTGACCTCCAGCGGTGAGGGCCGCGCGCTCGAATATCTGCCGGACGGACAACTGGCCTGGCGCTACAGCAACAGGATCTCGGATGAGATAAACGGCCGGATCTTCATGACAAAGCTGCTGCCAGCGGATATGGATGCTGCATTCTTCGAGACACGTGCAGCCACATGTAATTGATTATTGAAAGGGTACCCCAATGAGATTTCTTGCCTTTTTCCTGACCGCCCTCTGCATGGCCACCCCGGCCTTTGCCTATATCGGCCCCGGGGCGGGTCTGGGTGCCATCGGCATCCTGATCGCGATCATCGGCGGCATCCTGCTGCTTGTGGTCGGCTTCCTGTGGTACCCGATCAAGCGGATGATGCGCAAAAAACGTGACGGGGCTGAACCCGCGCCCGGCACCGAGAACGAATGACCGCATTTCTGGTCTCCCTGGTCGCCGTCTTCGGGTTTGCGGCCGGGATTTACGGCACGGGCATTGTCGGGGCGGCGCAACGCGCCATCGCCCAGGCCAACACCGGGCTCTCCGCGATGCTGGACAGCGGCCTCTCGGATGACGAGAAGGAAGCGGCTGTGCGCAAGGCGGGCATCGCCCTGATCGTGGGCAGCGGCGCCATCGCCTGGCGGCTCGTGGCCTGTCTCGCGGCCGCCGCCCTGCCGATCTATCTCGCCGAATTCGCCGGGCTCTCCCCTTCTGCCGCTGTCTTCGATCTGATGCTGCGGCTCGATTACATCATCGGCGTCAGCGTGGCGCTGATCGTGCTGGTCTGGCTGTTCAAGCGCAAAGATCCGGATAAACCGCAGACCGGCTATGGCAGCGGGGACCGGTTCCTGCACATGCTGGCCTTTTCCGGGCCCGGCATCCAGAAATTCGCGATCCGGCTCGAAGACATGTTTCTGGGGCGCAAGATCAAAGGCGTCGCGGATCAGCCCCCGGTGCTGGTGACTTCGCTGGCGCGGGGCGGCACCACGGCGGTGCTCAACGCGCTGCACGATCTGCCGGGTATGGTCACCCATACCTATCGCGACATGCCCTTTGCCACAGCGCCGCTGCTCTGGAGCCGCCTCAGCGCGCCGCTCAAACGCGAGGTCGCGCGGCAAAAGCGCGCCCATGGCGACGGGCTCAGCATCGATCTCGACAGCCCCGAAGCCTTTGATGAGATCTTCTGGATGCTCTACTGGCCGGGCAAGTACAAAAGTGACCGCATCCCCCTCTGGACGCCAGAGGATGCCAAGGCCGAGGCCGCGGGCGTGTTCCGCCGCATGTTCCGCAAGATGGCGGTGCTGCGCGGTGGCGGGAAGGGTCGGTATCTGTCCAAGAACAACGCCAATATCGCGCGGTTGCAGCTGCTGCCGGAGATGTTTCCCGATTGCGGCATCGTGGTGCTGCTGCGCAACCCCGCCGCCCATGCGGCCTCATTGCTGCGCCAGCATGAGAATTTCCTGACGCTGCAGGCAGAGGATGATTTCGTGCGCCGCTACATGCGCGACATCGGCCATCTGGAATTTGGTCAGCTGCACAGGCCCATCGGGTTTGACGGCTTCGATCCCGGCGCTTACGACCCGCGCACGCCGGATTACTGGCTGGCCTATTGGATCGCCGCCTTTGTCCAGGTGCAGGCTCATGTGGCGCAATGCCATATCCTGGCCCAGGACGATCTGCGCCAGACACCCGATGCGACCATGCAGGCGCTCTGCAAGGGGCTGCAGATCGAGACCGGAGAAGTCGATTTCGCCAGCTATTTCCGCGATACGCCGGATGTCACGGACCGCGATGCCTTTGACCCTGCGCTGCTGGCACAGGCCGACAAGCTTTATGCCGCCCTCGCCCAATATGCGGTGGGTCCGCAACACTCGGACAAGGCCTCCTGAAAGGTCAGACCCGCAGGATATCCGGGTCGCGCGGCAGGACGCCTTTGACGTCCAGGATCAGCGGTTGCCCCGCCATCAGCGGCAGCAGTGCGTCCAGCCCCCCTGCCCGGAGCGTCGCATGGGGCACGGCCAGCACCACCGCGTCATAGGCGCCTTCCTGCGGCTCAACCGTCTCTAACCCGAGCTGCGCGCGCGCCTCGGCAGGGTCCACCATCGGGTCATGCACATCGACATGCACGCCGAAATCCGCCAGCTCGGTGACGATATCCACCACGCGGGTGTTGCGCAGATCGGGCACGTCCTCCTTGAAGGCCAGCCCCAGCACCAGCACCCGCGCGCCCTTGATCTTCAGATCGCGGTCGATCATCGCGCGGATCAGCAGCCTCGCCATCCACGCGCCCATACCGTCGTTGATGCGGCGCCCGGCCAGCACCATCTGCGGGTCATAGCCCAGCATCTGCGCCTTATGCGTCAGGTAATAGGGATCGACGCCAATGCAGTGCCCCCCTACCAGACCGGGGCGGAAGGGCTGGAAATTCCACTTGGTGCCCGCCGCTTCCAGCACATCCAGCGTATCGAGGCCCATGCGTTCAAAGATCATCGCCAACTCGTTGATCAGCGCGATGTTCACATCCCGCTGGGTGTTCTCGATGACCTTGGCGGCCTCGGCCACCTTGATCGTGGGGGCCAGATGGGTGCCCGCGGTGATGATGCGCCCGTAAAGCGCATCGATGAACTCTGCCGCCGCCGGGGTGGAGCCGGCAGTGACCTTGCGGATGTCGGCCAGCCGGTGGGCGCGGTCGCCGGGGTTGATGCGTTCGGGCGAATAGCCGGCAAAGAAATCCGCGTTGACCCTGAGGCCCGACAGCCGCTCGACAATGGGAATGCAGTCGTCCTCTGTGGCGCCGGGATAGACGGTGCTTTCATAGATCACCACATCCCCCGCCCCGATGACCTGCCCCACGGTTTCCGAGGCGGCGATGAGCGGTCCGAGGTCGGGGCGTTTCACCCCATCCACCGGTGTCGGTACGGTCACGATATAGACATTGCACGCGGCCAGATCCGCCAGATCCGAGGTAAAGGACAAATGCGCCGCCGCAGCCAGCTCCGCCGGATCCGTCTCTAACGTGGTGTCTTTGCCCTGCTTCAGGGCCGCAATCCGATCAGCACTGATGTCGAACCCCACCACCGGGTGGCGGGCCCCGAAGGCCACAGCCAGCGGCAGCCCCACATAGCCCAGACCGATCACGCCGATCTTCGCGTCCTCAACTTTCAGCATGGCCCCTGCCCTTTTCAGGTGTCGTAATAGTCGCGGAACCACGCCACGAATTGCGCGATCCCATCGCGGAAATCCGTCTGCGGCTTGTAGCCTGTGAGGTTTTTCAGCAAATCGGCATTGGCCCAGGTGGCGGGCACATCGCCCATCTGCATCGGCATGTAATTGCGGATGGCCTCGCGCCCCAGGCAGCGCTCGATCTCATCCACGAAATCCAGCAGCCGCACCTTGTCGGAATTGCCGATGTTCACCACCCGGAACGGCGCCACCGGGCTGAGGTTGTCGCCGGGCACCGCCGCAGCCTCTGCCCCGGGCAGCGCCGGCACCGCATCGATCAGCAACCGGATGCCCCGCACCAGATCGGTGACATAGGTGAAATCGCGAAACATCTCGCCATTGTTGTAGATGTCGATGGGGTTGCCCTTGAGGATCGCATCGGTGAATTTGAAAAGCGCCATGTCGGGCCGCCCCCAGGGCCCGTAGACCGTGAAGAAGCGGAACATGGTGGTGGGCAGATCGTAAAGATGGGCATAGGAATGGCCCATCGCCTCATTGGCCTTTTTCGTGGCCGCATAGATCGTCATCGGCGTGTCGGCCTTGTCGGTCTCGGCAAAGGGCATCTCTTCATTGGCGCCGTAGACCGAGGAGGTCGAGGCCATCAGCAGATGTTTGACCTGATGCGCGCGCGCCGCCTCCATCACGTTGAAGGTGCCCACCACATTGCTGTCGATATAGGCGCGCGGGTTTTCCAGGGAATACCGCACCCCCGCTTGGCCTGCCAGATGCACGATCACATCCGGCTCGAACTCCGCCGCCATCGCGGCAAAGACATCGGCCTCTTCCAGCATGGCGGTGGTGGCGCTGAAGGCCTCGTTCTGCAGCAGCATCTGATGACGCCGCTCTTTCAGGCGCACATCATAGTAGTCGGTCATGCCGTCAAAGCCATGCACCCTGAAGCCCTGCTCCAGCAGCAGCGTACTGAGGTGAAATCCGATGAAACCGGCAGAGCCGGTCACGAGTACTTTGCGGGCGGGTGAATCTGTCATGGCCACTTTATTGGCGCGCGATGGGGAAAATTGCCAGAGACCTCAGGCGTAATCCCCATAATATTCTTCGGTAGACTCCAGATGGCGACAGCTGTTCAACACCACTCCTAGCACGTTGGTATGTTCGGCCACCTCGCGTTCGCAGACATCCAGCTGCGACACCTTGGTGTGCTCGGCGCGCGAAATGATCAGCGCGCAATCCACGTTTTTCAGCACCGCCCGCGCATCATCCGTCACCAGCATCGGCGGCAGATCATAGATCATGATGTCCGGCTCGAATTCTTTCTGGATGTCATCCATCACCGAGACCGCCTTCTGCGACAGCAGGATCTGTGTCGGGTCGCTCACCGGGTTCTTGGACATGGAAATCGCCACATTGGTGCGCAACCGGACCATCTGCTCCGCGGCGCTGACCTCTCCGGTGAGCAGCGCGCGCACATCGTGCTCGGGACGGTGTTCAAAGATCGACGCGATCCCGGGCCGTCTGAAATCCAGATCAAAGAGCATGGAGCGCACTTCCTGCTGGCGGCTGAAACCCACCGCCAGGTTACAGCTGATCGTGGTCTTGCCACAGCCCTTGTCCGGTGAGGTGATCCCCAGGCGCGTCCAGCCGTTCTGCCGCATCAACAGAAAAATCTTGGTGCGCAGAATGTCGAAAGGATTGGCCTCGGCCTGCGCGTTGAGGGTGATCACCCGATGCGCGGTCAGGGTGTCGGGATTGGGCTCGATCGGCTGCAGTTCGTCCCAGACCGGCGGGAACGGCCGGATCAGCGCCGGGGCCGCAGGCGACAGGGTCTTTGGCGTGCGGCGGCGCGGGGTGCCGGCAGAGGCACCGCCCCGGTCGCGGCGGGCCTTGCTAAGCGCTTTTTGCAGTTTTTCCATCGATTCCAGTCTCCTGGCTTATGTCACAAGAACGGCTGTCCAAAAGGATCCGCAGGGGTTTCATCACATCAGAAGAGACGTTCTCTGACTTTCTCGAAAAGCACATCAAGGGGCATGTAATAGGTATCCACCAGCCACAGCGAGGTTGGCACGGCCACGATCACCGCAGCCAGGGTCAGCAGCTGCAGGGTCCGGCGGCGGCGGCGGTCGGCTTGCGATTCAAACCGCGGCAGGGTGGCCAGCGGCGTGATGCCAAGCACCTTGGTGATGTCGGTGGGGCGGCGGATCGACAGGTTGAGCAGTTCCAGCAGCACGAACAGCCCCCCCGCCAGCCCCATGCCCGCGGCCACGCCCGACGACATGATCGCCGCGCGGTTCGGCCCCGACGGGGTATTGGGCACGGTGGCAGGCTCCAGCACGGTGATGCGTTCGCCGCGGGCAGAAACCTCTACCCGCTCACCCAGACGCGCCTGCGACAACCGCTGTGCGGCGCCACCATAAAGCCCCTGCAGGCTGCGGCGTTCGCGCTCCATCGCCTCCAGCAAAATCCGGTTCGCCGGGGTGCGCGCAATCCCATCGGCCAGCTCTTCCAACTCGGCCTTGGCTTCCTCGATCTGCAGCTCCAGCTCGGCAATCTCGCCGTCCATCTCCTCCAGAACCGCGTCCAGCGGGCTACCGCCCTCTTCGGCGATGGCCTCCCCGGCCGCGCGCATCTGGGCGGTGAGGGTCTCGATCTGATTGCGCAGGATCTTCACCTTCGGGTTGGTTTCCGAATAGACGCTCAGCGCCACCCGCAACTCCCCCTGCAGCCGCTTGAGCCGCGCCGCCTCCGGCGACAGTTTCACGCGGCGGCTGTCGGTCAGCGTCCCGGTGTTTTCGTAAACCCGCTGGATATTGAGTTTTTGCGCCTCGATCGCCTCGATGTCACGGCGGATCCGGGAAATCCGGTCCTGCAGGGTCGCGCGCCGCCCCATCCGGAATTCCAGATTTTCCGGCAGCGCATCGACGTTCTCATTCTTGAAGGCCACAATCTTGGCGCTCTGCTCATCCAGACTGGCCGACAGGGCGGCCACTTCCTGTTCGAAGAAATCCAGCGTTCCGGCGGTCCGCTCTTCCCGGAAATCGCTGTTGGCGGCCAGCACGATGGTGACATATTGGCTGACCACCGCGGCCACGACCTGCGGGCTGCGGCCCTCGAAACTGATGGTCATGACCGTGGCGCGGTTGCGGCCACTGGCGCGGCGCACCTTGGTCTTACGGCGCATCTCGGACACCACGTCATCGGGGTTCATGCGACGCTGGTTGGGAAAGACATTGTTGTCGCGCGCCACCTGGATCAGGTTGGCACGGGTCATCAGCCGGCGCTGAATGACCTCCAGCTGCTCGGCGGCCTCGACATTGATGGTGGAGCGGATCATCTCGTCGGGGATCTGCGCGGATTCCACCAGCAACGTCGCACTGGTCGAATAGGTCGTCGGCAGCCGCAGCGCCATCACCAGCCCCACACAGCTGGCCAGCACGATCAGAAAGGCCATCGCCGGGAACCGGCGCGACAACAGCCGCAAATAAAATCTCAGATCCGGGATCATTCCGCCACCTTGCTCAATGGTTCGTCGATACGGTTTTCCAGAACGTAGACACCATGGTCATGCTCTCTGGTCTTGATGAACAGCCCATCCGCCACCAGCTCCCGCATCACATTGATCCCCACAACACTGTCTTCGCTGCTGGCCGCATAGACCAGCGCCAGGTCACACAGCTTGTTGATCAGACGGGGCACGCCACCGCTTTCCTCGTAAATGCACTTGATCGCATAGATCGAAAACTCGGTGCCGGTGCCGCCCACATGGATCAGCCGGTGCCGGATGTATTCCTTGGTTTGCGGCAGGCTCAGCGGTTTCAGGTGATAGGTCGCCGTCACCCGCTGGGCGAACTGCATCAGCGAGGGGCTGGCCACGATATCACGCAGTTCCGGCTGCCCCACCAGAATAAGCTGCAACAGCTCATCCTTGTTGGAATTGATATTGGTCAGCATGCGCAGCTCTTCGAGCGCCTCGATGCTGAGGTTCTGCGCCTCGTCGATGACCAGCACCACATGGCGGCCATCGCTGTATTCATCGATGACGAAATCCTGGAACCGCTTGAAGAGCGTGATGTAATCGTCCTGCGCGCCGGCATCGATCCCCAGCGCGTAAAGCACCCAGCGCAGCAGTTCACCCCGGCCCCCCTGGGCATTGGAAATCAGCCCGATGGTGACGTCTTCATCGAGCACGCTCAGCAGCTGCTGGATCAGGGTGGTCTTGCCCGCGCCGATCTCGCCGGTCACCAGGGTCAGCGGCGCACGTGTCGCGATCCCGTATTCCAGCACGGAATAGGCGCGCTTGTGACTGTCGGACCAGAACAGGAAATCAGGATCGGGCAGCAGCGTGAAAGGCCGCTCCGAAAATCCAAAGAAAGACGTATAAAGTGCTGCCGTCATCTCAGAATCTGCTCTCGTTCTGTCCGCCGACAACCCGCGCGTTGGTTTCCTGCACCCGTGCCATTCAAACATCCCACTTTTCAACACACAACCACACACCGCGAGCGGTATCGGCACAAAACCCTTACGTCAACGATCAGAGTCTGTCTCGAAATCGATGCGCTTACAACAGACTATATAGGAATTGAGGCATCAATAGGGAATACACCTCGTCGCTGCCTCTCATCGGGCAGGGCCGACCCAAACGGCGTTGATTCGAGCGAAATGCCCAAATTCGCCAGACAATGCCCCGGAAAAAACCCGTATTGTTGATTCGAAATACACGCCTTGATTGCAAGCTGTCATATTTTTTTGCCACGCAATGCAGCGACTGCACGTCAAAAGTGCAAATTCCGCCTATTCCGGCAGCAGTGAGCGGCGGGATGCCTAGCATTTTACTAAATTTTCGTTAAAGTGACACAGGGTTCAGGTATTGAGGAGCCCAACGACGACTATTCCCGAAGCTGCAGAGCTTCACGCGTGTGTAACCAAGTACCGACAATATATCGGAGTTTTTGATGCCATTTGATACCTCGGACACCCAGTTGAAGATGAAGTTGGGGTCCACAACCGCTGCTTATCCACAGATCACGACCACGCCCCGGCCCCCCCTGTCTTATGACAGCGGCCTCAAGCGTCTTGTGGATGTCACCCTCGTCGCGCTGAGCGCCGTGGTCGTTGTCCCCGTGATCGCACTGATGGCCCTGCTCGTGTCCCTGGACGGGCGCGCCCCGTTCTATACGCAATTACGCGTTGGCCGGAACGGCAAGGCTTTCCGCATCATCAAGATGCGCACCATGGTGCATAATGCCGATGCGCTGTTGCAGAACCACCTGAGCAAGGATCCCGCGCTGAAGGCGGAGTGGGATGCCACGCAGAAGCTCAAGAATGATATCCGGGTCACCTGGATCGGACGCTTCCTGCGCAAGACGTCGCTGGATGAGCTGCCGCAGCTGATCAACGTGCTCATGGGCTCGATGTCACTGGTCGGCCCGCGCCCGATGATGCTGTCCCAGCAATCGCTCTACCCCGGTCAGAGCTATTACCGCCTGCGCCCCGGCATCACCGGCCTGTGGCAAATCTCGGACCGCAACGCCTGCCATTTCTGTGACCGGGCGAAATACGACGCTGTCTATGAACGCACCATGTCGCTGAAAAATGACATCAAGGTGCTGTTGCAGACGGTTGTCGTCGTGCTGCGCGGCACCGGCTACTAAGCCAGAATACGGCTGATAATTTCCAGGGAAGAGTGTGGCAATTGCCACGCTCTTTTCCGCGTCAGCCCCCTGTCGTAAATTCCATAAAATGGCCTCAGTGTTTGTTAACGATCATGTTATGAATACTGGCACCAGAGGCCTTTTGCCTGCTAGACAGGCTCAGTTTATTGTAAAATGAAGGTATCCACCCCGTGTTGCTCAAGAAATTTACCCTTTCTATGACCCTCTGCATGGCGCTGATCGCCTGCGAATCGGATGCGGAACGTGCCGAAGGGCACTACCAGCGTGGCCTCGAACTGATGGCCGAAGGCGATGAAGCCCGCGCCCGGATCGAATTCCGCAATGCCCTTCAACAAGAAGCAACCCACATCGATGCACGGCTCGAACTGGCCCGTCTGAACTACGAGGACGGCAGCCTGCGCCCGGCGTTCCGGAACTACCTGCGGGTGGCGGAACAGGACCCCAACAACCTCGAAGCCCAGGTCAAGCTGGGCGAGATGGCCTTCATGATCAAGAACTGGGACGCGTTTGAGCGCCACACCGGTGAGGCGATCCGGCTGGCCTCTGACGACGCCAATGTGCGGCTGCTCGATCTGGCCTCGCGCTACCGCGACGCGGCCCTGGCCGAAGACCGGGCCGCGCGCCAGAGCCTGCTGGCCGAGGCCGAGGCGCTGGAGGCGGAGTTCCCGGACAATGAAATCCTGCGGCAGATCCTGATCGACGGCTACACCGTCAGCGAACGCTATGACGCGGCCCTGGCGCAGATCGAGAAATCCATCCAGGCCACGCCGGAAGATGTGGACCTCTATTTCGCCAAGATCAGGCTTCTGGGCACATTGAACGATGAGGATGCGGTCGAGGACGAATTGCGCCGCATGGTGGCGACTTTCCCCGACGAAGACCGGCACCAGTCCAACCTGCTGCGCTTCCTGATCAGCCGCGACAAGGGCGATGAGGCCGAAAGCTTCCTGCGCGACCAGGCCGCCGCCGCCCCCGCGGGCGACACCAGCAGCTTTGTCACCCTGATCCAGTTCCTGCTGGCCACCGACAAACGCGCCGAGGCCGCCACCGAGCTGGAAAATGCCGTGGCCGCCAACCCCGATGCGCTGGATCTGCGCGCGCTCAACGCCTCGCTGAAATTCGACAACGGGCAACGCGACGTGGCCCTGGCCGAGATGCAGAGGATTGTCGACAACGCCCCCGAAGATGCTGACACCGAACAGATGGACACCATCAAGGTGACCCTGGCCACCATGCTGGCCACCAATGGCAATGAGGTGGGCGCCCGGCGGCTGGTCGAACAGATCCTGACCGATAACCCCTCTGTTGTCGGCGCGCTGAAGATGCAGGCCCGCTGGATGGTCGAGGATGACGACACCGAAGGTGCCATCAACGCCATGCGCGCCGCGCTTGCCGAAAGCCCCGAGGACTCGGAAGCCATGACCATCATGGCAGAGGCCTATCAGCGCACCGGCGACAAGGCCCTGATGCTCGACTTTTTGTCGCTGGCCAATGACGCCTCCGGCAATGCCCCCGAAGAGGCGCTGCGCTATGCCACTGCCCTGGCCGCCGAAGACCGGCTGACAGCAGCAGAAGCCACGCTGCTGGATTCGCTGCGCCTGCAGTCGGCCAATACCGAAGTGCTGACCCTTTTGGGAAATATCTATCTGGAACAAAAGGATAGCGGTCGTCTGCGGCAGGTGATCGACGCGCTGGAAGACATCGCGACACCCGAAGCCATGGCGCAGGCCAGACGGCTCGAAGTGGCCCTGCTGGGCCGCGAAGACGGGGCTGATGCGGTGATGTCCTATCTCGAAGCGCTGGCTGCGTCGCCGGAGCAGGTCGGCGGCGCCGATATCGCGCTGATCCAGGCCCGGCTGCAAAACAACGAGCCCGAAGCCGCGCGCGATCTGGCGCAAGAGCTTGTGGCCAACAACCCTGACAATCTGTCCTACGCCTATTTCCTCGGCCTGACCGAAGCCGCCACCGGCGACATCAGCGGCGCCAAGGAAACCATGGCCGCCGTGGTTGCCGCAGCCCCGGGGGCCGATCTGGCCTGGCTGCAGCTGGCCAAGATGCAGATGATCGATGATGCCAGTGACGATGTGCTGAAAACGCTGAACGACGGCATTGCCGCCAATCCGCAATCGGGCAACCTGCTCTGGGCCAAGGCGTCCTATCTGCAGGAACAGAGCGACATCGACGGCGCGATCGAGATCTATTCGCAGCTTTATGAGCAGAACTCGGCCTCGGTGATTGTCGCCAATAACCTCGCCAGCCTGCTGGCCACCTTCCGCTCCGACCCCGAGAGCCTGGAGCGCGCCACGCTGATTGCGCGGCGTCTGCAGGGCACCGAAGTACCGGCGCTGATGGACACCTATGGCTGGATCCTGTTCCGCAATGGCGACACCGAAGGCGCGCTGGAATATCTGGAACCCGCTGCGGCCGGTCTGCCCGAGGATGCCACCGTGCAATACCACCTGGGCCGGGTCTACAAGGAGCTGGGCCGCAAGGACGAAGCGCTGGCGCAGATGCGCAAGGCCATCGAACGGGTGGGACCGCTGGGGTCTGCCGAGCTTGTCGATGAAATCCGCGCAAAAATTGCCGAGCTGGAAGCCTCCAGCGACAATTAAGGCGTTTCGGCTGTGTTCGCGGCCAACTGACAGGAAAGGCCGCGAAACACTCCGAGCATGACAGCTCGGATGCCCCTACGCGTCAGGTGCTAGACCCGCGCTATTCAAAATGCAGATGCCGCCAAGGATCTCGAAAGAGCCCTCATCTACGGAGCCTATGCAGTGCAGCGCATGGCGGCTCTCTCGTTCGAACAAGTTTTTGTATTCTCCGTCCACCGCAACTCAGTAACGGGCGATCATCAGGTCATTGCGCTGCCTTCTGCTTCCTGACCAAGTTGCAGTATATAAGCGCGAAACTGCGGGTCTTCGCCTTCCACCAGTTTCGGCAAGAGCTGCCGGAAGTGATCCCGTTGGCACCATTCGATAATATCGTCTTCCCACGAAGACCAACGCCGCCGCGCTTCGGTGTCCATCTCGTCCGAGTGGAGAATAATGAAGGCTTTCTCAAACAACGAGAGGAGCATTCTATATATGATTTCAATACGTTCGCATTGCTCTTGAGAAACCGGTTCCGGCAACTGCGATTGACTCATGAGCAGAAGGTCAGAGTTATCCATGACCATCCTCAGAAAACCGTCGTACTCTTGGGAGAGACTGCGATGCAGTTCACTTACCTCATTTGCGCGCCTCAACCTTTCTTCGCGAACGATAACAAAAATAGCTGCCGGGAAGCCAAGTATGGTTACCAGATAGCTCAATCCTTCAAGCCAGATCATTCGTCCTCCGCTTACGTTGTTTGATGGACAATAGCGTAAACAGTCCCTGCTGCCCAAAACCGCAAATGGGAACATTGCTTTACCCGCTTGGTTCGTCGGCTTTGTCCGCGCACTGCTGCCAGGGGGTCAGAAATGCAGGACATTCCGCACCAGGACCCGGCCTTACCGGCGCTTTACCGCCCGCCTGCCCCTTTTGAGTGACCTTAGAAGCACAACCGCGCAACAGCTTGCCGCCAACTGCCTTGCTTGGGCTTTGCGCGGCGGGAAAATTGACGCAATAATGCGGCCAAGCAGGCATGACGTCTGGTCATGCGCCAAAATAACCGAGGCACGGTATGAAATATCTTATCTTCGCCCTGTGGGGCCTGATGCTGGCAGCGACATCCGCCAGCGCGCAAAACGTCTATCGTATTCAGCCCGGGGACACGCTCGCCATTGAAGTGCTTGAAGACACCTCGCTGAACCGCTCCTTGCTGGTTTTGCCCGATGGCACGGTCAACTTCCCCTTTGCCGGCACCGTTCAGGCCGGCGGGCGCACCGCCGCCCAGGTGCAACAGAACATTGCCGCGGGCATTGCCCCCAATTTCGCCACCAGCCCGACGGTATTTGTCTCGGTGAATTCGGTCTCCATCCCCCGTGTGGGCGAGACCGCGGTCGGACCTGACGCGATCAACGTCTATTTCATCGGTGAAGTGAACGGCGACGGCCTGCGCCCGATGGCCGCTGGCACCACCTTCCTGCAGGCAATTGCCCAAAGCGGCGGGTTTTCCCGTTTTGCCGCCACCAAACGCATCCAGCTGCGCCGCACCGATCCGGTGACCGGCACCCCCAGCATCATCACCATCAACTACCGCGCCCTGTCTGACGGGGCCGAATTCAACCGGAATATCATCCTGCAGGACGGGGATGTCATTCTGGTCCCAGAACGCAGGCTGTTCGAATAGGAACCAGACAGGTGGGGCGGAAATCATTGCAATCGGGTAAGGCGACGCTGGCCGCGGCGATCGTGATCGTCCCTGTCGCGCTCCCCCTGGTGGGGGCCGGTGGGCTGTTGCGGGCCGAGGAAGGGATCAGTGCCTCCTTCACCATCTCGGAACGCCTGGAAAACGTTCAGCGTCAGGGGTTTAGCAACAACGAGAACGAAGGGTTCCGCTCCGTCACGCGTCTGGGCTTTGGCCTGCTGTCGGAAAACCAGAACCAGGCCCTGTCGTTCAATACCGGGACCGACTTTGTCTACAACTTCAGCCGGTCCGAGACCGAGTTTGAAGACCCCGATCTGAACCTCAATTACGACCTGCAGACCCGCAATGCGGGGTTGAGCTTTGATGCCTCCTACGTGCGCCGGGATGTCGAGGATTCGGTCTTTTTCGACGATCTGAGCAATGAATTCATCATCTCCGACGATGGCCGGCGGGAAATCTTCTCGTTGCGCAGCGCGCTCAGCCTGAACCGGCAAGGGCCCGTCACCTTCGATCTGAACCACTTCTTTTCGGATTCCCGCTTTACCGGCACCACCGATCCCGATCTGCGCGACAGCACCACAAACGGGCTGACCGCCAGCAGCTCGTTCCGGCTGTCGCCTGTGGCCAGCCTCAATGCCACCGCCCGCTGGCGCGAGCAGGATCAGGACGGGGTCGGCGCCAATGACCGCACCCGCACCTCCTTCGATGTGGGCGGCACCTACGACATCTCGGCGGTCACCACCCTCTCTGCCGGGATTTCCTATTTCAATAACGAATCCACCACCCGGACGGACAACAGCGGCCCCGGCTACCGCTTCGGCCTGTCCCATGACCGGCCCAACGGCACCTATGATTTCGACATTTCCAGCCGCGAGACGATCAACGGCAATGAAGTCGATGCCCGCGCCAACCGCAGCTACGACCTGCCCCGCGGCACCGCCTCCATCGGCTTCGGCCTGGCCAAGGTCGAAGGCTTCTCCATCGAGCCCCTGATCAGCGCTGGTCTCAACCTGGACATCAACAATGTCAGCCGGATCAGCCTCGATCTGTCGCAGGCCTCCACCGTCGACAATGACGACAATGAAACCATCCGGACCCGGCTCTCTGTCAGCTACTCGCGCGAGCTCAACGAAATCTCCAGCATGAGCGCCAGCTTCCGCTTTGCCGATGAGAACGTGCTGGCCGATAATGACGAAGATACAACCTCCCTGCGCGCCAGCCTCAGCTATCGCCGGGCCGTGGGCGACGACTGGAGCCTGGTATCGGGCTATGAGTATTCCACGAACCAGCGGAACGATCGGGAAGACCGGAACTCGAACACCCTCTTTGTCAGCTTGGAAAAAGCCTTCAGTTTCAGACCTTGATCCCTATATGTGACCAAGGCCTGGCGCTCAAAGGACCCCCCTGCGCGGCGGAGGCAGGCAGAGCGAGCCCAACCCGATGACGACCCCCCAGCCGCCCCTCCCCTCTCCCCTCGCCACCGCCCTGCGGCAGCAATGGGCGATTGTGGTGGTGATCGTGATCTGTACCCTGATCGAGACCACGCTGAGCCTGGGCGACATTGGCCTGCTGCCCGTGGGGCGCGTGCGCCAGACGGTCTATGAATTCTTCGGCTTCTGGCCCGGGCTCCTGGGGCGCTGGACCCCGAACTACCCGCTGCAGCCCTATACGATGTTTGTCACCTACTCCTTTTTGCACAGCGGGCCGGTGCACCTCGCGGTCAATATGCTCACCCTCTACAGCCTGGGGCGCGTGGTGCTGGACCGGGTGGGCACCTTTGGCTTTGTCTTTCTCTATACCGCCGCGGTGCTGGGCGGCGCGCTGGGGTTCGGGCTGCTGGCCAAAACCACCAGCCCGATGGTGGGCGCCTCGGGCGGGCTCTTCGGGCTGGCGGGCGGCGTTCTGGCCTGGAATTACGTGGACCGGTTCAGTGCGGCGCGGCGGCTCTGGCCCGTCGGGCGCGCGGTCACCGGGCTCTTGGCACTGAACCTGATCCTGTGGTGGCTGATGGATGGTTTGCTGGCCTGGCAGACCCATTTGGGCGGATTTCTGGCCGGTTGGGTGGCCGCCCTGCTGGTCGATCCCCGCAGCATTGCAGCGGAAAATCAGGGCGATTCCCCCGACTGATTGTTGCCGGATGCGCGCCCTCTTGCCCAGATCGGGCCTCACTGGCCGCATCCTGCAGACCATCTTTATGCCATAATGCGGGCTTGCCGGGGTTTTTTGCCCATCACACAGTCGTGAAACCCAATGCGGGAACCGCCCGCAGGTGGCAAAAATAAAAATAGTTAACGCCTTAAACCATTATGGTTTCCGAACCCGAAACGATCGGCGCCATGATGTTTGCATGCTTTACCCAACGTCACGCCCCAAATGTTAATTTTCCTACCCCGGCGTCATCGGTGGAATCCTGCCTACTTATGAGTGAATTCCCGCCCCTCAGAGCCAGCTATGGTTGGATTTGAGGGGTTCTACCGATAGGCAATTTGAAAAAGCCAACGACAAGCATGAATTGGAAACAGGTCTTCAACCACATTCCTGCCATAAAATGAGCAGCCTTCAACCACAGCGTTTTCCACAATGCACCATAAAGCACGGTCATGGACCGTTAACCTATCGTTAATGTTACGGACGGAAGCAAACAATGACTTCAATTTTTACCGGTGCAATGGCCTACTGCGGCCATGAGAGAGTTAATGAGTCAGAGTTTATCATCTCAACGAAAACCACGGTCCTTTCGGGGGACCATTAGAATGCTGGGCCTGTTGTTTGGGCTGCTCGGCAGCCTGTCGTTTGCCGGCATGGCCGGTGCCTCCAAGGATGCAGACGGAGAAGAGGTTCTCTCTGCTGACGCATCCCCCACTCCCAAATCGGTGCCAAACCCCGACGCCCTGGCCGCACCTGTCAATCCGGACGCGCCGGATCCTGATGCCGTTGCGGCCCCCGCGACGCCGGACACACCCGATCCCGACGCTGTCGCGGCCCCGGCAAATCCGGACGCGCCGGACCCGGTCGATGACGATGTCGTCGTTGTGGATCCGCCCGTACCGGCCCCCACACCGGTCGCAGCCCCCGCCCCCTCCCCTGATGATGTCGTTCCCACCCCGACACCAACACCCACCCCAACGCCCACGCCGACACCGGTTCAGACGCCCGGAACGCCGAATTCCGATGTGACCATCAGCACCGCGCTGTCTGACGATTTCACGGCCACGGTCATGCAGGGCCGCGTGGCAACGCTGGAGCTGCCCGATGATGATGTCGCCTCGGTCCGGATGATCTCCGGCCCCGAGTACGGCAATGTCACGGTCAACCCCGACAATACCCTGGCCGTGGTCCTGACCGGCACCAAGAGCACCGATGATCTGTCGTTCGAATTCGAGATCACCCACGATGATGGCAGCACCAGCGCCCATACCGCCAATCTGGACGTGACAGAGGGCCTGCAAAAGGCGGGCTGGGGTCTGGGCGATTTCTACATGCTGGAGACTGACGAAGACGACAACATCGTCGTGGAGCACGGTGAGAACCACCGCAAGGTCTATGTTTCCGGCGACGACGATGCCCTGACCCTTGCCGATATCGCCGCCCTTGAAGGCAAGGACGTTAGCAAGATCAATCAGAACTTCTTCCGCCACAACACCGAATACGGCGCCACCGAAGACATGGCGCTGGCCGAGGATGCGGCGGACCTTGCCTGGCGGGCCAACAGCGGCTGGAGCACGAAGAATTCGGTAAAAGATCCGACATCCAACTGGCTACTCTTTGAAAAAGGGTATGAATACAACGACATACGGATCATGACAGAGGGCGAATCCGAGCTGAACCCGACCTATATCGGCAGCTACGGCGAAGGCGACCGGCCCATCATCTACGACCGGTTGAGCTCCACCAAGGAAGGTGTGGATCACATCGTCATCCAGGGCCTCGACATCCGCGGCGGCGCGGCCATGCTCGTGGGCCAGGACGTGCTCTTTGATGACCTGCATTTCTCGGAAACCGAGGTCAACATCCAGGGCATCGACGGCTTCACCATGCGCAACTCGCAGATCATCGATGTGTGGAACGAAGACCCCCGCAAGGGCGACACCTGGTCGCCGCATGCGGACCGTGAAAGCGGCATCTACATGGCCCGCGTCGATGGCGCGCTCTTCGAGAACAACTTCTTTGACCACAACGGCTGGGAAGACGGCTACGACTACAATCTGGACGGGGATGCGCCGCAGCCGCCCAGCATGTTCAGCCACAATGTCTATTTCGCCTCTGCCAACCGCGATGTCACCTTCCGCGACAACATCGTCATGCGCGGCGCGGCAACGGGGGTGCAGATGCGCCCCGGCGGGGTCATCGAGGACAACGTCTTCCTTGACAACAACAGCGGCATCCTGCTGGCCGGTGGCGGCTATTCGGATGCGGGAAACTACTCGCTCTTCACCGACAACCTGGTCACCTCCGGCGCGCATAAGACGACCTCCGAAGGCACCGGGGCCCGGACCCAGGGTGTGGTCAACAAGACCCAGCTGACAACGCTGATGGACAACATCGTGACCCATCTGGCGGATCCCAACGATCCCAACGGGCTGGACGGCAAGGGGCTCACCCAGAACCCGCTGCACCATCACGACAGCAAGGTGTTCTACGACGATACCATTGTCTACAACTGGGCGGGCAAGACAGATCATGCGCAGCGCTTCGAGCAGAACAATTCCAACATCGATGGGCTGAACACCGATATTCTGGATGAAACCACCATTCAGAACTTCACCGCCAACCTTTTGGGCAAGGACACGGCCACCATCGGCGATCTGGCGGATTACCTGCGCGGGCAAGCAGATGGCAGCCTGGATGACGTGGTCGATGCCGACCTGATCATCCAGTTCTTCCAGACCGGGTTCGGCCTGCAGACCACCCTGCGCTCGGAGGCCGAAACCCTGCGGTTCATCCCCGATGAGCTGGGCGATGGCGTGCGCTGGGACAACCGGCTCAACTGGTCCACCGAGGACCTGCCTGGCACCCAGGACGGCGACAGCGTCGATCTGGCGGGCAATTGGGTCTATTACGGCGGCACCAACCGGATCGAGGATCTCGACTTCGGCGAGGGCGGCAAGCTCTTTGTCACCCATGGCTACCTTGAGATCGAAGGTGATCTGCGGGTGGGCGACGCCGGGGCGGATCTCAACATCGACCGCGCGGGCCAGTTCTGGACCGACGGCTATACCGATCAGGACCTGCTGAGCATCAATGCGGATGGCGGTCGCTTTGCCAATACCGGCCTCTTTACCGGCAATACCGAGCTGACAGTGACGGATAACGCCCAGGTCATTCTGGCCAGCGACGGCGCGGATTTCGTTCTGAACGACGACAGCCGCATCGAGATCGTCGGGGGCGACACCAAGGTCGGCTTTGACGGCGCGGAAAACGGCACCGGGGTGCTGCTGATGGCGGATGACGCCACGCTGAGCTTCACCGCCGAAGATGGCGAGATTGGCCAGATCCGCGAGTTCTACAGCGGTCATTTCTCGGACGGCAAAGGCATCCAGTCCGGGATCAACCTCGGGGATGCGACGCTTGATCTGGATGTCACAGATCTCGCGGGCGGCACGGAATCCACTTTGATCAGCGTTGATGAGCTCATCGGGGCCTTTGGGGACATCAACATCACCGGGCTGGGCGCCAAGCAGGATGCGAGCATCATCGTGGATTATGAAACCGATCAGGTTCTGCTCAACCTTGGCGAGGCCGGGGTCGGATCAGGATCGCAGCGCGTCTACACCAAGGGCGATGCCAATGATGCGCAGGCCAATGACGATCTCTGGGATGCCCTGACAAACGGGCATGGCATCTACCCCGAGGATCTGCCGGCGGATATTCCCGATGATCCGGATATGATCGACGTCTGATCTCTTTTCGCACGCGAAAGGTTTTCCGCTAAACGCCTGATAACGCGCGATATATTGCGCCTCACAGCGGAAACCGCAGCCCTGAATAAAAAACGCCCCTCTCAAAATGGAGGGGCGTTTTTCTTTGTTATCAGTATGTTGGGTGATTTTTTTTCGCGTGCGAAACCTTAGCGCTGCGCCAGCCAGGCCTCCAGATCGCGGCGCAAGTCCTCCGTGACCCCCTGCCCCGTGAGCACCAACCGCCCTTTGCGCGCCTCCAAATGGACGCCGGGCACCACCTCCGGCGGGCTGGATTTGGCCGGGGTCTTGCGCAGCGCCCGCTCCAGCGCCGCACGCTCGGCCTCGGCACTCTCCGGAGAGGTCTTGCGCAGCGCCCCCTTCAGACGCGCTGCAAAGCCGCTCTCCGCCTCTGTGGCGGCCACCAGCGCCAGCCCCAACCGTTCCGGGATCGCCGTGGGGAACCGCAGCACGTCTCCCAGGGCCTCATGCAGCCGCACGAAAGAGCCGATCTTGGAGCGTTTGGCCGGGGCAGCATTGGCAAAAAGTGTCTGGATCGCGCGGGCGGGCGTCGGGTAAACCCCCAGCCGCACCGCTTCGCAGGCCAGATGCGCACGTTCATAGAAAGACAGGTTGGTGCGGATCTCGTTTTCCTCGACCATCGCCACATAACCGTCGGACACGGTATCGATGGGTTTGATCAGCGCCTCGATGATTGCAAAGCGCGGATCATTGGTCTCTTCCAGCAACGCCCGCAGCGCATGCAGCCGCCGCCAGCCCGAGATCAGCCCGTAGGACCCCTGCCCCAGATCCACCACCTCAATCGGCGCCTGTTGGCCACGGGCCGCGAGGCTGGCCTTCAGGCTCGCCATCTCCTGCGGGTCGCTGACCATGCGGTCGCGCACCATGTGGCGTTCGGAAATCGCCTCCAGCGGCAGCGATTGCACCAGACGGCCCTGCGTGCGGGCCGCGCGCATCTCATCGGCCAGTGTATCGAGTGCGGATTGCGCCGCCGCATCTCCGGCCACCTGGGCAATGGGTGCGCGCGCTGCAGGCTTGGGGGCGACGCCCATGGGGTAGCTGGGAAAGGCCGATTTGGTCTCTAATGCGGGCGTAACAGTCTCTGTGGGGGCTGTCAGACCGGGCGCGGGGGTCAGTCTTTTGCGTTTGGCCATGGGGTGTCCTTTGCGAGTGCAGCGGCCGGTGTAACCGCCATCGGGTCAGAAGTTTGCAAACGAGGCGCGCGCACCATCATTCCGCCGCCTGTGCTGCGGCCTGCTCATCACGCCGCCAGATGCCCAGCAGCAGCGTCTTGAAGGCGGCATAGGTCTCGTCGAAAGTGGCCCGCCCCCGCACATAGGTTTCGCGGTTGAAGTCGCGGTAATCGGCCTCGTAGATGCCATTCACGCTTTCGCCCGCCTGTCCGATCAGCGCGGTGAAATCCTGCCGGTAGGGCGAGATGGTCCGCCCGAGATAGGCCTGGATCAGCCCGGCCATTTCCGCCTGCTGCGCGCCGTCATAGCGGGTGATGACCGCCCGCACCGCATCCCACTCAAAGGCCATCTCTGGCCGCCCCAGGGCGCGTGCAGCGGTGTTTTCGCTGGCCTCAATCGACTGGAAGGTGGAATGCAGCATGTCAAAGAACCGCCCGGTGCTGTCAAACTCCAGAAACGACGCGCCCAGAGGCACCAGCAGGATATCCGCCGCCGAGAGCCCGTTGATCGTGAGGTACCCCAGGGCAGGGGGCGTATCGAGGAAGACCAGATCATAGTCATCCAGCACCCCATCGGCGGCCAGAATGTCCCCCAGGGCGTCCCAGAGCTTCCAGCCGCGGCTCTGCATGCGCCAAACCGGGATCTGGAACTCCGACCAGTAGAGATTGAGCTGTGCACCGATGAGATCGATGTTGGGCCAGTGGGTTTTCTGGATCACATCCGCGGTTTTCACCCCCATGGCCTCGGAGAGCGTTTCATCAAGGGGCAGGGGGGCCTCACCGCGGTCCAGACGGCGCTGGTTGTCCGCCTGCAGGGTCTGCCCGTAATGCCGCGCCAGCAGCGGAAAGACGGTGGCCCATTCATCGGCCACCTGCCCGCCAAAGATCGAGGTCATCGAGCCCTGGCTGTCCAGATCCACCATCAGCACCCGGTAGCCATCCAGCGCCGCTGACATCGCCAGATGCGCGCAAGTCGAGGTCTTGCCAACCCCGCCCTTGAAATTGGCCACCGCCACGATTTTCGCAGGCTGCCCCTTGGGGCGGTAGGGGATATAGTCCTTGGCCTTGGAGCCCTCCGCCCCGAAATGCGCGCGCAGCCGCAGCACCTCTTCGAGGGTGAACCATTTCGCCCCGCCTTCGGTCTCGGACCGGCCCTGTGGCAGATCGGGGTTCTGACGCAGCACCCGGCGGAAATGGGCGGGGGCCACGGGGATCAGGTATTTGGTGATTTCCCAGGTCGAAAACCGTCGCAGCTGTTTGCGCCCGGTATCATCCATGCCGCGCCCGGCGAGATCGCTGCGCCCCTGCTGACAGGCCTGCGCGATCTGGGCGAAACCAGCCGTATCCGTGGGCGCATCCAGCTGCGCAAAAGCCGCATCCGGAGAGATGTTGAAATAAGGGGGCGGGAGATCACTGCTCATGAGATGCCTCGCATATGTTATATGTTTTCATGAAAGTACCATGAAAGCTGTCACATGCAAAGGAAATCGATACACCCTTCTTCTTTTCTCAGTAAAAACAAGGGGTCTGCAGGGCGGATCAGCTGTTTTGACAGGATCCTTTGATCTTTTTTTGTTATGTATGGGTTATTTAATAGTTACGGGACAAGGCCTGTCTTTGCGGGGCCATAAAAACAACGGGGTTGCGCGGGTTTTTGCAAAGGGGGGTGACTCTGATCCCCCGATAAAGTGACTCCGATCCACCGTTCAGATGACTCCGATCCCCCGATGCCCGCTCTGGACGCAGCGCCTGTGGATAACTAGGGTGGGTGTCAATGAAACGACGAATCCCGAAAACGGGATCGCGGGGCGCAAAACGCGCCATTGAGCAGAAGAGCAGGACAGTCGGATGAGCAGGACGGCAGGGCAGGGGGCGCTCCCCCAGCAGACACGCGATTTTTTTGTCTGCGACTTTTTCGGGGTCAGTCCCAAACATGATCTGGCCAGCATGGAACATCCGATCTTTTCGCTGTCGACCCGGCCCGACCGGCGGATCCTGAACTACACCCACAACGATGCGGAGATTACCGTGACCCCCAGCGTGAAGGGGCGCGCGACAATCTTCGATGCGGATATCCTGATCTTCTGCATCAGCCAGCTGATGGCGGCGCTGAACGCGGGCAAGCCCACCTCCCGTACACTGACGCTGACGGCGCATGATCTGTTGCAGGCCACGGGGCGCGAAACCTCCGGAGACAGCTACCGGCGTTTGCGCGATGCCTTCGAGCGGCTCGCCGGCACCCGCATCACCACCAACATTGCCACCGGGCCCAAGGGGGACCCGACGCTGGTGACCACCGGCTTTGGTCTGATCGAAAGTTGGGAGATCGTGCGCAAGACCCGGGCGGGGCGCATGGTCAGCGTCACGGTGCGCCTGTCGGAATGGTTGTATAACGCGGTGCTATCGAAATCGGTGCTGACCCTGAACCGCGCCTATTTCAGCCTGCGCAAACCGCTGGAGCGGCGGCTTTACGAGCTGGCACGCAAACATTGTGGCAAGCAGCCCGAATGGCGCGTGTCGGTCGAGACGCTGCTGAAGAAATCCGGCTCCACCAGCCCGCGCCGGGTGTTCCGCGCCATGCTGCGCGAGATCATCCGCGCCGACACGCTGCCCGATTACCTGCTGGTGGAAGAGCCTGGCGATGTCATCTCGGTCACGCCGCGCGCAGAGGTGATCGAGCCGGGCAGTGACCCCATCCTGCCGCCCGAAGCGCTGGAGGCCGCCCGCGCGCTGAGGCCCGGGGCGGATGTCTATGCGCTGGAGGCGGAATGGCGCGCACACTGGCGCCGGACCGGAGCGAAACGGCTTCGGACACCGCAGAAAGTGTTTCTGGAATGGGTATCCAACCTGGAGTTGAAATAGTCCCTTGACAGATGATTCTGCGAATCTGCCGTGATGGGAAAGATTGTTTTCATAAAGGGGACAAAAGCGTTTTTAGACCGGTTCTGTCGGTCTGACCGCCGGATATTCAACTTTAAATTGTGGGGTATCCCAAGTATTTTAATAAATCTGAGCGGAAATCCGCAAAAAGGCTGGCCAAATTAGGCAGGAATATGGTTTATTAACGTGAGATTAACTTCGTAATGAGGATTCTGAATATGAATATCAAAACAATTTTGGCAGCCGGCGTCCTTGCCGTGTCTTTGCCATTCGCAGCTTCAGCTGCAACGGTATCGGGCGATTTCTCCGATGTCGGAACAAACGTGATCGGTGGTACCGGCGTCGTGGGTTCCTCAAACATCGCGGATCTGGACACTGGTCCGATGTCCGTTTCTTTTGATTTTGAAGTCAACCCAGCACGTTCCGTTGAAGGCATCGGTACTGTGCGCCGGTCGACAACTGTCGAAAATCTGGTCATCACATTCAACGGCGTTGTTGTGGCAACTGACGGTGGTTCGCCCACAGCAGAGTTCCACTTCGGTCCAGCGAATTTCCAACCAGGTGAAATCTTCACTCTGACCTTCTCATGGACAGCTGCTGCAGCAACAGACAACATCGACTTCGACGTCGAGTTGGCTCCTGTGCCGGTTCCAGCAGCAGGCCTGCTGCTCGCCAGCGTCATGGGTGGCGGTGCATTCGTTGCACGCCGTCGTAAGAAAAAAGCAGACGCCTAAGCTCTTCAGGCGACTGTAACTGGCAAAGAAAAGGGCTGCTCTTCGGGCAGCCCTTTTTCATTGCGGGGTTCCCCCGCCACGGCCCTTGTTTCCCGCAGGCAAATCCTTCAGACAAACGCTGTTGCCCGTCCCAACTGCGTAGGAATGTAGCGCCCGTGATTTCGCATCAGCACAAGGTGATCTTTGTCCATATCCCCAAGACCGGCGGGCAAAGTGTCGAACATATGTTTCTGGACGATCTGGGGCTGAGCTGGGAGGAGCGTGCGCCTTTGCTGCTGCGCCCCAATCAGGACCCGAAGGTGGGGCCGCGCCGGATGGCGCATCTCTATGCCGATGAATACGTCAGCAAGGGCCATGTGACCCAGGAGCAATTCGACAGCTACCTCAAGTTCGCCGTGGTGCGGAACCCTTACGACCGGATCATCTCCGAATATCTCTACCGGTTTCAGAAGACGCCGTTCTGGAAAACCCCCAGTGCGGCGCGGTTCCTCAAACGCACCTACCCGGATGATTTCTCCGACACCGCGCGGCACATGATGCCGCAGACCCGCTATGTGATGGACGCAAACGGCAAGCTGCTGGTCGACCACATCCTGCGGTTCGAAGAGATGGGGGAGGCGATGGCAGACCTGTCAGAGCAGATCTTCGGGACCCGCCGCAGTCTGCCGCATCGCAACAAGACCAAGGTGGACAACAAGGCGAAAAAGGCCAAGCTGCGCAAGACGTTACAGCCGCAGATCGCGCAGATGTACCAAGAGGATTTCGAGGCTTTCGACTACCCGGTCTGACACGTCAGAGCGGCGTGGCCGTGTGCTCCGCTCTGCCGGACCCAGCAGCCTTTCATCTGCGATGCTTCAAAACCACATGTCTTTTACCATGCGGCCATCACCTGGAAGTTCTTTATAGCTGTCGTGCCCCTCGAAGTGACGGATTGGAAGCGCGCTGATTGGTGAAGGGTCAGACATCCGAACATTCACGGCAGCCCGCTTGCGCCCGTTCTCGTCTTCGGAACAAACAATGAAATGCGTCACACACCCGCAAATGGCACAGAAGTGGAAATTGATATCCCCGCTGTCGCGACGCTGATACGTATTTGTCTGCCCGGTCGTTTGAATGTCAAAGCCATCGTACCCGTAGGCCCATAGGGCGCCGTAACGCCGACAGATTGTGCAATTGCAGGCCGTGACCGACTTTGGCACCGTTTCGAGAGTCCAGCCAGCTTCGCCGCAGTGGCAGGTTCCTTTCAGCATGTCTCAAACTTCGTTCCGGGCATTGTCGGCGATCCTTACGATGAAGGCGATTGGCCATGTCGATACTGTGTTGCAGACATCCCTGTCAAATTTGGCACTGCAGACATGCATCACACACGCAGCACCTGACATTGCTGCGCGCTGAGCTGCCATTGGGTGCGGCGCGGGGGATCCGTCCTGACCCCGGAGGCGGTGCCTGCCGGGCCCGGACGCCTGTCAGGCGCCGGGGATGAAGCGGGGCAGGGCGGGGACCACTTCCTGCATCATCTCGTTCAGGCGTGCCGCAGCATCCGCATCCGTCTCACCATCGGCGATCAGCGTGGTCAGGCGCACCATGGCCCCGTCCTTGCGCCCCGTGGTGATCCCGTCGAGCACCAGGTACATCTTGGCGGCGAAGTCCCAGGCGACCTTGCGGCCTTTCTGTTCGAACCAGTAATAGACCATCATCCGGGTTTCCCCCTTCTGGATGATCGCGCGGTTGATCTCGAAGGCACCTGCGTGGTTCAGCTCGGCGGCCACGTCGACCCGCTCCAGCCAGGCAATCTCCCAGCCGGAGCCCGGCAGGCAGATCTCGGGCGAGTGCACGCCGCCCTGGCTCTGATCCTTGTACCAGGCCGAGAAGAACCCGACCGTCGGCTCATTGCCCTTGGCGAAATTCACCGAGTGGTAGTCATCGGCTTTCAACTCGCGCACCACCTTGGGGTCCAGTATGTCGCGGATGCCGATCTGCTTCCACTCGCCCATCTGGCGCGGGAAGAGGGCAAAGCTGTCACGGTCCGCGCGCAGCACGTCCCGTTCCGGGATAGCGGCCCAGATGCCGGAGGCCAGCACCATGGCCGAGGCAGAGACGATCAGGGCGGTGGAGGCGCGCACATAGCGCACCCGCAGCATCTGCGGCACCAGACCGTCGGTATCGAGATCCAGCGCATCCACCAGGCCCATCTTCTGCGGGTTGAAGAAGAGCATGATGCGGGCCAGGGCGAAGAGCAGCAGGATGCAGGCCAGGAAGATCACCCAGCCTTCGAAGAAATGGGTGAAGCCTTCGAGCCATTCGACGCCAAACTCCTGCACCAGGAGCCCGCCGATGGCGATCCGCACCGAATTCATCAGCACGGTAATAGGGGCGGCAGAGATCAGCAGCACGGCCTTGTGCCACATCGGACCCTTATAGAGCACCGCAAAGATGTAGGAGAAGCTGAGGATCGGGAAGAGGTAGCGCAGGCCCGAGCAGGCCTCGGCCACATGCAGCTTGAGCGTGCCCAGATCGATGATATTGCCATCGAGGAACACCGGCACCGACATCAGCTGCAGGAACCACACGCCCAGTTCGGAAGAGACGAACTGCAGGAAGGTCGAGAGCTTGTAATAGAGCACGCCCGGCAGTGGCAGCATGTAGACAAGGTGCAGCACGGGGGGCCAGAAATGCTTGCCCGTCTTCCAGCCGAAGCTGATCAGCAGCAGACCGCCGATCCACAGGATCGTGGCATAGGCAACGATGTCGGAGATATTGGCCAGCTTGCCCATGGTGCCCACCACCAGCGCGCCCAAGAGGACCATCACACCGACCCAGCGGTCGCGTTTCGGGCCGGGATCGATCGGGTATTCCTTGAGCTGACGCAGGAACAGCAGGCCGGACAGGATCGGGATCAGGGGGCCGTGGCTATATTCGGGCAGCTGCCAGGCGGTCAGCAGGGCATCGAGCCCGTCAATAAAGAAAACACCGGCGCCAATGAAGGCAACGGCGAGCCAGAACATACCCCAACTGAAGAAAACGGCGACGGGTGGCGCTGTATCTTGCGTCATCGACATCGGATCAACCCTTTTTACTAAATACTATCGTTGGCTATAGGAAACGTCTGCGAGAGAATTAAGGCGGTCATCGATTTATTTGCACCTGACATACCTTACAACGGCCCTTTATAGAAGATATTTTCCGCACTATGGGGTCTGCAGGGATCACATAAATGTCAGATGGGAAAATTGTGACGCAACCTACCCCGAACACGCAGCCCCGCCCACACACCCGGCCCCGCGTGTTGGTCATTGCCGAAGCTGCCAACCCTGAATGGGTCAGCGTGCCCCTGGTCGGCTGGTCCATGGCCCATGCGCTGCGGGCGGTGGCGGATGTGCATATCGTCACCCAGATCCGCAACCGCGATGCCATTCTGCGCGCAGGCCTGGAAGAGGGCCGCGATTTCACCGCCATCGATTCCGAAGCCGTCGCCCGGCCGCTGCACAAGTTGGCGGAGCTGTTGCGCATGGGCACCGGCAAGGGCTGGACCATGACCACTGCGATAGCTGCGGTGTCTTACCCCTATTTCGAACATCTCGTCTGGCAGCAGTTCGGCCCCGCGCTGGTGGGGCGGGAGTATGATCTGGTGCACCGGGTCACGCCGCTGAGCCCGACCATCCATTCGCCGATGGCCCTGCGCTGTGCCCGTGCGCGGGTGCCCTTTATCCTCGGTCCGCTCAATGGCGGGGTGCCCTGGCCGGCGGGGTTTGATGCGGAACGGCGGCGGGAACGCGAATGGCTGTCTTATGTGCGCAGCGCCTACAAGCTGGTGCCGGGCCGTGGGCGCACCCTGCAGGCGGCCAGCGCCATCCTCACCGGATCGCGCCACACGCAGGGCGAAATCCCTGCGCGGCACCGGGACAAGACCGTCTGGCTGCCGGAGAATGCGATTGACCCCGCGCGGTTCAATCTCAGCGCAAAACATAGCCTAAACGGCCCGCTTAGAGCCTGTTTTATCGGGCGCCTGGTCCCCTATAAGGGCCCTGACATGCTGTTGGAGGCCGCCGCCCCCCTGCTGCGGTCCGGTCAGTTGGTCCTCGACATCATTGGCGATGGTCCGATGCGTCCGGACCTTGAGGCGCTGGCCGCCCGGCTGGAGATCACCCCTGCCGTCACCTTCCATGGCATGCTGGCGCATGAGGATGTGCAGAGCGTTGCGGTAGAGGCCAATCTGCTGACCTTCCCCTCGATCCGCGAGTTCGGCGGCGGTGTGGTGCTGGAGGCGATGGCGCTGGGGGTGGTGCCGGTGATCGTGGATTACGCAGGCCCGGGCGAATTGGTGCGCGCGCAGACCGGGTACAAGGTGCCCATTGGCAGCCGGGCGGAGATCATCGCGCGCTTTGGCGCCCTGTTGCAGCAGATCGTGGCAGATCCGTCGCCCCTGCCGGGGTTGGCGGCGGCGGCCCGGGCCGATGTGCAGGCACGCTTCACCTGGGAGGCCAAGGCGGCCCAGGTGCGCCGGGTCTATGATGCGGTGCTGGCAGGCGGGCCCTTGCCACAGGTCATGGGCTGACCTTCAGGGGCGGCAGTTGCAGCCAGCCGGTCCGGGCGATCTTTGCCCCGAAATGCTTAGCCCCGGCCTTGGAATAATGGTGGTAGTCATAGAAGATCTTGCGCCCGTCGTCGGTGATCATATCGCAGGTTCTGGTCTCATCATCACAGACATAATCATACCGCCGCAGCACCGGGATATCGTAGTCTTCGGCCACTTTCAGCAGCCCCAGGTCGGTGCGCCCGTCCACCGTGGTATCAAGCTGGGTGTAGGCAAAGGCATTGAGGTCTTCTACGGAGGGGATCCCCTGATGTGTGCGGATGTACCAGTCAAAGACCGGCAGCCTGCCGATATCCGCGAAAGACGGGGAATTGAGCAGCAGCACGATCTGCTTGCCGGTGGGCAGCAAGCGGTCGAGCAGGTTGGGCATCCGGCGCACGGAGCGGTTGGTATAGGCAAAGGCCAGCAGTACCGTGTCGGAGGCCTGAAAATTCGGCGAGGCCAGCAGCCCGTCAATGAGGTGGTTGTCGAGCGAGGCCTTCATGCCGAAGCGTGAAAACTGGATGTCCGGGAAGAGCTCGGTATTCAGGTGGAAGGTGTCGAACATGTCCTTGGCCAGCGAATTGCCCAGCACCAGAACCTTTCGGCCCGGTTGGTCCATGTCGTACCACAGCACCTCGGCTTCGAATTGCGAGGGCGCGCGCGGGCCGGAGGGCCCCATCCCGTATTCCGCCGCATAATCGGCCAGCACCTGCCAGGCCTCCTCGCGCAGGCGTGCCTTGTCGAACTCCGCAGGACCATAAAGCGCGATCAGATCGGGGAAGCGTTCGCGGCGCCCGTCCTGCACCAGCATCACGGTGGTGAAGCCCACAACCAGCGCGGTGGCCAGGGAAATGCTGCCGACAAGGCCCTTGCGCGAGACCGCGCCGGGGGTGCGGAACGGCCGCTCGATCACCCGGTAGGACAGGACGGCCAGCGCAAAGGACAGCGCCAGCCAGATCAGGCGGTCAAGGAGGCCGGGGTCATGGTCGATCAGCCGGCCAAAGGCCATGATCGGATAGTGCCACAGATAGAGCGAATAGGAGATCAGCCCGATCCCGACAAAGGCCTTGCTGGAGAGCAACCGGGTGACCACATCCCTTTGCTGGCCGCCAAACCAGATGATCAAAACAGTGCCTAACACAGCCGGAATCGTCGCCAGCCCGGGGTGATAGCGGTTCAGCCCGCTGACAAACATCGGCAGCACAATGAGCGCCAGACCCATCGCAGGCAGCCGCCTACAGCGTGTCGCCGTATGCCCCGCCCCCGGATGGCGGGTCAGAAAATGCGCCAGAACCGCCCCGGCCATGAGCTCCCAGAGCCGACTGATGACCCAGTAGAACGACAGCGACTGATCCGCCCGCGTGGTGATCTCCGACACGATCAGCCCTATGAGGATCGCCGCGAGCCCGATGGGGATGATCCGCGCCGCCGCATGGCGCAGCAAAAGGATATAGATCAGCGGAAAGAAGATGTAGAACTGCTCCTCCACCGCCAGCGACCAGGTGTGTAGGAAGGGTTTCAGCGCGCCGGGGGCTGCGCCATAGACCGCCGCCTCGAAATGCCAGAACATATTGGACAGAAAGAACACCGAGGCGATCAGCGAGCGGACGAACTCCTCCATCTCGCTGGGCATGAGCACAACCCAGGCGACGGGCAGCGTCGCGAAGATCACCGCAAAAAGCGCAGGCAGCAGGCGGCGCGCCCGGCGTTCGTAGAAATTCAGGATCGAAAACCGCCCCGTCCGGTCCCATTCCTGCAGGATCAGCGAGGTGATCAGAAAGCCCGAGATGACAAAGAAGACATCGACGCCCAGATAGCCCGCAGGCAGCACAGCACCGGAAAAGAACGGGAACTTGGCGTGGTAGATCAGCACCGCCCCCACCGCGATTGTGCGCAGACCATCAATTTCCGGGCGGTATTTCAAACTCATCAGCGCGTAAAACCTTAAACAAATACAGGGTCGCTTTTGGCAAATTTTGCCGCAGCGATCAATTGATAAACCTGTGTTTGCGGGGCAGATATGCAGCTTGCCCTGCGGGGATGCATTTTTGCGCGCATCTTTGACTTCTCGGCGATTCTAAGTACTCAACCTGTTTCTTTTCGCGCGGACCGGCTTTACAAGCCGACAGGTAAGTTGACCCGTGAAAGTTTTTCAAAACATGAATGCCTCCGCCGACCCTCAGTCCTATGTGCTGATTTCGCCGTGCCGGAATGAGGCAGCCTATATGCGCCGCACGCTCGACAGTGTGGTGGCCCAGACGGTGACGCCTGCGGCCTGGGTGATTGTCGATGACGGCTCCACCGATGAGACCCCGCAGATCCTGGCGGAATATGCCGCGCGCCACGACTGGATCCGGATCGTGCAGAAATCCGACCGGGGGCACCGCGCCGTCGGGCCCGGTGTGATCGAGGCGTTTTACGCGGGCTATGCCACCATCGATCCGGGCGATTTCGCCTATTCCTGCAAGCTCGACCTCGATCTCGATCTGCCGCCGCGCTATTTCGAGATCCTGATGCAGCGGATGCAGGAAAACCCGCGCATCGGCACCTGTTCGGGCAAACCCTACGTGCGCGAGGGCGGCCAGCTGATCTCCGAGCGACGCGGCGACGAGATGTCCGTGGGCATGACCAAGTTCTACCGGCAGGCCTGTTTCGACGCCATTGGCGGCTATGTGCATGAGGTGATGTGGGATGCCATTGATTGCCACAAGGCGCGGTCGATGGGCTGGATTGCGGTCAGCTGGGACGCGCCGGAGCTGCGCTTTGAACACCTGCGGCCTATGGGGTCGAGCCAGACCTCGATCTATACCGGGCGTCGCCGACACGGGTTCGGGCAGTATTTCATGGGGTCCGATCCGCTGTTTTATCTGGCCACCTGTGTCTTTCGCATGCGCGAGCGGCCCTTCGTGCTGGGCGGTCTGGCGATGCTGCAGGGCTATCTGGGCGCCTGGCTGCGCGGGGAGCGGCAGTATGAGGATGCCGAGCTGCGCGCCTTCATCCGCGCCTATCAGCGCCGGGCGCTGCGAGTGGGCAAGGCCCGCGCGGTGGCCGAGATCGATGCGGAAAATGCGGGCCTGTTTCAGGCCAATAGCGCGCAAATGGTTGCGGGAGGCCCCTCATGAGGTTGCCTGATTTTGTGGTCATCGGCGCGGCCAAGGCCGGCACCACCAGCCTGCATGCGCTTTTGGACCGGCACCCGGATATCTTCATGCCGCGGGTCAAGGAGCCGGAGTTCTTCGCCCGTGATGACCGCTATGCGGCAGGGGTTGAGGCTTACGCGCAGGGCTTTGCCGAGGCGCGCGCGGATCAGACCGTGGGGGAGGCTTCGACGATCTATTCGCTGAGCCCGCTTTTCGGCCAGACCGCGGCGCGGATGAACGCGCATCTGCCGCAGGCCAAGCTGATCTATGTGATGCGCGACCCGGTGGCCCGCGCCTATTCCTACTACGTGCAGATCCTCAAGAACTATCAGAACGTGACCGGCGACCGGGCGGTGCATCGGCGCTTCGAGGAATTCGTGTTGCCCGAGCCGCACGCCCGGGCCGCCCCCCGCGAAAAGGCGTTTTCAAAAGCCAATGCGCATTTGCCCGATGTGCCGGAACTGTGTCTTGCAGGCAGCGAGTACGTGCAGCAGATCATGGCCTATCGCGCGCATTTCGACGCCGACCGCTTCCTGTTCCTGAAGTTCGAGGATTTCGTAACCGACCGGGCCGGGGTGGTGCGCCAGGTGACGGATTTCCTGGGGCTGTCCCCGCTGGCCGATGCGGTCTTTGAAGAGGCTTCCGTGACCAGAAACGTCTCTAAAGCGCATTTTAATGCGCTCGAAGAGACGGTCACGCTGGACGGCATGCGCAAACGGGCAGGCCCGCTCTGGGCGCTGCGCCAGGCCGTGCCCACCCCGTTGCGCGAGATGCTGCGCCGTCAGGCCGTGCGTCGCAGCCCGGCCCCCACGGCACATATCCCGCCGCCGATGCAGGACGAGACCCGCGCCCTGCTGCGCACCCGTTTTGCCGCCCAGATCCCGGAGCTGGAACGGCTGACCGGTCTGACCTTCGCGGAGTGGGATTTGTGAGCACGCAGGGGCATAAACCCAAAAGACCGGTGATCTCCTGGCTGCGCACGCGGCTGAAACGCAGCCGTCTTTATGCGCGCTGGCTGCTGAACGAGGTGCCGAAGAACCCGCGCTATGAGCTTTATGCCCGCCGTCAGGGCACGCTGGACCGCCGCGCGTTCATCGCCGACCGGGCGGGCGGAGCCGAGGCGGTACGCCGTAGTCTGGCACCGTTTCACAAGGCGGATATTCCGAAGATCATCTGGATCTACTGGCAACAGGGCGAGGCCGAGGCGCCTTTCGTGGTGCGCCGCTGCATTGCGCGCTGGCGGCAGATGAACCCCGGCTGGGAGGTGCGGGTGCTGGATGCGCAGAACGTCTCCGAGCATCTCGACATGTCCGATTACCACGACGGGCTGCCGCCGCGGTTCTTTGCCAACCTGCTGCGGATGCGGCTGATGCGGACCCATGGCGGCGTCTGGACGGATGCCACCGTCTACTGTCACCGCCCGCTGGATGACTGGCTGGCGCCGCTGCTGGTCACCGGGTTTTTCGTCTTCCGCACCCCCGGGGCCGGGCGCTGGTTTGCCTCGTGGTTTCTGGTCTCCGAGCGGGATCACCTGCTGCCGACCCTCTGGGAGCAGGGCTACGCGCCCTTCGTCAAATCCCTCACCTATGTGCCGGATCTCTATTTCTCGCTCTCCTATATGTTCCAGTGGCAGATCAAACGGCATCCGCAGGCGCTGGCCCTCTGGCGGCAATCCCCGGCGATGCCCTCGACGCCGACCTTCTTCATGATGGAAGCGTTGCGCGGCACCCTCCCGGTGGCCCGCCTGCACGAGATGCTGGAGAGCGGCACCCCGGTCAGCAAGCTGACCTGGAAAGAGATTGTCGATGAAGCGGCCTTCGAGGCGCTTTGTGCCGAGATTGACGCAGAGCCTGCTGCGTCCGGTTCCGCCTGAGCGCGCGCCGATGGTTTTCCGCACAGACGCCCCGCCCACCGCCGCTGCCCGCGATTATCCGCTGGAGACCATGCGGGCGGTCGCGGTGTTCCTGCTGGTCGCCTATCACGCCATCGGGTCGGGGCCGATGAGCGGGCTGGAGCTGGATTATCCGCATCCCTTGCGGCTCTTTGCGGATTTCCTGATCGATCTGCGCATGCCGTTTTTTGCCTTCATCGCGGGCTACGTCTACGGGCTGCGGCCCATTGCGCTGGGGGATTACGGCAGTTTCATCACCGGCAAATTCCGCCGTCTCTATATCCCCGGGGCCATCGCGGCGACCCTGATGATGATCATGGCGGGCCTTTTTGAATCAGGCTCCGCCCGCACCTGGGCGGATTTCTGGCAGGTCTATTTCTTTCCCTACGCGCATTACTGGTTTTTGCAGGCGATCCTGCTGATCTTCGTGTTTTTCGGCGCGCTGGATATGGCGCTGCGCGGGCGGTTTACCACGGTTTTGCTGGTGCTTTCCGTGGTGCCCTATCTCTTTGCCGGGTTCATTCCGAGCAATGTGATGTCGATCAATGCGGCGATCTACCTGCTGCCCTTCTTCCTGCTGGGGGTGGTGTTTATCCGGCATCTGCCCCGGATCGCGCAGGCAGCCCCCTGGCTGACCGGCCTGTCGGTGCTGGTGGTGATTGTCGCCACGGCCACCAACCTTTCGTTGCTGCGCGCCAGTGGCGAGCTGTCGCTGCAACGCTATGACGTGCAAAGCCTCGCGATGGGGCTGGCGGTCTGCATGCTGGCCATGCTCACCCTGCCGCGGGTGGCCCGGTTCGAGGCGCTGGGGCCCTATGCTTTCACGATCTATCTCTACCATGTCTTTGGCACGGCGGGCGCGCGCGACGCGCTGCAGGCGTTTGGCATCACTGCGGTGACCCCGATTTTCCTGACCAGTATTGTCTGCGGCATTGCCCTGCCGGTGGTGTTGCACCGGCTGTCGGAGCGCTGGGGGCTGACCCGCCGCTATATTCTGGGCAAGAAGCGCTAGGCGTTAGCCTGCGGGTTTGCGGATTTCCTCATACAGCGCCAGCGCGTTGCGGCGGTGGTCGAACTTGGCTTGCGCCGTTTTGCGCGCAGCCTGACCCATCGCGGTACGGAGGCCCGGATCGGTGGCCAGCCGACGGGCGGCCTCCGTGATCGCCGCCACATCCTTTTGCGGCACCAGAAAGCCATCCTGCCCATCGGTGATCATATCGCCGGTGCCGCCGATGATCGAACAAATGGGTGGCACCCCGCAGGACATCGCCTCCATCACCGCCACCGGGGCGGCTTCGCCCTTGTTGATGCTGGTGAGCGCCAGCGCGTCCGAGGATTGCAACAGCTCCAGCACCACCGCCTCATCGACCGACCCCAGCAGGGTGACGTGATCACCCAGGCCCAGTTTGGCGATTTCCGTCTCTATTGCGGCCTGTTCGGGGCCGTCACCGGCGATGCGGTAATGCACATCGATGCCCTCTGCGCGCAGTTCTGCCATGGCGCGCAGGAAATACCGGTGCCCTTTCATATTGTTGAGCCGGGCCACGGTCACCACTTCAAAACGGCCCTCGGGCCGGGTCTTGCGTTGTGCCGGGTCGGGTTTGAACGTCTCCGTATCCACGCCCATCCAGATCACCGGATAGGGCTGCGTTTCGCTGATCTCGTCGCGCAGGGAGCGTTGCAAGGGCGCGGTCACGGCGCTGACAAAGGTGGCGCGGGCCATCTTGGCTTTGTGATCGGTGCCATAGACCGGCAGATCGCCATGCAGGGTCAGGCTGTAGGTCAACCCGGTGAGGATATGGGCCATGGCCCCCAGATGCGCGGCATTGGCGCAGGAATGGATATGCACATGGGCGATGCCCCTTTCTGCGCAAAGGGCCGCCAGATCGGCCGCCGAGGGGATCAGCGCCAGGAATTTCAGACGGGTCGCCAGCGGGGTTTCCCCCAAGCCCAGAATATAGCGCATCATCGCCAGCAGCCGCCCCGGGTGCCGTGCCAGCAAGGCCAGCGCCGCCCCCATGTCGGGCGGAAAGAGGTACCGCGTGCGGTTGCGTGCCGCCTCGGCAAAGGCATGCGGGCAGGCCCCGGCGGGCGGGCGCCGGGTCGAGAGCAGCGTGACCGGCACGCCCGCCTCTTCGATGGCGCCCATCTCGCGCCAGAAAAACGCATGGGTCTGGGCCGGGAATTCCGGGACCATATATCCGATTGGCGCAGGGGGGGTGTCGCTCACGTGTTATCCTGTCTCATGAAGGGGGCGCGGGCAGCAGGTCTGACAGCCCCTCGCGGTGCAGCCTGTCGGCCAGGGCCTCGTAATTGGTGATCATTTCGCGCGGGTCGGCGGGCAGGATTTTCTTCATGCCGCCTGCGACCGGGGTCGGGGCCGGGGGCACGCCGATCCAGTCGAACACCCGGTCGGCCAGCGGCTGATGCGCGGATTGGTCCTGCAGGTCGGTCTCGTAAGACACGGTCATATGGTCAAACCCGCTCAGGCAATGGCGTTCATACTCCAGTAGCAGGGCGCTCCATTTCAACCGGGCGATGAAATCATCCAGATCCAGCTGCACCGGGGCGGCGGCCTGCGCGATTTTCTCACCATGCTCCCAGCCCGGGTTGCGCTGGCCTGCGGCACTCTCGTCGCGCTGGTGGTAGATGCGCCGGGTCTGGGCGATGTCGAGCGAGAAGGTCTGGGCAAAGGTGTCGCGCTCCAAATGGATGAAGCGAAAGCCGCTGTCTGCGAGCCCCTGCAGAAAGCCCACGGGATCCCGGAACCGCTGCACCTGGATCATCTGATAGGACAGCAGCTTGGCCCCGTAAGCGGCCTGCGGGGTCTTCTGCGCCAGCCGGTTGAGAAAACGCTGCGGAAAGAGCACCCGGCGCGACAGGATCTCGCGCCCGCAATGCACCTGCGGGTGGTCATTCAGCAGCCGGGTCAGCAGGGTGGAGCCCGACCGCGCGCGCCCGATGATCAGGAATTTATGCACATGTCGGTTGGCCGGTTTGATCAGGCTGGCCCCCAGCACCCGCAGTTCCGTCCAGAACCCGCGCGGCGAGACGCGGGCGGGATGCCACAGACCGGCGATATAACGCGTATCCACGGGCGGGTGGGTCAGCGTGCGCGAAATGATATCGGTCATGCCTGCGGTCGTATCCTCGTTGCGCCTGCCCCCGCCTCCCCTATAGCGGCAGGCAGGGGCGGGCGGCAATATGGGCGGCGCAAAACCATATCCGGGGTTTGCTGCCCCGCAGCAATCTGCGTAAAAGAACTGCGGTGGGGACCGCAGATCAGAGGACGCACGGCACGGGATGATCAACGCCAGAGCCAAAGACATTATTCTGGGCACCCTGTCCCCGGCGCTGTTGCAGCATGTGCTGCCACGGGTGGCGGCGGGCAAATCCCCCTTTTTGCCGTCGATCTGTGCACGGGAGGCGATTTTCATCCATGTGCCCAAGGCCGCAGGCTCCAGCATCAAGGTGGAGGTCTACGGCTCTGCCAAGGCGGCGGGCGGGCACCGCCGCATTGCCGAATATGCCGCTTACGACATGAAACGCACGGCTGCGTTTTTCAAATTCGCTTTCGTGCGCAACCCCTGGGACCGGCTGCTCTCGGCCTATTCCTATCTCAGCCAGGGCACCGGCACGACCTTTCGCGACAATCAGTTTGCCCGCCAGTTTCTGGCCGATACCGGTGATTTCGACGGCTTCGTGCGCAAGCTCGAAGACCCCAGGGCGCGGCGGCAGATCCTCTATTACGACCACTTCAGGCCGCAGAGCCATTGGATCTGCATGCCGGGCGCGCGGACCCATGCGATGGATTTCCTGGGCCGGTTCGAGACGATGGAAGACGATATGGCGCAGCTGCGCGCCCGGCTGGGACTGGAGGCGGGCGCGCCTGTCAAAGCGCGCCCGTCACAGCATCTGCCCTACCGCGAGGCCTATAGCGCCCGCGCGCGCCAGACGGTGGCGGAGCTTTATGCGCGGGATGTGGCCCTGTTGGACTACAGCTTCTAGGGCGAAACCGATTGCGCCTTAATTCACGATCAACCGCACCGTGGTGCCGGTCACCGCCACATTGGTGGGCTGGCTGGCAAAGGCGCCGGTGATCGTGTCGGCCTCGATCAGGGTATAGGTGCCGGGGGGCAGGTTGGTTTCATCCACCACCAGTGTCCCGCCCAGGGTCACCGTTGAGGTGATGGCAGGATCCGCCAGACCGTGCAGGCCGGAGGTGAAGCTCCGGATCTTCGGCAGGATGACTTTGGGCACCGAGATGATTTTGGCGATGTTGGAGCGGTTCGTGGCGCTGTTGAACCCCAGCGGGCGGCCAAACCAGCGCATCCCCTCGATCACCTCGCCATTGACCGGCACGCCCGAGAGGGGCCGGATGTGGAAATACATCTCGTCGTCATCGCTCAGCGTCTCGATATGCTCGATCACGCCGGTGAAGCCAGAGGTCAGACCGGTCACGGTGTCCCCCAGAAAGGGTTCGCCGCTGCCCTTGGCAAATTCTCCGTCATCGCGGGTCACCCGCATGCGGTACACATGTTCGAAGGTGGTGATGGCCCCGGCGCCAAGCGTCAAAGACGCAGCCCCGCCGGTGCCGTCGAAGCCGACACGCACCTGACCGCTCAGGGTCAGATCGCCGTTCATTTCGAATGTGTCCCCTGCATCGATCCCAAACAGCACCTCGGAGGTGCCGGAGGCGCGCAGATCACCATTGAAGGTGAGCGCCCCGGTATTGGCCAAACGCGCGCCCATGCCGACGTTCATGTCGACGCCGAAGTGTACCGCGCCGCCCTCCATGAAAAGCTGGCCCGCGCCATCGAGGGTGATCTCGCCGCCATCCAGAATGTCGCCGGTCAGGTCGAGCCTACCGCCGCAATGGGTCAGCGCGCCGCCGCCCAGGGACAGATCCACCAGCGGATGATCCGGCGTGTCGAAGTTGTTCACGTGATAGCCGTTGAGGTCCACGCTGTCGCCCGCGACGATGCCGGGCAGGGTGAAGGTGGACCAGTCGAGGCGAATGTCCCAGCGGGTGCCGGGTGTTTCCCCGGTAAAGAAGGGCTCGAACACCATGGTCTGGGCGTCGGTGCGGGTCGGTTTGGCGCGGTCGGTCTGCGCCAGGAACCAGGCATTGATGTCCATCGCCTGCACCCAGGGCTCATCCAGCGCGCGCAGGTTGGCAATCAGATCGTTGCGATGCGACCCGGTGACCGATTTCCACTGGTCGTTATAGGCCTCGATCGTGGTGGCATCGAGGGTGGCCGTATCCAGCCCGTCGATGTTCTCATCGGGGTTGTCCGTCCATTTGTAGACCAGCAGATCGTTGAGGAACATCGAACCGCCGTTGAAGTTATAGGCGCCATCCGGCTGCACCGAGGGCCAGGCCCGGTCCACCGCAAAGACCGGCGGCTCTCCTTTATGCATGAGCAGGCAGTTGCGCAGGGAAATATGCCAGGACTGGCTGCGGATGCCCAGGGAGGCGTTCATGTAGTCGATGTCTTCACGCTTGGCCCCGGCCCAGGTGAAGGTGCTGTCCAGGAAATAGGCGTGGTTGCCGTTATACCCCTTGATGTCATCGCCGTTCTTGCCCGGGCCCACCGACATCTGCTGGTTGGAGCCCATCGAGAAGTTATCGTACCAGAGCCCGCCCGAGCGCATCTGGTAGACGGTTAGCGACCCGCGGCTGTAGCCGGAGCGCCGCACGGTGATGTCGGCATTGCCGCCGTCGATATAGAGGCAATGCGAGAACTGGTTGACCGGGTAGGGTTTGGTGATGTCGGCGGCGTAGTCATAATCGGGTGCCCAGCCGATCAGATCCTGAAAGCTGTCCTCGATCAGCACGCCGTTGAAGCCCGACAGGTAGGTGCCGACCTCATGGGGTGCTTTCACGTCCCAGATCGCCGGGTTCTTGTTGTTGGGGTCCGGGGTGCGGGGATAGATGTCATAGCAGGTGTAGCGCCGCCCGGTGACGAATTTCTGCGTCACCTTGCCGGTGACAAAGGCAGGCTGGCGGGCAAAATCGACATCTTCAAAGAGATAGAACTGCTTGCCCGGTTCCTTCACCGGGCTGAGGATGCGGAATTTACCCTGGAGGATGCAGTTGTCATAAGACGGCAGGTTGGTCAGCGTGGCGACCTCGTCGCCGCCATAGGTGCCGATCCGCATCGGGTGAATGGGGCTCAGGCCGCGCATTTCACGCCCGCCGCCGCCGCTCCAGGCGGTGAAGCGCTCTCCGGCCTTGAAGAGCAGCTGCCAGCAGCCGGGTCCTTCCTGCTCGGCCAGGATCCGCCAGACCAGTTTGGCGGGCTCTTCCTGAATGGCAAGCTCGGGGATTTCGCCGTATTTCAGCACACCATTGGCCTGCGGAATATCCGTGCCGACCGCAGCAACCTGATCCTTCAGCTTCTGCGCGGTCATGTTTTCGCCTTCGCGCGTTTCGATATCGGCAATGCTCAGACCGGAGGTGGAGACATGCATGTCCCGGCGGTTGATCGGTACCGGTTCCCAGATCACCTTGTCCTGGGCGTCCTTGGGCAGCATGTAATGCCGCCCCTTGCCCCAGCCAAAGCGCTCCTTGCCCTGTTGCGGCTTGAACAGGAACGTCTTGGGGACAGAGCCGCCGCCAGTGGTGTCGTTATATTCCAGCGTCAGTTCATCCGCGGTCTGCACATCCGTCAGATCGACCCCCAGCAGGCCATCGGAGCGCACATGGTAGCGCCCGAGAGGGGGGGCGGAGGTGATCTCGAAACTTTCCGGGTTATCCGGCAGGGCCACCGTATTCTGGCGCAGGGTCAGGAGGTCTTCGGCGCCGTCCGGCGGGGTGGCATAGTCTTTGACCGTGAGCGCCCCAATCGTGGGGGCAGACCCCACGGGGAATCCTTTGATAACAGCTGACATGAAGTTTCCTTAATAGACGCAGACGGCAACAGCCGCGTTGTGGGCACTTGAGGAGGCAGAATTGAAGGTGACCGTCCGGGGGGTTTCCAGCGTGTCCGACAGATGGGTGCCAAGCATGAACCCCCCGTCTCCTCGGAAGGTGCTGTCGGCCGCTGTCAACCGGGTCGCCCCGGTGAAGCTGCCCGAGAGGTTGCCGCTTTCATTTGCCGCCGCGGCAATGACCATGCCGGCATCGGGAACGCCAAGGCTGATGTCGAGGGTCTGATCGGTCTGCGCTTCATCGGAGGCGGTGGTGAATTCACCGAGATAGTTTTCGATATGGCAGATCTTGAGCTGGCAATTGTCGACATCGGCGTTGTCCTCGAAGGCGAGCACGATGTCGGGCGTTGTGTTGGCGCCACGCTGAAACCGGAAGGCGGCGACCTCGACACGGGTGCTGACCAGATCCCGGGATTTCTCCAGCAGCGTCGCGGGCACCCCGTCGACCGACATCCCGACGATCGGGGCCAGGGCTGGCGAGGTCCGGATCATCATGAAGGCATGCACATAGTCGTCCTGCGGCACCGCCGATAAATCAACCGCCGCCACGGTCAGCGTGCTCCCGCTGGCAAGCGTGGGCACGGTGACCGTGTCGATCAGGTTGAGCGACAGCGGCCCGGCCGAGACCGGGATGGGCACGGCAATGGTGGTTGCGGTGCTGATCATCGGCAGGTTGACCCCGTCATCTGCGGTGACATCAAGGGTGATGGTCTTGCCGTTCTGGGAGGGGGTCAGGATCACATCGAAGGGGTCGATCCCGGTGTGCGAGGCGATCTCGATCCCGTCGGCCTTCACCGAGGAGGTCAGCACGGTATCCTCGTTCTCGGTGGCCACCAGACCGGGGTAGATGGTCAGCACATCGCCGGCGACCAATTCGCTGGCGTCTGAGCGCGTAGCGGGCAGGACGATCTGCGAAGTGCCGGGGAAGATATAGGGGGCTGCGCCATCGGCAAAGGCGGTCACCGGCAGATCGGCATAGACGCCATCATAAATCCCGGCCCCGGTGATCTCGAGTGCGATTGTGACGCCGATATAGCCCGGAGAGATGGTCACCCGCGCATAGCGCCCGGCGGTGATGGTGACCGAATATCCCGCGGTGGCGGACTGCACGATGGTGTCGACCGTGTCAAAATCGGTGACGGTGCCGTTGCTGTCCGTCACGCGGATCACCAGCTCGACAATATCATCCGCCTGCAGCGGGGTGTCCGCGGTATAGGCCCCTGGCGGGCTGATCCCGACGATCACCAGCGCCTCGACACGGGTGATGGTGCCGCCGGGGAAATCCGTCGCATAGTTGGCCGGATTCATGATGGTCGCGAAATTTGCGACGTCGCTGACGGATTGCCCGGCCACGAGCGGCGAGAGCGCCGGGGTCACCCCAGCGCTGGCCACGGTGATGGTCGAGTTCACAATGGCATAGTTGTTGAGAACCCGTGTGACCCCGTTGGGCCGCGTGAAGGTGACATTCGTGCCCTTCAGCGCAGCAGGTAATTTCAGGATAATACCCATTTTTTATGCTCCGCTGAGGTTGAGGGCTGCCAGAACGCTGTCGCTGCTTGTGGTGGCGACATAGGCCACTGTGTAATTGGCATCCGTTGCCGTGACCGCCTGGGAGCCTGCCTCGAAGCGGTCGCCGCCCCGGTTGGTATTGCCGCTCACACCCGTCCAGGAGGCCGGGGCCCCGTCCTTATCCGTGGCAATGGCCAGGATGACGTCACCTGTTGCGGTGCTGATGGTGCTGCTCACGGTGTCGCTGTCGGTATCGTTCACAGCGGCATGGTCGGTCACCGTGGTGGCCCCGGGCACGCGGTAGACCGCGAGCATACTGCGGGCGGGGGCAACATTGCTTTCCAGCGCAATGGTCATGGTGGGGGAGGCCGGGGCCGTCAGTTCACACCAGCAGGCACAGACATTGGTGCTTGTGGCCGCGTCATTGGCGGTTTCATCGCGTGGTGCAACCAGCGGCCCGCCATTCAGGCGCACGCCGTTGATCTGTCGGGCATTGTTGGTGTGCTGGGCCAGGCAGCCAATGTAGAGCGTGTCGCCGGGCTGAATGCCGGAACCGCTGAAATCAAAGGTATTGGAGGCATCGCCGCTGCCGTTATAGGCGCTGCCCAGGAAGTCATGGGACAGTCCGGACGCCGGAATTTGGGTGGCGCCGGAGGTGGTCGTGACGGCCGGGTTTACCCCGTCATCCGCCGTGACCTGCAGCGTGAGGGCCGTGCCGATGTCCGCTGCAGTAATTGCGTGTGTCGGGCCGGTTGCCCCGGCAATGGCAACCCCGTCGCGCATGAACTGATGGGTCAGGGTGAGCGCGCCGGTGTCGGAGACCCAGAGCCCTTCGTTTGCGCGCAGCACATCCGCTTCTTCCAGATCCGCTGCCAGCCCGTCGAAATTGATCTTCTGGGTGCCGGTGATCGGGTTCGTTGCCCGCAGGTAGCCTGCGGTAAACGTGTAATCATCGTTGTAATGGATGTTATCCCCGGTGAACCCCGATAGGGTGAAGGTGATGTTGACGGCATCGTCGACCAGGTCGTTGATGTCCAGCCCCAGCTCATTGGTTGCCGTCGTCACATCGCGGTAGAGATACTCAACCGTTGTGAGGCCGCTGCTGAAGGTCTGGCTATTGCCGTCGCTGTCGGTGACCCGCAGGGAAAACCCGGCTGTTTCACCTTCCGCCAGCGGGGCATCTGCTGCGGTGGCGCTGCCCAGAAAGGTGACGTCTACACTGGCGATAGGGCCGATGTTGGAGGAGAAGTTCGCCGCAGAGATCATCGTGGCATAGCCCACCATGTCTGCTGTGGACTGACCTTCATAAAGCCGCGATACGGCTGGCACGAGCCCTCCGGTCGCAACGGTGATGGCAGGAGTAGGGCGCGGCGGCCCTGCGCTGATCATGCCGCCTGCCTGCGAAGCCCCTTGGCCGAGGGCGATGCCAACTCCGATCATCAGTACATCGCCACAATGCCAGTGGCGTCAGTGCCGGTCGCGTGGATGCGTTTGGCCCGCACCGGAAAGGCGATGCCCGCTGCGATATAGAGCGTCTGGGTGTCATCATTGGTGGTGGTGACCCGCACGTTCCCTGCGGTGGCGACATTGAGGCTCCGGCTGGCAAAGGCCAGATCGGTATTGTCATCGGGTATGACGGCGTCCAGGCATGCTGGCGGACTGTTGAGACCTTCTGAGAAACTGGAGAATTTATCAGCCATGGGAGATGTCCTTTCTGGTGTCCGGTTGCATGTGCGCCGCCCGGAGTATCGGTGGTGAACTTGATCTGATTGGAGAAACGGGGAGGGTGCTTTCTGCATGAGGCATGCCGCCAGCGCCGTGGTGGCGCCGGGCATCAGCGGATGAAACCGCTTCTGTTGCTGTCAGAAAATCACCGTTCTGCATGGGTGCCCCCTTCCGGAGAGGGCAAAGTGTTATAAATTCGTTACCATTGCTGATATGCACCGCGCGGTACCATTGCTGCGCTGCCGCTTATTGCGTATTTTGCGGGCGAAGGACGATGATCGGCGGATTTTTTACCGTCTGTGGCCAGATCCCCGATTTGGACACATTTTTTTGTAGATTACTGGGTAGGGTAATGGTTTAGCGGCCTGACCCGGATGAGGTGAAAGAGTAATGATGCGTTGGTCCGATATGTGCCAGGAGGATGCCGTGGTGGTGAACGTCGAGGCGCGCGACGTCCTTTTGACCGATCTGGAAGCGCGGTTGCGGGCGGCGCAGGGCTTCAGTGTGGCCACGCTCAACCTCGATCATGTCACCAAGCTGCGCAGCCTGCCCAGCTTTCGCAAAGCCTATCAACGTCAGACCCATGTGACCGCGGACGGCAATCCGATTGTCTGGTTTTCGCGGATCGCAGGCCAGCAGGTGTCGCTGGTGCCCGGTTCCGAACTGGTCGATCCGCTGGCCGGGATTGCCGCGCGCTGCGGGGTGCCCATTGCCCTTTTGGGGTCCACCGAAAGCTCGCTGGAAGCCGCAGCACAGTCTTTGCGCAGGCGCTATCCGGACCTGCAGGTGGCCGCCCGGATCGCCCCGCAAATGGGGTTCGATCCGACAGGCCCTGAGGCCGAAGAACATATCGCGGCGCTTGCCGCCTCCGGGGCGGGCTTGTGTTTTCTGGCGCTGGGGGCACCAAAACAGGAGATCTTTGCCGCACATGCCGCGCAGCAGTTGCCGCAGATGGGGTTTGTCTCCATCGGGGCGGGGCTCGATTTCATCTCCGGCCAGCAGGTGCGCGCGCCCCGGCTGGTGCGGGCGCTGGCGGCAGAATGGCTCTGGCGTCTGGCCTCGAACCCGCGGCGTCTGGCGCGCCGCTACGGCGCCTGCATCGCCATCCTGCCCCGCCTGTTGCACCGGTCCCTCAGAATCCGGCTCAAGGGAGGTCAGAAACCTGTCTGATGATGTGCAATATCTGTCATAAAACGCCACCCGGCCCCTGTGCCCGCCTGACGGCGCGCCAGCTTTTGCAGGTCTGACGCGATGTTGCCCCCCCATCTGGTGATCTACTGCTGGCCGATTGTCGCCCTGATCCTGTTCAAACGGCTGAGCCTGCCTTTGGCCATCTGTTGGTCGATCATTGCAGGTTATCTACTGCTGCCCTTCGGCCCGCGGCTGGACCTGCCGCTCTTGCCGCAGTTCGACAAACATTCCATACCCGTCCTTGCGGTGACGCTCTTTGTGCTGCTGCGGGTATCGCGCGACGCTGTCTCCGGCACCCGGGGGCAACAGGTGGCCGCCTCGCCAGTGTTGACCGGCTGGCTGCCGCGCCATCCCGCGGGACGGTTGCTGTTTTTCTGCCTGGTTCTGAGCACGGTGATGACCGTGGTGACAAATGGCGACAGGCTGGTTTATGGCTCGCTCGCGATCCCCGGGCTGCGCACCTACGATATTTTTTCCAATCTGATGACGCTGGTCATCACCTTGCTGCCTTTGCTCGTGGCCCGCAAATGCCTGGCCACGGATGACGCCCACAAGGACCTGCTGATGGTGCTGGCCCTCGCCGGGTTCGCCTATGCCTTCCTGGTGCTTTACGAGGTGCGGATGTCGCCGCAGTTGAACAATATCGTCTACGGGTACTACCCCGCCTCCTGGCGCCAGAACATTCGCGGTGACGGGTTCCGGCCGCTGGTCTTTATCCGGCACGGGCTCTGGTTGAGCATCTTCATGGCCTGCGCGCTGATGGCGGCCATCGCCTATATGCGGGTCTCCGCGCCAGAGAAGAAACCCAGGCTCTGGGCCATGATCATCTGGGTCGCCCTGGCCCTGCTCTTGTCAAAGAGCATGACCTCCCTGATCATCGTCACTTTTCTGGCGCCAGTGATTTTGATTTTCACGGCGCGGATGCAGGTGCTGGTGGCGGCCATCATTGCCATCACCGTGCTGCTTTATCCGATGTTGCGCGGCAGCGGGCTGGTCCCCACCGATCAGGTGGTTCAGGTGATCGAAAAGATCAATCCGCAGCGGGCGAACTCGCTGCAATTCCGTTTCAACAACGAGGATATCCTGCTGGAGAAGGCCAATGACCGGCCGCTCTTTGGCTGGGGCGGCTGGGGCCGCTTCCGGGTCTACGATTCCCGCGGCCGGGACGTCAGCACCACCGATGGCCGCTGGACCATCAGCATCGGCGGGGAGGGGTGGTTTGGATACCTCAGTCGCTTTGGCCTGCTGACCATCCCCATCGTGCTGATGATGTTGCGACGACAAAAATACGAGATATCCCGGGCCACCTCGGCGCTCTGTCTGATTTTGGCGGGCAATCTGGTCGATCTCATTCCGAATGCGGGGCTGACAAATATCACCTGGCTGATTGCGGGGGCGCTGCTGGGGCGGCTGGAACAGGAGGCGGTGCTGCATTCGCGCACAACGTCACAACCTGTCGCACAGGTCTTTGAACGGATCCGGCAATACAGCAGGCCCCGCCCGGAGAAACACCGGCCCCCCCCGAATGTGACGCCGCTGAGGGGAAAATCGGGATACGCCCGCGGGTCCTCGAACCGCCGCACGTCCAGAGGCTCGGAAAGCTGACATGCCCTACGACATCGTTGTGTCTATCATCAACTTCCGCACCGCGGATCTGACCCTGCAATGTGTGGCCTCGGTGCTGGCGGATATGGGGGAGATCAACGGCCATGTGGTTGTTGTAGATAACCTCTCGGGCGATGGCTCTGCCGAGATGATTGCCGATTGGATCGCGGCCCAGCCGACAGGCACGCCCGTCAGCCTGGTGCTGTCGCAGACGAATTCCGGCTTTTCAGGGGGCCACAATCAGGGCATCGCCGCCGCCGAGGCGGATTTCTATCTGGTGCTCAATTCCGATGCGGTTTTGCGGCCCGGCTTTCTGGGCAATATCCTGGCGGCAGCGAAGGCAGATCCCCAGGCGGGGTTTTTTGCGCCGCGCATCGAATATGACGATGGCGGCGTGCAGGACAGCTGCTTCCGCTTTCCCGGTCCTTTGAGCGAATTCATCCGCAGTGCCCGCACCGGTTTCGTCACCCGGATGTTCAAGACCCATGAGGTCTCGCTTGGGCCGGACCCGGATCCGGCGCAGATCGAATGGGCCAGCTTTGCCTGCATCCTGCTGCGCGGCGAGATGGTGCGCGCGCTTGGGCCCATGGATGAGGGGTATTTCCTCTATTACGAAGATGTCGAATATTGCCTGCGGGCGCATCGGGCGGGCTGGCGCGTGGCGCATGTGCCGCAAGCGGTTGCGGTGCATTTCCGCGGCGGCTCCGGCCCGGTCAAGACGCTGGCCAAGGAACGCGCGCGCCTGCCGCGCTATTTCTACAGCTCGCGCACGCGGTTTCTCTATCAGGCGCATGGGCGCAGTGGCCTGATCGCGGCCAATCTGCTGTGGTATGCAGGCCGCAGCATCAAGCACCTGACCCGGCTGGTGGGCAAACGCGTGGCCCCGATGGCCGCCTCTGAAGGGCGCGACATCTGGATCAACGCCGGCAATCCGCTGGGCCCGCGCTACGCCCCATGGGAGATGTGATGACAGCGGGGCAGGAGCCGGATTTTCTGATCATCGGGGCGATGAAATCAGGGACCACGACGCTGCAGGCGCAGTTGGCCGCCCAGGCGGGCATCTTCATGACCACGCCGAAGGAGCCGAATTATTTCTCCGATGACGATGTCTTTGCCAAAGGCCCCGAGTGGTATCAGGCGCTTTTTGACGCTGCCGCCCCGGGCGATCTGACAGGCGAGGCCAGCACCCATTACACCAAGCTGCCCACCTATCCGCAGACCGTGGCGCGGCTGGCTGACATGGTGCCTGCGCCCAAGCTGATCTATGTGATCCGCGATCCGGTGGCGCGGGCGGTCTCGCATTACATCCACGAATGGAGCGAGGGGCGGATGGGCGACGATCCGGTTGCCGCCTTTGCCGACCACCCCGAACTTGTGGCCTATAGCCATTATCCGATGCAACTGGCCCCCTTCATCGAGCGCTTTGGGCTGGACGCGATCCTGCTGACCAGTCTGGAAGAGCTGACAAGCGATCCGGATGGCGTTTTGGCCCGTATAGGGCCACATATCGGCAGCAGCACCCCGCTCATTTGGGACCATGGGTTGGGCGCGCAGAATGTCTCATCCGAGCGGTTCCGACGCCTGCCGCTGCACCGCCTGCTGGTGGCTAACCCGGTGGCCCGCGCGCTACGGCGCGGATTGGTGCCCCCCGCTCTGCGGGCAAAGATCCGCAAAGCCCGCACCCATGGCGACCGTCCTGAATTGCCGCAAAGCCTGCGCCGGGAACTGGAACAGCGGTTTGCCCCGGATCGCACTGCCTTGGCGGCGTTGTTTCCGGATCATCCCGCGCTGCCGCTGGCCTACGGGTTCGTGCCGCAATGACGGTCTCGCGGGCCGGGGCGGTGGTGATTGGGCGCAACGAAGGCGCGCGGCTGATCCGCTGTCTGGCAGCGCTGAAGGGGCGGGCCGCGCCGATCATCTATGTGGATTCCGGCTCGGACGACGGCTCGGTGGCCGCAGCAGAGGAGGCCGGGGCCGAGGTGGTCTTGCTGGATACCGATCACCCCTTTACCGCGGCGCGCGCCCGCAACGCCGGGCTTGCCGCCCTGCTGGAGCGGCCAGATCCGCCCGATTTGGTGCAGTTCATCGATGGTGATTGTGAAATGCGCGACGGCTGGATGGCACAGGCGTTGGGTTTTCTCGACGCGCACCCGGAGGTGGCGGTGGTCTGTGGTCGCAGGCGCGAACGGTTTCCCGAAGCCTCGCTTTATAACCGGCTGACGGATCACGAATGGGACACGGGCGTGGGTGCGGCCCGCGCCTGCGGTGGCGATGCGCTGATGCGGGTAGCCGCTGTCGAGGCAGTGGGCCGCTACAACCCTGACCTCATTGCGGGCGAGGAACCGGAGCTCTGCGTGCGCCTGCGCCAAGCGGGCTGGAAAATCTGGCGGCTCGACGCGGAGATGACCTGGCATGACGCCGCGCTGACCCGCTTTGGCCAGTGGTGGAAACGCACCCGCCGGGCCGGGCACGCCTTTGCCGAGGGGGCCGCATTGCATGGGGCCGCGCCGGAACGCCATAACGTGGCTCAGACCCGGCGCGCGCTGATCTGGGGCGCAGGCCTGCCGCTTATCGTGTTGATCGGTCTTTTCATCACGCCTTTGGCGTTATTGCTCACACTGCTCTGGCCGCTGAAAATCCTGCGCCTGATGCGGCGCGGCATCGATGGGCCGCGCGCGTTTTTCCTGACGCTGGGCAATATCCCCGAAGCTCTGGGCGTGCTGGAATATGGGTTGAAACGGCTGACCGGCCAGAAAAGCCGCCTGATCGAGTATAAATAGAGCCTGATAAGGGGGGTTACCCCATCAGTTTCACGATCTCATCCCAATGCAGCCAGCAGGCCAGCCCGTTGACGATGAACCCGGTGGTCATGAAAAACCCATCCGCCTTGGCATCCCAGGCATTGTATTTGCGCACGTAATAGATGCGCAGCGGATTGGTCAGCAGGATCGCGATCGGCGGCGCCAGCATGACGCCGAAGATGCCGAACCAGGTGGCACCCGCGAACATCAGCACGGTCTGCAAGACGGCCGTGGAACAGTTCAGCGTGAAGAAGTTTTTGGAATCGCCCGCTGCCAGCAGCACCGCGCCATAGGTCTTGATCACCAGCTGCGGCACCATCGTCAGGCTCAAGAGCACCACCACCGGCCCCGCCAGCGCATAGCGATCATCATACATCAGATCGATGAGGGCGATGCCGCCATAGCCAAAGACCGCCGTCAGCAGCAGCCCCCCCGCCATCACCATGCGCCGCGCCTTGAAAACCTTGGCCCGGTTTTCTGGGCTCTCGGCGATGGGTTTGAGCCGGTAGAGCGGGAAAACGATGCGCCCGTTGATCACCCCCATCAGCACCAGCGGCAGAGACCCCAGGAAATAGCCGATGTTATAGACCCCCAGCTCCGCCAACGAGATGTAGCCCCCCAGAATGGCCTTGTCGCCCTGGGAAATCATGAAGGTGACGGCGGTGCTGAGAAAGATGAACTTGCCGAAATGAAAGAGATCGCTGACCGCCGATCTGTCCCAGCGCAGCCGGTTGCGGATGCCCGGCATCACCAGCCCCTGCACGATGACCGTGACCACGGAGCCGATCAGGCTGCCGAAGACCAGTGCCCAAACCGATTCCAGCCAGAGCGCCAGCAACACCATGGCGACAACGCCGAAGGCCTGGGTGCCGAGATCAATGGCGGTGGTGCGGCCCAGGTGCATGTGCCGGCCCGCGGTGGCGACATTGGTGGTGGTGAACCCCGCGATCAGCGTGCCCAGACCCACCACCGGCAGGAGCTGCGCCAGCATCGGCTCATCATAAAGATTGGCCACCGGCAGGGCGATGGCGCAGGTCAAAAGCCACAGGATCACCCCGCGAATGATCTGCAGCGTCCAGGCGGTGTTGAGAAAATCCGGGTCATCGCCGCGCGGGTTCTGCATGATCGAGGTGCGGATGCCGGTGTCAGAAAACATCCGCAGCCCGGTGATGAAAACCTGCACCAGCGCCATCATCCCGAAGGCTTCAGGGAAAAGGATCCGTGTCAGGATGAGGTTGGAGGCCAGCCGCAGCGCGTTGGTGCCGCCAAAGGACAGCATCGTCAGCATCGTGCCCCGGAGCGATCTGGATTTCAGATCTCCCCCGGATATCAGAGACTGCACAAGGCGTTTCACGTCATCTGTCCCCGTCGCGCGCGTGGGGGGCCGGACGGATATCCTCGCCCGCGGCCCCCGCAAAAAGGGTGGCCAGCCGTGCGGCCTCGATGCGGATGTCGAAATCGGTCACGACCTTTGCCCGCCCATGTTGCCCCATGGCGGCGCGCAGCTCGGGGTCACCCACCAATGTGCGGATGCGGTCGGCGAGTGTCTCTGCATCGCCGGGCGGGACGAGAAAGCCGCTTTGCCCCTCTTCGACCAGCTCGCCCACGCCTGCAACCTGCGTGGCAATCACCGGTTTTTCGCTGGCCAGCGCTTCCATCAGCACCACCGGCACGCCTTCGGCAAAGCTGGGCAGCACGAAGATATCGCAGGCCTGCAGCGCTTGGGCCACTTCTGTCTGTGACAGGTAACCGGTGAATGTGACGCGATCCCCCAAGGGTGCGGCGGCGGCCTCGAGCCGTGCGCGGTCCGGCCCGTCGCCCACCAGCACCAGCCGCAGATTAGGCAGATCGGAAAGCTCCGTCAGGGCGGCCAGCAGCACCCGCAGCCCCTTGACCGGCGCCAGCCGCCCGACAAAGAGCAACCGGATTTCATCCGGGCTGCGGGGCGGCAGGGCGGGACCAGCGGCTGTTTCATAGAGCGCGGGCGTCACCCCGCAATGGATAATGCGGATCTTGTCCCAATGGGCGGGATCGGAGAAAAACATCAGCTGGCTGCGGGCAAAATGGCTGATGGTAGAGACGAATTTCGCCCGGGCGGTCTTGGCGTCCAGCCGCCAGCGGGTGGGTTCAAAGAGGTCCGCAGGCCCGTGCAGGGTGAAGCTGTAGGGAATGCCGGTGAGCTCCGAGGTCAGCATCGCCACCGTGGCGCTGCCAAAGACGAAGTGATTGTGCAGATGGGTGACCTTTTCGGCTTCGAGATGCCGGGCGAGGATCGTGGCCTCGATGAAGAAAATCAGCTGGTAAGCCCGTGCCTTGATCCCCGGCGCGCCACTGCGCAGCGCCAGCATCAGCGTGGCAAAGTAACGCCCCGGACGGGTGATCAGATAGGCCTGTGCCGCCAGCAGCCGTGCTGGGTTGCGTGCCACTTCCAGCACATGAAACGTGGTCGCGGCGGCTTCCTTTTCCGCCGGGCCGGGGTGCTGTTCGGGCGGGGTGCGGCGGATCGAACAGGTCAGCACTTCGGCCCCCAGATCGCGCAACGCCTCCACCTCGCGCAGGATGAAGGTCAGCGAAACCTCCGGATATTGACCGGTCAGATAGGCAATGCGGGGGAGTTTCGACGGCGAAGACATGAGGCTCCGGGGCTATTTCAGGGTGCGCAGTTTGGACAGCACGCCCTGCAGGGCGCGGGTCATCGGGGCGGGTCTGGTCCAGGCGGTGTAATCGGGGCCAGCGGCTTTTGTGCGCGCGGGCAGGGGCAGCGGATCAAAGCGGGTTTTCAACACCTGGCTGGCGCCATCGGGCCCGGCACTCTGAATGGCCAGGGTCAGTTCGGTCAGGTGCAGGGTGAAATCGGGCGCGGGGAAATGCGCGCGGTCCATGGCGATGGCCTCCACCAGTTCCGCCAGCCCGATGCATTTGTCCTGCTGGCCCAGCTGCGCCCGACGCAGGCGTTTCAGCCAGTCCTTCGGCGAGAAGGGCGATCCCGTCTCGCGCACGATGCGGGTCGATCCCGGGGCGGGGCTTTCCGCCAGCGGTACCCGGCGCCCGCCTACGGAAAACAGGCTCTGCAACAGGGAATTATTGCGGATGCTGCGGGCATTGCGCGCCTTCAGCGTAAAGGGCGTGAACCCTTCGAGGTACACCGGGCAATGATAATCGCGATAGGTATCGGCGCTGACCACGCCCTTGTTGCCGATGATCCGCATCCGGTGATCGGTCGGCGCGGCAATCGAGCAGGTGATGCGCCCCACCACCCCGCTTTCGAAATCCAGCGCGGCGATGGAGAAATCCGGCGTGCCCGCGGGATTGAGCGGCTCATCCGTCTTGTCGGGCAGGGTGGCTTTGGAAAAGGCGGTGACCGCGCGCACCGGTCCGAAGATCGCGCACATCCAGGTCAGGTGATAGCCCACATGTTCCCAGGTGCAGCCCATCTCGTATTCATGTAAGTAAGGCCAGGGCGCGCCGGAGCGTGACCGCCAGCTTGCCGGCGCCAGCAGATAGACCGGGTTGTCGTCGAACTCCGCATAGACCATGCGCACATCGCCAACCGCGCCGTCCTCCACCGCTTTCCACAGGGTCTGGACCGTTGGGCTGAGCGCATTGGAGGGCGCGCAGGAGAGCCGCAGCCCTTTTTCATGGGCCAGATCGGCCAAGGCCTGCGCCTCTGCCATATCGGTGACAAAGGGTTTTTCGGAATAGACGTGCTTGCCCGCCTCAAGTGCGGCCCGTGTGACCGCCCCATGCGATTCAATCGAGGTGAAATTGGCCACGATACCGATGTCATCATCCGCCAGCAGGGCGCTGGCATCCTCATAGACGTGCAGACCATAATAATCCCCCACCTGCCGGGCGCGGTCCATGTTGCGATCCGCCACGCCGGCGATCTCCAGCCCAGGATGCTGGGGCAGGGTGGTCATATAGTGATCGAACACATAGCCACATCCGATGACGCCGATCTTCATGAGGTGCCCTCGCCGGACCAGCCCGCACGGGCTGTGTCGATCATCGCCATGATCTCAACGCTTTCGGCAAGGCTCATGCGCGGATCCTCGGTGCGCCCTGCGGCCACCGCCTGCATCACGGCGCGGGCTTGGTAGTGATAGCCGTTGCCGGAGAACGGGGCGCCGAGGCGCTCTCCACGCCGCCGCAGCGCCGCCAGTCCTCGCGACAGCCGCAGACCCATGGCGCTCTCGCGCAGCCCCTCGAGCCGCCGTGGCCCTTTCGGGCCGGTGACCGCGGGCCCGACATGCGTGCGATAGAGCACGGCCCCGGTGGGGCGATAGGCCGGGCCAGCGATCCGCAGTGTCGCTTTCGTGCCGTAGATCGCAGCCCCGTCGATCCCGCCCGCGCGCAGGCTGGCGCGTAAGGTGGAGAGCGCACCAC
>NZ_CANMXR010000013.1:0-127088 GCF_947501835.1 uncultured Roseobacter sp. | reverse complement strand
GGGCGGAACAATAAGCCCGCGACCAACGCAGCGAGGCGGCCATCCTCCCAAATCAAAGCGACTTCTTCAACAAAATAAGCCCAAAGTGACTAATGCTGCGCCCCGTGCGAATGGCTGCTTTGGGGGAGCTGGGCCAGAGGGATTTTTTCAGAACCGCGAGGCCCTCCATCAAAGGCTTCGCGAATGCCAAGCGATCACGTGTCGGTGACGGTTGAACGGTTCCATTCAGCTCTCTCTCAAAAAGTGCGCCAAATTTGAACGGCACATTCTTGGGCGTCAGTATCCTGGGCACACGTTGTCAGCCGCGGATTGAGGTAAGAGCGGAGAGGGTGGTCATCATGGCATGCTATGTTCAGCCCGTCCGTGGCAGACCGACCCCGCACTCGTTCATGCCATACGGCCTCAGAACGATCGATAGCTGATCTGGCCCCCGCCCAAGCAGCACCGTTGTGTCGTCAGGTGATGGAAAAGAACCGATCTTGTGATCAGAACCTCACCGGCGGTGTTTCAAAAACGCATTGCAGCGGTTGATCTTCAGGATGCGTCCTATGCGGGTCTACGCGATGTGTTTGCTTCTGAGGCGCCTTTGATTGTGGTTGTTTGCGCTGCGCGGCTTTTATCCGGACCTAGTGCAAAAAACCTGGCCGAGCCGCTGTGGAACCGCGTGGTGTCGATGACGTGGTTGCTCACAATAAACCCCCATTGACGAGCTGTATGATGGCACGTTTTAGATATTTCTGCGCAGGCAGTTGCGACGGGAACCCCCCTCACTTCATCTGCATCGCTTCCGCTTCGATAGTGATATATACAGTGTCGCCGACCAGTCCGTTGGCCACGCCGTAGCTCATGCCGAAATCACTGCGGTCAATGGCAGTGTCCATGGATAAGCCAAGCACGAAACGCTTATGCCCAAACGGATAGGGGGCGGCCTTGTTCAGCTTCACATTCAATGTGACCGGCCGGGTATTGCCCAAAATTGTCAGATCGCCGGTGACCGTGCCGGATGTCTTGCTCGCGGCCTTACCGCCTGACGCCACGAAGGTGATCTTTGGGTGCTTTCTGACATTCAGGAAGTCGGCTTTCTTGACATGTCCGTCGCGGGCTTTGTTAAAGGTGTTCACACTTTTGGCGTCGATGCTCACCTTCACGTCGCTTAGGTCCTGAGTGTCCATATCGTAGGTGAACGTGCCCTCAACGGAGCCGAAGACGCCCAAAGTCCCAGCGTATCCGATATGATCCACCGTGAAAAAGACTGTGGTGTGTTCGGGGTCGAGCTCGTATTGAGCGGGCGCTGCGATTGCGCCTGTCCCAAGACTAATGGCGATGATGGCAGTGCTCAGATAAAGACGCATTTTTTTCTCCAACATTGGTTGGCAGGATGTGTTCGTGCGATAGCTTACACTGCAGCAAAAAACTGTAATCGGGGCGATCACTCGGTAAACTTAACGTGACCGAAGGAAGCGATATTGGCAAAACTTAGTTGCGTTACCTGGAACATCCATCGCGCAAAAGGCCAAGACGGCCGAGTTGATCCGGATCGTATCGTGGATGCGATCGGCTCTGCCATCGTGCCATTGGCTCCGGATGTTTTCGCGCTGCAGGAGGCCGATGGCGCGTGCCGTCCCCATGCGCGGATCATTGACGTGGAGCGGATTTCTGAGCTGACCGGCCTCGACTACATACACGATCAGCCCGGCCTTCGCTGGGGTCCACAGAGCGATGGGTTTTTAGGGACGATTCTGTTTCTTCACCCGGAGCTCAAGCGCCTTCATGCGGATGTGATTGATCTGCCGGGGCACTGCCACCGCGGGGCAATCAGTGTTGAAACTAAGGTGCATGGGCGGGAGTGTCGCATAATCTCGACGCATCTTTCCTTGTCCCAGCCGCTACGCATCATGCAGATGCGGGTCATTGGGCAATACATCCGAAGACGACCCCAGATGCAGACACTCTTGCTGGGCGATTTGAACGAATGGTCCCCTTGGCGGGGGCTGGCGTTCTCTAGGACGGTCGTGGGAACGGCGCTACGTGGCCCCAGCAAAGCGACGTTCCCCACAGGCCGCCCGCTGCTGCCGCTGGACCGTATTTTGACCGACGCGCCGGGGCGGGTCAGCGCCGCCTTTGTCATTGATCATCCAGATACAAATCTCGCCTCGGATCATAGGCCTTTGCATGGTGACGTCGATATTTGTGAAATGGGCGAGTAAACGCGAGTGCTCGCGCGTAGACCCATTAGCCCTTTGTAATTGGCGATCTAAATTGGCCTTATACGCATGAAAGAGAGTGCTCGGTGATTAATAGCGACCCACAACAGGTTTGGCAGAACGACAGGGCCACGCGGCCTTCGGTCGCTTTCATCGTGTTGGCGTTTGTATTGTTGATTGGGGTGGCCTTTGGGGCTGCCGCGCTGTTCGGCAGTATCGGCGTTCCGGTCGCCATGTTTGTGGTGATTAGTGCGACTGCCTTGCGCGGCTTGATCCTCACCTATCCGCACAGCGTGCTGGGGTCCTGTAACAGCGTGACTTTGGCTCGGGCCGCTATGATTTCTGTCCTGGCGGGCGCGGTTCTTGAGCCCGGCGCCGCCCCTTGGATCGTCTTTGTGATCGCGAGTGTTGCCTTCGCGATGGACGGGCTCGACGGTTGGCTGGCCCGAAGGTCCGGCCTGTCCTCGGCCTTCGGTGCTCGATTTGATATGGAGACGGACGCCGTTCTCGGCGCGCTCCTTGCCCTGATCCTGCTCAGCAACGGACGCGCAGGGTCAGAGGTACTGGTGCTGGGCTTCACGCGCTATGTGTTTGTAGCGGCGAGTATCGTGATCCCAAAGCTGGGTGGCGCACTTCCAGAGAGCTTCCGGCGCAAGGCGGTCTGCGTTGTCCAAATCGCGGCACTGATCATCCTGCTGTGCCCCCTCACGCCCGCAGCGCTTCTCTGGCCGATCTCTGTCAGTGCGGCGCTCCTGTTGTTGTGGTCCTTTGCGATCGATATTCGCTGGCTGTTCAGGGAGCGGAAATGAAGAAGTTCTTCTTCCTGAGTTTGGGCGCGCTTGTGATCTTCTTTGCGCTGGTTCTGCCCAACCATTCCGGCATGCTCAAGCTGTCCTCACTCAACCGATGGCCGCTGGAGCTTCCGGTTCTCCTGCTGTGCATGATTGCTTTCGGGCGGCGGGCTTGGGTGGTGTGGGCGCTGGCGCTGGTATTGGTCGTGGTCACGTTCATGAAGCTGGCAGATATCGGCATGTTTGCGGCCTATAACCGGACGTTTAACCCGATCCTCGATGCCTCTTTGATCAACGCGGGGATAAGCCTGCTGAGTGACAGTATCGGGACGCCATTAACCTACCTCTTGATCGCCGGTGTGATCGTGGCGATGGTGCTGTGGCTCTTCGCCTTGGTCCATAGCTTGCGGGTCTGGGCCGGTCTTGAGATGCCGAACGTCGCCCGCATCGGCGCTGTGATCGGCGCGTTCGGGTTCGGGGGCTGGGCCGTCGCAGACGCTGGACATCATCTTGAGTTCTGGAAGTTTGAGCGCAGCCCACCCGGCACCGCCTGGACGTCCCGACTGGCCTTCAAACGCGCGGCTGCGATGCGCGCCACCGCCATCGATCTCGCGCAGTTCAGCGAGGCGGCCCAGAACGACATCTACGCTGACGCCACGAACCTGATGGACGGGCTTGATGGCCATGACGTGATCCTGATTTACATCGAAAGCTATGGTCGGGCGAGTTTCGACAACGCGCTCTACGCCCCCACACATATGGCGACGCTTGAGAGCTATGAGCCCGCCATCGCGGATGCCGGGTTTGCCATGCGCAGTGGCTGGCTGACCTCGCCCACGGCCGGCGGTCAAAGCTGGCTTGCACATGGCAGCTTGGCCAGCGGTTTGTGGACCTCGGATAATGGCCGTTACACCGCGATGCTGGCCAGCGGTCACAAATGGCTGTTTCACTTTGCGCAAGACGCAGGCTATCGCACCGCCACGGTTATGCCCGCAATCACAATGGCTTGGCCTGAAAGCAGTAAGATGGGGTTCGAGCTGGTCATCCCCGCCACTGAAATTCCCTATAAGGGTGAGCGGTTTAACTGGGTCACGATGCCCGACCAGTTCACTCTGGCGACCTATCCCAGCCTGTTACCTGATGACCCACGCCCCGATTTCCTTCAGATTGCACTGATATCGTCCCATGCGCCGTGGGTTCCCGTGCCGGATATGGTTGCGTGGGAGGGCGTGGGCGATGGCACGATCTTCAACGAAATGGCGGCGCGCGGTCCGACGCCGCGTGAGCTGTGGAAGAACCGTGATGACATCCGCGAGGCGTATCGTAAAGCGGTCGACTATTCCCTGAACGCGACCCTGTCGCATGTCGCACGCCTCGGCGATCAGGCTCCGCTTGTTTTTATCATTGGGGATCATCAGGCGGCGGGCTTTGTGGCGGGTAGTGACAACATGGATGTGCCTGTTCACATGATCGGCCCACCGGGTCTGGTGGCGTTGATCGAGAGCTGGGGGTGGTCTGAGGGGCTGATCCCGCAACCCGACGGGCCGGTACGGCGCATGGACAGCTTCCGCAATGATTTCATCGACGCGTTCAGCGGAGGCACCCAAGTGGTGGAGGTGCAAGACGAATGACGCGGGTCGTGAAAGTTTCCGTCTCAGTCGCGACACTCGCGCTGTTGCTGTGGTGGGCCGATGCCGAAGCGGTCGCAGAGCGTTTGCGAGGCGCGGACCCTATGTGGCTTGGGGTGGCATGGCTGTCGCTCACGGTTTCAACCTTCCTGATGGCCAGGCGCTGGCAGATCTTGACACACGCCCTGCTGATGGAGCTGCCGTTCAAGCGCGCTTTGGCGGAGTATTACATCTCGCAGCTCGTGAACGCAGTGCTGCCGGGCGGCGTCGTTGGTGATGTCGGGCGGGCTATTCGCATCCGGCATGACGGTGACCTGATCCGCGCGGCCCAATCCGTCGCAGCCGAGCGCCTGATCGGGCAGATCGCGATGTTCCTCTTCATGGCTGTGGGCTTTGCCTGCGCGCTGCTCCTCCCCGGCGGGATCGCTTGGCCGCCCATCACATGGCTGGGCCTTGCGGCACTGGGCGTCGCGGCGTTGACGGCCACCGTATTTGCACGCCGGGACACATCAACCGCGCGTTTCCTGCGCCTCGTCCTTGGGCTGATGCGCAACCTCCACCTCATCCTCAACGCAGCGGTCATCGTGGTTTTGCTGATCTTCAGCCTCTACGCCTGCGCCCGCGCAACTGGCACGATCATCCCAATCGGCGCGACCTTCACGCTGATCCCCCTCGTCCTTTCTGCCATGTTGATCCCCCTGTCCGTCGGTGGTTGGGGGTGGCGGGAGGGTGCCGCCGCCGCTCTTTTCCCGCTCATCGGCGCAACCCCAAGCGCCGGCATCGCCATGGGCATCGCCTATGGCACCGCCATCACCCTCGCGGCCTTGCCCGCCTTGGTCTTTTTGGCTGTCCCAAGCCAAGCAAACCCTCTTTCAAAAACTGTTAAACTGGAGTCGCCGTGACACGTCTTATCCGTCCCAATCGCCGCACATTCCTGAAAACCAGCGCCGCTTTGGGTGCTGCCTCTCTTGGGTTGCCCGCCCTGGCCGCCGATCTGACGCAGGTGAATTTCCAGCTCTCCTGGCTTCATTCCGTGCAGTTTGGCGGCAGCTATATCGCGTCAAAGAAAGGCTATTGGTCTGACCTCGGGCTGGACGTCTCACTGACCCAAGGAGGGCCAAACGCCCCGGTCGAGCCCCCCGTTGTATCGGGCAATGCGCTCATGGGCATCTCGGCGGCGGACTACACCGCCGCTGCGGTCGCGGAAGGTGCGCCGTTCAAGATCATTGCGGTCGCGATGCAGAAGAACCCCTTTGCGATTGCATCTCTGGCCGCAAACCCCGTGAACACACCCAGCGATCTCGTGGGCAAGAAGATCGGAATGTCGGTCTCAAACACGCCGGTCCTGCAAGCGCTCTGCACGCTCAATGACGTGGATATCAGCCAAATCGAGATCGTGCCCACGCAGTACGACCCCGCACCATTGGTCACTGGTCAGGTCGATTGCCTGCTGTGCTGGGAAACCGATCTGCCCGTCGCGATGACCATTAAGGGTGTCGAGAACACGACCATGCTCATGGCCGATCACGGCTATTCTGTCCATTCGCAGACCTATATTGCGACCGAGGACAGCATCGCGAACCGACGCGCCGATCTGGTGGCGATGCTGAAGGGCGAGGTCATGGGGTGGAACGACTACTTGGCCGACACGGACGCGGCAGCAGCGCTCACCCTTGAGATGTTCCCGGACGCGGGCCTTGATGCGCCGACCCAAGAGCTGCAAGCGGCGCGGCAGGTGCCTTTGATGTTTTCAGAGCTGACGGAGAGCCACGGGTTTGGTTGGTTCACCGAGGAGACGATAGCCGACAATATCGAGACATTGGCGCTGCTGGATCGGGAGGTGGCAGTGGATCTTTGGGATCGCTCCCTGCTGGAAGAAGTCCATAGCTAGGGCCTTGTCTGACACCGAAATCCGCTGCGAAGGTTTGATCAAGCGGTTCGATGGCGCTCAGGTCATCGCGCCGCTCGACCTGACGTTTGAAGCTGGTCAAACAACGGCTCTGGTCGGGCCCTCGGGCTGTGGCAAATCCACCTTATTGCGCGTGATCGCCGGGCTGGAAGCGCCGACCGGTGGAGCTGTGCGAATTGGCGTCGATAGCCCTATGGCTCTGGCAAAGCGCGGCGGGCTGTCCATGGCCTTTCAGGACCACGCCCTCCTGCCGTGGCGGACCGTGCGCGGCAACGTGGCACTTGGCGCGACACTGGCGCGCAAACCCGCCCGGGGCGTGGATGACCTGATCGCTTTGGTCGGCCTTGCAGGGTTTGAGGACTATCGCCCCGGAGAGCTTTCGGGCGGCATGCGCCAACGCGCAGCTATTGCGCGCAGTCTGATCTCGCAACCGGAGGTATTGCTGCTTGATGAGCCCTTCGGCGCTGTTGACGCGTTAACCCGCAGCCGTTTGAACATCGACCTGCCACCGCTCTGGCGGGATCGAAACACGACGACACTGATCGTCACCCATTCGGTCAGCGAGGCGGTCTCCTTGTCGGACCGCATCGTGGTCTTGTCGCCCCGGCCCGCATCCGTCATGGCGGATATCCCCGTGACATTCGACGGGCCGCGAACGTCCAATCTGACAAACACACCGGCATTTCAGGCCAAAACCGCACAGGTGCTGCAGGCCTTGGGTGTGCCCGCCTAGATGCGAGGCTTGATCCGCATCGCAGGGGTTCTCGTCGCTTTGGTGCTGTGGCAGGGCGCGGCGTGGCCGTATCCGGACAGCTTCGTTTTTGCAGGGCCTTTTGGCATCTTGTCCTACCTTGCCCAAAACGCAGGCTTGCTTGCCCGCGCGACCATGGCCACCGCTGAGAACGCGGCTTGGGGGTTCATTTGGGGCAATCTGGCCGCGATCCTTATGGCTGGATTGGTCATTCTGATCCCGAGTGTGGAGCGGCTGACCGCGACCATTGCCCTTGTCATCTTCTGCCTGCCCATGGTCGCCACAGGACCCATCCTGCGTGTCATCGCAGGCCCCGGGGACGTGCCTGAAATCGCGCTGGCCGCGCTCGCGGTGTACTACACAACCTTCCTCGCCCTTATCGTCGGATTGCGCGCAATGCCGCAGAGTTGGCTCGATTTGGTGCAGGTGTATGGGCGCAGTGCGATTACGGCACTTTTCACGGTCCGCGCACGGGCGAGCGTGCCATACCTCTTCGTTGGCCTCCAAATTGCGGCCCCAGCGGCGTTTCTGGGTGCGATGATCGGGGAATTCACAGGGTCTGAGCGTGGTCTCGGCGTTCTGACGCTCAGAGCCATGCGTGCGCTGGACGTGGACGCCACATGGACGCTCGCAATGGTGTCGGCCTGCGTCTCGATGCTGGCCTATGGCGCGTTCGGGTGGCTGGGCCGGTGGCTTGTGGGTTACGTGCCCACATTGATCCTGTCGCCGCCCGCGTCGTTGAAGCGACGCCCGGTCTTGCATCGTGTGTTTGAGGTTATCGGGATCGTATTGCTTATCTTGCTGCTGTGGCAGGTCACCATGGACGCCTTCGGTCTGAACCGCTTCTTTGCCAAACGCCCCGGCGATGTCTTGAGCTATCTCGCGTCCAACGGCGAGGCACGCGCCACACTATGGGCCGCGCTCATTCAGACCTTCAAGACCACGCTTCCGGGCTACCTCGCGGGGTTACTCCTTGGCGCGGGGTTTGCGATGATCGTTGTCCTGACCCCGGCAGTTGCGGTCATCGTTCTGCCGGTATCCGTCGCGCTCAGGGCGATCCCGATCATCACGACCGCACCGCTGATTGTGCTGGCCTTGGGGCGCGGGGCAGCTGGCACCATCACGGTCGTCGCGGTGATGATCTTTTTCCCGACCTTCGTGGCCTGCGCGCAGGGTTTGCGTCAGGCACCGGGGCAGATCACCGACCTGTTCCGCAGCTATGGGGCGGGGCGTTTTCGCCTGCTCTTCACAGCGCAAATCCCTGCGATGTTGCCCGCCTTCTTTGCAGCGGCCAAGATGGCGGTACCCGCGGCGATCCTTGCCGTGACGACGACCGAGTGGCTGGCCACGGGCAAGGGGATAGGCGTCTTGATGGCTCTGACCGCAACCACGTCGAACTACAACATGCTCTGGGTGTGCATCGTGGCCATTACCGTGTTCGCCGCGTTGCTATACGCGGTTGTCGTCTCGGTAGAGCGCGCAGTCCTGAATATCTACGCAAGTGAGCAGGTCACATGACACAAGCCGTCTTTGCAATTCCAGGCGACAAAGATCGCCGCACGGGTGGGTTCATCTACGAGGCAACTGTGCTGCGTGTGCTCAATAAAATTGGGGTCGAGACGGCTCATCTGCAACTGCCTGACAGCTTTCCGGAGCCGACCGCGTCCGACATGACGACGACGGTTGACGCGTTGTGCGCAGTGCCTGCGGATCAGGCGATCATCTTGGACGGTTTGGTCTTTGGGGCGATTGATCCCGCTGGGCTGGCACAGGTCCGCGCGCCGGTCATTGCGATGATCCACCACCCACTTGGCCTTGAGACCGGGCTCCCCTCTGACCGCGCGGCGTTTCTGCGTGCAAACGAGGCCGCCGCCCTGAAACACGCAGCACACGTTATCGTGCCGAGCCCCCACACGGCGCAGGTACTGGTCCAAGAGTTTGGGGCGCGTCCCGAGGATATCTCCATCGCTTTTCCTGGGTTCGATCGGCCCCTTGTCCGCCGGAAGCCCGCGAACCCGCCGCTGATCCTGTCTGTGGGGCTGCTCGCTGAACGCAAAGGGCATGATGTCTTGTTGGACGCGCTTTCGCGCATCACGGAGCTGAATTGGCAAGCTGTGATCGTTGGCAAGGCCTATGACGCTGCAGTCGTGAAAGGGTTGCGAGATCAATGCGATAGGCTTGGGCTGACGGGTAGGGTCGTCTTCGCTGGTGAATTGGACGCATCCGCTCTGACCGCCTATTTCAACGCCGCGCATATCTTTGCGCTCGCCACCCGTTACGAGGGGTATGGGATGGTGCTCAGCGAGGCTATGCTGTTCGGTCTGCCGGTCGTCTCCTGCGATGTGGGCGCGGTTCCGGGAACTGTTGGCGCGGCGGGGATTCTGACGCCGGCTGATAATCCCACCCGCTTTGCGAGCGCTTTGCGGCAATTGCTGGAGAAGCCTGAAACGGCGCGGCACTACAGCGGCCTGTCAAAAGCCCGCGCCGAAGACCTGCCGACTTGGACCATGACGGCCCAGGTTTTCGAGCAGGTTATCGGGCGGCTTAGGGTTTCGTAGGCCACATCCGCGAGAACACGCCATCCCGCTTGATCAAACCATGCCGCAGAGCGGCGGCAATATGCATGGCCATCAGGATGGCAATCGCCCAGCCGCCATAGAAATGCACGGACTTCGCAAAGGCTGCCAGTTCTTTGGATTTCGGGACCAGCGCAGGCACTCCCATGGCATCCAGCGCCTCAATCGGGAAGCCGCCCGCACGGACGCGGACATATCCGGCGACGGGCATCACGAAGAGCAAAGTGTAGAGCAACCAATGCGTGGCGCCGGCGACCTTCAGCTGCCACGTGGCGAGATGTGTGGGCTCTGGCGGCGGCGCATTACGCCAGCGATAGATGATGCGGATAACGATCAGGATCAGCAGCAACACACCAACATTCTTGTGGAAAATGAACAGGTTGTTTTGCAGCGAGCGGTCTAGGCCCTTCTGGATCATCAAAAACCCGACGGGCACCATGGCGATGACAAGAATGGCCATGGACCAGTGTAGCAAGCGCGCTCCGGCTTTGTAGGACTGTGACGGAGGGGTCATGCTGTATTGCCTCGCTTACTGACACGCATCACATGTTAGGCGCAGGGCTTAGCATCCACAAATATAATCTCTCGCGGTACGTCTGACGGGGGCAAAAAACATCGCGCTCTTGTCTGATAAAGAGTGACCAGATAGCAAAGTGGTCTGGTCAACTCAGGAGACGTGCGGGATGCGACAAAGGCTCGACGGGATCGGTCGCTCACTGGATGTCTACTACCGCGACACCGCGCGCACGCAGCTGATGGACCGCTTGAATGCGAAATTCATCCGCAAGGGCGGGCTTGCGTTCGATATCGGTGCCCATGTGGGCGACCGCACCGCCAGTTTTCTGCGCCTTGGTGCCTCTGTTGTAGCACTAGAGCCCCAGCCCCGTGTGTTTCGCGCGTTGCGGTTGATCCATGGTCGCACGTCCGGCGCCACGCTTCTGCGTCAGGCCGTTGGTGCGGCGCCGGGGCAGCTCGAGATGTATCTGAACTCAAACAACCCAACGGTTTCGACCGCGTCGCGTGACCTTGTGGAGGCCGCCAAGACCTCAGTGGCGTGGCAGGATCAGGTCTGGGACACCCAAAGCCGCGTGCCCGTCACAACGCTGGACCAATTGATCACGCAGTACGGCACGCCGGATTTCGTCAAGATCGACGTGGAAGGATATGAGGCGAAGGTCCTGGCAGGTCTCAGCAACGCTCTGTCGTTGCTTTCGTTCGAATTCACAACGATCCAACGCGATGTCGCTTTTGCATGCCTCGACCGCCTCGAGATGCTGGGGATATATGAGTTCAACCTCAGCCTCGGCGAAGATCATGTGCTGCGGTGGGACGCGTGGGCCTCAGCCCGTGACATGCGCTGCGAGATCGCAGGCCTGCCGGAGCACGCCAATTCGGGCGACATCTATGCACGGCTGGTCGGTTAAGCGCCTGCCATCGGCAAAGCTGGCGCCTCTCACTGTGTTGTCTGGCCCCCTGTTTCTGAGCCATCGATTTGCGTTTTCTCCAATAAGGTTTCGGAGACCGGTGGACGCATGCCAAGGTCCTTTGGGTGCAAACCCGATGAAAAAGGGTGCAACGGTTGATCCTGGCAATGCGCTGCGCACACTGCTTGCGCGGTCGCCAAGCATTCTCGCTATTGCCGGCACGACGAGAATCGCGCATCTTGAAGACAATGCGGCTGCTTTGGAAGCTTGGCATGTATGGGGTTCTGATCAGATGAGCATCGGCAGGGCCGACAATCACGGCTTTGCTGTTCGCCCTTGAGGGAATGCTTGGACATTGGCCTCTGGCCTTCCGAACCCTCCTTCTGACCGGCCTCATGGTCCTCGCAATGACCCTCTTGCTCGTTCCAGCATTGAACAGGCTGCTCGATCATGTCCTGAAGAACCATCGGCAGGGGCGTCGCGCGGACGCCTGGACCCAATCTAACCAACCCTCAGAAACGTTGTGATGCTGCGCGGTGAGGTCCCGGCGGAGTGGTTTCGGGTCAAGCATGACATTGACTGCCATGAGCCGAAGGTGCGGGTGACGCTGATGCTTGATGAGAGCGTGGCCAAGATGTTTCGGGCGATGGGGCGCGGGTATCAGGCGCGGATCAACCGGATTTTGCAGACCTGGCTGCAGCAGCAGATTTTGGGGTTTTACGAGGTGGACGCGATTGGGGACACGATCCTGGAGGAGAACATTGAGGCCTATATCGCGGATATGGATGAGCAAAAGCGGTTACAGAGGGTTCGGATTTGGCGGGGGGTGGGGTGAGCGATCATACCGCTGCCTGTGATTGGTGGTTGGCAAAGGCAACAAAGCTGCTTGCCGTGCATTGTGGGGAATGGCGGGTTTGAGCCCAAACCTCTCAAATGCTGCACTTCAAATCAATCTCCGCTAAGCAGTTGCGTAGATGGTCGATGGATTTGCTGTTGTGACTGCCAACTACGTGCATATGCCCCCATTGCGAACTGACCGGCTCGTCATGCGCGCACCGAATGAGCGCGATATTCCGGCATGGTTCGAACGCGCGACGGACCACGAGTCGGCCTACCTCGCCGGTGATCCGATCCCGGCGAGCATTTCGGACGGACAAACGTGGCTGGAAAGGACACTCGAGAGGGCTACTGACAGAGAGCGCTTTTTGTGGAGCATCGATGTTCGCGACGGTCCTGCTTCTATAGGAACCGTTGGTCTCAGTTTGAAAAAGCCGGGAATTAGCTTCGTGATCGGACGTTTGTTCTGGGGCCATGGATACGCCACAGAGGCTGCGCGCGAAGTGCTGAGATTTGGCTTTGACGTGTTGGATTTGTCAGAGGTCGGGTCCGAATTTGTTGTCGACAACAACGGATCGCGTCGTGTCCATGAAAAACTTGGCTTCAAACATGTAGAAAACTTCATAGATGCATCCGACGGCGCGGAGTGCGAGCGACACATACTGTTCAAAAGAATGATGAAGAGCAGATATAGGCAGACATAGGTGATCGAAACTCGAACGGCGGCTTCGTCCGCATCGTTGCCCTTGGTCACCGGTGAACGGACGGCCGCTTTTCTTGAGGTCAGTGCCTCACTATAATTCCTAGTTATCGTTACTTGTTGCTACCACAGACTATTACCCCCTCGACGTTGGTATCAAGAGCGGCTCAGCATATCCCTGGGCTCCGCACTCAGTCCGGATCTCTCCCACAATCCGGAGAAAACTAGGCGGCTCAGGCACCAAGTAATGCCAATGCAAGACACGCTCAATGATGGCCTCAACCTCTCGGCCCAAACGACGCGACCGACGTTTTGCGCCACGGCGCTTGGGCGGCAATGCGCTCGACCGCCCATCGTTTTGCTTCAACCGGTGATAAAACTCCCAAACCGAACTACGGGAAACACCCATCTCCTCTGCCGCAACCAACAACAGCGAACCCACATCGTTGCCTGCTAAATCCAATTGTAAAATCGGACGCAAAATGCTGGCTCTTTCGATTGTGAGTTCACGATCTTCTTGATTCTCTGCTTCCTTCGCCGAGCGCCACTGCCTACCCAGCTTATCCACAAAACGAACCGTCCGGGAGTTAACGGCACCATAACAGCTGCTTTGGCTCAATCAGTCCGGCTCAGTGCTCAAGGTCCGATGTCTGAGCGCAGACCCGATCAGAAAGCAGACACATCCAGTTAAGTGTGTCCCTCAAATCCTGATCAATGGGAGAGCCGCTCTGGATATGATGCAGTACGCTTTCACGCAGTTTAGGCCATGCCTCACAGAAATCACTCAAATCCCGGATAGTTTCGACGGGCCTGCCTGCATCGATCTTCATGGATTTTTTCAAGTGCTTTCCCAACCATCTATCTCAGTTCACTCGCAACTATGGCCTCAATATGCCCATTGTCCGATCAAAAGGTCGCGTGAAAAAAATGTGAGAGATCTATCAATCTCTGCTATTCTACTCATAATTTAACGACATCCTATTTTTGATTGTGCGACTTTGGCTATCCGAAGACTTCAGATAAGACTCTATGGCAGTTTTTCCTGCCGATGGAACACTGGACAAGTCGTTGACATCCGTGGCGCCAAGCATCGTGCCCTGATTGCGATGCTGGCGACTGCACCAAACGGAACACATACAAGGAGCTGGATCCAGGATACTCTTTGGCGTCGAGCAGGAGAAGAGCATGGACGAGCGAGCCTTCGCCGCTCACTGTCGGATATTCGTAAGATCTTCGGACATGATTTTGATCGGGTCTTCAAAGCAACCAATGCCGACATTCGGCTTGACCCTGCGACTTTTGATCTGGTGGGAAGCCGACTTGACGGCGAATTCGCTGAGGGCATTGACATACTTGAGGAAGGATTTGTTCAGTGGGTAAATCAGAAACGAAAGCTGCTAAATAACGACTTCTTGCTGTCGTCGCATACTCCTCATAGTCGCATTGCACCAAAAATCGCGATTGTTCCATTCGCTACGCGTCACCTCTCTAAAGAAGAACGACACCTTAGTGATCTCGTTGCCCAAGAGATTTCCCGATCACTTTCGCGCTCACGACTAATACGTGTAATCTCGCATCTTTCCAGCCGGAAAGTCGATGGAACACTCTTGGACATCACCCAGATACGCCAAGCCCTCAACGTCGACTACATCGTTTATGGATCGGTGGGACTGAACGAAGGTCGATACCGGATCGACACGGAGTTGATTCAAACAGCGAACGGACACATCGAATGGACGCGGCAGATCTCAGGGCGTGTAGCTCATCTGCTTGCAGGCTCCCATGACCTTCTTGATCTGTGCTCTCAAATTGGGCACGGCATTCTCGCAGCCTCGGTCGAAATGGCCCAGGGCCGACCGCCTGGCGACGTGGAGAGCCACGTGCTGCTGATGTCGGCCGTGTCGAACATGCATCAACATCGGCTTGCTGGCTTCGCGCGCGCCAGACGTCACTTGGAAGAACTGATTTCGCGAACCCCCGGCAACTCTGAATTGCACGCCTGGCTTGGAAAATGGTACGTTCTTTCAATTGCGCAGGGTTGGAGTACGGATCCCCAGCAGGATGGGCGAAACGCCATCGATTGCACGAAACGTGCGCTGGATAGCAACCCTCACTGCCCCTTGTCCCTGACGTTTGACGGCATGATCCGGTCGAGTGATCTGGCGAGCCTTTCCAAAGTTGAGGCGCAGTTTGATCGGGCGGTGGAAATTGATCCTAACAACTCACTTGCATGGCTAATGTATTCACGTCTCCACATGTTTGATGGAAACGGAGAGATGGCCCTGCATTTTGCCAAAAGAGCCTGTGAGCTGTCACCCATTGACCCCTACAGCTACTTTTTTGACATCATTCGGGCCAGTGCGCTGTCAATCTGCGAAGACTACGCTGGTGCCCTTGATCTGGCCGAAAAGTCGATTTGCGCGAATCCGCGACATACCTCATCGCATCGCGTGAAAGTCATCGCTCTTGCTCTGATGGGCAGAGACGAGGAAGCCGCCACAGCCGCAAAACTGCTGACGCGCCTTGAGCCGGGACTGACTATTGAAGGATACCTCAGAAATCACCCAGCAGGTGATCGTCCCATGACCCGAAAATGGGCAGAAGCCCTCAAAGAAGCAGGCGTGCCTGCGCGATAGTTTAAACCATTGGGAGAACGGACTGATGTCAAGCCAAGCAACTGGAACTGCGATGACGGCCATGACGGCTATGACAGCGATGACGGCAATGAGTGGTTCGACTGCCATGACGGCTATGACGGCCATGTCCGGTAACGCCGCCGCCGCGGGCAACTATGACGGAACCACAGCTGCTGGTCTGTTGTTGGCCAGGGATGGAATTGTCGGTCAATGGAGTGGGGCGACACTGAACCCCGAAGAACGGACCCTCAGTGACCCTGCAAACCTCCAGGACTGGTCTCAGATAGTCAGGACGATGGTCGTTTTGCAGGATTTGCTGGCAAGCACGGGCGTTTCAGCAAGCGCCTCGGGGTGCAGCCCCGAAGTCGCATTTTATCACTTTAACAAACCTTGCGATGCGACCGCGACACTCGAGACCTTTGATATCAAGGCTCATAGACTTGCCGGTTTCACCCGACCTGATCACGGTGCATTCAAGACCCAGCTGGAGCTGGTGCGTGCTTATGCCGATCTGCGGGCTGATCGTTTGCCCGAGATCCTCTCGCAGGCGGGATACCCCGTCCCGTTCATGACAAGCATTGCCGATCTTCACCCAGGTCGGAAAGAATTCACTCATGAACTCCTCGGCGTAACGCAGGTCTTCGCGACCAACATTGTTCTTTCCGTTAAACAAGCCCTTGCCTGCCACCGCCCGGACGCCTTCTCACCACAGGTCCAGCCTGTCATTCCAACGCCTGGTCATGGCACTTTGCCCAGCGGTCATGCGACGGAAGCCTTTGCTATGGCGGTTGTTTTGGCGCGACTTGTGGAAGCAGAACGCGGTGATCAAAATCGGACCAACGTAACATCTCTATTTGTTGATCAACTGATGCGTCAGGCCGCCCGCATTGCCATCAATCGTACAGTCGCAGGCGTTCACTTCCCTGCAGACTCCATGGCCGGCGCAATGCTTGGTTTGCTGATTGGCCAGTACATGATCGTACGAGCAACAGGCGCCGGGTGTCTCTACCCTGTTGGCTTTGACGGTACCAAAGTGGTGAGCCAGCCGTCCGCAGGAACAGGTGGCCCCACCCCAATCGACTTCAAAACAGAGGTATATCTGACCGATAACGCAGATCCGCTCATCCGCCCGCCCGCCCACGACGGGATAGTGACCGATCTTGGACAACCGCTACAAGCATCACCAGCGATGATCAGCGCTCCGCTGAAGCTTCTCTGGGACAAGTCAGTGCTTGAATGGAAAAAGCGTTAAAGGAGGTGATCATGGCAAAGATCAGAGAGTGGTTTCCCGATCCTGTAACCTTCCTGACAGAAGAAGACATAACCATCCCAGCGGCTAACCCTGCAGGCCGGGATGTCACCGGCCCCGTGCGGATTGTTGACGCGTACTCCCAATGGATTTCAACTTACGGTGCGCAATATGCCTTCACCAATGAGATCCCGAAAGATCAGGAAAAAGACTTCAACTTCGCTCTCGTGGTCGTCGAGCGCGGTCAGGACATCACAGTTCTGACAAAGGAGTTTAACTTCGTTCAGCCGCCGTTTGTCCCAGAACAGTCTCCACAGCCCGATCCTATCGAGAATGTCTTCTTTGGCCGTCTCCCGATACGAGCAATCAGTGCGGGTGACCAGGTCTCATCAGGGTCAGTCAAAGGCTTCCGAAATCTGAATTTCTTGCTCGCTTTCGAGCGACCTGAAGACCTCGTCATCGTCGGCCTGATAGATGATGCAATCCATATCGGACATCGCAGGTTTCGCGATCAGGACGGTCTATCCCGTGTTGACTTTGCCTGGATACACGATGCTCCCTGGGCCGGTCAGAATAGCGTGCCATTCGGGCGAGAGATACCCGGCTTTCTCACGTCCCTCGCCATCGAGAACAACCCAAACGATGATGATGCCTTGATGCGTGAGCTGGGTCTGATCGCGCAAGAAGATCGGCCTTATCTTCCTACATCGCTCAGACTGCATGGATCCCATGGAACTCATGTCGCCGATCTCGCGGCGGGATACGAGCCGCATCACTCGGATGCGTTGCACCGCAGAATTGTGGCGGTGCAACTGCCGGTGTTCGCATCACAGGATACCTCGGGAACGTCGTTGATGACTTCCATCATAGCTGCGTCAGGCTATATCTTCGCCCGAGCACTGCAGATGAGCCACCACTACAAAGTGCCCATTCCGGTCGTTGTGAACTTCAGCTACGGATTTGGCGGAGGTCCTAGGATCGGCAAACATATCGTCGAGCGCGCGTTGCGCAAGCAAGCTGAAGCATACCGACGCGAAACCGCCTTGATTCAATCCTCATCGCATGGCGGAGTTCGAGCCCCTGCCGAACTCGTCCTGCCTGCGGGCAATGGCCATCTGTCACAAACCCACGCGGTCGGACCTCGGCCAGCGGTGGGGACTGCGCCTGAACTGGACTTCCAACTACGTGTTCAACCCGACGATCGAAGCTCTAGTTTCGTAGAGATATGGTTCAGTGCAAAGACAAAGGAGGTCGTCATCACTGTTACACCGCCTGACGGTGGATCGAGGTCCTTTGAGTTTGATCTGTCTGGGCCATACTCCAACCAGACCTCGCTTGATAGCGACTATGTACTGGCAGAAAGAAGACGCGACGGCGGCCAAAGCTTTGAGGCCGGGACAGTCATCGCGAGACTTTCACTCGACCGACCGAACGAGACGCCGCCCGCAGCAAGAAAACCACACAAGCCACCCAAAGACGAAGACTGTACCCCGTTCTGGCGTGTTGTCCTTGCACTCGGACCAAGCAAATGCCTCAAGACCAACCAGCTGCCCTGTCCGCATGGCATCTGGAAGGTCGCGTGCAAAGGACATTTGGACGGTAGAGGTTCGGTGCAGGCCTGGGTCCAACGCGACGAAGCGGTTGGAGGCTTCGGAGTGCGTGGCAGGCAAGCCTACATTGAGGATGCCAACCATCAGAACAACCGCTTTGATCAGCTTGGAGACGTTATGGTGACAGATCATGGCCAGCCTGAAAGCATTGTCAAACGGAATGGCACCGTCTCCGGCATCGCAACGAATCCAGCAAACGATGCCAGCCCACTTCTCACCATAGGAGGCGCACTCTGGGACAGCGATAGAGCTGCAGTCTACAGCTCAGCGGGCAATGATAAGAAGCTGAGTGCACCACACTTCCTCGCCCCTTCAGACAGTTCCAGGATCCTTACTGGGATCAATGCTGCTGCAACCCGAAATGGCGGGCAAGTGGCCATGGGCGGGACCAGTGTGGCAGCGCCGCAGGTTGTAAGGTGCTTAGCCGACAAGCTGAACAGCATCGATCCCGCATCGTACGCTAGCTTCAATGCTCGAGAGTTCCTGAAAGACGATACAATAGCTGATCCTGAGAGTCCGCAGAGAAAGGCACGGCCCGTTTTGAGACCGGACCCGGAAAACCCGGAACGCGCTGGCAATCGTCGGGTTCGCGAAGAGCGGGTCCGGTACAAAAACGGGTTGATCAAGGCTCACCCGGATCTTGAGACTCAAATCTCTCGGGGAACTGAACGCAAACTCTGAAGGCGCAACGCCGACCAACCGGTTGTGCGCACTCCAATTCCGGTTCGTACACATCAAGACCAGGAGTTAAGCGGCCGCTGCCGTTCAACTTCTCTGTGCGCCCGCTTGATATCGCGAGAGACCGACTGCCTTTTCACGCTTAACTCACACCAGGATCGCAGAGACATCACCTATAGTCAAATTGCGTATCGAGTAGCCGCGGCCTGAGCTCCAGATCGTTGGCGGAACAATTGAAGCAATGCAGCAGATTAATGGGAATTCACTATGCTAATCAGAGTAACTACCGCGGTCTTCATAGCTCTGGCCCCGCACTTCGCAGTTGCAGGTCCTGTCTATTCTCATGATGAAGCTGGGAATGCGAAAGACGGAAGCCTCGCCGATCTGAGGCAAGCAGTTCAGCGCGGCGAAAGCATCACGGTTTCTTACACAAGCGGCGGTATCACCTGGTACCGGGCTTGCCCGAGCGTTTCGATCTATGGCGGCGTAGTTTCTTGCTACATTCAGGAAGTGCTCGATACTACCGACGGCGGGGGAGCTCGGACGTTCGACTCCCCACGCGCAATTGAAGCGCACATCTATGATACAACCGGCTACCGTGCAGCGATCAAGAAGAATTTCTTCGATGGTTCTGAGCTGGGTGTATCTCCCCCGGAGCGGCAGCAGGCACTAAGCTGGTTTGCCAACTGAAATCATTTGATCTCCAACACGACGTACTGGCTACAGAGCCACAATTCATAAGCGAAAAAATATGGGAGTTTGTACCAATGAGACATATCGTGATCGCAGTTCCAATGGCCCTGTTTCTTAGCAGCGAGGCTGTTGCCCAGGATACTGGCCCCCTGCCAGAGACCTTCAGTGCGACCTACGTCGCCACGGACACAGGGTGTCTGGGCCTGCTTATGACCGGTCAGTTCATGGCTCCAACACCAGGTTACCGGATATCTCTATCTGAGGCCAAGTCCCAGACTGGCACGCCTACCACCTATGGTCTTGATATGACCGCGACACCTCCAAGCGGCAATGTCCTTCAGGTATTGACGCCCGTCCCGGTCACCTACGAAAACGCCGGATTTGATCAATGCCCCTATGGCATCACGGTCACCTTCGAGGATGACACTTTTATCGTCCCATTCTTCCCGCGCGACTGAGATTTCGGGCCATCGAACTGGCTCACCTTAATTTGCGGCAATCCGGTGAATGCCAGAGTTGCTTGCACTGAAACAGCCCGAAGACCGGGCAACGTCCGCTCGAACACCGTGCGTCAACCTCAGTGTCGTGGAAAAACAGCATGTACTCTTTTTGCCCTCCAGCCCCGTTCCAACGATCGCGCGTGATGCGGCCGGCCGACCATGCAACTGGTTCAGTCTCCGCTAGTGGGCGAGGAATGGTGTTTGAGTACTCGTTGCCGAAGACCATTGCAGGTGTGCGCCTGCCCGACACGGAGCTCGCAAAAGATGCCGTCCTGATCATGTTGAGGTCTGTCCCGCAAACCTTGTTTAACTACTGCCTCAGAACGTTTGTACTAGGAATGATTGATGCGCGCAGGCGAGGGCTTCACGTCGATGTCGACGTCGTCTTTCAAGCCTCGATACTGCATGATCTGTGCCTGTCACCGGTTTACCCTGGCAATCCTGAAAAGACGTTCGAGGAGAATTCGGGCGAGTTCGCAGCTGCGTTCGCGAGAGCCTCCGGAATCTCGGATCGACGCGCTGAAAGGATCTATCAAGCCATTCTACTGCACGCCGGCAAAGCTGCCGGACGTTCACCAGATATTGAATTCGTCATGCATGGTGCGCGCCAGGATGTTGTGGGTCCTAAGCCTGAAGAGCTTTCGGACGCGCAGATTCAAGAAATCGAAAGCGCACTTCCAAGACTGGAATTCAAAAGCGAGTTTCTTTCCATTCTCTCTGATCATGTCTCCAGAACCAACAATCCCGATTGGACGACTGATTTCCTGGCGCAAACACCGCCGCATTTCCAAGATACCGGTGGACCTCCTGAAAGCTGTCTAGGGGGCCATGTCGAGAACTCATTTATGACCCGCAACAAGATCAACAAGAGATTGGAAGGAGCTACGGATGGATCGTAGAGATTTTCTAGTTGGAACCGCCTTTGTCGCCACGGCGCTTAGTGCCCCCGCAATCATGAGTGCTCAAGTCAGTTCGCAAACACCCGTAGCAGATGGTAAACGAGTGCGCCGGAAGCTTTCATCACTCGCGAACGATGATCCCTTCTTTGATGCCTATCGTCGTGCAGTCGAACTTATGCATGAGCAACCCGAGAGCAGCCCTATCTCCTGGATTGCACAGGCAAGAAAGCATGGAGATTTCTGTGCACATGGGACGCTTGAATTCTTCCCTTGGCACCGACCATATCTGGTGCTGTTTGAGCGTATTTGTGGAGCGCTGATAGGAGATCCGGACTTTGCGCTGCCTTACTGGGATTGGGCAGATAACAAAGTCCGTCTGCCTGCTCCCTTCTTCGGCGGCTCCCTTGATGTTGCTTCCTGGAATGATGACGGTAGATATTTTGGCCAAAACTGGGGGCCGATCAACAGTGTGCCTCACAGATATGGCCGCGCAGATCTTGGCGCAGCTGATCACCCGGGCTTTGCGGGTGTGTTCTCGCCGTCAAGCCTTCAGGCAATGGAGGACGCGCGAGACTATCAACTGCTCTCCGATCTGACTGAAAACCCTCATGGTGTAGTTCACGTCTTCACTGGTGGAGACTCAGATTTCAACCTGGGGACCCGACGCGGACACTTTCGAGACGGGCTCTCCCCGCTGGACCCATGTTTTTGGCTGCACCACGCAAACGTCGACCGCATTTGGGCACAATCCCAGATTCCTTTGAGCGACCAACTTGCGACAATGCCAGATCCCAACAAGATCTATGAGGGCATTTTCCATGATGAGAATGGAGCACCCGTCAGGCCCGCGATGGCAGACCAGTTCGATTTCAGTAAGCATGACTACATCTACGATTTCATGCTACCGGAACTGCTCTCCGAGGAGCAGCGAGCTCAGGAGGAGCAAATCGCGGCAGCCCAGTCGCAAATACTGTCACTTGCTGAGCAGAGGGGCTTTGATGAGCTCCAACTCGGCAGATCCGCGTCGGCTTTCGCCAACGCTCCGGTGGAACGCACCATTGCTGCTGGCGCGATCCTGCGTCTGAACATCCAGTCCGAGGGCGTGATTGACGTGATCAGTTCGCAAGCACTCGTGCCGCGCCAGCTGAGTATTCTCGATAGTGCATTTGCAATTGGTACCGGACGTGTCTACGCGCGCCTCAACAACGTAAAACCACTCGCAGCTTCAGACGGCAACTCGGTGAAAGTCTTTGTCAATTGCCCGTACCTCTCGGACGCAACGCCTTCTACGGACCCCCATTTCGCTGGGATGCTCAGCTTCTTTGGTTGCAACCCCGAGTTCTGTGGTCCGAGAAGCTTCTCCGTCGATATCACAGAGCCTCTGAACTACCTCGCAACCAATGGTTCCTTAACACCAGACAGCTTGCAGTTGCAGTTGCTTTCCGTGACCGGTGATGGTCGGCTGACAGGTAAAGACGTTGCCGACGTAGGTTCAGTTGAGTTGATTGGTGCGTGAACAAGCCATATGTGCAGTCTATGAGACAATTCTGCCAATGGACCTCCTTGCTTGCTGCGGCACTGATAGTGGCAGTTCCGCATGGTGTTCTGCATGCAAAATGCGCCTCCGATGAAAAACAGGAAAGCAAAACTGCGACTGATCTCAAAGACACTGAGTACCGAGTTCACTGGCCAAATGCAGCATTGAATGGCGCAGCCATTGAGCTCGTCTACCAAGTCAGAACAGAAAGAGGCGAGCTCCCAGCCGCGATTGATCTGTTCTTACGCGCCGATCAACGCCAACAGCGGCTTTATGTACAACGACTTGTGCCATTCGAGCCCGCGGATGAAAGCGGGATCAGGAGGGTTGTTGTTCAGCTGCCAGATATCGTGATGACACAGCTGTCGGTATCAGGGTCGCGCAGCGCCATAGTAGAAGTGATGTTTGATCCCTCCGCAAAGGTGCCGGAGGCGCTTCCCAGTACAGTTTCGATCATATCGGCCCGCATCATACCGCTCAAATGATTGACGGCTCGAGGGCTGTTATTATCGCCGGCGGAAGGCTATCGATCGAGAAGACAGAGAGCCCCAGGCGGCCGCAAGGCTGTTCGACCGCGTGATGGATGCCGAAACGACCTACAGATTGATGTTTTATCCGCCTAATGAATTCGCCCGGCTTAATCTCAGTGGCCGGTCACTGCGCAGTGCGTGACGATTTATTTTGGGTCCCATTGTCGTTACCGCGCACGGGACGGATTTCGATCATTCTGGAAGCTGTGATGGACTGGCAGGACACCTCCATACCCCATCTCAATCACACAGCTTTCGTCAATGCCTGCCGCGATAAACGCGGCTCCGGACATCAGACGCTTCGGGCCTATGCCCAAGGACCTGAGCGAACGGCGTTGGCACCTGTCACCGGTTGATCATAGCCCAAACCGCACTTAGATACGAAAATGCACTTAATTCACTTGTTGCATTTATTACATTTACGCCTATATTGCACTTTGTAGGATAGGAGACCACCCATGAACATGATGGCACATCGACAATTGCCACCGAGCGCTCAGGAGGCCGCAGTCGCGCGCGCATCTGGACAGTTGCTGTCGCGCTATGCACGCGACAAAGCACCGCTCAAGCTGCGCGTTACGGATGGGGAGCAGGCCGAACCTATCGAACTACCGGCGGGTGCAGTTGCTCTTCTCATGGACATCTTGGAAGCTATGGCAGCGGGGCAAGGCGTCACGATTATGCCCGAGAATGCCGAACTAACGACCGTTCAGGCTGCGGAAGTGTTGAATGTGTCTCGTCCGTTCCTGATCAAGCTTCTGGACGAACAAAAGATTCCGCACCGGAAGGTAGGAAAGCATCGTCGTATCCGCATGGAAGATATGATGGCTTACAAAGCTTCTATTGATGCTGAACGTGAAAGCGTACTCGACCAACTGGCCGCCGAGGCTCAAGAACAAGATATGGGTTACAACAACCCATGAGCCACTACACGGCTCTGCTTGATGCCAATGTTCTTTACCCGGCTCCGATGCGTGACGTGGTCATGCAACTTGCAGTGACAGATATCTTCAAAGCCAAGTGGTCTGAGGATGTCCATCGCGAATGGATCGAGGCACTGATGCGCAATCAACCTCATCGGGACCGAGCCGCACTTGAACGCACACGGGACCTAATGAACAAGGCGACACGAGATTGCCTTGTGACCGGTTACGAAACCCTAGTCGCATCACTTGACCTCCCTGACCCAGATGACCGACATGTGCTGGCAGCCGCCATTGTCGGCCGATGCGATGTGATCGTCACGCAGAACCTAAAAGACTTCCCTAACGATGCCATCAAGCCATTCGGAATTGAGGCCCAACACCCGGATGACTTCCTGAGCAACCAACTCGCCCTTGCGCCAGGTCTGTTTTGCTCAGCGATACGGAAGGTGCGAGCGCGCCTTCAGAACCCACCATACACAGCCGAGGACTACCTCGCGATACTCACGCAACAGGGATTGGTCGCAACGGCTGCGCAGTTGGAGCAATTCAGTGAGCTGCTTTGATCCCAAGCCAACTACTCGCAATGCAGGGTTACGCAACGGCAACAGATACATCGGTCGGTTTCATTTCACGAGCGTTGCCTATGTCGCAACCGTAGGAATACAGTGTCCACAGATACGCTCACGGAACGTCATTGGGCAAATAGCATTTAATAAGTCGCTCTTTAAGGAGTTAAAATGTCGTCAGGAAGTTTTGAGAACCTGCCAATCAATGATGTGCAATTGGACACGAGCAACCCAAGAATTCGCAGATTTCTTGAAATTTACGATCAGAACAAAATTGGCGAAAGCCAGATAGGGCTCGCTTTGAACGCACCTTCAAGCGATGCACCATCTGCCCTAGCAGATACAACCACGCCACAACGCTTACGCGAGTCCATCATCGCCAACAGAGGTATAAGACAGCCCGTTATTGTCAACAAACGGGCTGACGGCACTTTGGTCTGCATCGAGGGTAACACTCGACTTTGGATATACCGCGACCTTCACAAAAAGGGTGCCACAGGAGACTGGTCCAAAATTCCTGCACTGGTCCACTCTGGGCTGGAAAATGAAAGCATCGATGCGATCAGGCTCCAGGCGCATTTGGTTGGTCCGAGGCCCTGGGACGCCTACTCAAAAGCGCGCTATCTCCATGACCTTCAGAACAAGGAACTCATGCCCCTCGAACGTATTGTCGCGCTATGTGGTGGCAATCAACGCGATGTGACCCGATCAATTCAGGCCTACTCAGACATGGAAGAGTTTTTCCGGCCGTTATGCGAGCCCGGAGAATTTAACACCGAGAGGTTTTCCGGTTTCGTGGAGTACCAAAACCCGCGGGTGCAAGAAGCCATTTTGACAAGTGGCTTTTCTGGTGTCGATTTCGCCGAATGGGTAAAGGACGAACGCATAGGCCCACTGCGAGAGGTCAGGCAGCTCCCGGCTGTGTTGAAGGACAAAAACGCGAGAGCGATCTTCCTGAAAGACGGGATGAAACTGGCTGTGAGGGCGCTCGACCAAGAAACTGAAAATGTGGATCTGCAGAAAGCGACTCTCGGACAGCTGGCCTCTGCGCTTGAAAGCAAAGCAAATCAAACCTCTATGGCTGAACTGAGGTCCTTCAAAGAAGACGATGGCGCGACCTTGCGCCATATCGAAGCCGCGATGGATGCGCTTCGTTTTCTTCAAACCCAGATAACCGGCGACACCTAATGTCTGGTGAGTCCGAAGAACACACAATTCTGGTCTCACAGCTGTCTGACTTTGTGAGAAAGCAGCATGGAGGCATAGGAAACTTGGCTTTGTACGTTGACGATCAAGCGCTTGGCAGAGAGCGCCCTCAGCGCATTGGCAATCATCTACCCGACCTTTATGCCGAAGACGTGCCACGTACTTTTGTAGTGATCGGAGAAGCCAAAACGCGGCTTGATCTGATCACGTCCCGCTCGCGTCAACAGATAAGTGCATTCGTTGACTACCTCGCGCTCCACAAAGCGGCATTCTTCTACTTGGCGGTCCCAGTTCTCGCGACGCCAGCAGCAAACGCCTTTGTGCGCGAACTGGGCGACAGACATGTGCGTGTAAACATGCATGTGCTCCCCGTAGAAATTGAATACTGATATGCTTCGCCCTGACCCAAAACTCAACTTGTTTGCAAGATTTGATGCTTTTCCCTACCAGCTGGATGCGGTTGAAGCTGTAAGAGGCTTGGAATATGCGGCTTTGTTTCACGAACAAGGATTGGGAAAAACCAAAATTGCCATCGACCTCATACTGTACTGGCTGACCGAGCAATCGCTCGACACTGTGATCGTTATCACAAAGCGAGCGCTAGTCGAAAATTGGAGGCAAGAGTTCGCCGCACACACCCACATAAATCCAAGTATTTTGAACCAAGACCGAAAGCACAATTTCTTCGTAATGAACTCCGCTGCAAGAGTCATCTTGGGACATTTTGAAGTTGTCAAATCAGAGCAACAGCGGCTCGAGATGTTTTTACAAACGCGGAAAGTAGGCATCATCCTTGATGAAGCGCAAAAAATCAAAAACCCGTTAGCATCCCTGACGCAAGCCTTCCATGATCTTCGCGACGGGTTTCAGCGGCGTGTCATAATGACAGGAACGCCCGTCGCTAATCGACCGGAGGACATCTGGTCACAAATCTTCTTCCTCGATGGAGGGGCATCACTCGGTGAAGACTTTGATGCGTTCAAGTCGAACCTGTCATTAGACAACGAATTGCACAAAGATGTTGGTCGCCAGAGAGCCTTTGCAGAAGCCCTTGGTTCTGTATTTTTAAAACTAAGGGCATTTTCAGTCCGCGAGACCAAGGACTCAACTGGCATCGAACTACCTGACAAGGTTGTTCGCACGGTTTCGACATACATGGCACCGCATCAAGCCAAACTATATAACTCTTATCGCGAAGAGGCACGCGCCGAAGTCTTGAAAAATGGCATACTGTCTGAGGATGATGCAGAGGCCATACTGAAGCGGCTTCTGCGTCTGGTGCAGGTAACATCGAACCCAGCCTTGGTCGATGACGGCTACAAAGAAGACCCTGGGAAACTACCCGAGCTATTTCGCTTGGTGCGCGAAGCAACCGAGGACGGGAGCAAAGTCATCGTTTGGACGTCGTTTGTGCAAAATGCAGACTGGCTCTGCGAGCGCTTAAGTGAATATGGTGCGGTGCGAGTGCATGGCGAGCTCCCAATTGAGACACGAAACCGCGCCATCGACGATTTCAAGCAAGACGAGTCTGTCAGAATTCTTGTGGCAACGCCGGGTGCCGCCAAAGAGGGCTTGACCTTAACTGTCGCCAACCATGCCATTTACTACGACAGGACATTTAGTTTGGACGACTACCTGCAATCGCAGGACCGAATCCACCGAATTTCCCAGAAAAAAGAGTGCTATATCTGGAACTTAATATGTGATGACACGATCGACTCTTGGGTCGACAGCTTACTACAAGCCAAGCGCTTGGCTGCGCAGCTGGTCCAGTCAGACGTATCACAAGGTGAGTATGAAAGTGCGGCCAACTACGACTTCGGCCGTGCTGTAACCGAAATTCTAAATCCGACGGCTGAAGCGAAATGACCCAAGACGAAGACTATATTCTGATCAGGCAAAAGAGGATTCCGGCGGTCGCACGGGATATCCCGCATGCGGACTTGAGGTTCTGGCCAGATAACCCACGTGTGTACTCGCTGTTAGACCGAAGAACCGCTGAACCTGATCAAGATGCGATTTTTCGCTCCATGCTTAAGCTGGAACACGTCAGAGCTCTACGACATGACATTCTGGACAATGGCGGCTTGATCGACCCCATAATAGTCCGTGACGGTGACTTCGTCGTCATCGAAGGCAACAGCCGGCTTGCAGCCTATCGCTCTTTGGCATCCGATGACCCGACGAGTTGGAACACAATCCGCTGTCGCGTCCTTCCGGCCAATATTCAAGATGCAGACGTCTACGCGATGCTCGGTCAGTATCACGTAAAGGGAAAGAAAGACTGGGCACCGTATGAGAAAGCTGGATTCGTCTACCGACGTCATGTTGACCAGAAGGTTGATATTCCTGACGTGGCCCGGGAGCTCGGTGTAAGCCCACAACAAATTCGGCATCTCGTCGACGTCTTTCAATTTATGAAAGACAATGGTGACGACAATCGCGAGCGTTGGAGCCACTACGATGAGTTCCTGAAGTCAAGAAAGATCAAAAAAGCACGAGATGAAATTGCAGATTTTGAGAGCCACGTTGTTGGCCTGATTAAGTCTGGAACGATACGTGCTGTCGATGTTCGAGATCAGTTGCCAACGATCTGCCAAGCGCCGAAAATTCTAAAGAAATTTGCCAAGGGCGACCTCCAAATGGACGACGCCTTCACCGATGCACGCCACGCTGGTGGTGACAGCGTAGAGTTGAGCAAAGTCAAACGCTTCAGATCTTGGATTTGCGAGCCGGACATTCTGGATGAGATGGCAGAGCACAATGCAGGTGTCCGTCAAAAAATCGACTATGAGCTCAAGAAAATCGAAGCAAGAATATCCACGATACGAGATCAACTCGAGAAGTCTAAGGCGCAATGAACGCCGTTACATGACAAGGATTGAAAGCCGCTGATGGCTCAAAAAACATGGCGGTTGGCACCCTCTGGCCGATAAGGGGTCAGCATTAGTTTGAGGTAGATCGCCGAGACGGCTTGGTCTAAGGTGATTTTAAGAAAATGAAACGAGGCAGTTAATGGCCAACAAGAACATCCTTTTGATCGAACCCGGGTACCGCAACAAGTACCCCCCGCTAGGCCTGATGAAAATTGCACAGTATCACGGTCCCGAAGGCAAGCGTGACAACGTTCGTTTCGTAAAGGGTGAAGACCCATCTGCCTATGAAACCGCTTGGGACCGCGTATATATTACAACACTGTTCTCGTTCGAGTGGGAGCGCACGGCTCGAAGCATCAATTATGCATTAGATTTGGTCGGCGGTCAGGCACATCGAGTTTTTGTTGGAGGGATTGCCGCGTCTCTGATGCATGACGCTTACAATGCAAATCCAGAATGGCGCGGCATCCGCTTCATCAAGGGTTTGCTCGGTAAAGCACCTGCAGTCTCTCTAGGCTTAGACCCTTTTGATGAGGAGCTCTATGCGGACGATGTTCATGGCCAGCCGATTGAGGATTTGGTCCCCGACTACAGCATTCTTGATCACATAGAGTACCAGTATCCCGTTTCCGATGCTTACTTCACCTACACGTCGCGCGGGTGCGTGCGTAAGTGCGCTTTCTGTGGCGTGCCCGCTTTGGAGGGAATGCAGCGTGATACGCACTCGCTGACGCATGTCGTCGAAGGCGTAAACCGGCTTTATGGCGAACGGCGCGACCTCATTTTGATGGACAACAACGTTGTTGCATCGGCAAACTTCAAAGAGACAATCGCTGAAATCATCGATCTGGGATTTCAGCGCGGGGCGACGCTAAAGCGGGGGCGCTACGAGCTACAACGGCGCGTGGATTTCAACCAGGGCGTCGATGCCCGAATCCTCTGCAAGGATCCGATGTATCTACAGCAGCTTGCACGCATCGCGCTCAAGCCATTGCGCATCGCGTTCGACCACCTGGGGGTCAAGAAACCCTATGCTCAGGCCATTCGCTACGCTGCGGAGGCCGGGATTACGGAGCTGTCCAATTACATGCTCTATAACTTTCACGATGATCCGAAAGACCTGTTTGAGCGTATGCGCCTTAATGTGTCGCTGAACGAAGAGCTCAACATTCGAATTTTCTCTTTCCCTATGCGGTATCAACCCGTCAATCGACCAGACCGGGGACACGTTGGGAAGAAATGGAACTCATACTACCTGCGTTCAATGCAAGTCGTCCTGCAGGCAACACATGGGGTTGTTAGTGGCGCGCCGGAGTTCTTTAGAACTGCCTATGGTGATACGTACGAAGAATTTGAGAACATCCTTCTTCGTCCGCACCATTTTATCTTCAATCGCTACTGGTATGAACAATTCGATGGCAAAGCGGAGTTTGAGGCATTTCAGTCGGTTATGTCTTCTTTGGCAGATGACGAACGCACCGAGTTGGTTGGCTATCTTTGCGGTCGAGACAAACATGACTACCAGCACGACCTAAACGAGCTCGCCCCTGGGAAACTCCGGGATGCTGCACGGTACTTTGTACCAATGGCCAAAGCTGACGAAGCAAAAATCTGGGAAGCACAGAAGCGGCGGCGGGTCGAAAACATCGGCGCCTATTTGGTTCCTGATGACGAACGGGTAGAAGACGCGGCGCTTACTGATGAAGACATTCAACCAAGCGCAAAAGCCGCGAACAACATTGACAAAATCAAGCAAGTTTATGCTTAAGGGATTGGAGTAGTCGGCTATGGCAAACGCTGAAAAAATTATCGAGCGGCAGCTTGAAGAAGCCGAAGTGTTTGTCGGAAAAGACGTACTTGAGCTGCTGAGCAGCTCTATGTATGTCAATCCTCTCGCGATTTTCCGCGAGTATGTCCAGAATGCGACTGACGCAATCGACGATGCTGTTGCAAGCGGGCTTCTACCTTCGACAAATGATGGGCGGATTGACGTCAGCCTTGATCACATCGACCGCAGGGTTGTTGTACGCGACAATGGTGTAGGGCTTTCGAACGCCGAATTTCCATCCCGCATGCTATCATTTGGAGCCAGCAAGAAGCGCGGCACAAATGCGCGTGGATTTCGCGGAGTCGGACGGTTGTCAGCACTTGGTTATGTACAACAGCTGGTCTTCCGCTCACGGGCCCAGGGCGACTCCAAAGTGATCGAAGCAAAATGGGATGGTCGCGCTGTAAAGAGACTGCTTGCAGCAACTGACCAAGAGAGTGACCTGCAGTCGATTGTTCGGGAAGCTGTATCTTTGACGCATCTCGACCCGGACGAATACCCAGAACACTTCTTTGAGGTTGAGCTCATCAAACCGCGACGCATTGCGAATGATCGCCTGCTGAACGAAATCGAGATCGAAAACTTCATCGGACAAGTTTGCCCATGTCCATTTTCGCCAGAGTTCTCACTTAGAGATGAAGTCGCCAACCTTTTGGAAGGCCATGGAGGGGCGGGGCGCGCATACCACATCTGCATCAATGGTTCTGAGACGCCGGTATATCGACCACATCGCGACCAGCTCGCGTTTTCTGATACCAAAAGATCTGAATTCCACAACCTGAGGCCATTCGAAATCGAGGGCATCGAGGGCGAGACCGCGGCTGTTGGCTGGTTGGCGCACCATGACTACCAAGGTGCGATACCAGTTGCACAGGGTGTCAGGGGACTGCGCGCGCGCGTTGGAAACATCCAGATTGGACACGATCGTCTCTTCGCCGAAATTTTCCCCGAGGATCGTTTCTCATCGTGGTGCGTGGGAGAGGTTCACATTCTGGACCCGCGTGTTGTTCCAAACGGTCGACGTGATGAATTTGAGAATAATGCGCATCTGGACAATATCATCGCCCACCTTCGCCCCATTGGCGCAGAGGTCGCACGTGAGTGCCGTGTGTCCTCGCAGAAACGGAACAGGATTAAGTCATTTGAACTGGCGGCGGACAAAGTTTACGAAAAGCTTGAGGTCTTGAAACAAGGCGCGGTGTCGGACCGTTATGCTAAGACGATCAAGGCGGAAACTGGTACGCTGCTCTCAGAAATGCACAAAGCGATTGAGTTCGACCTTTTTGATGAGCAAGAAAGAGGTGCGCTTCGAAGACAGCTGCGCAAGATTGAAAAGGCAGTCGACACTCAGTCAACTAAGCGCGGTAGCGATATTTTTGAGAATCTGCCCAAACATAAGCGTGCGGCCTACAAAGAAGTTGTCGATCTGATATACGACTGCTCAGTCAATCAGGTCGCTGCCAAAAGTCTTATTGACCGGATATTCAACCGTCTCTCGCGGAAATAAGCGAGAGTATTTCCAAGCTGCTAAGGTTTGATTTGATGGATGATTTTACTCAGTTTCAGCTGAAGGAGTATGAGAATATTTCTCAGGCGCATTTCAAAACCAACGAGGTCCTTGCCACTTTCTACAGATACTTCCTGCTCATAACGGCGATCCCAATCACGACGATCGTTATAGCCGTGATGAACATTTCAGATGACGGTATAGGCCCAGAAACCCGGGCGCTTGTTCAGTACATCTTTGGCGTTTCGGCTCTTCTCTTAAGCGTAGTGGGCGCGGCAGTGGTGTCCTACATTGAGGGCTTAAGGTTAGACGCGATACTATATGCCCGGGTCGTAAACTCGATCCGAGACTATTTCTTCAACAAACCCGGGAATGATGAATTCGGTTTGTCCGTTCTGCCGCGAGAGCGAAGCAGACCAAAGTATGATGGATTTGGGGCAGGTTTCATCATGTACTTTGCCTGCGCGATTATGAACTCAACATTCTTCGCTGCTGGCGTGGTTGTACTGACTATCGACCACGGCACCCCACTGGACGCAATTGTAGTGTCAGAAGCACAAACCGTGGGTGCCGCCCTATCGTTTGTGGGAGCAATGGCCGTCCAAGCCATTATTCGGTGCCGCTTGATTTCTGACAAAGCGAACAAGGGATTCTGATGATCCAAGCGATAATTGGTCCGCTGGTGGTTTCGCAGTCAATAACTGAAGCTCTCAAAGCTATCTGTTTGCAAGACTTCTTCCTTAGAGACTTAGGGCCAAGCTATCCCAACCAACGGCTCAATCTACCCGATTTTGAAAGAATCAAATAGAACGAAGAGTCCTCTACAAACCATAAGTATTGCGACCTTCCCTTACCACTCTCTCTGAATCATGGACTCTTCAGCGCCTCTACAATCTTGTGCGCCAGTTTCGTCGCCAGTTCATCCGGTAGTTCCTCCCGGAGAATACCAAAGACGATTTCGTGAGGAGTTGCCTTGTCCCCACTACTGCCGTCATTTTCTCCATCAGGACTGTCGCCATTACCACTTGATGGGGTCTGGTTGTCATCCTCATTTTCGCCTTCTGTATCGGTCCCGACTGCGTCGTCGTCATCTTCGGTTGATTGCGTTTTGGCTGCAGCTACAGGAATTTTAGCGACTGTCTCCGCAAGCTCTTTCAAATTGGAAGTAAGTCGACTGACATCTTTAGGGTCGGCGCCGACCAGTTTGGTCGGTGACGCAAGCTCTTTAAGTCGTTCCCTTATCGTTGCTTCAATCTCTGTTTTTTCCTCTTCAGTGAACTCTTCCACATCAGCTCGTTTCGTCAATTGATCGATTGCATCACTAATTCTCTTGATCGCCGACCGAGTGCCAGATGCCGCTCTCACAAGCTTCACAACGCGCTTTACGACGACGGACTTGAGTTCTTTCCGTATGATGCGCCAGGCTTCGCTGTCTTCAAATCCATCGCGCCTCGCGTTTGGGACAACCTGAGGATTTGTAACAAAGATCTCTCCCACCGCGTAGGTCATTAGCCGTCTGTCTGACCCACTGGCTGTAGTCTCCTCGGCCAAACGCTGAATAATCGACATTCCCCCAATCTGGATATTTCGTGAGCGAAATCGGATGCCAGCCACCGTTCCATCTGAGATTTCACCTGGAAAATTCGAAACGCCGATCCATCCGAACCAACCGTTTTCCTTGGACGAGACAGGTTCGATGTCATGAAGCTTGGACACCCCTTTCCCCGCTGGATAGTGGTTCTTGTAGGACTTATGTATCGCCTTTCTCTCACGCTTCTGTTTCGTTTCGACATGTACAGTTGGAAGTTCGTCACCAAAGCTCTCGACAAACCTTCGAATACGGTCGGCATAAGAAAAACTGTCCAGATATTCGACTGGGGATACTTCTCTCAGATATGGTTCGAGAACTTGGAAATCAGCGAATTCGACACCCAGGTTTACTAGCCCAACCATGTCGACCTGTGTGAAATGCTCTTCTTCCTTTGCCGGAAGAACAGAAGTCTTTGTCGTCGAACTGATAACGTCGCGAATGTCGGCAGGTTCGGCACCAGGAGAAAAATAGCTTCGGATCATACCGCAATCGAACTCGACGACTGTCGCAGTCAGCTCACCCTGGGCAGAGGTCGTAAAACGCAGTGTGGTACAGTAGGCAATGCCCGCTAATCGGCCTATTCCTCGAAACCCCGCGTGTCGCGATGGTGTCTTTCTACTTGCACCCAACGATATCAGCGTCGAGACTGCCTTGCTCTCGACTATCCCGGTACCATTGTCACGAATGGAAAGTGATGGCGAACGCTGTGTTCCCTCGGCCGAAATCAGAATTCGCCCTTCACTGTCAGGAAGTATGCCAGCTCTAATGGAATCCTGAATGGCATCAAAGGAATTTTGAACGTACTCCCGGATGCTATGAAATGGATTCTCGTACATCCCTGTCGTCAGTGTTTCGAGGAAAAACGAACCGACCTCGATCTTTTTCTTATCCGGACTTACCGGACTCGCAGGTTTCCTCGGGGTCATCTTAGAAATACTCCTGTCTTTGGGCCCCAATTGATAAAGCCGAGCAGGTCCGGAATTACGATCTTGGATTTTGCATCTAGGTCGTGCTTCAGCCAGTTTGATGGGACAACGAACTCTTCCGCAATGAGTTCGAACACTTCGTCGATACTTAGTTCGATATCATTTCCCGAGCTATGGAGTGTTCGGGACTTCGGAGCATCCTCCTCAAGGAGATCATTTCCATCAACCAAAACATTTACGAGTATGTTGTTGTCATTTAACACAACTTCAGTCGCGATCACTCTCTTTGAGTCATTTGGCAAAGCCAAATATTCACGCCGCACTGGCTTGAGCCTCGTTAGAACCACATTGTAGGCCTCGGTCAACTCGTCTGCAGTGCTATGATTGAACAATTCCTCGACTACACTGGGCTTCGCTATTGGCTTCTTTGGCTCACCAGATGTGCCAAGATAAACTTCAGCCAAAGCGCCAATTATCAGGTCAGATCTCAAAGGGCGTCCAATGTCGGGATCATTTAACGCCCTTGCTAGCATTTCTGCAGGCTCCAGGGCACCTAGGTTTGCCGCTGAAACAAGCCCTCGTCCCACCTGTATGCGCCTTGAACGGTCGAGCGTTGTCAGCTCGGGCTCGATATCGCGAACGGCTTGATTTTGCCCTTGCCAACCTTCGGTAACCAGATCGCTGATAATCACGTCAAGCGGCTTGTCTGGGTCGGGGTCGAAACCAATGTCCTCAGAATTGAACTTGGCGACATATTCGTCATCGTACGTTGGAGATGTGGCCCTCTTTGTACTCGTTTCGCCTGTATCATCGGCGGGCGCCTCTTCGGACTGAAGAGCTGCTGCCAAGTCCCGCACGTCCACACGCTGCTGCGTCCAGATTTGTGCCAATAGCTCCACGGTCACCACGTGAACGCCCTTTAGCGATGGGCAACGTTGTTCTGCTTCGTACACAAGCAATGGCGAAGCTAGTGTAAGGCCGGTCTTGTTCTGATGAGGGCGACCATTCTTGTCACGTACCCGATCCGGTTTGTAGGCCCAGTCACCTTTCTTGATATCTCGGGTAACCACAATAAGATGCTCTGCTTCTTGGCGGACACAGTCCTCCAAAATTTCAAGCCAAATTATAAGATCTCCGTTGGGATTGATCTGCTTGCCTTTGTTTTGCCCACTAATGGAAGCGGTACCAAATTGTTCAACCTCAACGTTCGCGTCCGCGTAACCCGGAGGTATGCGGTGTGCCGTGCGCCAGTTAGCCGTTGCCTGAACTTCAGAAAGGATGGTTGGGAGCTTTGATGCAATGCGCCGCTGATCAATAAACGGCAGCAAACGCTCGGTTGTATCGTTAATACTTGGCTCGTGATGGCTAATCCTCTTCACCAGCTCTTCTACGCTACCGAGAGCTTTTCCCAACTCCGTTTGGAATTCGTCTCGAGTCATTCCGTCAATTGTATTGTCGTCCACGTAGCGAGACGTTTCAGACTTGAGCGAGGCAAACTGCTTTTGAACACTTCCAGCCACAGATTGGAGCGGCTTCTTAGGAACGCGTTTCTTTAGGTGTTCCCAGGTTTCGTTTGCGGCCCAGATTGGCACGCCAACGCGGCTGTCGTATCGACCGAGTGCGGACAGTAGGTCGTCGCTTGCGCGCGAACTCATTTCGAAGCAATGGATCAGAACATTCGCGTCTAAGTAAATGCGACCCTTCTCGTCCTGCAATGCCGCCGAAATCTTCTCGATGCACTCTTCTCGCGAGGGGCTTACGTCATGAAAAAGCATTCGGATAGTAAACCTTATTTGCGAACGTTCAAAGCTCATCTCTATCACAGTAAGTCACCTGGCCACCAACACTTCAACCCTGAGTCTCGATTGGTATGTCGGTATGGGCAACGATAGGAAAATTGCGGAATAACGACGGCTCGTCCATTATGAAAGAGATCTAAGGATACTCGAGTGGTGGTAGATGGTGGACGAAGAATGGGACATGCAGCATCTTGGTCAGCTCCGGCTTACTTGGGAGCACATCTTTGCCGCATTCGTACTCTCTGGACCTTACCGGGCCGAAGCGGCTAGCAAAGACCTTCGACTTGCACATCACACCCTACTGTCAATTCTACGCTCGCAGGTTACGGCGGCGGCCATCTTGGCAGAACCTGACAGGAAAGCAGAACTGCTCAGTGCCGCACACTATTGTGCCCAGGACTTGCCAGCTGCACTCGAACACGACCACGCGTCCGCCCCCCAAAGCGATACTCACTTAGGCAAAGAACTGAACGCGTTGGAGCGCTCCGAGCTCTATGCAGAAGCGAAAAATCGATTGTTCTTCGGGGTAGGAGATTCTCTAGCATTCTTATTGGCGTCCATGACGGGTAGTCGATTCTCACCTCCGCTAGATAGCACCACGTTCGCAAGAATTGCGTTTGAAGCAAGTTTCGATATTCTAGCAGGCCATCCCGCCAGAGCCACCTTCGCTGCATGGATCGAAGCGGAGAAAGATGAGCATCGAAGCTTAAGACATTTTGCTCACGGCCGTGAGAATAGTCTCGCTCTGCTACACTACTTTGGTGAGGAGAAACGCTGGTCGTTCTGGCGCGCATGGTATCAAAGCTTTTTGGACGGCGAGCCGCTCGATTGGGATTTGCAGCGTCGGGTGGTTCTGATCAAAGACCCAACTTGGCGGGCCGGATCTGAAGCCGTCGCCAAGGAAATCGAGAACATTCAAACCACGCTCGACCTAGAAAAGCGCATCGAAGAGCTTGAGGAGGACCTAAGGCGAGCAACTGTAAACCGCCACGGAATTGGTGGCAATATGCCGCCAGAGCCAGTTGAGAATGTACCAATCGCGCAGGAATTGGTCATTGTTTGGCAGCCACTGGAAGAGATCAAACTCGAAATGGCCAGTGACGATCCTGACCCAACACGCCTGCAAAAGGCCATCCATGAATTAGTCAAAGCATTGAAGATGGGACTTGCATGGTGCCTGAATAAAGGCGATCTGATCGTAGACACAGCGATCAAATGGGCAATCCCGACTGGTGGCGGCTATCTCGCTCTGAACCCAGAGAAACTCGAAGCCGTGATAGAAACTGCAAAGAAGCTGGTGGATGCCCTCTGAAGAAAGTCGAACCGGAATCCCTAGATTTCGCTTTGTCCAATTTTGTCCACTGACATCAACTCGACGGTGGGTTGGCAGTGAACCGCAAGTACGACGGATAGCATTGCAGCGTGTTTTAGATTGGATGAACGGCAGTTCAGCGCGCTCATGGGTTTGGAATTGAGTGTACTCAAAAATTCTGAGTCCTGACATTCTATTTCAGACAACCAACAGTCAAATCCATCTCAGGCAAATCCCGTAAGCTCTGCAGATCGAAGGTCATCAGGAACGTCTCGGTTGTCACGAAGGTATGCGGCGCGCCCACTCGCGGCGATCGCGGGCCGCTGGCGATCAGGTCCTTGTAGCGCAAGCGGGCCAAGAGATCGCGGCTCACGTCTTTGCCGAAGATGTCCTTCAGCCCAGCCCGGTCGATGGGCTGGTGATAGGCGATGGCGCAAAGCACGCCCATCTCCATCTCAGTGAAGGCAAGAGACTGGTCGCCGAGAGCCGCGGCGGCTTTGATGGCATCGGCAAACTGCGTTCGGGTTCTGAACATCCAGCCGCCTGCCACCTGAACCAGCTCGTAAGGTCTTCCGCTCAACTCGGCCTGGATATCTTCGATCAGCATCTCGACCGAGGCCCCCTGCCCCACCACACGCGCGAGGTCTTCGCGGCTGACCGGCGACGCACTGGCAAAGAGCACCGCTTCGGTCCGCCCCATCCATTCGCGCCAGCGCAGCTCCTGTGGCAGATCGTTGAGCTCCCGGTCAAAGACGGCTCCACTCTCGTCTGTCAGCTTCCGCTTCTTGGCAGCGACAGTCATGATGCGATCCCATAAAGCCGGAACGTCGAGCGTCCGGTCAGTTCCCGCGCCACACCAAGCTCGACCAACCTATCGCAGAACCGCCGTGCCGCCCGGTCGGTCATCGGATAACTCGTCCCTTGGATCATTGGGGACAGCATCGTTGAGGGCGCCACGGCATCCTCAGACAGGAATAGTGCGACGGCCGCGTCCGATCCTTTCGCGCGCAGTCTTGGGGCGATGGCGCGAAGGGCCTCCGCGCGGCTGGCCAAGTCTCGTGCCAATCGGATCGTCTCTGCAATGGACTCTAGAATCCGCATCTGGACTAGTAGCTCAGCCCCCTGCCCCTTCGCAGCCAGATCGCGCAGCATCGATTTGGTCAGCCGCCGAGCCGAAACCGGCAGCACAGTTTTCCAGTTCAGAGCCCGCGCCAGAACGACATCCGACAGCAGACAGGCGACCCGCTCCGCCCGGTCGTCGGTCTCGAGAACGGCCCGCAGGACAGCAACGCAGCCAGCCAGCGGTCCATGGGTCCGCGCACGTTCATGCCCGGCAGCCAGCCAGTCGCCCAACTCCCCCGCGAAATCCGCGCCAACCAGATCAGCGATCTCACCCGTCCCGCCTGCCTGGAGGCGCGCTGCCGCACGCCAGAAGGCCAGAAGATCGCCATCCGGACCCCGCGCCTCTCCCGGTGGTGCCAGATGAAAGGCGTCACGAATATCGGCCTCGCGCGCCAGGCGTCCTTCCAGTTTCGAGGTCGCGGTCGCGCGACCGTGCTGCAATTGGAATTGAATCGCCACATTTCTACAGCAATGAAGGTCCATAGCCGTGAAATACTTCGACATCTCCTCAGAGTGCAGTCGTGATGAACAACCACGGGCTGCCCATGGGAAGAGGCCACCGAACGAGGTTGGATATCCCATCGGCTTGGGTGGATTGCGTATACTCACGTCTATGACATTCAGCGGTGCCAACAGACACAGACACGCTATTTTCTCAGATCAGACGGGGTTTGCCCTGTCTCGCGCTTGAACGCTTTGTAAAATGCAGAGCGGGAGTTGAAGCCGACGTCGTAGGCGATCGCCAAGATGGTCTCGTCTGTCGCGTTCAACTGTTCGATTGCATCCTTGATCCGCCACCCATTCACAAGATCGAAGAAACTCTTGTTCAGATGAGTGTTCAGCGCTTGAGACACATAGTGAGACGTGACGCCAATGTGCTTTGCCAAATCCCAAAGTGACAAGTTGGGGTCACGGTAGAGGATATCTTTGGCCATTGCGGCCTCAACCTTGCGAGCAATGCGTTGCAGCCGATCGTCATCAAGCGCGGATTTCTCATATTTTCGCGGCTTGGGGTTGTCGGGCTCCGGGGTGGCCACGACGGATTGGCGTGTCATACCAGGACGCTGCCGCAAACCCCAAACGCCGAGGGCCCAGAATAGACCAAGCAGCGCGAAAGCGTTCAGGGTCGGCAACCATGTGCCATGGGCCTCTTCTGCAACGAAACCTGACACAATCGATACGGTAAAGGCGATACTCACGCAGAAGTAGACCACCATGCAGATCAAGATCACCCATATCCAAGTCAGTTCTCGATTTTCGGTGCTGGCAAACACATCCTTTAGACGGGTGCGATAGGCCAGTAGCCGCCGGATGATCAGGTAAATGTAGGTTGCTATCATCGCCCTGAACACAAAATCGGCAAGCAGAACCGCCAGCGCAATAACAACAAATCCCAACGCCCGCGGGTCATCATCTTGCAGCTCTACGGCGTCAAATTCGTCTGGAAGCAACAGGAGGGACCAGAAGAGCATCACAACACAGATGATCGCGATCACGTGGTACCGCAGTTTCGGGATCCGTCCGGGTTGGCCTTCCGTTGTCAGCGCCCGCACATAGACCCAAAGAAGGAACGGAAGGGTTGTTTCCAAGCCACCTACAAGGATGCTGATACGGAAAAGGATGCCCATGCCGTTGGGATCATACTCCTCGGCCATCGTGGCGACACCGGTTGAGACCCCTTGGAACAGGAACAACAATGCCAAGGGAAGATATACGCCAGTGTCTCGTCTCCTAAGCAGCAAAAGATGCCCGCAAAACAGACAAATGGCAGTCGTAATGATGCTGATGGAGGTGTCCAGTGTCATTCGGCGCCCGTTTAGCCTTCTTTATTCAAAAGGTGATGTGCCTTGTGCTTGACGAAACCGCAATCCCGCTCGTTGAGCGCCGGGACGGCGTGGACAGCCATCGCCGAATATCTCTTTGATGCCGAACAAGGACAGTTTCAAAGCAAGGGCTGGGCAGCAGAAAGAGAGACCTTTCATCACCACAGCTGCCCAACCAATTTTCGATCAAATAAGGTCCTTTTGTTTGGCCAATACCTGTTTGGAAGGTATCAGCCGCTATGTTCAAAGCCCGGAGACTGTAGTCGCGAGTGCTTGGTTTTCTGCTGCGACCCTTTCTTGGACAGCCCTGCAAGCTTGCAAGTTTCCTTCAACACAAGCCGCATCAAGCTGACTACGGGCGGATTTCTCTGCGGGAGTTTCGCAGGCGCAAAGCCCCAGAACGGCCAGGATCAAAAGTCTCTTCATGTATGGTTCTTTCTGTTAGATATTCTGATCGCGCTGTCGAGACGCGCCATGTGGCGAACGCAGCGCGCATTTCGTGGTTGGTTCGTTGGTTTGTGTTTTATGAACGAGGTCGTATCGGCATCTCCTGCTTGATCGCTTGGAACGATGTCTTGTCCATAGAGGCGCTATTGTCGTCCATCCCAACGGGCGGAGACATTAATTGCGAAAGTTGCTGAGTGGCTAGCTGGCCGCTCGTCCGGCAAAGCCGTCCACTGCGTTCCATTGGCGTGTCTGCCGTCGCAGTTTCCGCCTATGGTCATATAGCCAAACATGGACGGTTGACTATGTACTGCCTCCATTCACAGATCGCGCAGTCTTAAGACAATCCGGATGGGGAAGCCGCAGCATCAAAGACGGCCCAAACCGGACCTTTCACTAGTCGTCAAGATGCTGCGGCGCGGCCCGTCAAACCGGTCGTTCGCTGCGGCCGCCTACTTCAAGTGCCCCTAAACTGACAGTTTCGGGACTTTACTGCCATTCGCATTCAGTTGAAAACTGTCCTCTTTCCATCAGCATGTCTACATGCGCATTCTGTTCCAATCACCTCAGGTTTGGTGTCGCGAGGAACCGTTTGGCAAGGAGGCCATCTCTTGGAAAGACGGTTTCGGGTTGCTGCATGCCAGAAGTTATCTGGTAATCTAAAATTTATACTTCCGACGAAGTGGACGACCGATGAACTTTTTTGATTATGCGGCGCGCACGAATTCTCCTGAAGCGCGTAAAGCTCTGCAGGAAGAGATAGAACTTGCACGTTCCCGAAATGGTCATACACGACAACGCGACTGGTGGGCGATCAGTCACCGCGCGGTCACAGACCAATACACCGTCGTGCACGATGAAGACACAGTTCAGTATTTGATCGACGCAAGCATCGATACCCGTCATGTGGCCGTATTTCATTCCCCCCTTTCACATCTTGACCCTTATGAACTCAAACGGATTTTGAAGGCCGCGCCTGTTGATGGGTCAACAATCTTGGCCGCGTATCTCATAGCGTTCGCGGATGTTCTGGAAGGCCACTACTCCAAGGCCTGCAAACTCGCTAATTATCATCCGTTCATTCAGGACGGGCAGGTAAGCTTTTCCGACTTCGATTGCGGGGACGAAGAGTTCATGAACCTTCTGGCATCGCTTTGGAAGAAATCCAAACAAGAGATAGCTTTCGATGCTGGTCGCAAACAAATCCTGTACAAAGCGCTTGAAGCCGATCTCACTGCCAACGATGCCAAACCAAAGTGGTTCATTCCGTCGGATGCCTTTTTACCATTCGAGGGGCGACAGGGAGAGACGGATGAAACTGTCTACGATTTGCAAGTGTATCGGATACCTCCCAATGCACTCAGGACACGCGTTGGATTAGGTGCGAGAATTACAAACCTGTTCAAAGTTATCAAAAGCTGACTTTCATTCGAGCCGAAGCATTCGACACTTTTGGGCTCAAAGGCGGTCATCTGACAGATCTGGTCGGTCGTCCAGTCCGGCCCCATATCAGCCGGTACGCCGAATTTCCGCCAAACCAAATGATGGTCGAGCGGCTGGAGCGGATCGTCGCCGGTGACCTGACCCTTACAGATTATGATCTGCGGTGTTACACGCACGAAATACGAGAATTGGAGCGCTGTAGAGCCTTGGGCGTCCCTGATGGTGTAGACCCAAGCTAAGAACTCTGGAACAATGCCCAAACCGCCACACTTGAGGACTTTGGGCTTTCCGACGCTGACATTAATGACAACCCAGTTCTCTACTACACAGACACGTGGGAGCATTTTGAATGATCGAGATACGTGAGGAGATTAGCCGACGTCTGGTGGACTTAATCAGTCGGAAGGAGCCGGTTGGCTGGTATGTAATCGAGCACAGTTTTACCTTGCAACGATCGAATTTTCCGGATGGCACAAACGTCATGACTTACTTGGACGAGCTTGAGGCGAAGGGCGAGATCGAAAAGGACGGCGACGGTAATTACTTGCGAGCGAAACGTGCCTAAACTCCTCTTCTGCTCTGGACCGAAGGTACTCGCGCACTGCGCGCCTTCATCAAAACGTGCCAAAACTCAACCGTTTCTGTCACCGGCGGAAAGGACCGTTTTCGCCGCCTTGATCTAGTTGCTGCCATTCGTTCATCACGCCGCGAAAGCTATCGAAGAGCCCATACTTTCACATGCTGCGCGATGCACGGACGACCGATTTCAAGAATTGCCTCAAAGAGTACCAAAGCCAGTTTTGCCAAGAGTTCGCGGGTTATTGCAGAGGTATCGCTTGGCCAAGCCTTGCAATGCTTGCGGCTATTTCGTCAGCGATGCCGATGGCATTGATCGTGCTTCGTTCGGCGGATGCGCGTAACCCGAGGAGATCGGATTGATACTTTTGTGCCAGCAAGTGAGGGTCGTAGGATGGGTCTATATCTCCGTCCGACTGCGCCTGTGCGAAAAGGTCGGCAAAAGACTTTTCCATCTCTGACAAATATGCATCGGCTTTTTGCGCGAGCGGATGTCTATGGCCTTGTAGTTCGAGGAATGTCTTTGACAGCATGCAGGCCTTGGACGGAGCATCGACGGACTCAATGACCCGCTTCGGAAAACTCTCCAGCGCCTTCAGCGCCCCAACCTCTGATGCCAACGCTGCCAGACGGGCAGTCCCGTCCCGCAGATATCTTTCGAGCGCCAGTGCAAAAAGTCCCTCCTTGGAGCCGAACGCGGCATAGAAGCTACCAGGTTTCATCTGCAATTCGCTCTCGAGATCCTTCAAAGAGGTCCCCGCCCAACCCTGCCGCCAAAACAGGTCACGGGCGCGGTCGATCAGATCGTCTCGGTCATATGTCGGTCTGCGGGGCATGAGGTCACATATTTTTGAGCAGTCACTCAATTATATACTTGAGTGACTGCTCAAAAAACCCTAAATCTGCATCAAAGCACACATATGAAGGAGACCACGCCATGACTTTCCCGTCCCATGATCTGGAAACAGCGCCGGAAGGCTCAAAAGCCCTGCTTGAGAATTCTCAGAAGGCCTTTGGCCGGTTGCCGGGCCTTCACAAGGTGCTGGCTGAAAGCCCGCAGGCCTTTGAAGGGTATCAGCTTTTGCACAAGCTGTTTACGGAGACGGACTTCGATGCCGAGGAGCTGACCGTGGTCTGGCAGACCATCAATGTGGAGCATGAATGCCATTATTGTGTGCCGGCCCACACAGGCATCGCCAAGATGATGAAAGTATCGGATGAGATCACCGATGCGCTGCGCAATGAGACGCCGCTGCCGACCGGAAAACTGGAAGCGCTGCGCACGTTCACGCTGCAGGTCGTGCGTACGCGCGGGAATGTATCCAAGGCGCAGATAGATGCGTTTTTTGCTGCGGGATATGGCCACCGCGCCGTGCTCGACGTGGTGCTCGGCCTCGCGCAGAAGACCATGTCGAACTACATCAACCACATGGCTGAAACGCCCGTCGACGAAGTGTTCCACTCGCTTCTTTGGGAACGTCGCGGAGCACCGCTGGAAGTCTAATCGCTATCGGGAAAGGCTATCTGAGGCTGAGGTAAGTCTAGTGGCCTTTCCCACAGAATAGCACCTTCGATCCCATCTCAAACAGAAGCGAGCGATTCATGCGAAGCAGTGCCTTTCGATCAATTTTTCCAGTCATCCTGTTCGCGGGATTGTTGGCTGAAGGTCTTTTCGAGCTATACGCGTGGCTGATTTCGCCGATCATTTTTGGTGAGACGCTGGAGCCAGCAAATCTTGTGATGGGGCTGTTCCAGAGGTTTCTGTCGGTCGAGCTGTCATATGTCCAAGGCTTTAGTGTGCACGCCTTCATAGGGGCTGTCGTATTTCCGGTGGCGGTATACATCATTGCACGCGTACTTAACCAACGGTTTGTGCTCGCCGGTGTCGTGACCGGCGTCGCACTTTGGTTCATGGCCCAAGGTATCCTCGCGCCGCTTATGGGACGCAATTTCATGATGGGGTTCGGCGCTTACACGCAGTCCTCCTTTGTAGGGCATGTTGGGATGACCCTGATCGTCGGGTTCATATTCGCGCGCGTTTGGCTCCGTGATGCGGCCCTTCAAAAACTCTAAGCGAAGCAACAGAAACAGTCTTGCAACAACGCAAGCGAAGGGTTGCGTGTTTGCGCATGGGTGTCCTGGCGGCGAACATGTATTCAAGAGACGTATCTTCTCAAGCATTTGCGATGCAAATGTTTGTGAACTCACTCCATGTGAAGGTCCTGACAGTCTTAGCAATTCGGTGAAGAGTTTTAGATTTCCGGGAGAGCTTTCAATGGTCGTGAAGCACATAGTATTGGACATCGCGACTGACGCAGTCGCCGAGGTCCAACGGTTCTACTCAAGCTTGTTCGGCCTCGAGCCTATCATGGATGTGGAACGTTATGGACCTTTGACTCAATTGGCAGCCAAAACGCAAGAAACAGGCCTTTCGCATCATTCAATTTTGACCCAAACGTCAAGCATGTCTGACCCTGACCAGCCATCCAGCACCTACGTCTCACACGCAAAACAAACCTACTGTTTTTGGCAGGGTGTGAACGACTGGTTTGCCAGGCACACGAGCTATCTTTTCTGTCGGTTGGTGCCCCAGCGGCTCATTGCGGCCAAGATCGGATAAAGGGTCTCGCCATCGGTTGTAAGCGAGTATTCGACACGGACAGGCACTTCAGGAAAGACATCACGGTTCACGAGCCGATCTCCTTCCAACTCCCGCAAAGACCTCGTCAACATCCGATCCGAGGCGCGAGGCACCAGCTTTTTCAGCTCAGAGTAGCGTTTTGCGCCCATCATGAGATGGAAGAGAAGAACCGGTTTCCACTTCCCCCCGATCATCGCAACTGCGACTTCAACGGGGCATTCTTCAACGGTCAGATCCAAATCGAATGGCATCGTCATCATTCTCGATCCTTTAAATCACTAACACATATGTAAGTAGCGCACATTCTTGCATGTAGAAGGCCGTTATATGCGTTGCTACCTAGTTTTCTGACACATCTAAATGAGTCGCTCAACCGGCGGGACTCGGACACTTCCGATCTCGCATCACATCGAAAAAAGGAAACTGCATGCTCGACAACGCTGAGATCGATAAGGTTCGCGCCAACTTGGACACATGGCTTGCGGCGTTTAATGCCAAAGACCTCGACAGAATGTTCACTCTCTACGACGCAGAAAGCATCTATGCAAATGCAGGCGCTTCCCTGATGCGCGGTGTAGACCAGATCAAGCCCTGGTATGAGCATGCCTTCCAAGCCATTGCGGGGACGCTTCATCACAAGGAAGAAGCAGCGTTTATCGAGGGAAATATGGCGCTGCTTTTGGGGGCGTATTACTTCGAGCCGCCAGCCGGTGTGACCCCGCCTGAGGATGCACATCTGACCGGGCGTGTGTTGCTGGCCTATCGCCGCAACGACGCAGGGGAGTGGAAGTTGCTCTTCGACATCGACAATACCCCACCGGACGTTACCCCCGCCACGTTCGCATAATCAATCCGGCAATTTTGAGGACAAGAATCATGAGCACTATCACGAAACGTAAAATCGCCGAGCGCCCGCATCAGATCGTTGAGCGCGTCGCAGAATTCATCAAGGACGGAGACATGGACGGTGTCGTTTCCATGTTCCATCCGGATTGCCGCGTCGCGATGGATCCGGACGGTGCACCGATGGAAGGTCATGCGGGCGTGCGCGAAATCTTTAAGGATTTCGTTGCCAACCGTGTCAACTTGAAGGGCGCCGTGTCGGGGGAGATGGTCAATGGCGACACGGCCATCCTGCAAGGCGAATGGACGATCGAAGACCGGGATGGCAATACGCTTGGCGGCGGCGTGTCCACCGAGGTTGTGAAGCAACTTGAAAACGGCGGCTGGACCTACTTCATCGACTGCCCGATCAGCGTGCCAAAGCCGGCCCGCACCTAACCAACACCGAGTTGGTTCGAAATATGGCGCGGGCAAGTGCGGAAAAGCGCTTGCTCGGACCGGTCCATCGTGCCGCATGAGAACGTAAGAAAGGAAGACAAATGAAAGCTGCGATTTATCATCAAACAGGTCCGGCAGCGGAGGTTCTAAAAATCATTGAATGGAACAAGCCTGCACCAGCCGCTGGTCAAGTGCTGGTCAAAATGCACGCGTCTGGGGTCAACCCAACGGACACCAAGACCCGTGCCGGGATTTTCCCGATTCAGGGCGAGTGGACCCACGTTATGCCACATCATGATGGCGCAGGCGTGATCGAAGCCGTAGGGTCGGGTGTGTCGGAGCTACGCGTGGGCGAGCGTGTTTGGCTGCACTCGGTGCAATGGGGCGGCGCAGATGGCACAGCGGCCGAATATGTGGTCGCACCGGCCGAAAACGCGATTGTTCTGCCTGACGACATTTCATTTGAAGCTGGCGCCACCTTCGGGGTGCCGCTGCTGACCGCATATCATGCTGTGACGATGGACGGCCCGGTCGCCGGGAAGACCCTGCTGGTGCAAGGCGGCGCGGGCGCAGTCGGTAATTATGCGATCCAGATCGCTAAGCAAAAAGGGGCGACCGTGATTGCTACTGTCAGTTCGCCCGATAAAGCCAAGGCTGCCTTGGAAGCAGGTGCGGATCACGTGATCAACTACAAGGAGGGCGACGTGATCGAGCGGGTCCGTGAGGTCACAGATGACACCGGCGTTGATCACATCATCGAAGTCAATCTAGGTGCAAATGCGACCCTTCTACCCGGCTTGATCAAGAATGGTGGATTTGTGGCCGTCTATGGATCGGATGCCTTTACGGGTGAATTTCCGATGGTCGCTTCGGTCATCCAACAGTTGAGGATCGGCTTCTTCATTGTCTTCATGTTGCCGCGTGAGAGGCTGGATATGGCGACAGCCGATCTGTCACGCATGCTGGATGCTGGTCAAATCAAAGCGCCTATACACGCACACTTTCCACTGGAGCAAATTGCACAAGCGCATGATGCCGTTGACGATAAGTCCACCATTGGAAATGTCGTAGTGAGGCTGTGATATCTGGTTCTTGACGCTACGATCAAAGCTGTCTGATGTTCGACACACCTCGTGTGGAACGTCGGGCACCTTTGACTTGATGCACCCTATTCGAATTTGATCAGCGCGCCAGGTCACTCGATACTGACCCAAACATCAAGCATTTTGGTGGTGCATATGTTCGTCGCCGCCCATGAGAAAGGCGCAGAGCGCGAACCGGGTAGTCGCGCTCTGCCTGTCGTGGATCAACCTGAAAGGATCATGTCCGAAGCTTTTTCGGCTATCATGATCGTGGGCGCATTGGTGTTGCCCGTTGTCACCGTTGGCATGATCGACGCATCGACAACGCGTAGTCCTTCCACTCCGTGAACCCTCAACTCATGGTCAACCACCGCCATTTCGTCGTGCCCCATCTTACAGGTGCCGACCTGATGGTGATACGAGAGAAGATTGGTTTTCGCGTAATCGGCTAGCTCCTCATCTGTCTGAACATCGGGGCCAGGATAGATTTCACGCGCGGTAATCTCAGCAAGCTTTGGCTGCGCCGCGATCTTGCGATTGATCTTCATGCTTTCGACAAGAATTTCTACGTCATAGTCGGTCTCAAGCAGGTTCGGATCGATGAACAGCGGGTCATCGACGCTCGGCCCGGTGATGCGCAACTCGCCCCGGCTTGTCGGGTTCACACCCGCAGCGTTCAGCGTATAGGCATTCGGCGTCACCTGCTCCATCGCCGGTGTGTAGGTCGGCACGTGGAAGAACAGCGGCTGGATGTCGGGTGCCAGAAGATCCGGATGTGATCGAATGAACGCCTGACCATGCAAGGGCTGCAGCGACGGGTCAGAGGGCGGCTCAAGCGCAACCGATCCCTCATAGATCATTGGAACAAGCGTGTGATCATGGAGGTTCTTACCCACACCCGGCAGGTCAACACGCACGTCGATCCCATGCTCTGCCAGCTGTGCGGCCTCTCCGATCCCCGAAAGCATGAGGATCTTGGGCGACTCCAGGGTGCCGCCGGACAGAATGACCTCCTTATTTGAAGACACGGTCACTTCGGCACCGTCCTGAATATAGGTGACGCCGGTCGCCGTCGTACCGTCCACCACAACGTTCTTGACCCGAGCATTCGTGATCAGGGTCAGGTTCGCGCGCTCCAATGCCGGTCGCAGGAAGGCAACAGCGGTCGAATGGCGCTTGCCGTCCTTGGTGTTGAGCTGCGTGTAGCCGGAGCCTTCGCTGTCGGCGCCATTGTTATCCTCGTTGAAAGGAATACCGGCCTCTGCGCAGGCTTCGACGATGCGCTTCGTCGTGGGGTGCGGTTCATATTTCGTAGTGACGTGCAACAACCCCCCGGACCCGTGATATTCGTTTTCTCCGCGATCAAAGTCTTCGGACTTCTTGAAGTACGGCAGGACACTGTCGTAATCCCAACCCGGATTTCCGTGATAAGCCCATCGGTCATAGTCAGACGCGTGGCCGCGCACGTAGATCATTCCGTTCAAAGAACTAGAACCACCCAGTGTTTTGCCGCGCGGCCAATAGACCTGATTGCCGTTGGCATGCTTCTGAGGCTCGGTCACATAACCCCAATCAAACTCTGATTGCCACAATTCAATGAGGCGCAGGGGCGTCGAGATGGCTTCGGAATTGTCCGGACCGCCCGCTTCAATCAGCAAAACCGACGCGCCATCGGCGGAAAGCCGGTTCGCCAGAACACATCCGGCCGAGCCAGCACCACATATAATGTAGTCATAGCTAGCGTCCTGGGCGTGCGCTGGATTGACGGATGCTCCGAAAAGGCCACCGCCGAGCGTGAGGACACCCGAAGCAACTGCAGTGTTTCTCAAAAACTGTCGGCGTGTCGGCTTGGATTTCTTGTCAGTCATTTTTGTCTCCCTCTCATCGCCTGGAGACTCGGACCCTGCGATGAAACTCATTTGGGACCCGCCGAACAAGCGGGCCTGTCTAGTTTTTGCTAACTGAAGATCACCTGGATATCGGTGTATTCCTGAAGCCCCTCCTCGCCGAATCCGACGCCAAGGCCTGACTTCTTCACACCACCAAACGGCACGTTGGGCTGGATCATGCCATGGCTATTGATCCAAACAGACCCGCACTCCATGCGGCTGGCGATCTCCTTGGCCTTTTCGATATCGTTTGACCAGACCGAACCGCCCAAACCGTTCTCAGAGGCGTTGGCCTGTGCGATAGCATCTTCGATGTTAGTGTACTTAATGATCGGCAGAGCTGGCCCGAACTGTTCTTCGGCCACCAGCGGATCATCGTTCGATAACCCGACAATGATCGTGGCGGGGAAGAAGAGGCCATCGCCGGGCTCACCCCCCAACAGCACCTCACCCTTCGTTTTGGCACCATCAACCAGACGCTTTACCTTGTCGAACTGCATCTGGTTAGCGATTGGTCCCATGATCGAACCTTCGTCCATGCCGTCACCCATGGGGATATTCTTGGTGTAGTTCACCAAGGCTGCGCAGACATCATCATAGACATCCTCGTGAACATAGAGCCGCTTCATGGCTGCGCAGGTCTGGCCCATGTTGATGAAGCCGCCCCAGAAAAGACCTTCGGCAATCGCTTCCGCGTCGACATCGGGCAAAACGATACCGGCGTCGTTGCCGCCCATTTCAAGCGTCAGCCTCTTCATGGTCTCGGCCGAGGACATCATGACCTTCTGGCCAGTGGCGCAAGACCCGGTGAAGACGATTTTGCGAATGTCGGGATGCGCAGACATCGCGCTGCCGATGTTTTCGAGCGTGTCGTCGGATGTGACCACATTGATCACACCGGCCGGCAGCACTTCATTCATCAACTCCACCATGCGCAGGGTAGAAAGTGGCGTGAAGGGCGATGGTTTGATGACGACAGTGTTGCCGGTGCGGATCGCGGGCATCACATGCCACGTCGCAATCAGAACAGGCCAGTTCCAGGGCGTTATCGATCCGACAACACCAAGAGGCTTGCGGTACATCTCGACCTTGCCTTCGTTGTTGTCCTGCAAGACCTTCATCGGGAGCGAGATCGACGCGGCGTATTCGGTCCAGGCGCCAACGCCGCCCATCTCGAACCGCGACCCGACACCGTTGAGCGGCTTGCCCTGTTCCTGCGTGATGAGTTTGGCAAGCTCATCGGCATGATCCTCCAGCTTAGCTGCGACAACCTGCAACGCAGCGGCGCGATCGTCCTCGGAGGTTTTTGACCAGGTTTGAAAGGCCCTTTCGGCGGACGCGACGGCGCTATCCAAATCGGCTTTTGTTGCATTCGGTGCAAGACCGACAACATCGCCCGTTGACGGGTTGGTAACCTCGAAGGTCTTTGCGGTCGCATAGGGCTGACCGCCGATTGTCATAGAATGAAGTTTCGACACGTTGCGTTTCCTCCTGCATGAGAACATGAGCACAGCTCTCAATTCGTTCGGGAGAAGCCTACGAATGTTTGGAGGGGTGGTCCTTGCATCTGGCGTCACAAAACATTGCAGGAGACGTCTCGACGCGATGGTCTGTGCCTAGTGCACATTATCTTGCATGGCGTCCAACGCGGCCTTGGGCGAACTGCTATAGCGCGCCTTGAAGCTGCGGTAGAAGGTGGAGAGATCATTGAAGCCGCTGTCATAGGCAATTGCTGCGACCGTTGCTGGTCGGCCCATTCTTGTGCGTGCACAAATCGCCTCATAGGCGTGTTCGGTACGGATCATTTGCAATCGGCTGTGGGGTGTTTCATCAATGAGACGGAAGGCCCGTTGCAGGCGTCGCAACGAGACCCCTGCCAAATCTGCGAGGGCCGCGGACGTAAATTCAGGGTTCCGAAAGTTTTCGCTCATTAACGCAAGGCTGCGACGTACCAGTTCCCGATCAGGATTAAGGCTGCGTTGCCCTTGAGCACGATCGGTCAGATATGCGCCCAAAACGCCGAAAAACGCCTCACGTACATGGCTTTCAGCAATCGTATCCTCCATAACCAATTTGGCGAGGATAGACCGCATCGCTAAGCCCAAAGGATCGTCCCTGCCGATGCCAATACCGCCCGCAATGCGACGGCCAAACCGGTGGTTCATCTCAGCGCGCGGCAGATGGACCGAAACTTGGGCGCTATACCCGTCATTGAATGCGAATGCTGACGGCTCGGTGGAATCGACAATACACATGTCGCCGGGTGTGAGCCAATTCTCTGTATCGTTTTGGAGAATTCCCGCTTTGCCCTTATATTGCAGGATCAGGAAAAAGTGATCGCCGGGGTCCTGCACAATGTGGCGCGCGCTACGCTGAACGCGGTCTGCGTCAATCCCCACACGCGCGATATCCAGGTCACCACTCTTACAAACGGACAAATGACCCGCGAGGCGCGACGAATATGCGCGAGAGACAACCTCGAACTCACCGCATATTCCACGTAGATCATGCGAAAAGGCGTCTAACTCATAATACTGCGGCTGCGGGACAAGTTCCATGAAAGCGGATCCTATGTATTTTCGTGACTATTTCTACATTCAGTACGGACGGGCATGGTGACATGCCGTTCCGTTGAGGTTTTGGCTCCGAGGTTTTGGCTGAACATACCAACAGCGAAGTCGCTTTCAGGGAAAGCCGCAGAAAGTTTGCAGGATGGCAAGCGATGCAGCAGCCGATCCCGATTCTATCAACCATTCTTCTTTTCACGCTTTTTCAGGAGCATCTCGGACAGGCTGCCCCCGCGTCCCGGTTCGGAGAAGGGACAGACCTGCACGCAGATGCCACATCCTCGCGTTTTGGCGAAATAGGGGGATGTATATGTCAAAATCGACGTACCCTTTGCGCTCCCCACGCACCATCTGCTTCTTATCCGAAATCGCGTCGGACGCGTCCCCCGACGACCGACCACATCCACAGCATCTTGGAGATGTAGATGAGCAACTTGATGTCCCGGAACAATCAGCGATGAAAACCCGTCTCCGTGACATAGTAAAGTTCTTGGAACGTCTTCTCCTGGTCACTTTTGGAACGGGCTCGATTCATATCACGCACCTCCATCTCTTGAGATTGCCATTTACAGGCCCAGCATCGCCCGCGCCTCTTCCGGCGTCGCAACCGGACGATTGTTCTTCTCGCACAGGTCTACCACGAGCTGAACCAGCGCCGCGTTCGACGGCGCGAGTGTGGTCTTGTCGAGGCGCACATTGTCCTCGAGTCCGGTGCGCGCGTGGCCGCCGCTAGAAACCGCCCATTCGTTCACCTCGTACTGGTGTCGACCAATCCCTGCGGCGCACCAAGGCGCATCCTCGCCGAACAGGCGGCGAACGGTCTTGATATAGAAATCAAACACCTCCCGGTCGACCGGCATGGCGTTTTTCACGCCCATGACGAACTGGATGTAGGGCGTTCCCAAAAGCGCACCCCGTTCTGCCATGGCCTTGGCTTGGAAGATATGGCTCAGGTCAAAGGCCTCGATCTCCGGTTTGACGTCATACGTTCGCATTTCCGAGGCGAGCCAATCCACCAGATCTGGTGGGTTCTCATAAACCCGTGTTGGAAAATTGTTTGAACTAACCGAGAGCGAAGCCATGTCGGGACGCAAAGGCAGCATTCCGCCGCGATCAGTCCCCGCGCCGGAGCGTCCGCCGGTGGAAAATTGCACAATCATGCCGGGGCAATGCTTCCTGATGCCTTCCAGAAGCTGGCTGAATTTCTCGGGGTCGGAGCTGGGCGACTCATTCTTATTTCGCACATGGGCATGGACGATACTCGCCCCGGCTTCGAACGCCTCGTGGGTGCTCTCGACTTGTTCGAGAATCGATATCGGCACTGCAGGGTTGTCGGATTTACGGGGCAGAGAGCCGGTGATGGCAACACAGATGATGCAGGGCTTGATCATGGGTTAGGTGGCCTCGGTCTTCGGCATTTTCTCCAATGCTGCGACGAAGAACGGTCGGAAGCCCTCAGGATGTTCGCTCATCGGGAAATGGCCCACCTCTTCCATTACGGCCAGTGTCGCGCCGTCGATCGCGCTGGCCGTCCGCTTGGCATCCTCCGGCGTGCAGGTCAGGTCGTAGGCACCGACAATGATATGCACCGGTGTCTTGGTCGTGTCGATCTGGCACAGCCGCCGGATCAGGCTGTCGTCTTTGGTGTAGAAGCTTAGATCCCCCCGGAACACACCCGGACCGCTTTGCATGAACATCCACAACGTGTTCCAACGCTCGGAACTGGGCGCGTAGGGCGAGATATTGGCCGAGACCAGCGCCGCGCCCATTTCACCGCCATGGGCGTCGGGGCGGTGGAACCAGTCAATGTCATACCACGCCGGTTGAAAGTCCGAGGCCTCGATGGCAACAAACCCGCTGAACCGATCAGCATGAAGCGCTGCGAGTTGCAAAGCAATGCGTCCGCCCATGGAGCACCCGGCCAGGACCGGACGATCCAGCTTCAGCGCCTCGATCACGGCCAGAACCGTCTCAATATAAGCATCCGTCGTCAGCAGGTATTCCTGGGTTTCAAACCCCTCTGGCGGTAGCGATTTGCCGTGCCAGGGCATGTCGAAGGCAACAAGGTGGTTCACCTTGGTGATCTCTGCATCATTCAGAAGATGGCGCCACTGACGGGTGTCCGCCCCAGCGGTGTGTAGGCACAGAACGGGACGGCCCTCACCGGCCTCTTCAAAGTAGATGCGTTGCTCAATGCCGCCAATTGCAACTGTCACATAACGGCCAATAATCGGTTCAATGCTCATACGGCTTCGCGCATGGCAGGGCCAGCACCTCTTTGAAAAACCTTAGATTTTTGACCAAGCTCAGGATATCGCCATCAATCCGTCCGCGCCCGATCTTGACCAGACCAAAGATGTCGTGAAAGCCAGGTTCGGGGATGGGCTGCCAGAACTTTTCCAAGGCCTCCGCATCCGTTCTAAGCGCAAAGCGCCATGGGGTCTTGCGGCTGGGGCCTTCTGTGACGGACACGATGCGTCCTTTCTCGAACACCAGGTAGTATTCGTCGCCATCCACTTCGATCAGGACGGTTTCGGAGAACAGACGACCGAGACGGGTGATATGTGGCTTCTGATCAAGACCCCGCTGGAGCTGTGTGAAAATCTGAATCATTGCGGACCCTGCGGTTAGAACTTGGCTAGGGATGTCACACTCTTTCGCAATGGCGCGATGCTTATGAGGGTATCGCCCAATACTTGGTACGGGCACACGCTTTGAAGAAGCGGTCAAATTCTCGACCTGATGTCCACCTTAGCCACATTGGCCTCGCGAGGTATCATTCCATATCAGCGCGGGTATTGGGAAAGCGCCACGTTTGAGGATGATGAAATCATATACAAGACATTCCATGACCCTAGGCCAAGAGGAGAGATCCATGGGCATCGTAAACGAGGACAACATCACTGACGTGGTCACCGAGAGCCTCGGCAAACACGGCGACATCACTGATCGTCAGCGCGAAATCATGACATCGCTTATCAAGCACATGCATGGCTTCATCAAAGATGTGAAGTTGCAGCACAGCGAATTTCTAGAAGCGTGCAGCTATCTGGAACGCGCCGGCAAGCTTTGCAACGAAAACCGCCAGGAATTCATCCTGCTGGCCGATATCATCGGCGCCGAAGTGCTCGTCGATATGATGACCAACCCGGTCGAAGGCAATGCAAGCGAATCCACCGTGCTTGGCCCCTTCTACCGAGAAAACCCACCCGTTCTGCCCAAAGGTGCCTCCACAATCCAGAAGCATTACGACAACGAAGAAACCGCCTATTACGAGGGCTATATCCGGGATGAAGACGGCAATGGTATCGCCGGTGTGACAATGGATGTCTGGGAAGACGCGCCCAATGGCATCTACGAAAACCTCGACCCCGATCAGCCGGAATACAACCTGCGTGGCCGGTTTGAGACTGATGAAAACGGGCATTATGCCTTCGTTGCCGTGCGCCCCGTGCCATACCCGATCCCCGAAGATGAAACCGCTGGCGAGCTGTTGCACTTTATGGGCCATCACCCAAACCGTCCCGGCCACATGCATTTTATCATCTCCAAAGATGGCTTTCGCCCGCTGATCAGCCAGATCTACGATGCAGACAGCGATTGGCTGGAAAATGACAGCGTCTTTGCTGTCAAAGAAAGTCTGATTGGCAAGTTCAAGCCCGCGCCGGAAGGCTTGGGTACGGACCTGCACCTCGAATATGATTTCGTGCTGCAAGCTGATGAGCGCGCAATCGCAGCCGAGTGACTCATTCTATTCCTCCCCAAACTGGCCTCCGGGACCCTTCCGGAGGCCTTTTTTTGTCTTCTGAACTGACATACCAAAGGCTAGGGGTATGAAATGCTGAGCATCAAACAACTTACCTATTTTCTTGCTGTTGCAGAGGAATTGCATTTTGGCCGTGCCGCAGAGCGGCTGGACATTGCGCAGCCGCCACTGAGCCGACAGATCAAACAGCTCGAAACGGATATTGGGGCGATATTGTTCAATCGGGGGCGCAGTGCGATTACCCTAACCCAGGCAGGCGAGCGGTTGTTGGAGCGCAGCAAATCCATCCTGACCCAGCTGGAAGACACCCACTTAGAGGTGCGCCGTCTCGGTCAAGGGGCTGAAGGTCGGTTGCGGATTGGCTTCGTCGGTTCTGCCACCTACGGGATTTTGCCGAATATCATCAAATCCTATCGCGCCAATTACCCTCAGGTAAACCTGAGCCTGATCCCGATGAATAATGCCGGGTTGCACCGGGCCTTGGTTTCGCGCGAGCTGGATATCGCTTTTGCGCGACCCGCTCTGAAAGACAGCGAATTCGTGACCCGCCCGCTTATAGAAGAGCCCCTGATCGCGGCGGTTCCGGACACTCACCCGCTAGACTCCGGCAAGAAACTGGACCTGTCATCGCTTGGCGAGCCAAACCTTATCCTTTATCCGGAGTTTCCCCGACCAAGCTATGCGGATGTAGTGCTCGACTTCTGCGAGCAACAGGGCATTAATACGTCGCGCCGGGTCTGGACGATGGACTTGCAAACCGCGTTGAGCCTCGTGGCGATTGGCGAGGGTATTTGTATCGTACCCAAATCCGTTGGCACCTCGCAGCGTAACGGGCTGCGCTATCATCAGATCGAGCCCGTGCTTGGCCACACCTCCCTATCAGTCAACTACCGACTGGATGAACAGGGCCTTCATATCCAGAATTTCATTCGGATTGCTCAATCCGTGTCACGCAAGATGCCGTGATATCAGGCCCTGTTCACTGCACGGGTGAATTTGGACCCGTCACGGCGGAATTTCTCGATCTTGTCGGGATCTAACGCCACACCAAAGCCGGGGCCGGATGGGACTTTGACTTGGTAATCCTCGTAGATCAGCGGCTCAGCTAGAATGTCTTCGACCAGCAAGAGCGGTCCGAACAGTTCAGTGCCCCAGCTAAGCTTGTCCACGGTTGAGAACAGCTGAAGCGCAGCGGCCGTACTCAGCCCGGTCTCAAGCATGGTGCCGGCATAAAGCCCCAGTCCCGCCGCCTCTCCAATCGCGATGACCTCTGATGCGCGTTTCAGTCCGCCTGATTGCGCCACCTTGACGGCAAGCACATCCGCCGAACGAGCCGCAACAACCCGCAGCGCATCTTCGGGACCGTTGAGAACCTCGTCGGCCATCACGGCAATCTCGTACCCGGCGGTCAATTCCGCCATGTCTCGAACGTAGCGCGCCTCGACCGGCTGCTCGACAAGCTCGCAGCCCGCGTCCTGAAGACCTTTCAGCCCCCATCGGGCCTCCTGAAGGTTCCACGCCTGGTTGATATCGACACGTATGCTCACGTCGTCGCCGACAGCATTCTTGATTCGTGCGACATGGGCAACGTCGTCGCGTACCGAGCGTTTACCGATCTTCAGCTTGAAAATGTTGTGACGACCGGTCTCGATCATCTCATGAGCTTCGGCAATATCAGTGTCCGAATTGCCTGATGCCAACGTCCAAGCTGCGGGAAGACTGCTGCGCACAACGCCGCCGAACAACTGCGAAACCGGCACGCCCAGCCGTTTGCCCAGGCCGTCCCAAAGCGCGCCTTCGACGGCGGATTTGGCGATGAAATTGCCTTTTACCGTTCTTGCAATAAGCTGGATGGCCTCGTTCACGCGATCGCCGTCGCGCCCCTCCAAAGCAGGTGCGATATAAGTCTCAATGACCGATGCGATGCTTTCGGGGCTTTCGGGGCAATAAGAAATGCCACCGATTGTTGTCCCTTCACCCAAACCCTCGGAACCGTCGGAAAAGAGCACACGTACCAGAACAGCCGTTTGCATCCGCATGGTTGCCATCGATAAGACATGCCCACGGATCGTCGGGATATCGAGGACGACAACCTCAACTTTATCAATTTTTGACACGCAAACGCTCCTAAAATCCAAGAGTGTGTTTCCTCGACCATGCAGCGACCCATGCAACCTGTCGATGACGATCGGGGTCTTGGCTAATACTCTCTTTTAAAACGCACGGACCCGGTTTGGATCTCGCCCGTGTTTCAAAGTATCACGCAATACCCCACGCCCCATTGAAGAGGGACAGGTCAATCGCGTTTCGTAGGCAGATCAAACTTGGCCTGGCGCTCATCTGATCAGGCACTTTTTGACTCATATGGGGATCGAAAATGCTAAATCATCTGAAATCTACATGCACCGCTACTGCTGCGGTTCTGCTGTTTTCCCTCGCCACCAGTGCTGCCTATGCACAAGACAAACTTGATATTCAGAGCGCATGGCCGCTGAACCTTCCAGCCAGCGGTGCCAACGCTGAATATCTGGGGGAAAGTCTTAACGCGGCGTCCGGTGGCGAACTTGATGTGACTGTGTATAGCGCGGGCAAGCTTGTACCCTCTTTGCAGATTTTCGATGCGGTACAGCAGGGGTCTCTGGACGCCGGGATCACATCGCCGCTTTATGTGGCCGGTCGTTTTCCAGCGGTGCAGTTGTTTGGTGGCATTCCCTTCGGATTGGATCCCGTCGAACATGCGGCCTGGATCTATGAGGGCGGCGGGCGTGAAATCTGGGAAGATATCTATGCCAAGCAAGGTGTCAAAACCATTCCCTGTGGTTTGATGACCTCTGAAGCAGGCGGCTGGTACAATTTCGAGATAAACACTGTTGAGGATTTGCAGGGCAAGAAACTGCGCTTTGCCGGTCTGGCAGGCGAAGCGATTGCCAAGGCCGGGGCTTCGGTCGTGTTGCTGCCAGCGGGCGACATCTACCCATCCCTGGAAAAGGGGATCATTGACGGGACCGAGTTTTCGATGCCCGCCATCGACACCCTTCTGGGCATGCAGCAAGTTGGGAAATACTACTATCCGAACGGCTGGCACCAGCCGGCAGCGATGAACGAGTTGATCGTCAACATGGCCAAATGGGACAGCTTGACCGAAGAAAGCAAAGCGTTGATTGAGGCTAGCTGCCGTGCAGTGAACTTGACATCTATCATGTCCACCGTGTCGATGAATGCGGAAGCGCTGAGCGCATTTGAAGCGGAAGGCGTAGAGTTCCGCAGTTTCTCCCCCGAAGTCCTTGCCTCGCTCAAAGCCGCCTTCGACGAGGTCATCGCGGAACAAACATCTGCGGATGAGGATTTCAAACGGGTCTGGGATTCGCTCGAGGCCTTCCGTTCGGCTAGTTCGGCCAACTGAGGGATCAGCGTCCGCCCGGATCAGTACCGCCGCTGCGGCACGTATGTATCTATCATGGAAATCATCGAAACAATCATAAACCGCGTCGTTCGCGCCGTAGGCACGATCGGCGCGCTTTTCCTGCCTTTGCTTGTGCTCACGATTCTGGTCAATGTAACGCTGCGCTATGCGTTCAACATCGGTTCGATCGAGTTAGAAGAGCTGCAATGGCACCTGAACGCGATTGTCGTCATGTCGTGCCTGGCCTGGGCCTATCAAAAGGACCGCCACGTCCGCGTTGACATCTTTCACAACCGCATGTCGCCACGGTCGCGCGCCCTGGTCGAGCTCTTCGGCGTCCTGTTCCTATTACTGCCGTTTCTTTGGATGGTCGGGCGCAGCGCCTGGAACATTTTTGGCTATAGCTGGGCATTGAAAGAGGGTTCCCCGATGCCATCGGGATTGCCTGCGCGTTACATCATCAAATTCGTCATGGCAGCCGGGCTGACCCTGCTGGGCCTTCAAGCGCTTGCGATCCTGCTGACCTCGATCCGCACCGTGATGCGGCCCGCCGCCCGCGTGCAGAAAGATTAGTCATGGACGCTCTTTTCGTATTCCTACTGGCCAGCGCTTTCATAGCGGTGATGTTCACCGGTTTTCCCGTCGCTTTCGTCTTAGGCGGTGTTGCCGTGGCCTTTGCCGCGCTCGGCACGCTACTGGAGAGTTTCGCGGTGGTCGATGCGGATATGGCCTCGCTCCGGATGGTCAATTTTGTGGCCAACCGGATTTTTGATACCTTGTCCTCCTATTCGCTGATCCCGATGTCGATGTTCATTTTCATGGGATTGATGCTAGAGAAATCCGGGGCGGCCGAACGACTTTTGACGCAAATGCACAAGGTGCTGCGCCCGGTACCCGGCGGAATGGCTGTTGCGGTTGTGGTGATTGGAGTGGTGCTTGCTGCCTCCACCGGGATCATCGGGGCCTCCGTTGTTTTGCTGGCCACCATTGCTATGCCTGCCATGCGCGCCGCCGGCTACAATGACAGGATTGGGCTGGGCGTGGTGGGTGCCACCGGATGTCTGGGCATTCTGATTCCGCCGTCGATCATGCTGATTGTCATGGGCGACCAGTTGCAAATCCCTGTCGGCGATCTGTTTCGCGGGGCCATTATTCCAGGGTTCCTGCTGGCGCTGGCCTATGTGGTCTATGTGGTGATCTATGCGCTGTGGAACTCTGATGCGGCCCCGGCCCTTGAAAGGGCTGAAAAACAACCCGTGGGACAGCTCATTAAAGAGTTGACGACGACCATGATCGGTCCGCTCATGTTGATCGTCGCCGTGTTGGGTTCGATCGTTTTTGGTATCGCAACGCCAACCGAGGCGTCAGGAATTGGCGCGGCGGGTGCGACGCTGATTGCGTTGTCGTCAAAACAACTCACATGGGCGACCTTCCGCGAAGTTTGCGATGAGACCGCCCTGACCACCGCGTTCCTGTTTGGTCTGATCTTCGGCGCGTCCTGTTTTTCGGTGGTGCTGCGCGGATATGGCGGGGACGAGCTGATCGAAGGCGCGCTTTTTGCGCTGCCACTGTCTGCCGATGGGACATTGATTTTTATATTGTTCATCGTTTTCATGATGGGGTTTTTCCTTGATTGGATGGAAATCACCCTCATCATCGCACCTCTAGTTTTTCCTGTTCTTTTGTCGCTGGGGCATGAACCTGCATGGGCAGCGATCCTTATGGCCATTTGCCTACAAACATCGTTCCTGACGCCGCCGGTTGGGATGGCGCTGTTCTACCTCAGCAACTCTGTGTCAAATGTTGAGATAGGAACGATTTATCGCGCGGTGTTCCCCTTTATCGCGATCCAAGCGGGTGTTCTGTTGTTGGCGTTCTTCCTGCCAAAGATGGTCATTTGGTGACATTCGGAGTAGCGCCTGCGGCCACCCGATAATCCGTCAGGTCTTCATCAAAACCGATGTGCTGGGGTAATCTGAGGCCCAGGTCGCAGGCAGGGGCGCGATGAACACGTTTTCGGTGCGATTTTGTGTAAAGCGCCAGATGCCGTCCTCGCATTTGCGGAACTTGTTGAACAGACGGGATGACCGCAGCATCGCCTTACCATCCGAAAACAGCCAGGGTTGCATGTGCACCCAATTGCCTTCGGCGGTCATCGCGTCATCGGCAACGCGAATCTGCTCCGCCGTCAGGTAGTGACAGTTGAGGATCAGTGCCGGGTTGCTCTTTTCGCCCCAGAACCGTTGAAAGTGCGCCTTGATGGCGTCCCAGCCATCGGCTTTGCCAAACTGGCCGTCATAGAATTCGCCCACGCCCTCCCAGACAGCCTCTGGCGCGAAAAGCTCCATGATTCGGTCGATGCGCTCGGCGTCATCAGCGCAGCCAAATTCTGGGTTCGGCGTGTCGCACAGAAACATGTACCGGGCCTGGAGACGTCGCAAATCTGACTCCGCCTCAAGGATGGCCACGCGGTTTTCGAGCGCAGCGATAAGCGCTTTCGTCATGTTCGTTCTCTCTTCAGATGGCTTTGGTGTCATGCACCGCTCCACATTCTATCCAATCGCATAGGTGCCGCGCACCGTATGGCATGATACCTTTATGGTAATATTCACGTGATTATTATTAGTGTAGGTCGGATATACGGTAATATTACTGCAATTGCCGAAACCAGATCAACCAATGGGGGTCAGATCGTGGCACTTCCGGATCACAACGCGATTGTCAAAGCGCTCGACTTTGGCGGGAATGGCGCAACAGTTGCCGTCAAGGATTGCATTGACATCGCTGGCGAAGTGACCGCGTGCGGCTCGGCTGCGCTCAAAGATTCGGCTCCAGCAGCATCGCATGCGGACGTGGTTGAAAACCTGATTTCGACTCAGTGCCACGTAATTGGCAAAGCAAACATGCACGAGCTCGCCTATGGCATGAGCGGCGTCAATGACACTTTTGGCACGCCGATCAATCCCAGATGGCCCGACAGGATTCCAGGTGGCTCTTCTTCCGGCTCTGCTGTTGCTGTGGCCGCTGGTCTGTGTGATTTCGCGCTAGGTACGGATACCGGCGGATCTGTCCGCCAACCTGCCATCTGTTGCGGCATTTTTGGCATCAAGCCCACACACGGTCGCATCAGCCGCAAGGGCTGCCATCCGGTGCAGTCCTCCTTGGATTGCGTCGGGGTCTTTGCCCGCACCGCCAAGACCCTGATCGAGGGCATGGAAGCCATCGACCCCAGCTTTCAACGCCAGCCCATGACCGCCGCGCCGCGCGTGGCGCGGGTGAAATGCGCGCTCGATCAGGATGTGGGCGATCCGCTGATCTATGCAGTGATGGAGGGGCTGGGCGACGCCTCTTACATTGAGCTGCCGTTGATGGAGGCGGCGTTCGAGGCAGGCATGACGCTGATCGGTCATGAGGCTGCACAGGCATATGCCCCCCTGATGGCGCAGCCCGATAAGCTGGGCTCGGATATCCGCAAACGGCTGCGGGCCGCGGAGCAAATCACCTCCAAGGCGGTGCAGCAGGCCGAGAAGATCCGCCTCGATTTTACGGCCCAGATAGATGAGGCGCTGACGCATTTCGACGTGTTGATGACACCCGCCCTGCCCGTCGTGCCACCCACGCTGGCTGAGGCGCGCAATCCCGCCACCCTCCTGCCGCTCACACGGTTTTTGCGTCCGTTCAACCTGAGCGGACACCCAGCCATTGTCCTTCCGATCCCGGTGGGCTGTGAGGGTCTGCCTGCAGGCGTCCAGATCATCGGCCGCAAGGACGAGGATGCCGCGCTTTGCGAGGTCGCCGAATGGCTGAGCTCAACCCTAACTGCATTTGCCAAGGAGGATACCGCATGACTGCTCAAGCCGCGCTGGCCATGGCGCCGGAAACCAAAGATAATGTGCTCGCGCAGATCAAACAGCGCGCGCCCGAGTTCCAGAAATTGCGCCATATCCCCCAGGATGTGGTCGACCAGTTCAAAACGCTGGGCGTCTATCGCGCTTTCGTGCCCAAACGCTTTGGCGGCGACGAAAAAAGCCCCGCTGACTTTTGCCGCCTGATCGAAGACATCGCCACCGCCGATGCCTCGGCTGGCTGGGTGGCCAGCTTCGGTGTTTCGGCCACCTATCTCAGCACGCTGCCGCCGGAAACCTACGCCAAAATCTATGGCAAGAACCCCGACACTGTTTTTGCCGGCGCCATGTTCCCGCCGCAAGCCGCGAAGTCGGTCGATGGCGGCTACGAGGTTTCGGGCCAGTGGCCGTGGGGGTCCGGCGTTGTTGGCGCCGATCTGGCAGGCGCAGGCATCAAGGTCGAAGACCAAAGCACCACTCTGCCGCTAATCGCGGTCATGCCCAAGAGCAAGATCGAGATTGTCGACACATGGAACACGGTTGGCCTCCGCGGCACCGGATCGCACGACATCAAGGCCGACAAGATTGTCGTACCGCGTGAATGGACCTTTATCCGCGGTTCCAAGCCCACCATGGATGACCGCGTCTTCCGCTACCCGTCTATGGCGCTGGCGTCGCAGGTGCTCGCGGTTGTCGCGTTGGGTGCGGCGCGCGCGGCGCTGGAGTTCCTGCACGAGTCCGGCTCGCGCAAATCGGTCACGGGCGCCCCCAAGCCCGGTGCCCGCCCCTATTTGCAGACCGAATACGCCAAGGCCAAGGGTGTCTATCTCGGTGCGCAGGCGCTTTTTTACGACACGCTCGAAGAGGCCTACGAGGAGCTAGAACACAACGACAAAGTCTCGCGCGACACGCACATTCGCCTGCGCCTTGTGGCGTCCAAGGCCGCGCGCGACGGCGCCGAGGCCGCGCGCATGGCCTTTGCGCTTGGCGGCTCGACCGTGATCGAAGAGGGGCACCCGCTGGTGCGCCACATGCTTGATGCGGCCGGCGTCGCACAGCATGCCTTCCTGTCCGAAGGCACATGGACCGCCGCTGGCGCGGCCTTCTTCGACGAACCCACGATGCCCGGTTACCCATAAGGAACGATGACAATGGCTGACAAAACGCCACTGCGCACGCTGCTGTGCTTCAACAACCACCAGACATTCTTTGATCTGCCCTTTGACCAGATCGGCACGGTCTGGAAAGCCACACAAGAGCTGATGATGGGCATCGACCAGATGGAAGGTGTCGAGATCGTCGGCACCTTTGACGATGACCAGACCATGGTCGGCGCCTCGCAGGGCTTTCCCTTCACCTGGTACATTCTGGCCGACTTCCCTGATCGCGAGGCCGTTCAGGCAGCCTGCAACCTGCTGCGCACCATTACCGTCGCCGATCAGAACGAACGCCTTTGGAAATACATGACAGTCGAGGCCCGCATGGGCCGCGCTCTCGAAATCCCCCAACAACACAGGAGCTGAAGACATGTCTCTCGATACGCCAAGATTCAGTGATCTCGACGCGCTCTACAGCGACGATGCAGAAGTTGCGACCTCGATGTACGAAGATCCTGAGCTCTTCAAAGAAGAGATGGAAAAGATCTTCAAACGCACCTGGGTGTTTGTCGCGCACGAAAGTGAATTGCCAGACAAGGGCTCATTCAAGCTGTCCAATGTCGGGCTCGACCCGGTTATTGTTGTGCGCGATCGCAAGGGCAAGCTCCACTGCATGGTCAACCGCTGTCGTCACCGCGCCGCCACAGTTTGCGAGGTGAAGAAGGGCAAGACATCTTCCTTCCAATGCCCCTATCACGGCTGGGGTTATGGCCTCGACGGATCGTTACGCGCCCTGCCCTACCCCGAGCAATACGGCGACGACTTCGACAAATCGCAGCACGGTCTGCTGAAGCTACGCACCGAGGCCTATGGCGGCATGGTTTTTGCCACCTTCAACGACGATGTCGAACCACTGGTCGATTTCCTTGGCCCCGAGGTCTGCAAATACATCCACCTGTTCAACAAGCAGGGCGGCGGTTTCCCCGTCAAGGTGCTCGGCGAACACCAGTTCTCGGTGCCAATGAACTGGAAAGTGCAACTGGAAAACACCACTGACGCGTATCACTTTCCGGTGGTGCACAAGTCCTTCATGCAGACCCTGGATGAGAAGACGGAAGACCTGTTCGACTTCATGGAGAAGAACGAAGGCTGGGTCGAGGATCTGGGCAACGGCCACTCCATCTTGATGATGATGCCGAGCCGTGCCGATCTGGACGAGCGTCTTGATGATCCCATCGAGCCGCGCTTTGAAGAGCTGGCCGAAGAGATCCGCGAGGAAGGTTTCAGCGAAGAGCAGGTCAAGAAAATCGTGCTGGCCGTGGGTGGCCCCGGCTTCAACATGAATCTCTTCCCAAACGTATCGCTTTCGCTGTCTTTCTTCCGAGTGCTGACGCCAGTAGCCGTGGACAAGACAGATATCCGCCACATTGCGCTTGGCATGGATGGCGGACCGGAAATCGCCAACCAGACGCGCATGCGTCTGCACGAGCATTTCCAAGGCCCGATGGGCTTTGGTTCGCCTGACGACGCAGAAGTGTGGGAACGCGTTCAGCGCGGCACTCAGGGCGGTGAAGATCTGAAAATCCTCGTGAATCGCGGCCTGGTGGATGAGGAGCCGGGCGTCGCCGGTCCTCGCGGTCACATCAGTGCGGAAACCGGTATGCGCGCCGCCTACCAGATGTGGAAACGGATGATGAGCGATGAATAAGATGACTGACATAGACACCAAAGCACTTCTGGCCGATGTCACGGAATTCCTGTGGCATGAAGCCGATCTCCTGGATGCTCGCGAGTATCAGGCATGGCTTGCTCTATGGGATCCCGAAGGTCTCTACATCATGCCCATCGGCGAAGGCGATGACTACGCCAACCAGCTCAACCTGTGCCACGACAACGACAAGATGCGCCGTATGCGCGTTGATCGGTTCGAGCGCGGTTTCTCGATCTCTTCGGCCCCGCCCGCGGTCACAGTACGCACAATCAGCCGCATCGTAATCGACAGCGCCAAAGGCGACGAGATCAAGGTGCGAGCGGCAGAGCATCTGGTTGAGGACAAGTTTGGCCGTCAGCGGATCTGGGCAGGCAATGCTTTTTACACTCTGATCAAGACAGAAGACGGGTTCAAGCTACACCAAAAGGTGGTGAGGCTCCTGAACTCTGATGGGGCGCTGAATTCATTCAGCTATCTGTTCTAATGGCCGCCCCTCTGCCCGAGGCCATCCAGACAGCCGTGGTGACAGGTGGAGCGCGCGGATTCGGCGCCACCATCTGCCGCGCCCTGCACAAAGAGGGGTTTCGGATCATAATCACCGATGTTGACCCAGGGCCAGAAGCCAGTGCGCTGGCATCCGAGCTGGACCTTGCCGGTAAGACCTGCATGACCGCAACGCTGGATATCGCCGACGCGCAGAACTGGAAATACGTGCTAGACGAATGCACCGAGCGTTACGGTTCTGTCGAGGTGCTGGTCAACAATGCTGCCTGCACCGAAGCGCAGCCCGTGCTGGACATAGACCCGGCCAAGTTTAACGAGATCATGGCCGTCAACGCCGGCGGCACCTTTGCCGGGTGCCAGATCTTTGGCCGTCATTTTCGCGATCGTGGCTATGGGCGCATCGTCAACCTTGCCTCTCTGGCGGGTCAAAACGGTGGTACGGCGACTGGCGCGCACTATGCGGCGTCCAAGGGTGCAATCCTGACCCTGACCAAAGTCTTCGCCCGCGACCTCGCGCCTTTTGGCGTAACCTGCAACGCCATTGCGCCAGGACCAATGGACACCCCCATGGTGCATGCGGTTCTGGGCGACGATCTCGACAAGGCGCTGGCCAACATTCCAACCGGAAATCTTGGTGATCCGGAGTTCGTAGCCGAGATGGTCGCGATGCTCTGCACGACGCGCTCCGCTTTCGTCACCGGCGCATGCTGGGACGTGAACGGTGGCCTATACATGCGATGAGGCAAGACCGATGAGCGACTCTCAGACCTATAAGGTGATCCGCCGCGAAAACGACCGCGGCGACATTGCGCGCATCCAGCTGGTGCCTGAAAACGGCGCAGCCTTGCCTGCCTTCACCGCAGGCGCGCATCTGGATATCTACCTGCCGGATGTGGACATGTGGCGGCAATATTCGCTGTGCTCAGACCCGGCCAACACCGATTACTTCGAGATTGGCGTGCTCAAGGATCCCAATTCGCGCGGCGGTTCCAAGGCTGTGCACCGGCTGGCAGTGGAGGGCGCGCAGCTCAAGATCGAAGGGCCACGCAATCACTTTCCGCTGGACGAGACAGCGACAAAAACTGTCCTGCTGGGCGGCGGTATCGGTGTGACGCCCATGATCGCCATGGCTGACCGGCTGCACTCCTTAGGTAAGGATTTCGTCTTTCACTACTGCACGCGCTCTGCCTCTGTGACCGCCTTCAAGGACAAGCTGACACAGGCGCCGTACGCGGATCGGGTCATGATCCATCACGACGATCTGGACGAGGCGCAGCGGCTGGATCTGACCCGCGACATACCTGCGCCGGATGCCAACACGCACCTCTATGTCTGCGGGCCGCAGGGTTTCATGGATTGGGTCATCGGCACCGCCGAGGCTGCTGGCCATGCCACCGCCAATGTTCACCGCGAATACTTCTCGTCCGATGTGGATACGGTCGGCGACAGCTTTGAGGTCGAATGTGCCCAAAGCGGCATCACCGTTCAAATCGGCCCCACAGACACCATCGCCAAGGCGCTGGCGCAACAAGGTATCAGGATCGAGGTCAAATGCGAGGAGGGCGTCTGTGGCACCTGCATCACCGACGTACTTGAAGGCGAGATCGATCACCGCGACCAGTTCCTGACCGAAGAGGAACGAAATGACATGGATCAGATGTGTGCCTGTTGCTCGCGCGGCAAGGGCAAGCTGGTTCTGGATATCTAAAGGGGTGTCAAATGGAACTGTCGAAAATCCAGATGGAATTCCGCGAAGGTATGAGCCGGATGGGGGCTGCCGTGAACCTGATCACCACCGATGGTGTGATGGGCAAACACGGTCTTGTGGCCTCAGCCGTTTGCTCGGTGACGGATGCTCCACCTACGCTTCTGGTCTGCGTGAACCGCAATGCGTTTGTACATGACAAGCTGCTGCGCAATGGCGTGCTTTGCGTCAACGTCTTGACCGCCTATCATCAGGACCTGTGCGATGTCTTCGCCCGCTATGTCGAAGGCGTAGACCGGTTTGCACATGGCGATTGGCTGACGTTTTCGACCGGATCCCCGGTTCTCAGTGACGCCAATGTCGCCTTTGACTGCCGGATCGGGACCGTTCTGGAACAGGGTTCCCATTCGGTCATGTTCTGCGAAATCAAAGATGTGCATTTGGCTCAGAACCTTGATCGGGGCTTGGTTTATTTCAGCCGCGACTATCACAAGCTGGAGATCGGAGTCGCCTAAAATTCAGGCTTTACAGCGCGGTATCGGATGATACCCGCCTGCGTCTTGTCCCGGTGCCGGGCCAAAATCACACTTCAGCCACACCAAAAATCAGCCGAACCGCCGTTTTTCGAACGTGGTTGCCATTCAACAGGGAGATATCAATGAAAAACTTCTCATACGCAGTTGTCGGTGCTGTTGCGTGCACTGTCCTTTCCGCCAGTGCGGCCTTCGCGGACACGGCTTTGACGTTGAACAGTTGGCTGCCGCCCTCGCACCCATATGTGGCTGACTTTATCGAACCGCTCGTGGCTGACATCGAAGCGGCCACGGAAGGCCGCGTGACCATAACTATGCTGCCAGCTCCGCTTGGTCCGCCGCCTGCGACCTTTGATCTGGTCAAGAACGGCGTCGCTGACATCGGCTATACTGTTCAAGGCTACAGCCCAGGCCGCTTCAAGACCTCGGCCATCGCCGAAATGCCATTCCTGAGCGATGACGCCGTCGTGACCTCGGTCGCGTTTCAGCGTGTGCACGACGCCATGTTGGAAGAGGCCGGTGAATATCAAGGTGTCAAGGTGATGGCCGTGCACACGCACGGCCCCGGGCATATCTTCTCGACCCGCGAAATTTCCAGCCTTGACGATCTGGGCGGCCAAAAGCTGCGTACCGGGTCCGTTGTAGCGCATGATTTGGCCCAATCCTTTGACGCTGTACCGGTCGAAGGCCCCTCGTCGAAATCCTACGAGTTGCTCAGCCAGAAAGTCGCTGACGGCATCATGTTCCCTTCGGAGTCGGTGCAGTTCTTCCGTCTGGGCGATCTGCTGTCCACCGCCTTCATGGCGGATGGCGGCATCTACAACACCGCCTTCATGGTCGTGATGAACAAAAACAAGTGGAACCAGATTTCCGAAGCAGATCGCGCCCTGATCGAACCGCTTTTGGGCGAGGCACTGGCCATACGCGCGGGCGAGATGTGGAACCGCGCCGATGCGTCCGCCAACGAAACTCTGGGCGGCCAGTTGCAGACTTACAAGGCCACGGCTGAGGATATCACGGCGCTCAAATCCCGCTTTGCACCTGTAATCGAAGCCAACGTGGCACTGGCAAGCGAGGCCGGCATTGACGGAGAAGCAGCCTATGACATGCTGTTGGCTGAGATCGAGAAGCTGAGCGCTCAATGAGCCTTTTCGTCCAGGACGGCGCAACCGGCAAGCATGCATACCGGTTGCGCATCGTCATCGCCTGTATTTGCGCGGTCTGTCTTATCGCCATGATGTGCCTGACAGTTGCGGATGTTCTGGGCCGCTACATCATGAATGCTCCCGTGCCCGGCGCTGCCGAACTGACTGAGCTTTTGCTGGCAGCGGTCGTCTTTTTGGGACTACCGGCCGCGAGTATCGACAATGATCATATCGCGGTGGATGTGTTGACCTCGCGATTTTCCGAAGCCCGCGCCCGGTTGCTGGAGATCGTGATTTCCTTTGTTTCCGCCTCGGTGCTGACAGTCGTTGGCTGGCGCATCTGGATCGTCGGACAACAGATCGCCGGGTATTCAGGAACGACACCAACCCTGAAACTGCCGCTTGCCCCCATCGCCTACGGCTCTGCCATCTTATGTGTCATCGCGGCGGTGGTCACCCTCGTCCTGGCCGCAAGTCACTGGAGAAATCGCAATGGCTGAATGGCAAATTGGCTTGTGCATCCTCTTCGCAATGCTGCTTTTGGGCGTCCCAATCGGGCTGAGCCTAACCCTTGTAGGTACCATCGGCACGGCTTCGATCATCGGATTTGAACCCTCGCTTTCGCTGCTGGGCCAGACCTATTTCGACAACGCGCGGCATTACAATCTGTCAATCCTGCCGTTGTTCTTGATGATGGGTAATTTCGTGGTGCAATCGGGTATCGCGAATGACCTTTACGCCGCTGCAAACGCCTGGCTGCGTCACCGCAAGGGTGGGTTGGCCATGGCCACGGTTGTTGCCTGTGGCGGATTTTCCTCGGTCTGCGGTTCGTCGCTTGCCACGGCATCGACCATGACCAAGATCGCTATGCCCTCGATGCGGAAATATAATTATCCGGATGGGCTTTCAACCGGTGCTATAGCTGCGGGCGGCACCCTGGGCATCCTGATCCCGCCATCGGTGATCCTGGTGTTTTACGGCATCATGACCCAGCAGGATATCGGCAAGCTGTTCCTTGCCGGTCTGGTCCCGGGGATCATTGGCGTCGTCCTTTATGTGGTGGCGGTGCGTATCTCGGTCAGCATTGGCAATATGGAGCTGGAAACGCAGCCCAAACTGCCGCTTTCCCAGAGGCTTGCTGCGCTCAAGGGTGTCCTTGGAGCATTAGGGCTTTTCGTCTTTGTGATGGGTGGCATCTATCTCGGCGTTTTCACGCCAACCGAAAGCGCAGGCATGGGGGCCGGCGGTGCCTTTTTGCTGGTGCTGCTGCAAGGGCGGCTCGGCACCTGGGATCTTCTGATCACGCTCTACGACACGGCCAAAACCACCGCCAGCATGTTCCTGATCCTGTTTGGCGCGCTGGTCTTTGCCAACTACGTCAACTTGTCAGGTATGAGCCGCGAGATCCAGACGCTGGTGGCCGGTCTGGGCAATCCGCTGACCGCGCTGATGGTGATCACGCTGATCTATATTGCCTTGGGGTGTGTGCTCGAAGGGTTGTCGATGATCACCCTGACGGTGCCAATCTTTTATCCGATTGTTGCCGGTCTGGGCTATGATCTGATCTGGTTCGGCATCTATGTGGTGATCGTTACCGAGCTCAGCTACATCACGCCCCCTGTCGGACTGAACGCCTTTGTTCTGAAATCCGTGGTCAAAGACGTCAAGCTGAGCACCATCTTCAAAGGTCTCTTTCCTTTCCTATTTGTGGACATCCTGCGTGTGATCATCGTGCTGGCCTTCCCTGGCTTGGTCCTGTTCATTCCCAACCTCATGTAGACCAAAGGAAGTCCGACGGGCGTCCGTTGCGGTCTCTTGCGGTTGCCGGTTGGACAGTTCCGGAACCTGGGTGCCTCATCTCTCACAACTTCAAAAATCACGTCAATTTTCATGTTACAAAAAGGTGCTCAATTGAATATTGTCAGGCGCAATCTGGGCGGGAGAACGACAAGGTGCCTGAAATTGACGAGGCAGAATTCAAGAAAAGCTGGCCGTTCTATTGGGTAAGCCAGATCAACGCAGCATATGAGAATGCGCTGGAAAGACGGCTCAAATATTTGGGCATCGACATTGCTCGCTGGCGCGCGTTGATGAGCCTATACGACGATGGGTATCTGTCTGTCTCAGAAATCTCGGAGCATTCCGCACAAAAACTCAATACCACCACCAAGGTCGTTCAGCGCATGGTCAAAGATGGGCTCGTCACCACACGTGTCCGGTCAACAGATCGCCGTGTGACCGAAGTAAACCTGTCTGAAAAAGGTGAAAACCTGCGCAGGGAAGCTTTCAAAGAGGCACAAGCCATCTACAACCTGGTCTTTGATGGCCAATCTGAGAAGGATGTTGAGACGCTGAATGCTGAGCTATCGCGCCTACATGAGCGTTTGAAAAAGCTCTAACCAACCGAAACAGGTCAGCAAATGAGAGGAAGCGCCGACAAGCCGCGCCACTCCCTACACCTCGCGTCTGAGCACTCTGACCGCGTCCAAATCAGCATTGCTTCTGAAGGAGGTTCGGGAACCCCGGTACCGGATACTTCGATAGAGGTCGATGATGTCGATGCCGTCTACGAACGCGCAACCTCGATGCGTTGCACTATTGAATACGAACTCACAGATGAACCTTGGGGGGTCCGCCGCTTCTTCCTATTAGACCCGGCAGGTAAGCTTCTCAGCATTCTTGCCCACAAGGACTAGCGTCGCAGGCTTGGGTCCACCGATGAACTCGGGATCAACTCAGCAACTCGCTGACGGCTCCAAATCAGTTGGACAAAGGCGGCCCATTCTTGCCGTTGACCAATGGGTCAAGATACTGCAGTCGCAGCCCGCATTGCCGCCACTCGCTGCATTTGCAAAGTTTTGAGGTGTTCAAACTACAGTCAGTGCGGACAGAGTGCCGTTTCGCTGCGCCCGCTACAATGTCTGGCCTAAAACCGAACGCGGTTCACAAGAGTGTCGCGACTATGGCTACGGCAGTCGGGTGATCGTAGGTCAGTCCAAACCTGATATGCCCCATAATCGTGCCGAGGAGACCGGAACCGAGCCGCTTGTGCCTCTAACCAGCAGCGGCCATCCTCGCGTATTCCCCCGGCGGAGCGCCGACATGACGTGCAAATGCTGTGCTGAACGCGCTCGGGGACCCATACCCTATCATGTCTGATACCTCAGCAATGCCATGATTGCCCAAGCGCAGCATGTCTTTTGCAAGCGTCATCCGCCAATTCAAAAGGTACCCCATCGGTGCGACGCCGACGATCCGACTAAATCGTGCAAAGAAAGCCGACCGCGAAAGGCCAGCTTCCCGTGCGAGTTCAGGTACCGTCCAGGGATAGTCAGGTGCCGCATGGATCGCGCGTATCGCCGCGCCGATCCGCGCGTCAGTTAGACCACTTATCAATGCAGAGGTCTTATTAGGTTGCCCCGAGGATCGGAAGGCTTCGATCAGAAGGATCTGCAGCAAATGCTCCACGACTGCATCTCGGGCCGGTCGATCCGCGCGCGCCTCGCTTTGCACCATTGTTGCCAACGCCGCCAAACGATCTTCTCCCTGCACTAGGATCATGTCGGGCAACAGCGACACCAAAAGCTCAGCATCCGGGCTGCCGAAGCTGCAATGTCCAACCAGCATTTCAACCTCTGCCGGTCCGTCCAAAGTGCCAATCCGTGTGATCCCATCCGCTCCGGCAACAGGTTGACTGACAAGCCCGACCGGGGGTGGGGGAACCAGACTGGACACAGTAAACGGGGCGATGGCGGGAATGAGAACGAAACTGCCGGCAGTCATGTTGACAGGCGCATGGCCTTCAACCTCCAGCTTAGCCTGCCCGGCCAACAGCATGCAGTAAAACACTTCGTCTACGTCATCACGGCAAACGCGGAACGGACCGGACGCATGCGCCAGTTTTGTAGAGGGCGCCTGTGGGCGCAGAAGCGAGATCACTTCGGAGAGGGGGTCTGCCATTTCGGACTCTCAGTAATAAAATATGGATATTTGATTATAGAAAATCTCATAAATTTTGACAAGATAGGAGACACCACAACAGAAACCAGAAGGAGACGACATTATGAAGACCGTATTGATCACCGGATGCTCTTCGGGCTTCGGACGTGAGACTGCCCGCCATTTCCTTGACCTAGGTTGGTCGGTTGTCGCAACAATGCGCACGCCCGATCCAACCGTGTTGCCTGCCTCCGACCACCTGCACGTTCTGCCGTTGGACGTATCTGATCCCAGCAGTATCACCCGCGCAGTTGGGGCCGTCGGGCCAATCGACGCATTAGTCAACAACGCAGGGATCGGCTGGCTCGGTGCCTTTGAGGGCACACCAGATGCAACCGTTCGCTCGCTCTTCAAGACGAACGTCTTTGGCACCTTCGAAATGATCCGGGCTGTGTTGCCACAGATGCGCGCCCAGGGCAGTGGCGTAATCGTGAACGTTTCCTCAAGCGTCACGATGAAACCGCTCCCCCTCTTGTCCGCCTATACCGCGAGTAAGGCGGCGGTGAACGCATACACGGAATGTCTAGCGCTGGAACTGGCACCGTTGGGCATCCACACGCGGTTGGTCTTGCCTGGACAAGCGCCAAGCACCAGCTTTGGCAGCAATGCACGGGCTCTTATGTCTGAAGCAAACGACACGCCCGGCGCCTATCAGGCCTTCATCGATCAGGTGATGGCGTCATTCATGGAAAACGCATCCCAAGAACCGACACATCCTTCCGATGTTGTGGAGGCCGTTTGGCGGGCTGTAACGGATGAGAATTGCCCATTCCGCGTACCCGCAGGCAGTGATGCCGTTGCTCTTGCAGCGTAAGTCAAATCAGAAAAACAGCGGTCTACGCCGCTGTTTTTCTGCGGACGCCACCTTATCTCAATCGGGTTGCGCCCCAAGTCCGACAGCAATGAAGCGCGCTATCCTGTCCAGATCTTCTCGGTGCACACGTCCGCCAGTCACAATAATTCGCCAGTACAGGATGCTTGCAAGCGCATCATTTGCCAGGTCAGCATCCACATTCTTAGGCAGTTCGCCGCGTGCGATGGCGCGCTCGACGATCATCGCCCCACGAGCGCGGCGCTCAAATTGCAATGTCGTTCGAATCTCTGTGCTAAGCACGCTTGTCCGTGCCATTTCAGCATGCAGGTCTGGCAGAATGCGCTTGATCAAAGGGTGCCTTAGAACGCGACGCAGTGAAAGCAGGGTCAGGCGCAGGTCTTCAAGCAAGGACCCGGTGTCGGGGATGGGGGTCAGGTTCAGGCCAACGGCGCTGATCAACTCAATCGCCATCTCGTGTTTCGAGGGCCAGCGGCGATAAAGCGCGGCTTTTCCTACCCCTGCCCGCTTCGCGACACGCTCCAGACTAAGTGCGCCAATCCCTGTGCGCGCCCACTCTTCAAAGAACGCCCGCGTCAGCGCATCCGTGACCGATGTCCGCATCACCGCCGCCCCGCTTGGCACCCGTGCGGACGGCTCTGCAGTAGATTTTTCGTCGGAACGGTTGCGTTCCATTCATTTACTCCCCATATGGTCGATACGTTACCGTTCCATCGAAAAAGGAGACTTGTCAATGACTGTTGAGCAAACCCGTTTTGAGGGTCTCACTGACATATTGCGGGAAGGCCTTGGCCAGCGGATCGACCCTACCGCCGAGAGCTTTCTAGACATGTTCGCGGAGGATTGCGTGTTTGAGGCGCCTTATGCACCCCCTGGCTTCATCAGGCGCATCGACGGGCGCGACGCGTTGGCGCGCTACTTGAACGTCTTGCCTGATCTCATTCGTATCGACGATTTCTTTGACCTGCGTGTCAGCGAGATGGCCGACCGCAACAAAGTTGTTCTGGAGTTTTCCGGCAGCGGCGAAGGGCGCACTGGCGCGCCCTACGATCAGAAATGGATCTCCGTCATCGAAACGCGGGACGGAAAGATCACCTACTACGCTGATTATTGGGACCCGCGCATCACGCTTGCCGCGACCGGAGATGCCGTGCCCAAACCTGAAGGGAAGGGATTTACCCGTGCCTAACACCATCTTAGTCACCGGCGGAACCGGAACAACCGGTCGCCGCATATCCGCACAGCTTGCTGCCCGACGCCTCGACCATCGCGTCGCAACACGGCGCCCCAAAGCGGCACGCGACATTCGCTTTGATTGGAGCGATGAGACGTCTTGGCTTGCGGCGTTGGAGAGCGTTTCGAGCATTTACCTGGTCGCACCAAGCGGCGTTGCCGAACCTCTCCCCGCAATGATCCCGTTTATGGAATTGGCCATCCGCGCAGGTGTGAAACGATTTGTGCTGCTCAGCGCGTCTTCTCTGGAAGCAGGCGGGCCGATGATGGGCGCTGTTCATGCCTGGTTGCGCGATCATGCACCGGAATGGGTCGTTCTGCGCCCGACATGGTTCATGCAGAATTTTTTGGAAGGGCAGCTACTTGCGCCAATTCGTGATCAAAGCGCAATCCATACCGCGACCGGTCGCGGTAGGGTCGGCTTCATCGACGCCGAAGATATCGCGGCGGTCGCCGTCGAAGCGTTGTCGCAGAACGAGTTTGCGTCCGGCGATCTTGTCCTGACCGGCCCCGCTGCACTCAGTTATGACGACGTGGCGAAAACACTGGCCGAGGTGACACAAAACCCGGTCACGCATCATAATCTCAGCGAAGCAGAGCTATCGGCACGGCACATGGCAGCAGGTTTGCCAGAAGCCTACGCCACGACGCTTGCCGCCATGGATACAAGCATTGCCCAGGGCTCAGAAGACCGGGTCACAGAGAATGTGTTCCGGGTTACTGGGCGTCAGCCATCCAGTTTGGCGGAATTTGCAACTCGTAACAAAGCGGCCTGGCGCACACAAGTCGAGGCATAAGCCATCCCAACCAATGAGGAAAACCGACATGGAAAATTCGACAAACAGAACAGCAATTGTCACCGGCGCTTCCCGTGGCATCGGTGCCGCCATCGCACAACGCCTCGCAGCCGACGGGCTGAATGTTGTTGTCAACTATGCGGGCAATCAAACCGCCGCCCAAAAAGTCGTTGACGAAATCGAGTCAGCGGGTGGGCGCGCCATCACCGCAAAAGCCGATGTCTCAGACCCAGCCGAAGTCGAGCAATTGTTCGAGGCAGCTCAAGCCGCGTTCGGCGGTGTCGATATTCTTGTGAACAACGCCGGCATTATGAAACTTGCCCCCATTGCGCAAAGCGATGATGCACTGTTTGACGGCCAAGTTGCTGTGAACCTGAAAGGTACGTTCAACACCCTGCGCGAAGCGGCTCGCCGCGTTCGAGACGGAGGCGCGATCATCAATTTCTCCTCAAGCGTGGTTGGGTTGAAACTTGAGACCTATGGGATCTATGCGGGCATCAAGGCTGCGATAGAGGTCATGACGTCAATCTTGGCCAAAGAATTGCGAGGTCGCGCGATCACTGTGAACGCGGTGGCGCCCGGACCGACAGCGACGGACCTCTTCCTCGATGGAAAGCCGCAAGAGGTCGTAGACCGGATGGCGAAAATGCCCCCGCTAGAGCGGTTGGGCACCCCCGCAGACATCGCAGGCGTCGTGGCATTCTTGACGGGTCCAGACGGTGCTTGGATCAACGGACAAACGCTGCGTGCCAATGGAGGAGTTATCTAAAGGAAACCACAGACCAGAACGGCCAAGCTCTGGGTGGCGCCAGACTGAACGGACTTACAAACTGGAGATACATCAATGAAACAGATCGATGTAAAACAAGACTACAAACGGTCAAAGTTCCTGATCATTACCATGTTGGTGCAGATCATAGTGGTGTGGATTGCCATGGGTATTTATGTGGTTTGGTTGACCTGAGTCTAACGGCTAGACAAGGCTGCATCGGTTCTCTTCCGCAGTACTGAGAAGGCATCAGATGCGGCAGGCGCCACATTGAGCTCGTGGACTTGCTATAGCGATACGTCACTGTTTATGCCGCCGCTATGTTAGATAGCTCTAGCTCCGCGTTCTTAAGTTGACGCGCAATAATCTCATTGAAGGTTTGGGTTGGGTTGGTTTCAGCCAGCATCCCAACTTTTATCCAGAACTCCGCTTGGGCGTTGATCGACCGACACATCACTGTGCTGGCCTTACGAATATCCTCATGCAGTCCGTCTTCAATCTTCACGATACCCATCGGGGAGCCTCCAATTTCGTTATACGAAGCATATACGAATCGTATATATACTTTAGATCGGCTAAACGTATAGGACGTCAAATGGACAGTTATATAAACGTCCCCGTTGCGCCCCGCGCGCAAGATGCACGCAGGACTGAAAGCATCAAACTTTATGGACCGGATGCGTTTGAGGGGATGCGTAATGCAGGTGGTTTGACTGCCGCCTGTTTGGACGGAGTGGCTGACCTTGTAACCGCCGGGATTTCCCTATCCGAGATCAATAGCTACGTGCTTGACTTCGCGGCGTCGCATAACGCAATGCCTGCGACCCTCGGCTACAAAGGCTACAAATATGCCTGCTGCACCTCTGTAAATCACGTTGTCTGTCACGGATTTCCGAATGAGAAGAAGTTGCGCGACGGTGATATTGTCAATGTCGATGTCACCCTGATCCTCGATGGCTGGTACGGCGATTCAAGCCGGATGTATTCGGTTGGTAAGCCGAAACGCGCGGCAGAACGACTTGTCCAGGTAACCCACGAAGCGATGATGCTTGGGATCAAGGCAGTACGCCCTGGCGCACGGCTCGGCGATATTGGTCATGCAATCCAAACCCATGCACAATCGGAACGCTGCTCGGTCGTGCGAGACTTTTGTGGACATGGCATTGGGCAGGTTTTTCACGACTCTCCCAACATCCTTAATTTTGGCAGGGCTGGAGAAGGTCTTGAGTTGCGTGAAGGTATGATTTTCACGGTCGAACCCATGATCAACTTGGGTCGCGGGGAGGTCAAAATGCTAGCTGATGATTGGACGGCTGTGACCCGCGATAGATCACTGTCAGCCCAGTTTGAACACTCGATAGGAGTAACAGCTGATGGCTTCGAGATATTCACGCAATCGGCCAAGGGTCTTCATGCACCCGGTGTTACACGTGAGGAAGCATCTGCTTAACGGCCCAAACCGAACTTTGAACATGTCAATCATTTCGCCAATGCAGCGTTCCAAAAGGGGACATCCGATCTAATCCAAGAATCCAGCCCTAAGCGCAGCCTGTTTGAGCGGGCCGCCAAGGCGGCCCACATTGGTTCCTTTTTACTGAAGCATATGCGACCGATATTCGCCTTGCCGCTGTATCATCCAGCCTGGGTACTCCGCTGGCAACTGTGTCACCTTGTCCAGCGCCGCAATATCCTCTGATGAAAGGGTGACCTCAACGGCACCAACGTTGTCGGCAAGCTGTTCTGGACGCTTTGCACCCAATATGACGCTTGTGACGACCTTCTGATGCAGTAGCCAGGCCAGCGCCACCTGTGGTACCGAACAGCCTTTATCCTTCGCGATAGCCCGCATCACATCGATTGCATCATAAGCCCGGTCCTTAGCGATCGGCGGGAAGTCGAAACTCACGCGACGACCTTCCGCGGTCTTTCCTTCTCGATCAAACTTACCGGAGAGAAAGCCACCTGCGAGCGGGCTCCAGACCATCAGACCGATCTGCTCAGCTTGCAGCATCGGTGCCAGTTCCCGCTCTAGGTCGCGACCGGCAACGCTGTAGTAAGCTTGCAACGACGTAATCGGCGCAAGATGCCTTGCCTCTGCAATCCCAACTGCCTTGACAATCTGCCACGCCGCCCAGTTCGAAAGGCCGAGATAACGGACATGGCCTTGCCGAACCAGCATATCCAATGCCTCAAGCGTCTCGACCATTGGCGTGGCTGGGTCGAACCCATGAATCTGATACAGGTCGACGTGATCGAGCTGCAGCCGTTTGAGGCTCGCCTTTGCCTGATCCAAAATGTGCCCACGCGAAGAGCCACACGCATTTGGCCCTTCGCCCATCGGGCCGTGGACCTTGGTGGCAATCACAACGTCGTCCCGAGCGACACCGACATTCTTCAGAGATTGCCCGAGGATCTCTTCGCTTTTTCCCGCTGCGTAGATATTGGCGGTATCGATAAAGTTAATGCCCGCATCCAAAGCTGTTTTTAGCAGGCCGTCCGCATCGTCCTGCTGGAGCTTGCCGATCTGCCCCCACATATCGTCCGATCCGCCGAACGTCATAGTGCCGAGGCAAAGTTCCGAGACAAAGAGACCGCTGTGACCGAGGCGTTTATAACGCATGATATCTTTCCTTCGTTGAAAGTGCCTGGGCCGATGCAGCCGAGGCTCGCCAAAGATATGCGACCTCACAGCTTGTTCATGCCACGCCGATCCTCGCGAAACATTGCACGATCCTCTCAAACGTCCGGGATTGGTCTGGCCACCCATGGGTGAAAAGGTAGAGTAACAGCATGACGAGCCCGCATCTTGAAACCTTGACGGAACGCGCTCTGGATCTCTGGCAGATCCACGGGCGTGAGTCCCCTCTGCCCGGTGTTTTTCTTGCCGTAGCCGAAGAACCGACGGGTCCTCTGCACGGCGTTTATCAACCCTCGCTCTGCGTTGTCCTTCAAGGGTCTAAGGTCAGCCGGGTCGGACACAGGACCTATCGCTACGACGCAGGAAAATGCCTGATTGCCTCATTGGATGTGCCGGTGCGAGCAGAAATAACCACCGCCTCAAAGGCGCGCCCCTACGCGGCCATGATCGTCAATGTCGATCCGGCGGTTGTAGCTGAGCTGTTGCTTGATCACCCCACAACGGGAACAGGTGCCGAAATCACACCTGAGGCACTCGCTGTGCATCCTCTGTCCCGTGACTTGATCGACCCGCTCGAACGGCTTTTGGCGTTGGCAAAGCGCCCCCGTGACATACCCGTCGTCGCACCGATGATACAGCGGGAAATCATATGGCAGCTTCTGAATGGCCCGCAAGCTGGCATGCTGTGCCAAGTCGGCTTGGCTGACAGCCGCGTTGCGCGCATTGGCAAATCGATTGCCTGGGTGAGGGAGAACTTCAATGAAGCTTTGAGTGTACCCCATTTGGCAATGCTCGCGGGGATGAGTCCAGCGACGTTTCACCGGCAGTTCAAGGCCGCGACCGCAATGACACCGGTTCAGTTCCAAAAGAGTTTGCGTCTTCAGGAAGCCCGGCGATTGCTCTTGTCGGGAGGGGTGGATGTGGCTCAGGTCGGTTTTGCCATTGGCTACGAAAGCCCATCGCAGTTCAGCCGCGAATACCGCCGGATGTTCGGCGCACCCCCCGGTCGCGACGGGATTCAGCTACGCAATATCGTTGCGGCAGAAAGCCACGGCTAGATTGCATCGAACGCAAACCGGCCCATAAGGGACATCCAGTAGCCAACCGCTACGCTGCGCTTTCAGCCTGCATCGCCGACATTCGCTGCGGGTGCAAGGAGGTGGCTGTTTGACTGATCTACGCAGTGGACACAGAGCAAGCTATAAACCAATCGACGCGCCAGAGGCCGCCCACTTGCGTATTGCTCAGCAGCCCCTAAATGTAAACAGCATTTACATGGAGGTGGCGCGATGCTGAAGATACGGGATTGGGTTTTGGCCTCTGCGGTCATCTTTACATTCGCCCCTATACAATCGCTTGCTCAATCCGGTCTCGAAACCACTGGTCGTGTGGTCGAGATCGAGGTTCCAGCACCCGCGCTGGAGGACAATCTTCTTGAAAGCCCTAGCATTCAGGCCGCTGCCATCTATCTTCCGCCCAGCTACGACCAGCAGCCAGATAGCCGCTTCCCGGCGGTCTATCTGCTTCATGGCATTTTTGACGATTATGGGGTCTGGACGGAGAACTTTGAGGTGCCAACCATCTTGGATCACCTCATCACAACCGGGCAAATGCCAGAGCTGATCGTGGTCATGCCCAATGGCGGCAACAAATACGGCGGAGGGTTCTACCGAAATTCACCCGTTAGCGGGAATTGGGCTGATTACATTGCTGATGATCTCGTCGGAGCCATTGATGCGCGGTTCCGGACCATCCCGGATGACGATAGCCGCGCTGTTGTGGGCCATTCAATGGGTGGCTACGGCGCGCTTCATCTTGCGATGACGCGACCAGGAGTTTTTTCCGTGGTATGGGCCCTTAGTCCTTGTTGCCTTGCAGCCAACGACGACCTGAGCTTTGGCAACGATGCTTGGCAACGGGCAGCATCGGTCAATCAGCCGGAGGATCTTCAAAAACTGATCGATAGTGGCGATTTCTATCCAATCGCTGTTCTCGGAATCGTGACGGCCTTCAGCCCTGACGCAGAAGCCGCGCCCATCTACGGTAAGTTTCCATTTGAAATCGTTCGCGGAGAGATCATCCTGAACAACGCGACCTTTGATCGATATCTTGATCAGCTGCCGGTTAGGCAAGTGCAGACAGCCCGAGACAATCTTCGCCAACTGAGTGGGTTGGCAATGGATGTCGGTCTCAATGATCAATTCTTGCATATCCCAAAGGGGACGCTTGAATTGTCGCAGCAATTTGGCAGGGAACGCATTCCACACCGTTTGGATGTCTATGCGGGTGACCATCGCGAACAGGTGAGCGAGCGCCTGGAGAATATCATTTTTCCCTGGGTCGCTGAGCGACTAATGATCACGAAATAGACAAGAGGATGGACTCATTGCAACAGTGACCTCTCTGTATCACCTCCGAACTTGGGTACGAACGGCACGGCCAAAGCGGTCATCCGCCGGTCGGTTTGGATGCTGCGGTCGCGCCCGCATTCCCGCCATTCGCTGCGAAGCGAAGTTCACCAGCACCTACCAGCGCCCGATGACCGGTTCGGGGGACATAAAGCTGCCTTAGCCGCTTCAGCAATGGATGTCAGCGTTTGGGTTGATCCAAGCCAAGTCGCGAGATCAAGATTGCCGCAATTAGAAGAATGCTGCCCCCAACAGCGAAAGGTACTCCAACGGAGGACAAAGAGACCAGGATTGCGCCTGCGAATGGTGCCGTGAGCAGGGCAATGGTGTTCGCAGCCTCGCTCAACGCAGTGACTGAACCCATTCGGTCTGGCGGAACGGTGTTTTGAAGTATGACGCGGATAGGGACAACCGCCATCGCGGATGTGATCCCTAGAACTAAAAAGAGGAGAAAAAAGAGCTGCAAGTTCAATGATGCCCCAAATAGATCAGATGCGCCTAAGACGATCAGCATCATTCCCCCGATAAAGGTGCCAATGGCGATCCATCGCTGCGGATTTCTCAGATCGGGCAAGAATGAAAACACAATCGATCCGATAACACCCCCGGCACCAACGGCAGCGAGCGCGTAGCCAAGATGCTGTTGCTCGAAACCCAAGCCCTGCGCGAGTGGAGCAATAAAGGTGTCGTAAATGAACATAGCAAAATACAGCGCGGCCATCATCAAGAGCACTGTTTTGACGATTTGCTGTGATCGAACGAACTTCAGCCCTTCTTGGACGTCACGCCATAGGCCGCTCTCAACTCTCATAACTGCGGTTTCAGGCCTCTCGATTTCTTTCAATCGCGCACAAAGCAATGCCGCGACAAGAGAGACCGTCGCATTGATCAAAAAGATGAGCGCCGGTTCAAACCAGATCAAAAACGTGCCACCGGCGCCAGGTGCAACGATCTTCGAAGCTTGATTAATACCGTGGCTTAAACCATTTGCAGACGCGCGGTCCTCCGAGCTGGACAGTACCTGGATCGCCGCCTGTTTGGCCGGAGTAAAGAAACTGTCCACCGAACTTCTGAGTGCGACAAGCAGGATCAGTGTCACCCAGTTCCCTGCGAAGAACAAAGCTCCAGTGGCGAGTGCACGTCCCACGTTACTCCAAATGAGAACGCTGCGAATAGACAACCGATCAACAAGAGCCCCTGCAAACGGACCAATGATCAGATACGGCGTTCCCATGCCCACGGCCAGAAACGCGTAGGCATAGCTTGGGGCGTCCCAGATAAATGCAAGTAGCGTCCCGATAGCCACAAAATCCAACCAGTCTGCTAAATCCGCAGGTAGCTGTGCCAACAAGAGCTTTCGCAGTTCTTCGGATTTCAATGCGATCGGGGTCATGGCACGACGGTGCCCGCAAACTTAGAAATACACAAATGCCGACATTCGCTGCAAAACAGAAACTCGGCAAACTGTGCTCATTGCGGACCTCGGTCGAGTGCAGCATCCTAACTACCAGCACAACTTGCTCAGATGAGGACGACCTTAACTGACACTCAGTTGGGTTTTTGAATACTGCGGTTGCACCCGCATTCCGGACATTCGCTGCAAGCGCAAATTTTCAAGATTCTTAAACCCGCAATCCGCGGGCGCAGCACCATTTCGCAGCGGTTGCGTCAAAGGCTGTTTCAACGGACTATCAGTTATCCAGAAAAACCTGCTTTGAACAATCGCGTCCGCAGTTCGTTCAATTTGTTGAGATCTTTCAAAGGAACACGATCAAGATCTTTGACGCTGATGTCAGGCAGGACGTTCTGACAGGATTTGACGGTGTTGGTCGCGTCTTCTTGGTGGCCTTGCGCCACATGACTCGCGGCCAAGATGAAGTGTGCGAAGTACCACCTTGGCATACGATGGATTGCGCGCTCTGCCCATTCGATTGCGGTTTCAAAGCGTCCGGCCATATAGTGCGCAAGCGCAAGACCAGAAAAGCGAAAGAAGATGCTTGGGTCTAGAGGATTTGAGCGGATGGCGATTTCCTGATTAGCAATAGCCGCGTCCGAGCGACCAAGAATGCCAAGCAATGTACCAAGACTGCCATAGGCCAGCGAGCAGTTTGGGTTCAGGGCCACGGCGCGCTCCAAGGATGCAAGCGACTCATCGTATTTAAGCAGCCCCCAGCACGAAATCCCCAGTGCCCAATGCGCATATTCATTGCGGTCGTCCAACTGCGTGGCGCGCCGTGCCAGTGCGTAGGCCGTTTCCATTGCAGGCCGGACGTCCGATACAAACCCCATGATGGCGATATGGTGGTTGATCAACGACAAGATCATGTTCGCCTCGGCGCTCTCGGGGTCAATCGCCAATGCCCGTTCCAGCAACGTCTTGGCGTGGGCATAGCTTTCTGGTGCGAAATCATAGAGTAGATGCCACGACCGCATTGTCAGTTCCCAGACCGTCAGATCGGGGCGTGTCGCGCGCTCAACGGGCTCTTGAATGGTGCTTAGGTGAACAGTTGTCTGGATCGAGGCTACCACGTTACGAGTGATTTCATCTTGCAGATCAAAGACATCCGCGAGCTGCCCGTCATAGCGTTCGGACCAAACATGCCCACCGGTTGTTCCGTCAATGAGCTGCGCCGTCACCCGCATCCGGTCGCCTGACCGCCTGACACTGCCTTCCAGGACAAACCGAACCCCAAGTTCTTCGGCGATGCGCCGAACATCAACGGATCTGCCCTTGTACGTAAAGGTCGTGTTGCGTGCGATGACAAACAACCAAGGAGACCGTGACAGGGCCGTGATGATGTCATCGCTGATCCCGTCGGAGAAATATTCCTGCTCAGCATCGCCGGACATGTTTTCAAAGGCCAGCACCGCGATGGAGGGTCTTTCTGGTCGGGTGGGACGTTCGATGGGCAATTCAGAGAGCGGGGTCGCAACTGGGGTCAGCCGATCACGCAATTCCAATTTCGAGGACACGCTAAGTTTGCGGTAGATGGTTGCAAGATGGGTGCGCACCGTAGACGGCGCAAGACACAAACGATCCGCGATCTGTTGATAGCTTTCGCCTTGTGCGTAGTCCTCCGCGATTTGGTTTTCGCGGGTGGTGAGCGTGCTTGTCTCGTCGAACTTCTCGGTCACGAATGCGCCGCCTGTATCGCTTTGATCATGCGCGCGTTCTCCAAAGCGATCACACTTTGGGCCGCAAACATCTGCGCAAGCCGCGTGGTGTCGTCGGAAAAAGGGCGGACGGTCTGGCGATAGATCGTGAACGCGCCCACCAAACGGTCACCGGCAAGCATAGGGATAGCAACAAAGGACCGCGCCCCGCCGAGGTCCGCTGTGGCACAGCGCAAGGGATCGTCCGTTTGGTAAATTGCCTCGGATTTGACGTCGATGATATTGATGACCGCACGCTGGTTGTTCATGCGGCCGAGACCGGTTTCGGGGCTGACGGCGAAGACGCCTTGATCATCCAGCCACGCCCTAAACGGTTTCGGAATTCCCGCAGCGTGATTGGCAAGAAACCTACCGTCGTGCTGATACTCGAACAGAATGCCAAACTCCGCATCGCAAAGTTCAAGGGCGTAGGTCAGAATCAATGGCATCACTGCTTCCAGATCACCTCGGGACGCGCCTATGATCCGCAAGACTTCGCTCAGGGCTTTTTCCCGACTGATTGCTTCTTCTAGGCTCAGCGCCAATTCGGAAACGACAGCCGCCATTTCGGATTGGCTACGGGGTTGCGGGGCGTCGCCATTCAGATGGGTTGCCAGTTCCAGCTTTGAGGAGACTTCAAGCTTGCGGTAGATGGTCGCCAGATGCGTCCTCACAGTGGATGGTGCAATGCAAAGCGTGTCAGCGATTGTCTGATAGGTCTCTCCACCCGCATAAGATTGCGCGATCTGCAATTCCCTTTGGCTGAGACCTGATTGTCCAGACACCTAAAATACTCCGACAAAATCAACTTACTATGAGTTTGATGAGAACGCGTTCAACAAGCAATCCTGCAAATGCTGTAGTTTGAATACTGCACGTCGGATGCTGATTTTACAGCATCTGCACGATACCTAGCACCATGGGCGTTGGGCCAAACTCTCTACAACAGGTAAACGTAGAGGATAGCACAATGTCACAATATGAAACTGCAAAAGCCTTTTTCGAAGCTTGCGAAACCGGCAAAGGGTGGGAGGGTTGCAAGTCCTGGTGCCATGAAGCGGCGACCTTTGCATGTCAGGCTGACACGCTGGCAGAAACGACAACACTTGCAGACTACGCGGACTGGATGAAAGGTCTGCTGACCCCCGTGCCGGATGGCCGTTACAAGCTGGCAGCCTTTGCGGCAGATGAAACGCGCGGCACCGTTGTTGCCGCCGCCGAATTCCATGGAACGCAAACCGGGGAAGGCGGACCGGTTGCGCCAACGGGCAAAGCAGTGGTCTCGCACTATGCCTATGTCATCCAGTTCGACGGCGACAAGATCAGCCATATGACCAAAATCTGGAACGACGTACACGCGCTGCGCGGGCTCGGCTGGGCGTGATGCGCTGGCGCGTCCTGGGATTGTTGTTTCTGGCCCGCATCGGGATCGGGTTCCAATTTCAAACCGTGGCTTCAGTGAGTGACGATCTCGTTGTCGCCTTTGGGCTCGACTATGTTGATATCGGCTTCCTAATCGGGCTGTTCATGGCTCCAGGTTTGTTTTTGTCCATCCCTGCCGGGTACTGGGGGCGGTACGTTTCCGATCGTATCATGGTGGTGTTCGGGCTCGGGGCACTGGCTTTGGGTGGGGCCGCGTCCTCCCTTGCGACAGAAAGCTGGGTTATTGGGATTGGCCGCGTCTTTGCAGGGGTCGGCTTTCTGTTCACCTCGCTATATTTCACCAAGATGGTCGCGGATTGGTTCGAAGGCCGCGAGATCGCCACGGCTATGAGCGTCCTTGTGATGAGCTGGCCCTTCGGGATCGCAATGGGACAAGTTGGCCACGTCTGGTTGGCGCAGACATACGGCTGGCAAGTCCCGTTTCAGGCCGCTTCAGTGTATTGCCTGATTGCAGCGCTTGGTGTCTTTTTGCTCTACCGTCCGCCGCATGATTTGCCGGATGCGACAGGAGGAGCGTGGGTTGCGCTGACACGGCAGGAATGGTCTTTGTTGCTGTGTGCGGCGGCGGCCTGGGGCGTTTTTAACGCAGCCTACGTCATCTATCTTGCCTTCGCGCCAAAAGTTCTTGAGGGCCATGGCCAAACCGCCATCGTTGCTGCTGGCATCATCAGTATCGGCAGCTGGATCATGATTTTCTCAGGTGCGGTATGCGGGCAGATCGTGGACCGATTTGGTGGACGAAATGGTGTTTTGGCGGTCTGTATGGGTGGCGCTATCGCGGCACTCTTGCTGCTCGGTCTGCCAGGCGCCGGAGTTGGCGCAAGCATTCTGTTTGGATTGATCGGCATGGCGCCTGCCGGGGCCATCATGGCGATGGCAGGGCAAGCCATGCGGCCCCAGGTCAGGGCTTTTGGCATGGGGATGTTCTTAACTGTTTACTATGCGATTATGTGGATCACGCCGCCGGTCGCCGGTGCGATCCTTGACGCAACTGATAATCCACGGGCCCCCCTGTGGCTCGCAATGATCCTCTTCTTTGCAGTGGTGCCGCTAGGTTTCGCGTTTCAGCTTTTCAGGGGTGCGCCCGTGGTCGGTCATGAAAGGAAAGTGTGATGTTCAACATTCGGAAAACGGTTTTCACCAAGGAGTTCATCACCGCAGATGAAATGGGGCAGGCATGCGACCAGATCACGCGCGTCGCTGCAATGGCCGTCATCAGAAACCCCTTCGCTGGCGTCCATCAAGACGACCTGTCGCCGCTTTTCGATGTCGGCGCGCGACTTGGTCGGTCACTGACGCAAGAGCTGGTGAACATGCTGGGTGTACCCGCTGTCTGCTATGGAAAAGCGGCCCTGGTCGGATCTTTGGGCGCGATGGAGCATGGGGCCGCCCTGCTACACCCCGCGCTTGGCAAACCGGTGCGGGCAGCCGTTGGCGGCGGCAAATCCCTGATGCCTTCTAACCACAAAGTCGGGCCGTTGGGCGGGTCCGTTGATTTGCCACTGGGTCACAAGGATGAGGCATGGTCTTTTGACCATATCGACACGATGACGCTCGGGGTGCCTGACGCACCGCGCGCCGACGAAATCGTATTGTGCATCGGACTGTCGGACGGAACACGTGTACATCCGCGGGTTGGAACGGGCCCAGGCCCCACTTGATCGCACCAACGTTCTCAAAGAGACCATTAAATACAGACGCAGCACCGGTCAAAGAGGGCTCACTGCAATCCTCGAAGGCAACTCAGCATCTTGTGATAAGGTGCTCTGGTCAACGTCGGGTTGTCGTTGCGTGGGAGGGCATAGCGGATCGGAGGATCAGTCATGGAAACACCAAACCTACCAGCCATTCGCGCACTTCGCCTGCCTGGAACAAGGGTCGCATTGTAGGTCAGAAGCGCCCGCTAAAGCCAAAGCATCTCTGGGCGATCCGCGTCCGGCTTGAATTGGCCGAAAACTATCGCGATCTCGCGCTGTTCAACATGGCGATCGACAGCAAGCTTCGTGGGTGTGATCTCGTTAAGATTAAAGTCGTCAACGTAATGGCGTCGGGCCAGATCAAAAAGCGGGCCTCAGTGTTGCAAAGCAAGATGCAGAAACCTGTCCGCTTCGAGATCTCCGAAGGAACGCGGGCTTCCATCGAGCAATGGATGGAAGATGAACTTATGGTCGGCTCGGAGTATCTGTGGCCAGGTCGTTTCCACGAACGCCTGCATATCTCGACTCGCCAATATGCGCGGATTGTCTGCGACTGGGTAACTTCGATCGGCCTTGAAGCGACGGCCCATGGAGCCCATTCGATGCGCCGCACCAAAGTTACACAGATCCACAAAAAGACTGGAAACCTGCCGGCTGTTCAGCTCCTCCTGGGCTACACCAAAATGGACAGCACAGTCCATTACCTTGGTGTAGAACTTGAGGACGCTCTGGCCATCGCAGAAGCCATTGAAATTAGTCCAAAGGGTCGTCTACAGGGGCGGCCCAGAGCATGCGTAATTGGGCTGACCCTGAGTTGAGGTCGAGCTCCCGATAGGATCACAGGGAAACTGTGAACAAGGGAGATTTCGAATAGAATATTATGCCGGCTTGGATGTGTCGCTTCGATCCTGCGCGATTTGTGTTGTCGACGGCAAAGGCAAGGTTCTGCGTGAGCGAGACCTGCCCTGCGAGATCGTGGAGATCGCAGCTTACCTAAATGCGCTACCCGTTTCGATCCAGCGCATCGGGTTCGAGTCCGGCACCTTGAGCCAGCATTTGTTCCACGGATTGAAGGCGGAAGGGTTCGATGTTGTCTGCATGGAGGCGCGCCAGGTCTGCGCCGCGCTCTCCGCGATGCGCAACAAGACAGATCGCAACGATGCCCGCGGCATCGCCCAAATCTTGCGGACGGTTGGTTCAGCCCGGTTCATATGAAGAGCCGGTAGGCGCACGGCGTTCGGGCACTGCTGAGCACACGGAAAGCCCTGCTGAACAAGACCATTGATCTGGCGAACGAGATGCGCGGGTTGCTGAAGATATTTGGCATCCGCCTGCCGAAAACAGTCAAGCATGGCAGCTTCGATGGCGTCGTCCGGCTGGTTCTCTATCAGCACTTCCTTGAACTACTTCCTTGAACTGGATCGGAGGGTCAAACGCGCCGCCAGTTAGGATGAGGTCTGCATGCGCTTGATGACGGCTCCCGGTGTCGGCCCCATCGCAGCTTTGACCTTCAAGGCGGCGGTCGATGATCCTGCGCGGTTCAAACGGTCTCGCAACGTGGCCGCCCACTTTGGCTTGACGCCCCGACGATACCAGTCTGGAGAACACGACAACCCAGGCCGGATATTGAAAGCCGGGGATCGAGACGTGAGGTCAACGCTCTATGCCGCCGCAAACGCGTTGCTTATGCGAACTATGGCCGGATCGCAGATCAAGTCATGGGGCATGCGCTTGATGCGCACCAAAGGTCGCCGCCGCGCAGTTGTGGCTGTCGCGCGAAAGCTGGCCGTTCTGCTCCACCGCATGTCGACAGATGGCACCGAGTTCCGTCCAGAGAAGGTGGAGGGCATAGCATGATCTAACCGCCCAACGCCAATCTGAACGGGATCGTCCTCACCGGACGAGGTTCGTGGATGAAGCCGAAAATGGCTGCTGCGCCACTTGAAGCACGTCTCTAAGCAAGGCTCTCCACTGCCAATCGGACACATGCGTGCAGCAATGCCCCAAGTGGCATCAAACAGACTGCGAAGAGAAGCGTGACCCGGATGAGCGACAAAGATCCCAATAGCAAAGGAAAACGAGCTCGACCCAAACACCCAATTAGAGAGGCTGCCTTTCACCGACCTGTCAAGATGCTGCGACGCTGCCCGCCGAACCAGCCGTTCGCCGCATGCGCAAAATCCCTGGGGCGGTGAACTCACACAGTCGGGACCAAACCTGCCATTAGTGTTGTCGGTTCGAAAGGCCGCTTTTGCCCACTTTGTGACCGAGGCGTAAATCACGTCGGGCGGATCCCGCAGATTTTTCTTAGTAGGCTGCAATTTTTGACCTGAGGCCAATGCCGACATTCACACTAGCTTTTGTATGGGTTCGAGATACACCCCGTGCTTCCTGTTGCTCCAACAATAGACCTGTGAGGGCTCGACAAAGTATAGACCGCAGTTAGCCCGCTAGGATGTTCAAGTTTTTCAGCCATGGGAAAGACCGCACTTTTTCCCGCGGGCCGTACCTGCCCTTGTTTGTTGAATGCATCAAAGTCGACAGTACAGCTTACCAAACGTAAGATGTTGTGAAACCATTTGGGTTCGCAAGACTTTAAAGGGAACAGGTGACATTTGCGAACCTTGCCATCAAAACAGGTTGGGAGGCCCTTACCCAATGAGACGGCGGCAACTTCTGATTGTTAGCGGGGCTTTAGGGGCGTGCAAATTGTTTACGCCTTCACTAGTCCGAAGCCAAACAGCCGCAAAGACGAAGACACTTCGTATAATGCGGTGGAAGAATTTTGTTCCGGCCTTTGAGGTTTGGTTCAATGATGTCTTTGTCAAAAACTGGGGTGCGGAAAACGATACCAATGTGATCGTCACAAATGTTGGACTGGGGCAAATCGAGCAACTTGCTGTGGATGAAATTGCCCGTCAGGAAGGCCACGACCTCCTACTGTTCCTCTCGCCAAAGCCATCATTTGAAGATCACACCATCGATCACCGTGAAATTCATGAAGAATGCGAGCGGCGTTTTGGCAAGGCACATCCCTTTGTCAATCAAAGCAACGTCAATCCACGCACCGGCGTGCATCACGGATTTATTGAAAGCTTTGCTCCGACACTTCTGACCTATCGCAAAGATATCTGGGACGCGGTCGGAACAATCCCGGACACGTGGGACAACATCCGAAAGGCGGGGCGCGCGGCGAAACTGCTGCACAATGCACCTGTCGGGATCAGTCTTGGCCCGGAACACAATGCTGAACATAGCTTGCGGGCTCTGATGGCAACGTTCGGGTGTTCCGTTCAAAATGAAGGTGGGCGGCCCTCTCTTGCGTCGCAAAATACACTGGAAGCGCTAAAATTCGGCAAGGCGCTATTTGAGGAAACGATGCAAGCTGACGTCCTGAACTGGAGGTCCACGTCCAACAATCTAGCCGTGCTCGCCGGCGATGTCAGTTTGACCATAGACACGATGTCGATCATCCGAGCGGCCGAAGCGAAAACGCTCCCTGTTGAGCCCCATCTTGCCCTTGCCACGTTACCAGAGGGACCGTTTGGGCGTGGCGGACCTGCCTATGCCACCAATACCTATGTCATCTGGAGATTTGCCCAGAACATCTCCGGCGCTCAGAAATTCCTGCTCGATTACATGGCTGCATTCGCCGATGGGATCATCCATAGCGGATTTCAGAGCATGCCAAGCTATCCCGGCACTGTGCCGGAGCTGACTGATCTTGTGGCAGCTCCGAAAGGGAGGTCAGGACGCTATGACGTACTTCTCAACCTCGCGGACGGATTAACCAATCTTGGACATCCAGGGCATTCGAACGCAGCAACCGATGAGGTGCTCAATCAGCGGATCATTTCAAAGATGTTTGCGCAGGTCGCCAGTGGTGCCGCGACACCGCAAAACGCGATGGATCACGCACAGGCCGAAATTGTCCCGATTTTTCAGAAGTGGCGCGATGCCGGCAAGATCTGAACATTCCAGCGGCCTAAGTCTGCGATGAAGATTCGCAACAAGCTCTTGCTTGCCATCACGGTCCCGGTTGGTTTGCTGCTGCTGCAGATTGCTTTGGTGACGTATTTCGTCCGTGAACTGCAAGTGGCCGTCACATTCATAGCCGAGACCCACGAGACGATTGAAGACGCATTCACTGCAGGTGATCTTGTGGTCGAATTGCGCGATCAGGCGAAGCGGTTACCGTCTGGTTTCGTCTCGGAAAAAGCATTGGGCGAGGAAGAGCTTGGGGAAATGCGCACGACCTTCGATGAATTGACGCTGCGGATACAGTCGATTTCATCTGGAACACCACGGCAAGCCGCCCAAGAAAGCTTTGGCGCGCTTGAGCATGCGTTTGCCGGCCTTCCCCAAGAACTGGCCCTTACAGAACGAGTTCTGTCATCGGAAAAGGTGGATATGGACACACTACTTGAGCGCGCAATCTTTCTGGATGCTGCCCTGGTCGATGTCGCTGCGGCATTGGATGATCTATCACGAGAATTGCGCGTGCAGTTGCAAGCAGCCGTCGACCGCGAACGTGAGATCCACAACCGTCCTGTTGTTGCCGGGGTTGCCATCGGTGGCCTCAGTGTTTTGATGCTCTTGCTATTCACGTGGTTGGTCGTAGATCGCAATTTTGTCATGCGCTTGACCAGTCTTAGCAGGGCAATGCTGTCAATCGCTGCCGGTGATCTTCGAACATCCCTGCCTGAAGCAAAAGGCGGTGACGAAGTTGATGAAATGACCCGCACGGTCGAGACTTTTCGTGTCACTGCACAAGAGAGAGACAAATTACTTGAAGAGCGCGCCGAAGCTGCTGAGCGCTTGGAAAAACAGGTTGCGGAGCGCACAGCAGAACTTGAAACTGCGAACCAGTTCAAGACCCGGTTTCTCACCACGGCGAGCCATGACTTACGGCAGCCGCTTCATGCGCTCAACCTGCTCATTGATCAGTTGCGTGACGCGCCGAAACCAGATGAACGTCGCCATCTGGAGGAAAAAATATCAGAAGCCGCCGCTTCGACCAACGAGTTGTTTGATGCCTTGCTCGACATGTCGAAACTGGAAGCCGGGGTTCTTAAGGCCGATGTATCCTCTTTCCCGATTTCGTCAATTCTGGATCGTCTCGAAGCCAACTTCACCACAGTTGCTATGAACAAGGGCGTGCGGTTTCGCGTTGTCGGCAGTGACCTTTGGGTCGAAAGTGACGCGATTCTACTGGAACGCATTCTTTTGAACCTGGTGTCGAACGCAGTCAGGGTTACGAATGAAGGTGGGATTATTGTCGGATGCCGCAGGCGGGGCAAGACCGTACGGATTGATGTCTATGACACTGGGCCCGGTATTCCAACTGAGATGCAGCACCCGTTGTTTGCGGAGTTTGCCCAGTCGGCCTCGATACATCAAAATGCGTCAGAGGGTCTCGGCCTCGGACTTTCTATTGTCGATGGTTTCGCGAAATTGCTTGACCACAACATTGAACTCGCGTCGACACAAGGGCGCGGCACACGATTTTCGGTGCATGTGCCGATTATCGATGCAGGAAAGATTGCATCCGCACCTTCCGCGCCCTTCGAGCCGTTGGCTGGCCGGTGCGTCCTCGTGATCGAGAATGATGCGCTTGCCCGCGAAAGTATGGCGGGCACCTTTAGAGCTTGGGGCTGTGAAGTGCTACTGGCAGAAGGCGTAGCCGATTGCGTCAAAGTCGTATCAAGTGGTCCGACACCTGACCTGATCGTGTCCGATTATCGTTTGGAGAGTGGCCAAACCGGCCTCGACGCCATTGTCGAGGTGCACCGCATTACCAACCGCACCGTACCAGCGCTCCTTGTTACAGCGGAAACCGCGGCCACGCGCCTGCGTGACGCCGCTCAAAGCGGGTATCCGATCCTGCACAAACCGGTTACGCCAATGGCGCTGAGAGCCCTTTCATCGCAACTCATCAAGAACGGCTGACGACCTTCCCCAAAGACAGACCCAGTGCGGATGCCGCGACAACCGCTTCGGTCCGGTTCGTCGCGCCAAGGGCGCGCAGGATTGCGGTAACATGATTCTTGACCGTCGCTTCCGCGATATCGAGCTGACGGCAAATCACCTTGTTGCTCCGTCCTTCCATCATCAACTGCAGTACATCGATCTGGCGCTCTGTCAGGCCAAGCTTTGCAGCGTTCTGTATTGCCGAAGGTGAAGGTTTGGCCGCCGGCGGTACAACCGGTCGGTTCAGAATCTCGGGCGGCACGTAGATTCCACCTGAAAAGACCAATTTCAACGCACTGCGCATCACCTCTCGTGTCGCAGACTTGGGGATGTATCCTGCCGCGCCGTTTTCCAGCACTGTACTCATTTGGGTTCGGTCTTCGTTTGCCGATAGCACGACGACGGATGTCCCTGGATGGTCGCTTCGGATCGACTTCAGAAACGGCAGCCCGTCACGATCAGGCAGCGCAAGATCGAGCAAAACCAAGCCAATTCCCGGCGTCTCAGCAAGCGCCTTTTCGGCGTCAGCAGCCGTTGCCGCCTCAAGTACGGCGGTGATCTCGCCAAAGGAACCCATTACGCCGCGCAGCGCATCTCGGATCAGTGCATGGTCATCGACAATCAGCGCAAGCATGGGAATTCTCCGTCTCTTGGACGTGGATCATACGCCAGTCCTAGGACTATTGCACCATCCAGAATTGCAAGTCGCCACCGGAATTTCAGCTATGAAAACAATATTTTGCGGCTTTCTCCGCATACCGCATGACTTTGGTGGCGCTCCTTCTGGCTGATTGAGCGTGTGTCATGAACCCGCAAATCTGGCGGTATCCGTCGAAAATGATCAACCGTCAAACGGAGGCAATTCATGGATACTTTTTTGACAGTCGTCGTGACCTGGCTAGCCATCAACTTCGGTCTGCCGGTCAATTTCGAACATCCCGAGGTCAAGCTGATTGGTCAAAACGAAATGATCGAATTGCGCATTGCTGCATTGGACGACGAGGATGCCGTGAAGTTTCGGAGAACTGTTGAACAAGGGCACAGTATCATCGCCTTCTACGATGATCCCACGCGCACAATCTATCTTCCCGAAGGCTGGTCCGCAGAGTCCCCCGCTGATGTTTCCGTGCTGGTCCATGAAATGGTGCACCATCTGCAGAATGTTGCAGAGATCCCACAAGACTGCCCGGAAGGACGCGAATTGCCAGCTTATCATGCACAGGAACGTTGGCTTCAGCAGGTCGGCACCACATTGGAACAAGAGTTCGAACTTGACGCTATGACGCTGCATTTTCTTACCAAGTGCTGGCATGGGCCGCCTTAAGGCGACATTCCGGATCATATTTAGCACGATGTTTTTTCCCATGCCCTTCTGCTGGCCCCTAAGTTCTATAGTTTTGTGACACATAATCGATTTGCTTGTACGGACGAGAGGATGGTGGTGGTTTGACGGCCAATCGTGACAGGCTTGATTAGCGAGGTGTTGAGTTGGCAATATGCGACAATGGGCACTGATCTGATTGGGAAACGATAAATGAAACGGCGTCTACCTCATGAAACGGACCAGCGATTTCTTGTATTCGCGGCGACTGGGACGGATTTGATTTTCAATCGCGGGGTCGAGTTGCCCGGCTTTGCCTCTTTCCCCCTTGTCGAAGACCCGAAGGCACAACCCATTATTGTTGACCAAATGCGTGAACTGATAGAAGTGGCCGCCGAGCATGAGTTGGGATGCATCATCGACACTCTGACCTGGATGGCAAACAGAGACCGAGCCGCGCCATTGGGATACGATACCGAACGGTTGGCAACTCTAAACCAGAAGGCGGCAACGCTGATGTGCGATCTGCGCAATGAGACAGATCGCGACGACGTTTTGGTGGCACTGTGCATCGGACCATCGCGGGATGCGTATGCAAAGCTTGACCCGATGACAGTCGAGGCCGCACGGGCTTATCATGCCCTCCAGATTGGTTCTGTTGCGGGTACCGATATCGACTTGGTCAATGCCTATACGTTCAATCAAGTGGAAGAGGCAGCGGGCGCCGTGTTCGCGGCCAAGGATTGCGGAGTGCCGATTGCTGTCTCATTCGTGGTGGAAACTGATGGCTGTTTGGACAATGGCACCGGGCTTGAGGAGGCGATTGATCAGGTTGATGCGATCACGGGAAATTCCGCTGCCTATTTTATGGTGAACTGCGCGCACCCAGATCATTTTAGTCACGCTCTGACCGGTCATCCTCGTTTGAAGGGGATGGTGGTGAATGCTTCGAGGCTCAGTCATGCGGAATTAGACGATGCCAGTGAATTGGACGACGGGAATCCAAAAGAACTGGGTGCTGAGGTCGCGCGCCTTGTGCACGAATACCCCAAGATCTCCGTCGTTGGTGGCTGCTGTGGGTCCGACTTTCGGCACATGGGGGAGATGGCACGAGCCATCGTGGGCTAACGCCGAAATCACGGCTACTATCCGAAAGCTAAATAAGCTGCGCTCCTTTTCAAATGACTGCTTCAGTGAAGAGATGTGCTACCGCATTTGTTATTGGGTGAATGCCCTGAGTGAGCCATTTTGAGAGCTTCCAGTGTCGGCTTTCAGCACTCGGCGCCATTTGCGCGCGTTGCAGCATCGGACACAGTGGGCTCATCTGGCCATTTGCTGCGCGACGCACGAACGACTGCTCCAAGGCCAAGGCCGCCGTTGAAGCCATCTCCTAGATTAGCTTGGCTTTGCCGCTGCTTCGAAAAGACCCTGCTGACATCGACGTTTACGCTCCCCCGTAAACAACTTGAGCTAGAATAATCCAATTAGATCAAACGCAGACCAAAGCAGACCAGAGGTGCCGGTTCCGTTCACCTGTACATCAACACTTAACGGGCCAATAGCGTGCTCCTACACTATTTTGAGCGGACTATGCTCAACGGTATCCGACGCCGAGTGCTCAGCGCACCTCAAGTCGGCTAGCCCGCGCTATTTTAGGGTCAAGAAACGGGCCAATGTCGACCCCTCGCGCCTGCGCACTCGCCTGAACCGCCTCGCGGAAGATGGCGCTGCGTTTGATCAGGCGACGGAAGCGGCCTTCGTCCAGAACCAGCAACGCCGTGGGCACAATCGCCCTGACTGTCGGCCGATGCCGCCTCCGGCTCAAAAGCGCCGCTTGCCCGAAGATCTCGCCCCGGCCCAGGCGCCAGCTTTGCCCGGCAAGCCTCAGTTCGACCGCACCGGATGCGATGAAGAATGCGCTCCGTGCCGGATCATCTCTCTGGATGATGTTTTCGCCCGCATCCGCGTAGCGGGTTTTTAGCGCTCGAGCTAGTTGCTTAAGGCTTTTCTGGTCCAGGTCGCCGAACAATGGCAGCTTCTGCAACAGTTCAATGCGCCGGATTGCAACATCAAGCTTGGGTCGACGCTCCGCCTCAATACGCGCGGCCGCGATGCCTTGCATGAGAACCGAATGCGGCTCGGAACTGATCAGACCATCGTCGAGCATCGCATTGTATTCCCGTTCCTCGAACCGCAGGGCCGTACGCCGGATAAAGCGCTTCTGCAGCTCTTCGAAATAGCCCGGATATTGCAGTTGCAGACCTTCAAGCGCGGTCTCGACGATCTCGATGCGGCGATCGACAAGATCGCGAAGAATATCGGCAACGCGGCGCCCGTGGATGCGGCGAATGCGCTGGTCGATGAAGTCGCAAACGTCGCGCAGCACCAGTCGCTGTGCCAGGAGGATCTCGAACCGGTGCGCGGTCATCACCGCGATGGGGCGCTGCGCACCGAACCAGTCGTTGAGAATACCCGCCGCGCGGAACCGCCGCCCAAATGTGACCGTACGCAGGGCCGCACGCATATAGCCCGTGCGACCATCGAGGCGCGTGGCCTCGATCAACCGGTCGATATCGACAATGGCGTCTTCAGCCAGCCGCGTCGACAGGGACCGGTCGCGCATGTGTCGCAGGATGATATCCCTCTCCGCCCCGGCAACAGAGAGCAGCCCCAGGGTGATGCGATCGCGGTCGAGGATATCCCGCGCGTTTTCCGCGCGCTGCACCGCGTCTTCCAGCTGTGATCCAAATTGCACAGCCTCTGCGCGGACGATCTCGGGATCCAACTCGTAGTTTTCGTTGTTCCGAGCCAGATCTTCGCGCACGGTCTGCAAGGCAACCGCGACAACCTGCTTGGACAGAGCCTCGTCAAGCGGGCTCAACCGATCAAGCCCCAACCGCCCGATGATCTTGCGAAGTGTCGTACCCTGAACCAGTAGCGTAAAAAGAGTGAAGCCGGTTGCGAGAATGCCGACAATGCGCTGTACCTCATCGGGCACACGCGCGCTTTCGGTCACGGCCAGCGCGAGTGCGAGCGTCACTGCCCCGCGCAGCCCACCCCAGAGCATAGCCACACGGTAAGGTCGCTCGATGATCGGCGACGCGCGCAGAAAAGACAGCAACGGCAGCAAGCCAAATAAGACTACAGCGCGGGCAACAAAGGCCGCCAGAATGACGACGCCCAATAGTGCAAGATCGCCCAGGCGCAGATCCGACAGGAATCTTGGGATCAGGATCGCCGCGAGGATGAAGATCAGCGCGCCCGCCCAATAGGCCAGAACGTCCCAGGTCTCCGCCAGCCGAGTCCACGCCTGCGGCGTCAAGCGCCCTGGCGCGGCAAGATTTAGGGTCAGACCCGCCGCTACCACGGCGATGACGCCCGACGCCCCCACGGTTTGCTCTGCGCCGATGTAAGCCAGATAAGGCAAGGCAATCGAGATCGAGATCTGCGCAAGCTCATATCCCTCGAACATTGCCATGAGCCAGATGCCAAGGCGCGCAAGGAACCAGCCGGTGACCGCGCCACCCAGCAAGAGAACCGGAAAGTCCTTCAGCGCGTCCTGCAGTGTGGGATCCGGCACACCGACCATCACAAACCCCATGAACAGACCGAACAACGCCACTGCCGCCGCATCGTTGAGAAGGCTTTCGCCCTCGATGATCCGCGAAAGCCGCTGCGGCGCCGCGATAGACCGGAAAATGCCCACGACGGCCGAAGGGTCCGTTGTTGAGACGATCGCGCCCAACAGAAGACAGGCCGCGAGCGGTAGCGCGCTAACCGCGCTCAATGCATATCCGACCGACAGCGTCGCAACTAGAACGGCCACCACTGCCATGACGAGGATCGGCACCCAATCGTCCAGCATGCGACGAAGGTTCATACCTAGCGTCGCCTGAAAGAGCAGAGTTGGCAAAAAGAGATACAGGAACACGTTCGACTTGATCGGAAAATCAAGAATGGCCCCGGCGACCGGGTTTAACGCGTCGGTCAGATCGGTCTGCAGGAAGAACAGCGCGCCGGTCCCAATTAATGAGCCAAGCACGGCCAGTATCACGCTGAACGGAAGCCGAATTTTCGCCGCCAATGGCTCGGACAGCCCAATCACGACGAACAGGGTGGCGACAACTGAAGTGACCAGAACGATATCCATACGTTTGTCTATCGCAGCGATACAGCGTAAACCAGACGGCGCAAATGGTGCGAGGCATTCCAACAGACGGCCGGTTCACCTTGGCCATTGAAACGGCAAAAAAAGGGGCTATGGGCTTCAAATTTGCGATGTACGCCCAGTTTCAAATGAATCCAGGTGTACGCGTTGTGTCGCTAGCATTAAGTGCTTGGCCATCTATCCTTCTTGAACTGTTTGCTCATCACCCGGCGTCGGCGGCAAACGGGCGTCAACCAAGATCTTGTACATTGCACCACCACGCGGCCCAGAGCTGCCCTTCACCAATAGGCAAAGATGCTGCAGCGCAGCCCCTCAGACCGGCCATTCGCTGCGAGCGCGAGAACGAAGCGCCGATGAACTCAGATAATGCGGGACAAAACGGCCTTTCGCTGCATTTGCGCGAATGTCGGCTTCCATGCAGTTAGACCGGTTGCACAATTTTTATTCAGGCTGCATCGTTCAGGCAAATGAAGCAGGATATTGCGCTTATGCAGATCGACGGGATGTCAACTGCCACACACCAACGCGGCTTTGACCAGTTCAAAGCGTGGGTGCGTTCGGTTTCCCCAGTGGACCTAAGGCCAAGACATATGCCCTTGTCGGCGGAGCCGTGGTGCTTTGGGCGAGCTGGCCTGCGCTTGCCACAGTCGCCTATCCGGCTCCTCCTTTGCTGGTTCTCGGCGCATCGGCACTGGTTGGTTTTCTTTTTTCATTTATGCTGGCTGCCAAGCAGAAGGCGCTCACCTCCTTCGCGTCCGTACCATTCAAAACGCTCGCCTTTGTAGCAATCGGTCTGATGGGCAACAATGCGTTCTATCTGGCAATCGCCCGGATCGGCCCTGCGGAGGCCAATGTGGTGCATTATCTGTTGCCTGTTTTTCTTGTCGGGCTGACGTCTGCTTTGCACCGGCGCGCACCGACCTTGCTTCAGACATTAGGCATCGCCTGCGGATTTATGGGTGTTGCTGTCGCCCTCTCTCCGCAAATAGGTGGTGGTCTTGATCTGATCGGCGTGCTCCTTGGTGCATGTGGCGCGCTGACATTTGCGATTTATTCGGTTGATCGCTCGCATGCACAGGTTGAGACAAACGTCGTTGGCCCCTCTCTTGGGTTGGCAGGCATCGCGGCTATGACTGCACATTTCGTTCTTGAACCGGCCTACTGGCCCACCAAAGGTCAATGGCTTGCCATTGTTCTCATGGGCATTGGCCCTTTCACCGTTGCAAACATCTACTGGGATAAGGCCACGCGCGAAGGGTCTGCCGCCACAATCTCCAGCTTGGCATTTCTGACACCACTGGTTGCGATGATATTGTTGGCCGTGTTTGGCCTTGGCGTCGTGACCATCGCAACGATCGTCGGGGCTCTCTTTGCAATCGCCGGAGCAGTGTTAAGCTCAGGCTCAAAATGACAGCGTGAAAGACTGCTATGGAATTTTTACCCATCATTGCCGCGATCCTGTTTGTTGACTTTCTCGCACACATCAGCCCCGGCCCGAATTTCGTGCTGACAACCTCCGCAGCGGTGTCCAAATCGCGCCGTCATGCCGTCTGGACCGCTTGCGGCGTTGCAATGGGGTCACTTGCGTGGGCCGGAGCGGCGGCGCTTGGCATTGCTTCGGTGTTTGAAGCGTTGCCGCTGCTAGGTTTCATGCTGAAAGTTCTGGGCATTGCCTATCTGATCTACCTGGGTATCAAGCTGTTATGCTCGAAGGGGTTTCAGCCAAACGCAAACCAGACAACCGATGCCACAAGCGGAGCGCGCGGATTTTGGCGCGGATTGCTTGTTAATATGACCAATCCGAAATCCGCCGCTTATTATGCCAGTGTGTTTGCCGCGTTTCTCACGCCAGACATGCCGATTTGGGTCTTGGTTCTGCTCGTCGCAGCTATCTCAGCTATGTCTCTCTCGTCGCACGTCTTGATCGCCATTAGCTTTTCAGCATCGCGTGTTCAGACCCGATACATATCGGTTTCAAAGTATGTTGATCAGCTTTGCGGCGGCATTCTGATTTTCCTTGGTCTGCGTCTGGCGTGGGACAGCCGATAACGGCGGGATTGCAAAAGCAGCCATCCGTGCACTTCGCAGCATTGGTTGGAATTGGGCTCTTTCCAGACTTCGGATGCAACGCGGCAATCCCCTTGCCCCACATCAATCGAAACTCGCTGACGGCCCTTACCAGCCGTTCAACGGTACAGCTGGTGTCGCAGTGCAGCTTCCCCGAAGCGAACGCAGACAACTGGCGCACTAGCAGCAAAAGAGCAACGGTGGCCGTGCCGCATAAAAACGTGGTTTTGTTACCGACAAAGCGCGCAGTACGCGGTCGGCGGCATGGTTCGCAGTGATGCGAATTGATTCTCTAGGTTAAGAGGTTGCCGGTTTTTCAAGCAGCTTCATCACGATCGGATAGTGGTCCGAGAAGCCCTCAGGATCGTACTTTTTGTGCGACGGACGTTTGAAGAAACGAGCGCCCGGGTAGTCGCCACCGGAGATCAGTTCATCAGGTCGGAAAATGGTGACACTGTCTCTCTCAACACGAAAAGGCGAACCGCGCTTCAGAATGCCCTTGGAAACCCAAAATTGATCCAACATGTTTGGTTGGCTGCCAAAATAGTATGTTGCCAGCCTTTCGCCTGTCGCCTCCCACATCAAATTGTGAAAATAGGGAACCGTCTTGGAGTTCATGATCTTTCGAGGCTCACGCGAGGCTTGGGCGTAGTTTCGTACGGACCTGTCGAAAGGTTCGTCGTTGAAGTCTCCTATACACACGATTGCTGTGTCGTTGCCCAATTCCTCCAAGATGCGGGAATGAAAGTAAGATAAGGTTTCACCAACCATTGTCCGGTAGGGTTCGCTTTCATATTGTCCTGCAGTGCGTGACGGCCAGTGATTGCCCAAAATGATCAGATCTCTTTCGGATTTGGTCTTCAGATTTATTTGAAAGATATCGCGCGTTGCGGCTCGCTTTTGAACGAAGTAGTTAAACTGCAATCCCGCTTCGTATTTGTCTGCATCGTAGATGATGGCAACATCGATGCCACGGCCATCTTTTGTGTCAGCGTGAGCAATAGCTTAGTTTCGCCATCCAGACGGCATCGCTTCGAGTAGTTTCGCAACCACGTTTTCATTTTCGATCTCGCAGAGACCTAGGATGTCTGGTCCCGTGTCATCGTTCATTTGAACGATGATCTTAACGAGCTGTGAGATTTTCTTCTTGAGTACAGCCGCAGTCCAACCCTTCAGTTCGTTTTTCAGTTTCTTCTTCAAGTACTCTGGCCGATCGTTGGATGTAGAGACATCAAATAGGTTTTCTACGTTCCAAAAAGCGATGAAGTGTTCATCCATATGACCTTACCCCTGCAAGTATTTTTTTCGAACTATTCGCTTGCGACTAACGACCGACCCAGAGACCATTCTTGTTACTGAGTAGCACACAACACCCAATTCCGCATTGGAATTAGTGGTGCATCATTTTTGTAACCGAGATCGTGTTGGAATGACTGGCGCTCCGAACCGGTCCTGGCACGGGTACTCGGCCCAACGCCGACCTTGAGCACGGTCCTCAAATTCTAGACGTGCAGCCCGCGTTGCCGACATTCGCTTCGCGCGAAATCTTGATGTCGTTGGGAAGCCGCACTACGGGACGGAGCGGCCGGTCGCTACGGCCACGCAATGGTCCGCTTTGTCAATCGCAATCGGCGTTGGTGCTGACCCCCAATAGGCATCGAATATTGGAGCTGTCGCAAAATTGATCCAGTCCAAGGCGACCAAAACCACGAAAAGGTGGGAACGCAGAGCGCAAGAGCCTGACTGCACCAGGAATGGTTGATCACGGATTCGTTACCGCTCAGCTGAAACTATTCTGGTGCTGCATTCGATACTTGAGTGATCCGGGAAGAACACTTGTTCGGATTGTCCGGGTCGATTGTAAACAAAGGATATTAGTTATGACTGAAGCATTTATTCCAGCGCGGCGCATCAATCCCAGTGAAATTACCGTCCTAGAGGAGCGGCGCGCGACGAACCCGGCCGATCCATCCCCGTCCGATTTCGCCTCCCGAGTCGCCATGGCTGATGCGGCGGGCCTCTTGGCACAGGTGCGTATGCTTGCGGAACTCGAGCCCGATCTGATCGAGAGCGATCCGCAGATGGCTCTACTCGCCAAAATGAAGGCCGAGGACCTGCAATACGTTTCCCAAGACATCAAGGAAATCGCCCCTGCAATGCGCGAATCCTTCAACGCCTTCGCAGTGAACTGGCCGGAGCTTCCAGCCTATTGGCCGCCAAGTTTCGTTTCGTTGTTCTCTGACCTCTACACGGATGCACTGCACATCTCAGGGCTGACGATTCCGTGGCGGTCGACCGTGAACACCATTGTAACGCCCGATCGGCGAGGCCTGACATGGATCGAGGACCGTGACTATTCTGCTCATGTGTTCTTCGTAATTGAGGCACGGCTTCCGGGAATGGAAGAACCCTTCGCCCAACTGATCCGGCGGCAAAACGCCGGAGCTGTGAAGCTCTATAGCGACGGGCAAGACTATACATTTACACGGGTCAACGGTGAATTCCCGGGCAAGTTGGACCCAATCCTGCATTCCGACCGGCATAAGTCTTTTCCAAAAGAGGTCGCGAAAGGCACCTTCCACCGCTTCACGCATATTGCCGGGTACGATCCTCTGGCGGTGGCAAAATCCGGAGAAGTTCTGTCAAAGGATGAAATCAAGGCGCAGCGCCAGCAATATGTCAACGATGATGATCGCTCGAAGGGTCTGAAGACACTGGCCCTTTTGGGCAATCACATCCATGAGGATCTGCGCTACTATCTGGTCGATGCCTTTCTTGTCCTTGAGCCAATACGGGCGGGCGCGACGAAAACACCCTTCGTGAGCCGGGTCGCCATGTCTCAGATCGAGAACAAGGCTAAGGCTCTAGCAGGAAAGTTGGCCGATGCAGTGCTCAAGAATCTGCTCGGTCCGGTGGGTGGCGCTGCCTCGGCGCTGGGGAAGGCGTTCATCAATGAATTGACCAAGGAATTGAAGGCAAACGACGCCCCGGTCTCCAGCATTTTGACGATCCCACTCAATCAACGTGGTTTGAATGGCAAGGCGGTCAGTACAAACCAGACCGAGATTCCGATCGAGAATGAGACCCCACATTCAAAGTTCGACACTCCCATCGGCACAACTCCCGAGCTCTGGGCCTACGGGTCCGGCAGGAACGATGTGCTGTTTGAACAGGATGAGTCGAGTTTAATTGCGATTGGTGCCCTCAAGCGTGCTCAGAAGAAGATGGAGACGCATTTCGATATATGTCCGTCCGTGCGGCTGATGATCAGGCGAGGCAAGTTGGAGGGGTCCACTCCGAAATAGCTGATCGCAGCGGCACTGGTTTTCGCATACATCAGTGATGGGAATTCTCCTGCTATTCTTTCTGGACATTGGGCTGCATGTTCAGTTCCGATTGAAACAGGGGCAACCGCTCTGTGTGCAGAATTGGTAGTTATAGCTTTCAGCAATGCCCGTTTCGGGAACCGAAGCGGGCATTGCTTGCAAGATTAGAGGCTACCGCCTGATATGAGTTCCCGCCATGATCGGTGAGGAGTGAACTCGACATCGGAAGGAGGTAAATCGATCTGATAAGAACGGTTGGGACGCAGGTTCGTCTGCCAACCCCGCAATTGATATTGGAGACGATCCACCACTGAAAACATCGTGAGACGCGAGCCCCACGACCATCTTGATCGGATTTTGTGCATCTAACGGGCTCGGCTCAAACCGGACACCTGCCAATATGCTGCTCGCGGTAGTGCCGCTTCTCCAAAGCGGACTTTGATTACGCGCCGGAGCAGCAAAGAAAAATGGAGTCCGGCAACCCATGGCCGGGCTCCTATGACTTTCGCTGTAGGATTTACTTGATCGCCAGAATGTCAAAGTTTCTCACATTGGCGACGACTCCGTCTTCCCATCCCCCTTTGACCAGGTCAGAGGCCTGCGCCTTCAGAAGACCTGCGACCTCACCGGCGAAGTGGGTTTCGCGGCCTGAGTTGTCAGCGAAGATGTCGTAGATTGCGAAGTTGTTTTCGTCGATCTGAAGGGCCACCCAGAACAAGGTCTTCGGTTCTGTTTCGGCGACGATTGGACCTGCTGCGGTCAACAGCGCTGCCAATTCGCCAGCTTTGCCTGGTGCGGCCTCGATAGAGATATAAGTGGCTGTGGTCGCGCTGTAGAGATCGACCGGTGCCTTCGCCGACAGCACGTTCGAGTTGTTGATGTTGGCGACAACGCCCGCGTCCCAGCCTCCAGCGACAAAAGCATCGGCGTTCTCGTTCAGCGCGCCTGCGACAACACCTGAGAAGTGCGTGTTACGGGCCTCTTCGTCGACAAAGATGTCGAAGATGGCCAGCGTGTCGTTGTCTTGCAGCGCGAACCAAAGTTCGGTTCCTGGCTCGGTTTCTTTCACCAAGGGGGCCGCACCGACAAGAAACTCGGCGAAGGCTTCGATTTGGCCATCTGCGGCCGACATGGCGATGTAACTGGCCGTGTAGTTGTCCATGACGTTTTCCTCTGCGTGAGAAGTTGTTGTTGTTGCGATCAACGCGATTGCGGTCAGTCTGCTAAGGATTTGCGTTTTCATTAGTCGTCTCCTGGGTCTGTGTTCTTCTGAACTTGTTTCGATGCGCCTTTGTCCCACGACCAATGTCTTCATCTCCAATCCCGAGATTCTATTTTACGATAGCCACAAGCTATGGTTAGAAGTGGGCTTTAGAGAGGTGAAGCCTGAAAGGGTGCGTAAAATGGAGATGAACCAGGTTCGCTATTTCCTTGCGGTTTGCGAACACCGAAACTTCACGCATGCTGCGAGTGCGTCCAACGTGTCGCAACCGTCGCTCACGATTGCGATAAAGAAACTTGAGGTTGAACTTGGCGGTGCTTTGTTCATTCGGGATCGCGCAGGTTGTCGCCTCACTCCGCTGGGTCAGCTTGTAAAACCGCGGTTGGAAAGGGTTCAGTCAGAAACGCGCGAGGCCAAGGCCGAAGCCGTAAGACACACGAGACTGGAACGTGTTCCCATAGGCATCGGCGTTGGAGAAACGATAGGCAACAGCAAGATCGCTGCTGCGGTGGAAAGGTTTCGGGCACGTCTGCCGCAAGCGGAGATCGAATTGATTGTCGGCGCGACTGAGGACCTGCTCGCACAGCTTCGCGAGGGCCAATTGGATGTCGTTGTGGTCGCGGCAGTCGTAAGTCCGGAACTATATAGAATAGACCATCTCTATAGTGAGGAATACCGGGTGGTGGTCGAGAAAGGTCATGATCTAGCCAAATTTAGCGCCGTAACTTTTGCCGATCTGGCGAAAACAACAATGTTGGATCGACCAAACTGCGAGATGCGGGACACTCTTCATTCGACCTGTTCTGACCTCGGACACTCGCTCTACGCCTCCTATCGCTCCAACCGTGTCGATTGGCTTATTGATTTGGCACGCCAAGGCTCTGGTGCAGTCATCCTACCTGAGACAGCGATCCCAGCCGATGCTACGCTAAAGACTATGCCGATCGAAGACATCGACATTCAAAGAGATGTCGTAGCGCTCAGATACCGACATCAATCGGGGCACCCAGAAACTAATGAACTCGTGAAAGAGATGTCGCGAGGCTAGCCGGACCCAACCGGACATTGATCGACTCTCGGCAATGCTGCTGCCGAAGCCCGCATTGCCGAGATTCGCTGCAAACGCAAAGGAGTGGTAGTTTGGAGGGCCGAAGGCGGATCCTATTGACCAACCAGTGTTAGCTCGTGGCAAGAGCGAGAAAATTTCTTGTGCCCCGAGCGCGCATTTTGTAGTTCAAAGCGCTTCCAATCCTTGGTTTGGCGGCCAATTCACTCCACTTACTGGTGAAAAACAAGCTGCTGCGTTAGTGCGGTAGTAGACCGCCGACAGTTTGACGGAGCATACGGATAAATCGATCCTCAATTTTGCTGGACAAGGTGTTCGCGCGACGGATGGCGCCTAAAGGTCTGTGAAACTGCGGATTGTGAAACGGTAGGAATATCAAACGATCCTCAAGGTATGGGGCGGTTGTAGCCTTTGGCATGGTGGTGATCAGGTCGGTTTCAGAAACGATCTCCAGAACTGAGCGGATGGAATCTGTCTCGCATCCGATCTGCATCGAACGTACGCCGCACGCGATCATGGCAGCTTCGGTCTGCTGTCGCAGTAGACTGCCCCGTGAATGTGCAAGCCAGATTTGGGCCTCAAGATCAGATGCCATGATCCTTTTGCGCGTGGCCAGCGGGTGCCCCGATCTGCACATGACACCGACGCCATCGTCGATCAGTTCTTCGAATTCCAACCCATCCACAGGTTCAGCAAGGCTCTCAGGACCGAAAACAAGATCGACTTGTCCGCGTTCCAACATTGTCCGCAGTTCATGGACTAGTCCGGTGCGTATCTCGACACTGCAATTCGGGTTGGTCTTGATAAATTGGGTCAGCGCATTGCTGAGGAAGCGGCCCGATACGATCGGGGGTGCACCGATGCGCAGCTCGCCTACCGAACCTCTGGCCGACTGGTCCGCAAGGATTCCGGCCTGTTCCTCGGCCAGCCGGATGGCCAGCCCGTTCCGGGCAAGCCGCAACGCAAGGGAATTGGGCATCGACCGTCGCCCTTCGCGCTGAAACAAGGGTGTTCCAAGCCGGGCCTCCAACGCCTTCATATTCCGACTAAGCGCGGGTTGGGTTGTGCCAAGTCGCCCGGCAGCAGACTGGAATGATCCAGCCTCGACGATGACCGAGAGTTGGGCCAGGTGTTTGGGGTCAAGTTTCATGCCTAAATGATATGAATAAGGCTAAAAGTTTGATTATTCCATATCAATCTGAAGTGCTACCGTCCTCAAAACGTCTATGGGAGGACACCATGTTTCAATTCAAGTCAATGAGCCGGAGCTTGCTGGCCGCTACGATTGCTTTGGCCTTACCGGTCGCAGCGTCAGCGCAAATTTTCAAGGGCGAGACAGCCGGTGTTGGCGATCCGGTCCACACTATGTTCGTGGCGTTTTCCAATCAGGCCGGAAAAGCCGGTGTTGAGATCCAGGTCAACGCCGGACAGACGTTGACCAAGTCCATGCTCAAAGGGGCAAAGGGCGATATCGACTTCTTCTCGACCGTTCCGTCATTGGTCAATCTGATGGCTGGTCAGAAGCGGATGTACGAAAACATTGAAGATGCGCCCGAACTGGTTAAGAACATTCGCGCCATTCTGGGATTTAAAGCCGGGGCCTACCATCCGGTGACACTGGCCGGATCGGGCATTGAGACCTGGGAGGACATCAAGGGCAAGACCGTCTTCACCGGCCCACCGGCTGGATCGGCCTCGGCCACGTCCGAAGCACTGATCAAGATCATCACGGGATATGTGGCAGGCGAAGACTATACCGCGGTGCGGCTAAGTTGGGGCGAAGGCTACGCGGCCCTTGCAGACGGCAAGATCGACATGATGGTGCGCCCCGCGGAAATCGGTTCGGCCAACATCGAACGCTTTGGCCTGTCGGGCGAATTCCTGGTTCTGTCGATCCCCGAAGACAAGGTTGGGAGCGAAGAGATGCAGGCGCTGTTTGGTCGTCCAGGTCGCGGGATGTTGCAATTCGATGGCGGCGTTTACAAAGGTCAGTTGACGACCGGCGAGATCACGGCCCTTGGCTTCACGCAGTTCGTTGGCACCCATGCCGGTGTGTCTGATGATGTGGTTTACAACGCGGCCAAAGCGTTCTGGGAAAACCTGAGCGAGGTCCATGCCACTGCGTTCTTCCTGAAAGAAGTCACGAAAGAATCTGCCTTTACATCGGTGAACGTGCCGCTGCACCCAGGTGCCTTGCGGTATTACGAAGAGGCCGGGTTCGACATTCCTGACGAACTGCGCCCCGGTAAGTGATCTTTTGATCCTGGCTGACACACGGCCCGGCCTCTATTTCAGTAACGAAAGTGGATCCGATGTCTGATGCGGCAACCAAAGCCAGCCTCCCGCTGCGGTTATTCGCCTTTGCCTCTACTGCGGCCTGCTTTGCCCTTGGCCTGATCGCGTTCTATTCATCGGGAGTAGGCCTGATCGACCCGAAGCAGCACCGCGCCCTTGGGTTTGGTCTGGCCCTATTTGTAGCTGTGGCGGTCTCCCAAAAACGTCGGCACGGGACGACCCCTCTGCATCTCGTCTTTGACGTTGCCCTGATCGTTGCCGGGCTTTGGTCAATCTGGTCCTTTCATTTCGTCCAGACCGAAATGGAAACTGCGCTTTATGACGTGACCAATCGTGACGCATGGCCCGCGCTGGCCGGACTTGTGGTGTTTCTTGAGTTGTGCCGCCGATTGTGGGGCTGGGGGCTGTTTGGCGTCGGCACCTTCGGGGTGGTCTACCTTCTTTTCGGTCAGGACCTGCCAGGCATCATGGCGCATTCCGGATTCTCCCTGAAAGAGGTGGCCGAGGCACTTTGGTACAACACCAACAAAGGCGTATTCGGCTCGATCACGAATATCGTGCTAAGCACGGTGTTCATCTTCATCATCTTCGGCGTGCTTCTCGAAGGGACCGGTGCGGGCGACACTTTGCTGAAATTCGCCTTTCTCGCCACCCGTCGCACCCGCGGTGGTCCGGCCCATGCCGCCATTCTGGCCTCGTCCATGTTTGGTACCATGTCAGGCTCGACGGTGGCGAACATCGTGGGTACGGGTACTTTCACAATCCCGATGATCAAGAAACGCGGGTTTACGCCCACCTTCGCAGCAGGGATCGAGGCGACAGCGTCGTCCGGCGGGCAGATCATGCCGCCCATCATGGGGGCCGCGGCTCTGGTGATGGCTGACCTGACGGGTGTGGGATACCTCAACATTATTATCGCTGCCCTATTTCCGGCCCTATTTTACTATTTCAGCCTCTTCTCGGCAGTGACAGTCGAAGCGCGCCGCCAAGGCATCGAAGTTCAGCAAATGACCGTCGATGATCAGATCACCCGCACCGACCTGATCAACTCAGTTCTGTTTATTGGACCGATCCTTGTGGTTATCGGATCACTTCTGGCGGGACTCTCTACCTCGGCCGCCGGTTTTTATGCGGTCGTTGCTCTTTTGGTCCTCTCGGTCATCAATCCCGAGGTCCGGAACGATCCGGCCCGCATCTGGCGCTCCTTCCTAAAAGGGGCTGAATCCGGTGCCACATTGCTGATCGCCATTGCCGCCATTGGTATCCTTGTGGGGTCGCTCGATAGCACCGGTCTGGGTCTTAAACTGGCCAATGTCATTGCGTCGGTCCGAGGGGAGAGCCTGTTCTCGGCGTTACTGGTGGCCATGGCGGGCGCACTTATCCTTGGCATGGGCATGCCCACGCTGCCAGCTTACCTGATCATCATCCTGGTTATGGGGCCGGCAATTCAGGAACTGGGCGTCTCGATGCTGACGGCCCATATGTTCGTCTTTTACTATGGCGTCGCGTCATCGCTAACCCCACCAGTTGCGATCGCCGCCTATGCGGCAGCACCCATTGCGCAGGCCAACCCTTTGATGACCGCGTTCATGTCTTTCCGGTTGGGCATGGCCAAGTTCATTATTCCGTTCATCTTCGCCTTCTACCCGACCATCCTGATCATTGAGGAATTCAGCCTGGTGCCATTTATCTGGATCGTGATCCGCACGTGCTTTTGCATCTGGCTGTTCTCATCAGCCCTGTCCGGCTTTGACCGCCGAAAGCTGACGGTGCCCGAGATCGTGATCCGCTTTGCAACTGCGTTCATGTGCCTGGCAACAGATCCGATGATCCATCTGCCGGCAATTATGGTCGGGCTGGCCTTGATTGCATTCGATGTTTACGCCGGTCGATCCAAAGCCGTTAACTCCGAGACATCCCAATGACCAAAAGGCCCAACTTCCTGTTCATCATCACCGATCAACACCGCGCGGATCATCTGGGATGTTACGGCAATGCGATTGTGCAAACGCCAAACATCGACCGGATCGCCGCAACGGGCACCAGGTGGGATCGGTTCTATGTCGCAAACCCGATCTGCATGCCAAACCGGGCATCGATCATGACCGGGAGGATGTGCTCGGTTCACGGGGCGCGCCATAACGGTATCCCGCTATCCAAGGATCACACCACCTTTGTCGAATTGCTGCGTGACGCCGGATACAGCACCGGCCTCATCGGCAAGTCCCACCTGCAAAGCTTCACCGGCTTGCCTGCTGCCAACAGGTTTGAGGCCAGGGAAGGGTTGACCACCCCCTCGGCGCATCTTCGCGATGCCTACAAGAACAACCGTCACTCTGACGAATATGACCTTGAGGTCGCGCCTAACTGGGACACGCCGTTGGCCGACCGGTTGAAGGGCGATTTCTACGGCTTTGATCATGTCGAGGTTGCTGCTGACCATGGTGATCAGGCGTCAGGTGATTACCTGTTGTGGGCCCGCAAACAGGTACCTGATTTCGACACCATGACCGGTCCGGACAACGCCCTACCAGACAATCGCATCGACGCCCCCCAGGCCTGGCGCACCGCTGTCCCGGAAGAGCGGTATTCGACCTCTTGGATAGCAGACCGGTCCGAAGCCTGGCTTCAGAAGCAGGCCAAACAAGCCGCCCCGTTTTTTCTGCAAATGTCCTTCCCGGATCCGCATCACCCCTTCACGCCGCCAGGGCGATATTGGGACATGTATAATCCCGCCGACATACCCTTGCCCGCGTCATTTGGCCAAGGCGATCTACCGCCGATCCAGGCGATGAGAGACGCGATGCAAAAAGGCACCGACCCAAGGGACAACCAGAACCCCTTTGCCGTGACTGAAGACGAAGCCCGCGCCATCATCGCGCTGACCTATGGCATGATCACCATGATCGACGACGCCATCGGGCGGGTCCTGAAGCGGTTGAAAACACTCGGTCTCGCCGAGAATACGGTGGTGATCTTCACGTCGGACCATGGCGATTACATGGGGGATCATGGCCTGATGCTGAAGTTGTTGTTGCACTACCAAGGCATCATCCGGGTGCCGTTTATCTGGAACGATCCTGCCAACCAGACCCAAGCGAAAGCCGATGCCGGGCTCAGTTCGTCCATCGACATCTCTGCAACCATCCTTGCCCGCGCCGGCATTCAGCCTTTCAACGGCCTTCAGGGCCGCGATTTGCTCTCCACAAAGCCACCCGAAGCCATCATCGTCGAAGAAGACAGTCAGCGCACCATGACCGGATTTGACCGTCCTCAACGGGTCCGGACCGTCGTGACAGAAAAATATCGAATGTCGCTAAGGGAGGGGGAAGACTGGAATGAGTTGTATGACTTGGAGCTTGATCCGGACGAACTCAGCAATATTTACGACGCTCCCATCGCAGTTGGCGCGCGCCAGGCCGTCACCGAAACGATGTTACGTAGAATGATCGAGTTACAAGACCGAGCCCCCTTGCCAGCCTATCGCGCCTAGCATTCGACGGCGTCACGATTGGATTTTCATCCGAGTCGTTCGATGACTTCAAATAAACTTGGAATGAAAGCTGGACACTGGCTGCTATCGCATCGGTGGCAAAGCCGGGCTCATTCGCGACCTTTGATGCAGAGTGCGTATTCCGAGAATCTACGCATCCAAATCCGATGATTCCACGCCATCAGCGTCCAGTTGACCGTGCAGTATGTGTCCATCCATCGCGATACCGATGATGGGTGCGTGGTCCGCAACTGCTGCTGAAACCTCTTTCGAACGGCTGTTGACCGCATGGTAGTAATATCCAACACCAAGATTGATGTGCCCGCCGCAATCGTCGAATGGTGCAATCGTATGTGCAGCGAGGATGGCATCTGCCGGGGCCGGGCCATCGATCCGCACGCCGTTGAGCGCGACGCTTGGCAAAAGATTGTCCACGCAGCGCACTGCCTACGCGGCAACGGGTGTGATGGGGACGCCGACACTTGCATCCGGCGCAAACATCGCGACGATCTGGGCCAGCCGCTAGGGGCTGTCTTCGTGGGCATCGGCGGTTGCTGCCATGCTGGTAAGAACAAGGCTGAGAGTAAGGGAGCGCTTCATGATATCTACTGTTGGTTGCCTCGCCAGCCTTGAAAAATTGACTGGCAAGGAGCTTTGGATCTCGACTGGCCCAGGGTCAGATCGTTGACCTAGTTGGCTGTCGCCACCAGAGCATCGCGCCGCGCCTGCAAATCTGCCACAATCTGGATGACCTCATCCGTTCCGCCATCCCCAAGCAAGTTCACTTGTTCAAGCGGATCCGATGACAAATCAAACAGCTCTGCCGGTGCGTCTTTTGGCACGACAAGGCGGTAGTTGTCTTCACGCACCGCCCATCCATATATGCCGCCACCGCGCGTTTCACGATTGGTGAAATGGTCCGTGTAGATGTAGTCACGACTGCCCTCGCCACCGGCCAGCACTGGGCCGAAATCATAAGAATCGGGGGATGAGAACTCTGCTCCGGTCAATCCTGCGATGGTCGCGGTCAGATCGGATGTGTTGGTGAAGGCATCGGTGCGTCCGGCGTCAATTCCAGGGCCAGAGACAATCAAGGGCACGTGTGTTCCGCTGTCGTATAGTGTCGCTTTTGCCTGATGGTCGCCGTACAAGCCGTTTAGAACCTGATTGGGCGTGCCGTTGTCACCGATGAACATGACGACAGTGTTCGCGCGTTCCTCATCGCTCATAGAATTGAGCAAGCGACCGATTTCCGTGTCCAGTGCTTCCAACATGGCTTGGTAATATGGCAGTGGATTTTCGTCGACTGAGGCTTCGTCAACCGGCAAATCATCGAACGTATGCAGGTCGTTTGGTGGAAGGTGGAAAGGCGAATGCGGCGCGTTATACGCCAACCACAGGAACCACGGGTCTTCTTGGTCCTCGATCCATTCGATCGCGCGATCCGTCAGCACGGTTGTTGCATAGCCCTCGATTTGGACTTCCTGACCGTCCTCAACAGCGGTCCAATTGAAGTAGTCCTGCACACCGCCATAGAAGAGGCCGAAGTAATCAGGAACACCCATCTGTTGGGGCAGATCGTAACCCATGTCGCGGCCTGTGATATGCCATTTCCCAATCACATTTGCCGCATATCCTGTCGGGGCCAATGCATCGAACAAGGTGGGTATATCGGAGTCTAAATCATCACTACCGTCAGGGGCAATGGGCGCACCGACGCCTGTGCGAAAGCCATATTGGCCTGTCATGATAGTTGCGCGTGTGGGCGAGCATGTCGGTTGGGCGTAGGCGTTGTCGAAGACAATGCCGTTTGCACACATGGCCTCAAGGTTCGGCATTGGGGCCTGTTGTTTTCCGACATCGTAGCATCGCGAGGCATCCAGCCCCATGTCGTCCGCGATGATCAAAAGGATGTTGGGGTCAGCAAGTGCCACGTTGCCCGCAAAAGCTATGACAGTGGTGACGATTGGGAGATAGTATTTCACGATTTCGACCTTTCTGTTCAGAGAGATAGGTATTTGGGAATATGGTTCTTGGTTCATTGGCAAAGCCTGGACTTGCCATCGGCGTATAAGGAGGATGACCGAGGCCACCGCGATATCTCCCGCCAGAACGACGCCGAAAAAGTCGCTGAGGATGGTTGCGAATTGTTCAAGTTTGGAGGCGAATATGTAGCCAAGAGCAACACACTCCGCGGTCCAGATCAGAGCGCCAGCCGGTAGGCCAGATGGTCGCCGAGGACATAAGCGACTGTCGCAACCAAGAAGACCGTCAAGAGTGAAATATCTCCGGCCGCTGCAAAGCTCCCAGACGTCAACACCAGCACAGAGCCGGGCAAAGGGACCGAGAGGCACGCCAACAGGACCACACCAAAAACCGAGAAAATCCCATAGTCCGGAGAGCGAGTATGGCGTCTGTCATTCCTGGCCCTCCCGATACGAGGCAGCCGCATCCCCCACGAGACCCGTCAGTTCTTCCATCGAGATGTTGCGATCCCGCGCCGGGCGTCCCAACCGCACGCCCCGGTCGTCTTCAGGGTTCAACTCCAGAAGTTCCATGCCCAATGGGCGTGTCAGATCATACGCGAGTACGACGTAGCGAAGCGTCATCCACGGTTTTGAGGCGACATCGACATTGCGCGGATCGTTGAAATATAGCGCGTCGCTAATGGCATGGAAGGCAAACCACAGCGCGATTGTGAATGATCCAAGGAACAGACTGACCAAGAGCCAGTTTTGCTTGATGAATGACAACGCCCGAGTCACTCGATGACCTCGACGATTTGCATCATCCCGGAACCATCGTGGATCAAAACATCACAAAGAATGACCAACTTGCCCGCAATTGTCTCAAACCACGTCTTGAAGCTTTTCCGTCCGTCAAGCGGTGCGCCCGCCGTGTCCTGCCATCGATGGAGCGAACTGCCCTCGGGCAGTGGCTCGTCGTTGACAGAGGTGGCAGAGACCGGGCCTAAGCGATTTTGGCTCCGCGTCACTCCAGAACAATCCATTCCTTGAACACACCATCCGTCATGGCACAATCGGCCAGCACAAGCCTTCGCGACATGAAGGGACCCGCAGACCTGCTGTTCTCACCAACGGATACGCAGGTGCTGTCATCCGCCACTGTTTGAATCGTGCCGCCGTCAGAGTTGTAGACGAACTGCTGGTCGCCCGCGGAAGCGTCGCAGACGGCAAGGGCGAATGTGCTCTCCTCGCTGGGGCTATGCGCCATGCAGTACTCCGGATACTCGACCGAACGAATTTGTCCTGCCGCGGCGTCGAATGAAAACTGAACGTCCCCGCCCTGTGGCTTGCAGGAGTGAGCTTGCAGTCGCTCGGCAAACCCTCTCCCAAGCGTATCGATGCACCACCCGAGGCCATCTTTTTCGTCGAGATTGTCGGCAAGATAGATGACGGGCGACGGCGTTTGGAGGTTCGGCGGCTCGGCGAGTATCGGTGTGGCTGTTGCAACGAGTGCTGCCAAGACAAAGGGCAAGACGTCAGGTTTCATGTGTTTTTCTCCGCTTTGTTGTTCGGTCTGACGGTGGGGGCAGATCTCGGTCGGGGACACGACCACCGAGTGCGAACTTCAGTTCGCGCGTAAGCTCGGTGAGAAGTGCCGCGTTTTTAGAGCCTAGCTTTTCTGCAATCATCTCATCGATATCCTGCCAGACATCTCGGACTTCGTTCAAAACCGCGGTGCCCTGATCGGTAATAGAGATGAGATCGCCTCTCGGTCCTCGGGGTTCTTGCGACGGTCGATCATGCCAAGTTTGAGCAACTGATCGATCATAAGGATGTCCGCGCTGAGCAGCGAATGAAATTTATGAGGTTTCTTAGCCATCCTTGCCGCCTAGGGAAAATTACCTTAAATCCAAGGTATTTGAGCTGAGGAATGGAGTTTCTGAGAGTCGATGTCGCGATCAATCGATGAACTCAGCGCCGACGATAAGCGTTCCAATGGAGACTTCCCCTCAACGGCTAGCGTTTCGGACGTTTCTATTACCAATAAACTCATCGTAGAAAAGACGAGAAGTGCGATGGCGGGTGGTAGTCGTTCACTATCAAGCATCGGTTTCTCCGGCAGCTATGCGTATTGAACGGATGGCCTAGCGATTTCCGTCGCAACTTTTTTGACCTTGAAAGCGGACGTTGGTGCAAGCCGCAGCATCGGTTGATTTGGGTTCTCCATCAGCTTTCGCCGCAGCCAGCACCGATGACCGCAAGGCGGGACTTTGCGGACCTTGGATTTTGTGTCTTCGCCGATGCAGCATGCCTTCGCACTTGCGGCACGCTTGTTATTGCGGTGCGGCACAAGTCGCCAATCCGGTCATCATTGATACATCGCTTGGTGGGTGCCGAGATTTGTCGTGGTATGGTCTGAAACTGCCTCAAAACTCACTGAGCCATCATGATAATTCTGGGTGGTCCAGCATCCTTTCACAGAGCTTGTTGACACCCGCGTGCAGCAGGATCGTAAGAACAGCAAGTACCAGCAAGGCAGCAAACATGAGGTCGGTCTTGGCGCGGCCATTGGCCAGCAACATCAGATAGCCAAGCCCGCGAGACGCTCCAACCCATTCGCCAATGATCGCCCCGATTGGGGCATACACTGCGGCAAGCCTGAGACCAGATGCAAAGCCCGGCAGCGCGGCCGGGATGCGCACGTGCAGCATGATGCGTGTGGGGCTTGCACCCATCACACGAGCCATACCCAGCCAGTCCTTGTTGGGGCGCATAAGCGCGTCGAAGAATGAGGATGTGACCGGGAAGAAGATGATTATGAGGGCCATCACAATCTTGGACCCTAGCCCGAAGCCGAGCCACAGCGTCAAGATGGGGGCCAAGGCAAAAACCGGCACCGACTGACTAAAAATGAGGATTGGCCTGACCAATGCCCGCGCCGTAGGAGACGCGACGAGCGCAATGGCCGTCATAAAACCAAGGATTGCACCAAGGACAAGCCCGATGAGAACTTCGGCCATCGTGATGAACGCGTGTTCGGCCAGCAAAGCGCGGCTGGTCCAGATCGTCTCTGCAACCAGCATCGGGGGCGGCAGTATGAATCTGGGCACGCCTGTGCTCCAGACAACGGCCTGCCAAAGCGCAACAACGAGAAGCGTTGCTGCAAGCCCTCCACGCCAACCGCTCACCGTGCGACCGGGAACCCAGCCCACGACGCATCGAAAAAGGCGCGTTCCAGGGCGACGGCTTTTGTAAATGTCGCTTGGACATCAGCGCGGGCGTCTTCATCGAGGCCAAGCCAGACAGCATCAAGCTGCCCGCGCAGATATGCGACCACGCCTGCAAAACCTTCGCCCGAATGGAGGGTAATCCATTCCCCGAGCCAAAAGGGAAGGTCCTCTGCCTTGTCTTCAAATGGCGTGGCCCAATCCAGATAGATCCATTCGGCCACGACCAGCACCGACAGCATGATTTCGTAGCGACCAGAGCGGCGGGCCGCGTCCATCAGATCTTGAAAGGCGCGTGTTTCCGGGGCGACTTCGTTGGCTTGGGGCACGTCAAGCGCATCCAACGCGCGGAGGAAGTAGGTGTTCTCCGGTCCGCAGATCAGCCCAAGGAACTGTGCGCCCGGGACCGCATCGGCCAGGCTGGGCGCATGGGCCACAGCAGAGGCAACCAGCCGCAAAAATCCTTCAACAAAAAGGTAATCCTGCTGCAGATAACCGGCCATCTTGTCCCGGTCCAATGTCCCATCTACCAGCGCATTGGTAAAAGCATGGGTCGTGGCGGCGTGCCAATCCTCAGAGACCAGAGATTGAAGGGTATCTGTGGCGCTCATAGAGGGCCCCTGAGGTCATTGAGAAGTTTCGTGTGCGTCGCAAGGACGTCTGCTGCGTCGATGGGACGGGGAATAGGGCCGCTGGGTCCGGCTATGTCGATCAGGTCTAATGCGGTCATGATTTTGATATGCTCGCCCAGCCGTGCTGCCTCAGCGGGGTCATGGGTCACGAGCAGGACAGAGCGGCCCTTCAAAAGCGACGCGGTGAGGTCCTGCATTTGCAGGCGTGTTAGCGCGTCGAGGGCTGAAAACGGCTCATCGAGCAACACGAGGGGGCAATCTTCGAGCAGGGTACGGGCCAGGGCCACCCGTTGCCTCTGCCCACCGGATAGCGCATGGGGCCGCTTTTGCGCATGCTCTTTCAGGCCAACTTGTTCCAGAAGCTGCATTGCGCGCTCTGGATCTGGGTTCTCGCCGCGGAGGCGAGATCCAATCATCACGTTATCCAGGGCACTCAGCCACGGCAACAGGAGGTCGTGCTGCGCCATGAGGGCAACGCGGCCAGGATCCGTGATTTCGCCTTGAAAATCGACCGCATCCGCCAGACCTGCAAAGAGCTTGAGCACCGTGGATTTGCCAACCCCGCTGGCCCCCAGCAGGCAGGTCCATTTGCCGGGCTCCAAACACAGATCAAGGTGCGAAAAGACAGAAACGCCGCCAATGGTTGCAGACCCGTTTAGCCGCACAGCGTGCGTCACGGGGTCAGCCCCATGTCCCAAAACCCGACCTCTAGCTTGGTTGCCGTCGCAAAACGGTTTTGAAGGGTGGACCAGCGGGGGCTTGATTGGGGGTCATCACCCAGTCTGCGCTGTACCGCCGTATCAATCAGCGCGCCTACATCCCGGCAGACCTGTTGATAGTCTTCACCGGCATAGGTGTTGATCCAGTCCGCATAGGTCGCGGAGGTCTTGGACGCCGCCAGCGCACTGCCAATTTCGCCATATCCCATGACGCAAGGCGCTAATGCCGCCAGCAGGTCAAGCAAATCGCCCGAATGCCCCGCGTCCAGCACATAGCGCGTATAGGCCAGATTCTCGGCGCGTTCTTCGGTTGCAAATAGTGTCGCCTCATCAATCCCGGCATCAGCACAGATTTTGATGTGCAGCGCGATTTCCTCGTTGATCAGACCGTTCACGGTGCCTGCAGCCAATCGCATTTCCGCGACCGTATCAGCCTTGGTGACCGCAAGAGCCCAAGCGCGTGAGAAGTGGATCAGAAACACGTAGTCCTGTTTGAGATAGTGCAGGAACGCCTCGGGCGGCAATGTGCCCTCCCCAAGCCCCCGAACAAACGCATGCTGAGTGTAATCAGACCAAGCAGGGGTCGCCCCTCGCCAGTTTTCGAAAACGCGACCGTAACTCATTCCGCACCCAGATCGACCGCCAGCGCGGACACAGTGCGCGTCCCCTCGACCAAGCCACTGTCCGCCAGAAACTGCTCAAAGCGGCTGTAGCGGCCTTCATCCAGTGCTTCGGGGCGCAAGGCAAAGCGCGGCAGCGTGTCCACCCATGCCTTTGCGTTCAAGGCATCGTCCAATTCCGGGGCATAGCCCTTGAACAGGTCCCATGACGCCTCCGGGTTATTCACGATGTACTGTGTCGCCAATTCCGTGGCGCGCAGGAAGCGGCGCACCTGATCTTTGTTCATCAGTTCGGAGTTGGTGACGTAGATCAACTCGTCATAGGTCGGCACGCCCTCTTCCTCGACATAAAAGCACTTGCCCTCGACCCCTTCGATTTCCATCTGGTTCAATTCGAAATTCCGGTAGGCCCCAATCACCGCATCAACCTGACCGGACATCAGCGACGGGCTAAGTGAGAAGTTGACGTTTACCATCTCGACATCATCGAGACTGACACCGTGTTTGCCCAGCATCGCGGTCAGCACGGCCTCTTCCACACCGGCGACCGAGAAGCCGATCTTGGCCCCTTTCAACTGGCTGATGTCTTGAATGGGTCCATCTTTCAGGACTAGCAGACAGTTAAGAGGGGTCGCGACAAGCGTGCCGACGCGGATCAACGGCAGGCCCTCGGCAACTTGCAAGTGCTGGCTCGGCTGATAGCTGACGGCAATATCCCCTTGGCCCGCTGCGACCAGTTTCGGCGGGGCCGACGGGTCTGCCGGGGGGATGATCTTGACCTCAAGGTCTTGGTCGGCGAAATAGCCAAGCTCTTCGGCGACAATGATCGGGCCATGATCGGGGTTGATAAACCAATCCAGCAAGAGGGTTATCTTGTCTTGGGCATAGGCTGGCGCGGCGATCAGCAAAGCTGCGGCGCTGGTCAAAAAAACTTTCATGTGGGTCTCCTTAGTCTCCCAAAGCAAGGAGCTTGATCTCTCCTTGCCAGTGTTGCGACAGTCGCTCAGCCGCCTGCCAGGCGCGAAGCCCGCTGCGACAGGCCAAAACGGCACGTTTGTGATGTTTGGGTGTTGGCCCGTCCGGTCCAAATGCAGCAACAGAGGATCGTATGGCTTCGGGCAGAGGTGGGCCGGTTTCATCGCGGGTACGCAGATCAACCAAAAAGTCGTCGGCGATAATTTCACAGGGCGCGATAAAGGCTGGGTTGGGCGCTGGATCGTGTGCGTTGTCAAAACGAAAACCCCCAAATCGCAAGGCGCGCGCGTCATACGTCACCAATTTGCCCAAGGGTGTGCGATCTCCAACAAGCAAGGCTATCGCCATCTGCGCCTGTAAGCTGCCAATCACACCAACGCTTGGGCCTAGAACCCCGTCGCTGTCGCAAGACCCAAGCTGTTCAGGGAGGCCGGGAAACACAGCACGCAGGCCCGGTTTGCCGCCGCAAAAGCCGCCGACATATCCTTCGGAACCGACGATGCTGGCGCTGATCAACGGTTGTTCGGTTTCAAGGCAATGATCCGAGGCCATGTAGCTGACCGCAAAGCTGTCTGCGCAATCCAGCAGGAGATCAACACCGTTGCAGAGCGTTCCGATATTCGATGGATCAAGACGCATCACCACCGTTTCGAAGTCTACGTCACTGTTCAAAGCCGCCAGGCTGCGCGCCGCCACTTCTGTCTTGGGTTGGCCAATGTCAGCTTCGCGGAACAGGGTCTGGCGGTGCAGATTGCTGAGGCTAACCACATCCGCATCCACCAACCGGACATAGCCTACGCCCGCCCCAACAAGGTATTGCAAGACAGGGACCGCCAAGCCGCCAGCACCGATCACAAGAACGCGGCTTTCGGCTAGACGCTGCTGCGCGTCGGGCCCAAGCACGGCTGTTTGGCGGGCGTAGCGGGTCATGCGCAGGCGTCCAACCACGCGCGTACTCGTGCATCGGGATCAGCGTTCAGGGTGATGTCTGTCACGGCAGAAACAATATCGGCGCCAGCGGCAAAAGCCCCCGGGGCGCGTTCAACGCTCATCCCTCCAATGGCAACAAGAGGCGTTTCGCCTATGCGTTCTTTCCACATGGTCAGTTTTTCCACCCCTTGCTCTTGCCATTTCATCTTCTTGAGGATGGTTGGATAGACCGGGCCAAGCGCCACATAGTCGGGTGCAAGGGCCAAGGCGCGCTCAAGTTCGGCATCATCATGGGTCGAGACGCCCAGCTTCAATCCCGCCTCACGGATCGCGGTCACATCGGCAATGTCCAAGTCCTCTTGGCCCAGATGCACCCAGTCGCAGCCCAGTTCGATGGCCAACTGCCAGTGGTCATTGACCACAAGCACAGCTTCATGCGCGCGGCAAAGATCGCGGGCCTCAGTCAGCTGTGCCCTTAGAATATCATCCGGTTTCCCTTTGATCCTGAGCTGTACAAGTTTGACCCCCAAGGGCAACATCCGGCGCAACCATGCAACATCATCGAAGATGGGGTAAAAGCGGGAGAGGGTCATAGAAACGCTTTTCCTAGCACAGGGGTCGAGGGTGCGGCCATGTCGCGCGGCTCCATCGGGTCGGCTTCAGCCGCCAACGCACCGGCCTCAACCGCGCGGGCAAACCCTTCGGCCATCGCAGCAGGATCACCCGCCTTGGCGACAGCCGTGTTCAGCAATACGGCGTCATATCCTAACTCAATCGCATGCGCGGCCTGAGACGGAAGGCCAAGGCCCGCGTCAACGACCAGTGAAATCTCGGGGAAATGCGCGCGAAGGCTGCGCAGCCCATAGATGTTGTTCAACCCCAGGCCGGTGCCAATTGGCGCGCCCCAGGGCATGAGGACCTTGCAGCCCACTTGGACAAGGCGTTCGCACAGCACCAAGTCCTCGGTGCAATAGGGAAAGACCTCGAACCCATCATCAGTCAGTTGCGCTGCCGCTTCGACCAGACCGAACGGATCGGGTTGCAGCGTGTCGGCGTGGCCGATGACCTCTAGCTTGATCCAGTTCGTATCGAACAATTCACGGGCCATCTGCGCTGTGGTGATGGCCTCGCGGACGGAATGGCACCCGGCGGTGTTGGGCAATACCTCGACGCCAAGGTTTTGGATCAACGCCCAAAAATCTTGCCCAGCCTGTTCACCACCGGCCTCGCGCCGTACGGAAACCGTCGCAATCCCGGCATCTGATCGGCGAAATGCATCGGCAAGAATGGCGGGCGATGGATATTGCGCGGTCCCCAGCATCAAACGCGACGCAATCTCTTTTCCGTAGAACGTGGGCATCTCAGCCCCCCTGCCTTGGGGCGACGATCTCAACCCGGTCACCGTCGGTCAAAGCCTGCGTCTCGCGCAGCGTCTTGGGGACAAACGCCTCATTTAGGGACGTGGCAACCTTTGCATCGCCTTTCCCCAATTCGGCCAGCAAATCCGCCAAGTTTGGTGATCCAGTTTCCACGGCTTCACCGTTCACGATGATCTTCATACCAAACCTCCGGTGTTTTGCCCTCAAGCACTAAATCAGCTGTCATGCACGCCAGCGCGGGGGCCAGCAAGAACCCGTGCCGAAACAGCCCATTTGCACAGATGCGATCGTTGAGATGGCGAATGCGCGGTTGATTGTCAGGAAACGCGGGACGTGCATCCACGCCGATTTCCAGCAGTTCTGCCTCGCCAAAAGCGGGATGGAGCGCGTAGGCTGCGTTCATCAACTCCATCACCGAGCGCAGTGTCGCGCGGTTGCGCTCGCCGCTTTCGATCTGGGTTGCGCCCAACATGAAGACGCCATCCCCGCGCGGCACGATGTAAAGCGGAAAGCGTGGGTGCAGCAGTCGCACAGGGCGGGAAAGCGATACGTCTTTGCAGCGGACCACCAGCATCTCACCTTTGACCCCGCGCAGATCCGCCAAGGTGTCGCTCGCCACAAGCCCTCGGCAATCGATGATTTGCCCGTCGATTTCGTTGACAAAGGAAACGCCGTTCTGAGGAAGTCGCGCGTGGACGGTGGCCAAAGTGGCGCGGGGATCAAGGTGGGCTTCTTCGTCAATGAAAAGCGCTTTGGCGAAGTGATCCGCCAAATGTGGCTCAAGCGTGTTTATCGCCTTGCGGTCCAAGCTTCGAGCACTTGGCGCACGGCGGGCAAAAGTGGTCAATTCGCTTTGATCGCGTCCCAAAGCAACCACGAGTATTCCCTGACGCGAGACCTCCGCCCCATGGCGTTCCCACCAATCAGCAGCCTTGCGGCCCTGCCGTACGACCTCTGGCTCGGCGCTGATCCCTTCGCAATCGGGTGCCAACATGCCACCGGCCCACCATGAGCAAGCGTGTTCTCCAGGGGCACCATTGGGATCAAAAATGGTCACTTGCGCGCCGCGCGATGACAGCTCTGCCGCCATAGCGAGGCCGCAGACACCGCCGCCCAATATGGTGAACGCATCACTCATGTCCAAAGCGCGTGGAAGTGGTGAACAGGGCCATGACCGTGCCCGACCTCCAGCATATCCGCCTGCACGATTGCCTGATGCAACCAGTCATGCGCGCGCGTGACAGAAGCTTCCAAGGTCAGACCTTGCGCAAGACATGCGGCAATCGCGGACGAGAAGGAGCATCCCGTGCCGTGTGTGTTGCCGGTTTCAACACGATGCGCCGAGAACTCACGCGTTGCATCGCGCGTCACCAAAGCATCGACGCATGTCGCTCCTTCGGCATGCCCGCCTTTCATCAGGACGGCCCGCGCCCCAAGATCCAATAACCGGGCAGATTGTTGTTGGAGTGTCCCGACACCAACAAGCTTTTCCGCTTCGGGCAAGTTCGGTGTGAGCAGGGTTGCGCGTGGGATCAGCTGTGTTGTCAAGGCATCAATCGCACTATCGGCCAGAAGCGTATCGCCGGACTTTGCGACCATCACAGGATCAAGCACGACCGGGCCCGAAAAGCTGCTGAGCGCTTCGGCCACGACCTGGATCAAGGAAGGTGTCCCCAACATTCCGATCTTGATTGCGTGAATGTCGATGTCGTCCAGAGTGGCCTTTATTTGCGCAGCAACGATTTCATCCGGCACAGCGTGGATGGCGGTAACGGCTTGCGTATTTTGGGCTGTAACGGCAGTGACGACAGACGCGCCATAGACACCCATCGCGGCAAAGGATTTCAGATCAGCTTGAATGCCCGCACCGCCGCCCGAATCCGAGCCCGCAATTGTCAGAGCTTTGGCTATCACTTTACCAACACCTCAGTTGTGCGGCTCGAAACTGGTGTTGGAAACTATACGGGCGGTCTTATACGCCATTGCTGTTTCCTCCGCCGGTCCTAACCGGTTCAGGTTCAATGGGTCCGCGCAAAACGCATCTCAGCCCGGAACTGGGCACCCCAACAGATCTGAGCGCTTACTAAATTATAGTTATGACGTCGTCAATCGCGCCATCTTGGATGATACAGAGTATCGCGAAAACAACACTCTCCACTATCCGAACTTGAAATGGTGAAACTTCGATCGGTGCAGTGCAACTGTCGATGGGGGCACTGTGCCAGAACGACCGCTTTTCCCGCCGCGTCGCAGCACACTAAACCGCGCGCCCAGAAAGATTGTCTTGCTGCGTGCGCGCGCAGCACGAGACAGATAAAGTCTGGGTTGGACTCGTAACGGACGTCAGAAGCGTTGCAGGATCCAAGTCCATTGTGACCCGTCGCCTAGCTTCGGCCCATAGCATGCGTAATTGGGCTGACCCTGAACTGAGGTCGAGCTCCCGATAGGATCACAGGATATCTGTGAACATGGGAGA
>NZ_CANMXR010000012.1:0-134260 GCF_947501835.1 uncultured Roseobacter sp. | reverse complement strand
GGGGGTGGGTACAACCCGTGGTCGGTCGGGCGGCTCTGGACCGGTGTTTGGGCCACTCTCAACGGGTTTGATATCCCAGACCGTTTGCCGGGGGCGGCGGAGGCCGTCTTGCGCGCCCTGACCTTTGAGGGCAACCGGCGGGGCAAGAACCCGCCGCAGCATTGGTTCACAACCCTGCGGGATGCACCGCGTGACGGGCCCGTGCGGGATGTGATCAAGGACCGCGTGCAGTTTCTGGCAAGCCGTGGCGCAGCGGTGGGCCGCATTACATCGCAGGCACACTGGTGACGGGCAAAAAGAAAACCGACGCCGGGTGGCATCGGTTTCCTTGAAACGGGCGGTTCCTCTGGCTCGGCAGCTTGTGGTTTCGCCCGGCTCTGCCCGAAAGATTTGAGGGATCAGACAGGCATGTTGTCGAACAGGTCTTCGATGGCTTCTTCTTTGAGCGTGGTGTTAAGGCGTCGCATACGGGCGGGAACGGTTTCGCCGCGCGCTTTGAGTGTTGCGATCACACGATCAAATTGAGGTTGTAGCGCCAAACGCTCTTTCTGGCAGGCGTCTTCGATTTGTTTCTCCAGTTGGATGGCGCGCTCTGTGAGGTCAGTCAAGGCAGGCTCCTTTCAGGCTTTTTAGCATATGGTAAAAGGTGCAGCATCGTATGGTGCGGAGTCGATCCGCATCATCATGTTACCCGCTTAGGTAGAAATTTTGCAAGCCATTTTGCTCAAAAAATGGGCAGGGTCGTTTGAGTGGGCACATGGGAGAAGGCTGTGACCCACTCAAAACCCCCAGGGTGTTTGGGATGTTCTCGGAAGTGGTTCTGACATGAGGGTACACAGGGCGCGTCATTGCTGAAATGGCCCGTTTCCGGTCACGTTGCAGCAGTGTCGGTCAAATCTCGGGTGTTCTGGTACAAATGCAGACGCCCGGTGCGGGCGCCTGCTTGTTTGATCACTCGCTCCAGCTGACGCCGGTGAGGTCGGTGGCTTGGGTTGGAGCATTGGCCCAAAGACCCTGCAACTCCGCCTTGGCGACCGAAAGCTGGGCCAGTTGGAAGAGATATCCGTTCACGTAATCATCCGCGATCATCTGCTGGGCATCGCCCATCATTTGCGCCCGCATCTCCGGGTCCGTGGTGCTGTTCAGTTTTGTGATCAGCGCTTGGAAATCCGGGTTGTCGTATTGGAAGTAGTAATCTGGATTGGCATAAATCCCGATATCCATCGGCTCGGTGTGGCTGACGATGGTGAGCCCAAAATCCTTGCCCCGAAAGACCGATTCCAACCACTGTGCCCATTCGACATTGGTGATGGTTGCGGTGATGCCGACCTCGGCCAGTTGAGCCGCGATGATCTCGCCGCCACGACGGGCATAGGAAGGCGGTGGCAGGTAGAGCGTGGTTTCAAACCCATCGGCCAGACCGGCCTCGGCGAGCAGTGCCTTGGATTTCTCAGGGTCGTAGTTCGACTGGCCGGTCAGGTCTTTGTAGGCGGGGTTATGTGGTGCGAAGTGGGTGCCGATGGGCGTCCCGTATCCGAACATGGCGCCGTCGATGATCGCCTGCCGGTCAATCGCGTGGGCCACAGCCTGGCGGACCAGCGGATTGTCGAAAGGCGGCATCTTGTTGTTGGTCGACAGGATGGTTTCACCCTCGGTCGAGCCGACGATCACCTGGAACCGTGGATCCGCTTCGAATTGCGGCAGGTTTTCCGGGGCTGGGAAGGCATAGAAGTAATCCACGTCCTCGGCCATCACCGCGGCAAAGGCCGCTGTGGGGTCAGAGATGAACTTGAAGGTCGCTGCCTCAAGGGCAGCGGGCGTGCCCCAATACTCCGCGTTGCGGGTCAGCTCGATGCGGTCGGATTGCACCCATTCCACGAATTTGAAAGCGCCGGTGCCGATGGGCATTTGTTTGATATTTTCGATGCTCTCGGGGGCGACGATCACCGCGTCCCCCCAGGCGAGGTTGAAGAGCATATTGCCGTTGGGCTCCCACAGGGTGAGCTTGACCGTCAGCGGATCCACGACCTCCACGGAGGCGATGGCGGCATAAAGCGCCTTTTGCGCATTGGCGCTGTCTTCGGCGAGGATCCGGTCGAGGGAGAATTTCACATCTTCTGCGTCCATGGTGCTGCCATCATGAAAGGTCACACCTTCCTGCAGAGAGAAGGTATAGGTCAGCCCGTCGTCGCTGATTTCCCAGCTTTTCGCGAGACCGGGTACGATGGAGCCATCGGCCATGAAGCGGGTCAGCCCTTCGAAAACATTAGAGTAGAGCACCGTGTCGATGGCGCCAGCCGCCGCAGAGGTCGGGTCAAGGTGCGGCGGTTCCAGCTGCACGGCCACGGTGATGTCCGATTTAGCCTGCGCTGTGCCGACGCTTGCGGCGAGGGCCAGCAGGCTTGTGGCCGCCAGTCGGGTGACGAAGTGTTTCATGAAAAGGCTCCCTTGTTTCAGTCGTCTTTGGCCAGTATCAGCGATTGCAGGGCCGCGCCCATGACCTTGGCGCTGTCTATCATATCATCAATGCCGACGTATTCATCCGGTTTATGCGCAAGTTCCAGAATGCCCGGACCATAGGCGATGCAGTTCTTCAATTTGCCGATACGGTCAATGTGTTTCTGATCATAGGTCCCCGGTGACGCCACGTATTGCGGCGGCTGGCCGATCACGTCTTCGATGGCGCGGGCGACCGTCTGCACCACCGGCGCGTCCTGATCCGTCATCGACGGCAACACCGAATTAAGTTCCGTCAGCTCATAGTCGAAATCGGCGCGAGTGGATTTCAGCCCCTCCAGCAGGGCCGTGACCTCAGCGCGGACCTGATCCAGCGGCTCTTCCATCAAGAAGCGTCGGTCAATCACGATCCGGCAGGCATCCGGGACGCAATGGGCGGGCAGGCCGGTGAAATCGTCATCCTGTTCCGGTTGGCCGCCGTGGATGGAATTGATGTTCATTGTGGAGTGGCGCGCACCTTCTGGTACGACCGGCATCTCGGTGCGCCGGGCGGCCATGGCAGGAAAGAGCTTGTCCTCGAATGCTGTCAGAACGGCGCCCATGTGGCGCACTGCACAATCGCCCAGAAAGGGCATAGAGCCATGCGCGATCTCGCCCTTGGTCTCGATCTCCGCCCACCAGCCGCCGCGGTGGCCAAGGCAAATGCGGTCCTTGTTCAGTGGTTCAGGGATGATCACGTGCTGCACGCGTTTGGGATCGAAATAGCCCTGTTCGGCGAGATAGGCGACACCGCCGTACCCGCCCGATTCTTCATCCGCCGTGCCGGAGATTTCAATGGCACCGAGGAAGTCGGGGTGCGTTTCGATGAAGGTTTCGGCGGCGATGATCGAGGCCGCGAGCCCGCCTTTCATGTCACAGGCCCCGCGTCCGTAGATCTTGCCGTCTTTGACCTCACCGCCGAAGGGATCTACCGTCCAGCCGCGCCCAACCTCGACCACATCTGTGTGGCTGTTGAAATGCACGCAATCGCCTGCCATGCGCCCCTCACGCCGTGCAACGATGTTCCAACGCGGATATTTTTCGCTGTCACCGGGTGTGCCCTTGGCGCGGATCTGCTGCGTTTCAAATCCATGGCTGCGCAGGCGCTTGTCGAGGTAATCGCAGATGTCGCGATAGTTTTCACCCGGCGGGTTCAGGGTCGGGATGCGGATCAGATCACGGGTCAGTGCGATCAGGTCGTCGCGTTTGGCGTCTATGGCGATTTGCAGGGGTGTGGTCATGGCGCCAGTTTTGAGGGTGTCGTCCGGAATGGCAAGGCCGTGTGCGTTGGGGCGCGTTGCGCAATGGATATTTTTGGCCAGAAGAAATCAGGTGGCGGCGATTTCCTTCATGGCGGCGAGGAATACGCTGACCTCTTCGACACTATTATAGTGACACATTGAAACGCGCACGGCGCTGTCCAGTCCCAGTGGTGTCAGAATATTGCCGGAGTAGTGATCTGCCTTGCGGACATGGGTGCGGATGCCCTGCGCGTTGAGGTGTGCAACGATGTCGGCGGCGGGCAGGTCTTTCAGGGCGAAACAGACCAGACCCTCGCGTGCGGGGTTATCTACGCCGCCAAGGATCGTGATCCCGGGCAGTTCGGCCAATCCGGGCAGGTTGCCGGTGCCATGCAACATGGTTTCGGTCAGCGCCTGTTCGTGGGCGTGGATGGCGGCACCGGCGGCTTCGACCCGGGTGCGTGGGTTGGCGCCGTCGCTTCGCTGGCGGCCCAGCCAGTCGAGATAGGCCACGACATCGGAGAAGGTTGCATAGGCGCCGGTATCGCGCGTGCCCATTTCCCAATTGTCCGCAGGCCCGTTGATGAGCTGCTCCCGCGGCAGGGCGGTCATCCGATCCGAGACCCAGGCGACGCCATAGCCATGGCGGGAGAAGACCTTGTAGGGCGACACCACATAGCCATCGATGTCATAGCTGCGGATATCGATATGCCCGTGGCTTGCGTGCTGGATGCCATCGACAAAGATATAGGCGTGGGGGGATGTTTTTCGGATGGCTGCCGATATGGCCGCCACATCGTTGGCAATCCCGGTAACAGGGGAGGTGTGCAGGATGGTCGCGACCCGGACCTCTGGCGTCATATGCGCGGCGTAAGCCTCCGCACTGACGGATCCGGTGGGATCATCATGCGGCACCGAGATATATGCTTTGTTTGCTGCTTTCGCCCAATGGGTGGCGGCGGAGCGCGACGCGGGATGCTCCACCGTCGAGCCGATAACAGCACCGCCTGGTGCGGCCCCCATCACGGCGGTGCGGATCAGACGGAACGTCAGCTCCGTGCCGCTTTCACCGACAAAAAACTGACCGCCGTTGGGGTTGAAAAACGTGGCCATGTCCTGCTTGGCGCGACTGATCAGATCGACCAGGGCATGTGCTGCAGGGTTGTCGCGCCCCTGATTGTCTGGAATGGCGGCAAACTTTGCGGAGGTTTCCACCACCGAATTCAATGTCAGCGCGCCGCCTGCGTTTTCGAAAAAGATGCGCGGGCCTTGAAACGGGCAACTGTCGACATGGGCGAAACGGGCGCGCACGTCGGACATCAGGTCGGGCGAAAAGGCGGGCATGAGGAATTCCGATCTGCAAATGGTGTCGGAACCCATTCAGGCGCAACGGGGTTGAGTGTCAAGCAGCTCTGGAAAGGGATGCGCGACTTGGAGGACCAATGAATAAAACGACTGCAATTGACGAAGAGCAACAGGAAGAAGCCTCCGTGCAGGAGGCCACGGGCCTTGCACCCAAACTGATTTACGAAGTCATCCGCCGCGAAGGTGAAGAGGAAATGGCCCGGCCAAACCGGTCGCTGGTCTGGTCCGGCATTGCCGCGGGCGTGATGATCAGCCTGTCGGTCCTGGGCGAGGCGATCTTCCGCACCTATCTGCCGGACACGCCGAGCCGCTTTCTGATCGAGAACCTGGGCTATTCACTGGGGTTTTTGGCAGTGATCATGGGCCGCATGCAGCTTTTCACGGAAAACACGATTACCACGGTCCTGCCCGTGATGGTCGAGCGGAGCTGGGGGATCTTCGCATCGATGCTGCGGCTCTGGACCATTGTGATGTCGGCCAATGTGGTTGGCGCTTTTGCTGTCGCCGCCCTCTTCGTGTTCACCCCGGCCATCGTGCCTGATGTGATGGTATCTGTGGTCGAGCTTTCGCATCACGCCACCGGCATGGGGGCCTATGCGTCCTTCTGGCGCGCGATCCCTGCAGGTGTCATCGTGGCGCTGATTGTGTGGATGCTGCCGCAGGCGGAAAGCGCCAAGTTCTTTTTGATCCTGACATTTACCTGGCTCATCGCCGCGGGCGACTTCACCCATATCGTTGCGGGGTCGGTGGAAATGGCGGTTCTGGTCTGGATGGGAGACATCACGGCGGTGACGGCAGTTGGTGGTTTTTTCCTGCCCGTGCTGGCCGGCAATATCATCGGCGGTACCGCGATCTTTGCGCTGATGGCCTGGGGGCAGGTTCGGGACGAATTGCCCGCAAGTGGATATTAAATCGGAACCCTGCGCCGCGCCGGCGCGTTGAGGTGTCGAGTTCAAGAAAAGGAGAGAAAGATGTTTGAGTATGCTGGACTTGGTGGATTGATCGTTCTCGCCCTGAACATTTGGGCTATCGTGTCGATCGTGGGATCTGGTACAACCAATGGAAGCAAAGTTCTCTGGATTCTGCTGGTTCTGATCCTGCCGATCATCGGATTTGTCATCTGGCTTATCGCAGGACCAAAGTCGGCTCGCGCATCGGTGTAGGATGGCAACACGACCACGTTTAAACGGTAAACTGGCCCGGGCAGCGGTCTTTGCTGCAGGGCGCCGGATTTCGAGTAACAACCTCGGCCTGATTGCAGCCGGGGTTGCTTTTTATTCTATGCTATCGGTTTTTCCCGCGCTGGCCGCCCTGATCGCCATCCTCAGCCTGGTCGCGAACCCCTCAGTTGTCATCGTGCAGCTCGAAGAAATTCGCGGGCTGATGCCGGATGCCGTCTACGATATTCTCAATGCGCAGATCGTCGGGCTGGTCAGCACCAGTTCGGGCACGCTGGGGTGGGCCGGTCTGGTGTCGCTGGGCGTCGCACTCTGGTCGGCGCGCGCCGGGGTGGGGGCCATGATGCATGGTCTGAACCTTGTCTATGACAGGCAGGGGCGCACCAGTTTCAAGCATTATCTGCGCGCGCTGCTCCTCACCGTTTGCCTTCTGGGCGTGGGCGTTGTGTCCTTGCTGACCATCGTGGTGACGCCCATTGTGCTGTCGTTCTTTCCCTTGGGCGCATTTGCCTCCTGGGCGCTAGAGCTGCTGCGCTGGCTGGTGGCGATTGTCGTGGTGTTTGCCGGGATCGGCCTGCTTTACCGTTTTGGGCCCAACCGCAAGGGCATCAAAATCGGCTGGCTGACGCCCGGTGCGATGATGGCTGGCAGCTCATGGGCTGCCATGTCCATCGCCTTTTCCTACTACGTGGCGCATTTCGGCAATTACAACGAAGTCTATGGTTCCATAGGCGCGGTTATCGCGATGCTGATCTGGCTGTGGATCAGCAGTTTTCTCGTGCTCTTAGGGGCCGCATTGAACGCGGAGATCGAGAAACGACGCCCTGCAACGGTGCCGGACGACGTGCCCGAACAGCCTGACGAAACCTCGAGTGTCGAAGCCGCCCAATAGCTGCGGCGGACTGTCACGGCCCGCGTAAATCGGGAACCTTGTCAGAGCCGATTTGTTTTTCCTGTGATACATGAAACAGGAGAAGTATTATGACAAATGCGTTGAACGTTGTTCCCGAAACCACTGAAATCAGCACCGGCGTACGGGATGCAGAAGCAATGGCCAAAGGGTTGGAAAACGCGCTTGCGGACACCTACCGGCTGCTGTTCAAAACGCATGCCACACATTGGAACGTTGAAGGGCCGCTGTTTTATTCGGTACACAATCTGACCGAAGCCCAATATGAAAACCTGTTCGAGGCGGCAGATGATATCGCCGAACGTATCCGCGCCCTGGGGCAGCTGGCCCCGGCAACGCTTTCTTCGATTGTTGCAAACTCGGTTGTGCAAGATGAAGAAACGCCACCCTCTGCGGGAGAGATGTGCGAAGACCTCGCCGCTGACAACGAACGTGTGGCGCATCGGTTGCACGCTCTGATCAAGATCGCAGGTGATCACGGGGACCCGGTGACCGAAGATCTGGCGACTGAACGCGCCGCGTTCCATGAAAAAGCGGCCTGGATGCTCCGTTCCATCGCCAAAAGCTAGAGACCGTTTCCATTTAAAAAGGCCCCGCTATCGCAGCGGGGCTTTTCTTTGGGTTGCTCTGCTTTCGGGCACAGACTGCCGAAACCGTCCTTTCAGACTGGCGTGGCCTTTACGCTTTCAGCGTTTCGGTCGAAGAGAAGAACATCGCCTGGCTGACAGCCGAAATCACCTGATCTTCGGTATAGGGTTTCGAGATCAGGAAGGCAGGCTCATGTTTGTCGCCGGTCAACAGGCGTTCGGGGAAGGCGGTGATGAAGATCACCGGCCGTTCGCCCAGATTGGTCATCAGATCATTGACCGCATCAATACCAGACGAATTATCCGCCAGTTGAATATCCGCAAGGATCAGATCCGGCACGTCCGCCGCGCCCAGTGCCACGGCTTCGTCCCGCGTTCTGGCAACGCCGGTGACCCGGTGCCCCATATCGGAAACGATGCTTTCGATGTCCATGGCGATAATCGCTTCGTCCTCGATGATCATCACCGAACCGGCCACCGCATCGGCCATCTCGCGCCGCGCGATCTGCACCAGCTCTTCGGCTTCGGATTGGTCAATGCCGATGATGGTGGCGATCTCACTAAAACTGAAGCCTTCGACACTGTGCAACAGGAGCGCTTCGCGACTGTTGGCGGTCAAACGTGCCAGATGTTTTTGCGCCCGGGCTTTCAGCCCGCTTTCGCCATCATCGACAGGGGCGCCCGCACTGGACCAGATGCCATAGAGCACCCGGAAAACCCCGGTTTTGACCGACACACCGTCAAGCACCGAACGGTCGGTGAGAATGGCCTCCAACGCGGCGGCGGCAAACTGGTCGCCACTGCTCTGGCTGCCGGTCATGGCGCGGGCGAAACGGCGCAGGTAGGGGAGGGCGTCACCGAGGTCTTCACTGATGTCCGGGGTCACAGAGCCGTCCGACATAAGAAATCTTCCTTTTTTCACTTTTCTTGGAACCAAACGCGTATTCATGTGTTTGGTTCCGACGCAGGTGGGATATTTTTAACCTTCTCGGGGAATTATCGGCAGTATGGCTCAGTCAAGTGCAAACAGGAAACGCGAAAGCGTGATCGACGAAAATTTGAAGCGCGTCTACGAGGAAGCGCTGGATGAAGGTATCCCGGATCGCTTCAAGGATTTGCTGGACGCGCTCAAGCAACAGGACCAGACCAAGGGCACCCGCAAATGAGCGGTGCAGATCCCCGCGACGAGCTGGTTGAACACCTGCCAGCCATGCGTGCCTTCGCCATCAGCCTGACCCGGAACGGGGCAACGGCAGATGATATGGTGCAGGATACATTGGTCAAAGCCTGGACAAATATCGACAAATTTCAGTCCGGTACAAACATGCGTGCCTGGCTTTTTACCATCCTGCGGAACACCTATTATTCATCGCGGCGCAAAGCCAATCGCGAGGTGGCCGATATTGACGGGGCACATACCGAAGCCCTCGCCGAAAAGCCTGCCCATGATGGCCGTCTGCAGATGACGGATTTCCGGGATGCCTTCGCGCAGTTGAGCGATGAGCAGCGTGAGGCGCTTTTGCTGGTCGGCGCCTCCGGTTTCTCCTACGAAGAGGCCGCTGATATGTGCGGTGTGGCGGTCGGGACCATCAAGAGCCGGACAAATCGCGCGCGCCAGAAATTGGCGGAACTGATGCACATTGACGATGATGAAGCGCTTGAAATGACAGATGACGCCACGATGTCGGTGCTGACTGCGGCCAAGGCAGCGTCCTTCTAACGATGACCGGCGGCTTTCTGGACGGCGATGTCTTTCGGGGTCTCGCCTTCCGCATCCTGGTTTTCCTGTCGTTGGCATTGCTGCCGTTTGGCCTGATCGCGGTGGTGCAGACCCGGGAGATCGCGCGCCAGGCTGAGGCTAATGCAGATTTGTCCTTGTTGGGATTGACCGAACAGGCGTCTGGAGCAGAGCGGACAGTCATTCAGGAAGGCTTCGGTGTTGCCGAGGCGTTGAGTTCGATCGTGCGCCTGTTCGCAGATGATCCAGAAGCCTGCGTCTCTTTCCTGCGCGCCTATCAGGAGGCGTCGGAACGGTATTCGCTGATCGGCAATCTGCCCGCCGATGGTGTGATGACCTGTTCATCCGAAGGCGGCATCTACGATTTCAGTGCCTATCCGGATTTCGATGTGGCGCTGGAAAAGCGGGAACGTTCGGTGATCATCAGCCGCACGGGCCCGATCAGCCTGGAGCCGGTGCTGGTGATCCTGCATCCACATTTTGAGGACGATGTCTTCACCGGGTTCACGACGCTCTCCGTGCCGCTGACCGAATTGCATGAAATGCCGGATCCGCCCTCGAACATCAAACCGCATGACGTTGTCACCTTTAATGAAGCGGGCGAGGTGCTGACCTCGGACCGGCCTCGGCTCGTTACCCTGTCCGATCTGCCGCAAAACCGCAGCCTGAAGACGCTGATTGGTGAAAAGACCGCTGTGTTCGAAGATGTGAATACCGAAGGAGACGCCCGCATTTATGCGGTTGTGCCGATTGTGCCGGGCGTCGTTTACGCGATCAGCATCTGGCGGCAGGAAGAAGTGCTCGCGGGGGTGCGCGGGAGTGATACACTCAGCATATTTCTGCCGATCCTGATGTGGCTCGCCAGTCTGGTGGTGGCTTTCTGGGCGATCAACCGTCTTGCCATCCGTCACATTCGAAAGCTTGGTCGGCAGATGCGCATTTTCGCCTATAACAGGTCGATGCCGCGCTCCACTTTGGGGCCAGGGGTGACGCGTGAGTTTGTCGATATTCAAAAGGCCTTCATTGGCATGGCGGATTCGATCATTCGCGATGAGGCCTCCCTGGAGGACTCGCTGCGTGAAAAGAATATTCTGCTGAAAGAGGTGCATCACCGGGTAAAAAATAATCTGCAGCTGATCTCTTCGATCATGAACATGCAGATCCGGCGCGCGCCGACGCAAGAGTCGCAGCTTGTGCTCCGCAGGTTGCAGGAACGCATCCTGAGCCTCGCAACCGTCCACAAGAATCTCTATCAAAGTCAGGGGCTTGAACGTGTGGACGCCGGTGCGCTGGTCGAGGAAATCGTGGGCCAGTTGCTTGTGGTGGGCCTGCCCGCCGGATCCGCGGTCAAGGTGGAACAATCCTATGTGCCGGTGCAACTGGACACCGATGATGCCGCGCCGCTGACTTTGCTTGTGTCAGAGGCGGTGACCAACGCCATGAAATACATCGGCTCGCCCAATGCGCAAAACCCTGCGCGTCTGAACATATCATTGACCCAACCCGATCCGGCCGAGGCCGTTTTCACCATCAGCAACACCTTCAGCGATGAGCCCACCGCCGAAGGCACGGGCCTTGGTATGCAGTTGATCAACGCCTTTGCACGGCAATTGAATGCGCAGGTCGACGCGAAGATAAGCGGTGACATGCATCACCTGACGCTGACCTTTCCGGTGCCGCATCGTGTAAAGGTTGTGCAAGACTACTGACGCTGCGGAACCATCTGCGGTTTTGAGCGTTGGTCCTCCGAACGCAAGAGAAAGGAGCCCGATATGTCGACCGACTTGTTCATCTTTGGGCTTTCCATTCTGACACTGGTGGCAGTGATCGTCCTTCTTGTCACACGAGAGGGTGAGAGCAAATCTGGCGATGATAACGACAAATCTGCCTGATCATTGACCCTACTGTTGGCCGATAGGGTAAATACGAGTATAACGTTTCTGCCTGGACTGCCGCTCACACGGAGCGGATGGAAGCCAATGATACAAAACCCCGTCTGCTGATCGCAGTCGGGGTTTTTCGTTCAGAAGCTCGGGGGGGTGCAGGCGCTGATGATTTCGCATTCCACATCGCTGGTGTTGCGAAACCGGTGGGGCAGGCGACTGTTGAACAGGTATCCATCCCCGGGGCCCAGCGTGCCGACCTCATCATCGACGGTAATCTCGATCGTGCCCCGAATGATCACGCCCGCCTCTTCCGCGTCATGGCTGAGCAGCTCTGGCCCGGTATCCGCACCGGGGGCATAGCGTTCGTGCAATATCTGCAGCGCATGATCCTGGGCATTGCCCAATTGGCGCAGCGATAGGAGCTGCGATGCGCCCTCGGGCACCTCTGGCGGTGCAATCTCGGTGAATTCTGTTGCGGTATAGAAGTATTTGCTTTGCGAGGTTTCCTCTATCGTCGCAAAAAACTCGGCCATGGACACCTGGATCGCGTCCAGCAGACTTTTGAGAGACGCCACCGAGGGGCTGGTTTTGTTCTGTTCGATCAGCGAAATCGTGCCATTGGTCAGCCCCGCACGGGTGGCCAGCTCCCGCTGAGATAATCCACGCTTTTTGCGTATTGCGCGCAGTCTGTGTCCGATATCCAAAGGGTCGTTTCCTGATCTGACGTGTGAGCTATTGGTTTCACTGGCGTTTTTAGACAGCAGGTTGCGGCAAGTCACACTCTTTTTGTGACGGGATTTTGTGGCGGGGCCAGAGGTTGCATAAAGGTGGCGGTTGAATCGCGATTGACAATTAAATTAAACGGCGTATCGAGATATTAAACATCACCTCACCTATTCATCAAAGGAATGAGCATATGGCCTCCACTGTCAAAGCGCCCCCCGCAAAATCCGCGGCCAAAAAGCCCCGCAAGACCCGCACGGCCAAAGCATCGAAGATTGCGGTCGTCTCCACAACACCTGAAGAGCAGACCAACGCCGCCTTGCTTGCCCGTCGCGAGGCCGCCGTGCCCCGCGGTGTCGCTTCTGCCGCGCCGGTGTTTGCGGATGTCGCCGAAAACGCCGAGCTCTGGGATGTGGAGGGCAAACGCTACATCGATTTTGCCGGGGGCATCGCGGTTCTGAACACCGGCCACCGCCATCCAGCTGTGATCGCGGCGGCCAAGGCGCAGGAAGACAAGTTCACGCATACGTCTTTTCAGGTTGTGCCCTACGAATCCTATGTCGCATTGGCGGAAAAGCTGAACACATTGGCGCCGGGGGAACATGCAAAGAAGTCCCTGCTGGTGACAACCGGGGCGGAAGCTGTTGAGAACGCTGTGAAAATCGCGCGTGCCGCAACCGGGCGTCCCGGCGTGATTGCTTTCACCGGCGGGTATCATGGTCGCACCCTGCTGACGCTCGGCATGACCGGCAAGATCAGCCCTTATAAAAAAGACGTTGGGCCTTTCCCCTCGGATATCTTCCGGGCGCCGTTTCCCTCCGTGCGCGATGGCATCACCGTTGAGGACGCGCTGACCGGGCTGCAGAACCTGTTCCTGACCGATGCGCAACCGGACCGGATTGCCGCCATCATTATCGAGCCGGTGTTGGGCGAGGGCGGCTATACGCCCGTTCCCTTCGAGATGATGCGCGCCCTGCGCGATATATGCGACCAGTACGGTATTTTGCTGATCTCCGATGAAATCCAGGCGGGCTTTGGGCGCACGGGCACCTGGTTCGCGGTTGAGCATTCCGGCGTTGTGCCAGACCTGATCACGGTCGCGAAGTCCATGGCGGGTGGCTATCCGATTGCCGGTGTCATCGGGCGTGCGGACGTGATGGACGCGATGGCGCCTGGTGGTCTAGGCGGCACCTATGGTGGTAATCCAGTGGCTTGCGCCGCTGCTCTTGCAGCCATCGAGGCCATTGAAAGTGAAGGGTTGCTGGCCCGTTCCATGGAGCTTGGCGCCCATTTCCGCACGCGTTTTGCGGAGATTGGCGCCCGTGTGGCCCCCTACCGGATGTGGGACATCCGGGGCTTGGGCGCGATGCTGGCCGTTGAATTCGTGACAGATTTCGACACCGCCACACCGGATGCCGGTCTCGTCAAATCCATCTGCGCGCATGCGCTCAAACGCGGGTTGATCCTGCTGGGATGTGGGATGCACGGCAACGCGCTGCGGATCATGGTGCCGTTGACGGCCTCCGACGCGATCATCGACGAAGGTCTGGCGATCTTTGAAGCCGCACTTGCGGAGGCGCTGGCGGCGCAAACCGCCTGAACCGATACATAATCTAGCAAAAAGGGGCATCCATCCGGGTGCCCCTTTTTATTGTGGCGGCGCAAAACTCGCGGCATCCGCCCGCGCCCAGCGTTTGTGATAATCCGCGCCAACCTCGGTCTTCTTGGCCAGCAGGAAGCCTTCGGGGAGGTAGGGGAACGCCTCGCTGCCTTCTGCCATTTCCTTGTCGCCCAAGCGGACCATCAGGTGTTGCGGCATGAAATCCCCAGGGTGGGCGAGACCTGCCGCCCCAGTGATTTCACCCAACGCCTTCAGCGTGTTGTCATGGAACCGCGCAACCCGTTCGCTTTTCGATGTCACGTCCAGCGCCCGTGATCTGATGGGATCCTGCGTTGCCACCCCGACAGGGCAGTGGTTGGTGTGGCACGCCTGCGCCTGAATGCAGCCGATGGCAAACATGAACCCGCGGGCCGAGTTGCACCAATCCGCGCCCAATGCAAGCGCCCGCGCGATATCAAAGGCGGAGACGACTTTGCCCGCAGCGCCGATCTTGACCTGATCGCGAATGCCCGCACCGCGCAGGGTGTTGTGCACAAAGGTCAGACCCTCGACCATCGGCATGCCGATGTGGTTGGAAAACTCCACCGGGGCTGCCCCCGTGCCGCCCTCGGTACCATCCACCACGATGAAATCGGGGATGATCTTTGTCTCCAGCATGGCCTTGACCATGCACATGAATTCGCGCCGGTGACCGATGCAGAGTTTGAACCCGACCGGCTTGCCACCCGACAACTCGCGCAGCTGGCCGATGAATCGCATCATTTCGATGGGGGTCGAAAACGCCGAATGCGCGGCGGGGGACACACAATCCTTGCCCATCGGCACGCCACGCGCCTCAGCAATCTCGGGGCTGATCTTGGAGGCGGGCAACATCCCGCCATGCCCAGGCTTTGCTCCTTGCGACAGCTTCAGTTCAATCATCTTGATCTGGTCCAGGGCAGCCGTTTTCTTGAATTTTTCGGGATCAAAGCTGCCGTCCTCCGCCCGGCACCCGAAGTAGCCCGAAGCCACCTGATAAATCAGGTCGCCGCCGCCGTTCTTGTGGTATCGGCTGACAGATCCTTCGCCGGTGTCATGGGCGAAACCGCCGATTTTGGCCCCGGTGTTCAGCGCCTCAATGGCATTCCCGGACAGTGATCCAAAACTCATGGCGGAAATGTTGTAAAGCGACGCGTCATAGGGTTGTTGGCAAGTGTCGCCACCGATCTTGACCCTGAAATCGGTGTCTTCGATCTCGATCGGGGCCACAGAATGCGTCACCCAGGCATATCCGGCATCATAGACCCGCAACCTTGTGCCAAAGGGCCGCTTGTCTTCCTGGCCCTTGGCCCGTTGATACACAAGGCTTCTGGCGTCTCGCGAAAACGGTTCCTCATCCTGATCGGATTCGATCAGATATTGGCGAATTTCCGGGCGGATGCCTTCAAAGAGAAAGCGCATATGCCCCAAAACCGGATAATTCCTGAGAATGGAGTGATGTTCCTGGCGTACGTCGTGCAGCCCCAGCAGGGAGAGGCCCGCGAAGAATGCAAAGGGGATCAGCATCCAACCGGTCCAGATCAGCGCAGCAATCAGACAGACAAAACTGAGTAGGACAACGCCTGCAAAAGTTGCATAGCGTGTCATGGAGCCAAGGTCGGGCATGAGCGGATCCTATTTGAATGGGCGGTGGTGCGGTGAATGGTCCTGCGGCAATCGCGATAAATTAAACGTTTTGTGATGTTCTTTCATTGTGAAGTTTTGTGCAAGCTTCGCTTTATGTGACGCTCGCGCGCCCAAGTTACAGCATAGTGCTTGAACAACTCAGAAAAGCGACTTACGCTTCTGATACATTGGTTGCGCGATAGATATCAAAGTGAAAAACCCGCACGTTAATCGGGAACGCGCGATCAGGAGAGGATTTGGGAGGCTCTCGAAAGCTGCGCCTGCGCGCGCGGATTTCCGGTGTCGATCTGTCCGCGAATGTCTGGGGAGATGCACTGAGGTGTTTAAAATAATATTCATACCCCAAAACGGTTCTGTCATCTGAGATGACAGGCTGCAGCGCTTCAGGGAAATGCCCCTACGGAATAGCGCCAGAATCCCGGATGTATCTCATTCGGCTGTTTCAACCTTGCTGGGAAGGGCGTAAGGCAATGCGGCGCGAAGCAGTTTTTGGGTCAGATCGGCCCACTTCGTCGCGACGGAGTATTTTACGATGACCCCATTCGCAATCGCCGGCGTGCAAATGTATGTAAACGCCCTGCATTCCAATGTGGAAGGGATGATCCACCGGCTGGACGTGTTGATGGCACGGTTCCCGTGGACACAGATGGTGCTGTTTTCCGAGCTTGCGCCCTACGGTCCGCTCGACAAGTTTGCGCAGGCGCCGCAGAATGAGGCACTGGACACCTTCTGCGAAGCGGCCCGCAAGCACCGCGTCTGGTTGATCCCGGGGTCGATGTTCCTGCGCGATCCCGAAACCGGGCTGGTGTTCAACACTTCCGTCGTGATCAACCCCGAGGGCGAGATCATCAAGCGCTATGCCAAGATGTTCCCGTTCCGGCCCTATGAGACGGGCATCGCGGCGGGCACCGATTTCTGCGTCTTTGATGTGCCGGATGTGGGCCGTTTTGGCCTGTCGATCTGCTATGATATCTGGTTCCCGGAAACGACCCGTCAGTTGACGGCGCAGGGTGTTGAGGTGCTGTTGCACCCGGTTTTGACCGGCACAACGGATCGCGATGCGGAGCTGGCGATTGCCCGTGCGACTGCCGCCCAATTCCAGTGTTATGTTTTTGATGTCAACGGTTTGGGTGCCGGTGGTGTCGGCAAATCCCTTGTCGTGGACCCCTCGGCGCATGTGCTGCACCAATCCGCGGGTCAGGAAGACATGTTTCCGATTGAGGTCGACCTTTCAACGGTGCGTCGCCAGCGCGAAACCGGGATGAAGGGTCTGGGACAGGTGCTGAAAAGCTTCCGCGACCGGTCGGTCGATTTTTCCGTCTATGACAGAAACAGCGGAACGGACTCCTATCTGAAAACGCTGGGCCCTCTGGAAATCCCGCAGCAAGGGACGCGGGCGGGCCTTCATGTGGATGTACCAGCGGAGAAAGTGCAGGAAACACCTGCGTATAAGGGAACGACCTTTGATACGCTTTCCGGTGCTGCAACCGCGCATAAAACGCCGGGTACCGACACGGCTCTCTCGGTGGAGCCAACATCTCAACCCCTGAAAGAAGAAACGCAGGGGAGCGAAAAACAATCTAGCGGGTAGATTGCCGGGTCTGTTCGGGCGGTCACCCCCGCCCTGCATTTGGTGGTTTCCCGCGCAGCGGAGAACGACTGATGCATGCGATGAACGACTATTCTTCTGCCATTCAACTGCGCTCAGACAGATGGAGCGCCTTGCGTGAAGCAACGGCCGCCCTGACGCGTGATCCGAAACCGAAACAGGTTGCGACACTGCGCGCCAAGATCGAGCAACTCTTTGAATCCCTTGCCGTGATCGAGCCTTATTGGGCGTTCCCCGGCATGTCGGCGTTCGATCATATGCGGCGGCAATTCGACCATAATTCCTTTGATGATCTCGCTTTTGCCGTCGGGCGTGTGACCCGCGCGCTGACAACCGGCGCATACCGGCGGCGCCACATCCCGCTGGAGCGCGACAGCATCGATCAGGAAGAACATGACGACGAGGCGATGCTGCCGCCAGAGGCGCGGGCACTGGCGAAACCCTATTTCGAAGTGCTGATCGTCGATAACGTCAACGAGCATCAGGAGCGGTGGCTGCGCAACAACGTCACGCGCATGCGCCGCTCGGAGGATGCCTTTGTCTATGAGGCGCTGGTGGTGCCCAGCCTGGAAGACGCGCTGGTGGCGGTACTTTTCAATCACAATATTCAGGCGATTGTGGTGCGCCCCGGTCTGGTGCTGAAGTCGAAAATGGACCAGCAGATCGTGGCGCGATACCTCAACCGTGCAGGCGGGCAGGAAGAAATCGACAACATGCTCCCTGAGAATTACGGGCCGGAGCTCTGCCGTTTGATCGCCAAGGTGCGTCCCGAGCTGGATGCCTATCTGGTCACGGAACGCTCGGTGGAGGAGATTGCCGGGCTCGATCTGGGGATTTGCCGACGGGTCTTCTATAATCAGGAAGACTTCATGGAGCTGCACCTGAACATCCTGCGCGGTGTTCAGGCACGTAACAAGACACCGTTTTTCACCGCTCTCACCGAGTATTCCAAACAGCCTACCGGCGTGTTTCATGCGATGCCGATCAGCCGGGGGAAATCGATTTCGCGCAGTCACTGGATCCAGGACATGGGCGCGTTCTACGGACCCAATATTTTCCTGGCCGAGACCTCGGCGACATCCGGGGGCCTGGACAGCCTTTTGGAGCCGCATGGCCCGATCAAGGAGGCGCAGGAATTGGCCTCTCGCGCCTTTGGCTCAAAACAGACGTTTTTCGCGACAAATGGCACCTCGACCTGCAATAAGATCGTCGTGCAGGCCCTTGTTCGACCTGGAGATATCGTGCTGGTAGACCGGGATTGCCACAAGTCACATCACTACGGCATGGTGCTGGCCGGCGCGCAGGTCTGCTACCTTGATAGCTACCCGTTGAATGAATATTCGATGTACGGCGCGGTCCCGCTGCGCGAGATCAAGCACCAGCTGCTAAAGCTGAAAGCCGAGGGCAAGCTAGACCGGGTCCGCATGCTGCTGCTGACCAACTGCACCTTTGACGGGCTGGTTTATAACGTCGAGCGGGTGATGGAAGAATGCCTGGCGATCAAGCCGGATCTCGTTTTCCTGTGGGACGAGGCCTGGTTCGCATTTGCGCGATTCAACCCGACCTATCGGCAGCGCACAGCGATGGCAGCGGCGCAGAACCTGCGCCATAAGTTCCGCACCGACACGCATGAGCGTCTCTACGAGGCGCAGCAGTCCATGTTGGAGGGCTGCGATGATGAAAAGCTCTTGGACACAAGGTTGATCGCGCCGCCCAACGCGCGCATACGGGCCTATGCCACGCAATCGACGCATAAGACGCTGACCTCGCTGCGGCAGGGGTCGATGATCCATGTCAGCGATCAGGACTTCAAAGGCGAAGTCGAGCAGGCTTTTCACGAGGCCTATATGACGCATACCTCGACCTCGCCCAATTATCAGATCATCGCATCGCTGGATGTTGGTCGTCGGCAGGTTGAGCTGGAAGGCTATGAATTCGTGCAGCGCCAGATTGAGGCCGCCATGTCGATGCGGCGCGCAATCATGACCCATCCGCTCTTGAAGAAGTATTTCAAGGTTTTGACGGCGGGCGACATGATCCCGGATTTTCACCGTCAATCCGGGGTGACCAGCTATTATGATGCGGAGCAGGGCTGGACCGATATGTGGGATTGCTGGGAGCAGGACGATTTCGTGCTCGATGCGACCCGTGTGACGCTCTGCGTTGGCGGTACCGGTTGGGATGGCGATACCTTCAAGACCGATATCCTCATGGATAAATACGGCATCCAGATCAACAAGACGTCGCGCAATACCGTGCTCTTCATGACCAACATCGGGACAACCCGGTCGTCTGTGGCCTATCTGATCGAAGTGCTGGTGGAGATTGCCAAATCGCTGGATGAACGGCTTGACGATGCCAGCCGGATGGAGCGTTTGTCGTTTGATCGGCGCATTCAGAACCTGATGGAAGACCTGCCGCCTTTGCCCGATTTCAGCCGGTTCCACGATGCGTTCCGGCAATGCGACGTGACGGGCGAAGGGGATATCCGGTCCGCCTTCTTTCTCGCCTATGACGAAGAGAAATGCGACTACCTCGACATCAACGGATCGCTTGGCGCGGCGCTGGAGGCAGGCGAGGAGGTCGTCTCCGCCAGTTTCATCATACCCTATCCGCCGGGTTTTCCGATCCTGGTGCCCGGTCAGGTGGTCAGCAAAGAAATTCTCGCTTTCATGCTGGCGCTCGATGTCAGCGAAATCCACGGCTACCGGCCCGATCTGGGCCTGCGGGTTTTCACCCAGGAAGCGCTGCAAGCGCTTGTCGATTCAAAAACCGATACAAAACTGGCCCCTGCGGCCGAATAAAACCAACAGAGAGGACATAAGACATGGCTGCTACGGTTCTGAAGAACATCTCGGAGATCCGCCGCTATTTCCACCGCAACGAGGACCCGGTCTATTTCATCTCGGCCACGAATTTCAATCTGTTGGGGCTGGACGAATGGGTGAAGAATTTCAAATACATCTGCTACATTGATTGCTACGGCGGCAAGCACCCGAATGTGTTCTGCCCCTCCGAGCAGCCGCATGCGGAATTCCAGTCCATCGAGGACATCAACAACTACCTGCTGCAGCACAAGGAGGTGATTGATTTCATCAAGCGGCGCGGCGGCAAGCCGAAATTCGTCTTCCTGATGTTCGATGCGGAGACGGAGCGGCTGTCGAAGGAGTTGGGGGCGGATGTCTGGTTCCCCAAGGCCAAGCTGCGCACCAAGATGGACAACAAGATCGAAACAGTACGGATTGGCAACAAGGCGGGTGTGCCGTCGGTGCCGAATGTTCTGGCGGAAGTGAAAGACTATGAAGACCTGAAGAAGACCTGCGAAAAGGCCAAGATCGGGCATGATCTGGTGCTGCAATCGGCCTTTGGCGATAGTGGCCACACGACGTTCTTCATCAAGTCCGAGGCCGACTTCCGGCGGCATGAGCATGAAATCGTCGGCGAAGGCGAAATCAAGATCATGAAGCGGATCGATTGCCGCGGATCAGCCATTGAGGCCTGCGCCACCAAGGAAGGCACCATCGTTGGCCCGCTGATGACGGAATTGGTGGGCTTCAAGGAGCTGACACCCTATCGCGGCGGCTGGTGTGGCAACGAGATCCTGTCGACCGCCTTCCCGCCGAAAGTGCGTCAGAAGGCGCGTGATCTGACCTTCAAATTCGGCGAGCAACTGCGCAAGGAAGGGTACCGTGGCTATTTCGAGCTCGATTTCCTGATCGACAAGAAGACCGGCGATCTGTGGCTGGGTGAACTCAACCCGCGGATCACGGGCGCGTCCTCCATGACCAATCACGCGGCCTTTGCCCATGCGGATGCGCCGCTTTTCCTGTTCCACCTGCTGGAATTCTCGAAAAAGAAATTCAACCTGGATGTAGATGAGCTGAATGCCCGCTGGGCCGACAGTGCCAACATCGATTCATGGTCACAGATGGTGATCAAACATACCGATGATAGTGTGGACATCTGCACTGGCAGCCCGGAGACCGGCATTTACAAGATGCTGGAGGATGGTCGCGTGGTCTATGACCGTTTCGATTATCACCGTCGGGCGGTGGAAAGCGAGAACGAAGCGTTTTTCCTGCGCATCCTGCAACCGGGTGATTATCGCTATGAAGGAGCAGACATCGGCATTCTTGTCACGCGGGGACGGTCGATGACCAAGAATTTCCGGTTGAATGAACGGGCTAAAAAGTGGATCCACGGGATCAAGCAAACTGTGACGGCAAAACCGCTGCCCACCGCGACGGCTTTGGCTGATCCGGCGTTCAAAATCCTCTGACCGGAAAGGACCGCGCACCCCATGTTATGGCGCGCCGTAAGTGAAGAAACGCCCGGGCCGAAATGGTCCGGGCTTTTCGCCGAATACTGGCCGGATTATAAACGCTGGTGGTTGAAGGAGGGCGAGACCGCGCGCCCGACCTATGCGGAATCTCACCGTGCGCTCAAGCAGCACATGCGGGAAATCGTACCGCTCTACGAAGAGCTCTGCGAATTGGCGGGCGGCAGCGATCTGGCTGCTCGGTTCCTGTCATTTTATTGCCCGCCGCCGTATCTGGCGGGGTGTAGCCAGGCGATCTGGACCGGCAAACAGCCGGTAATGGTGCGCAATTATGACTACAATCCCAATGCCTTCGACAGTCTTGTGCTGCACAGCAATTGGCAGGGGCGTCAGGTCATGGGCACCTCTGACGGGCTGTGGGGGCTGGTCGATGGGGTGAATGACGCAGGCCTTAGCATTTCACTGACGTTTGGCGGCAGGCGGGTGGTGGGCGACGGGTTCGGCGTGCCCCTGATCCTGCGATATGTGCTGCAGACCTGCGATACGGCCGAAGAAGCTGGCGATGTGCTGGCGCGGGTGCCGACGCATATGAGCTACAACGTGACCGTGCTGGACAAAAAACGTCGCTATCTGACGGCTATGATGGCGCCCGACCGGCCCGCCTTGATCACCCACGCGGCGGTGGCCACCAACCATCAGGAAAACGTGGAATGGGTCAGCCATGCGCGGTTCACGGCAACGGTGGAACGCGAAAGGTTTTTATTACAAAGACTTGCACTGCACCGTGACCCCGAAGAGAAGTTCATCAGTGCCTTTCTAAAACCGCCGCTTTACTCGACCGCGTTCAACGCGGGCTTCGGGACACTCTATACGGCTGTCTACCGCCCGCGACGGTTGGAGATGGAGTTGCGTTGGCCAGGCACGGTCTGGCCGCTGTCGATGAAAGCCTTTGAAGAAGGCGGGCGGCAGATTCTGATCCCGGGCGCTGCCTGAATTCTAAGCATCGTTAAATTTTTCCCAATAGTATCAATAACATTCCCGTTTAGATTGCAGAAGGGGCTTGCCAAATGCAGCCCCGTCCCAAAGATTGGCACCAGAAAAAAACAGGGGAGATCACCATGAAAATTACGACCTCACTTTTGTCCGTCGCCCTGCTGCTGTCGAGTACGGCACTGGCCAGCGCAGAGACGCTGCGTTGGGCGCGCGCGGGCGATTCACTGACACTTGATCCACATGCTCAAAACGAAGGGCCAACATCGACGCTGGCCCATCAGATCATGGAACCACTCGTTCACCGCGATCATGCGGGCACGATTGTGCCAGCGCTGGCCACCGAATGGGCGCCGTCCGAAGACGACCCGAACGTCTGGACCTTCACGCTGCGCGAAGGCGTTACGTTCCATGACGGCTCAGCCTTTGACAGCTCCGATGTCAAATTCAGCCTCGAACGCGCGATGACGGAAGATTCCGACTATAAGGAACTGCTGGCTTCTGTTGCGGAAGTGCGTGCGCCGGACGCCTACACCATCGAGATCGTGACCAATGGTCCGAACCCGATCATGCCCAACAACCTGACCAACATGTTCATCATGGACAAAGACTGGGCCGAGGCGAATAACGCCGTCAAAGTTCAGGACTATGAGGGAGGCGAAGATACTTTTGCTGCCAAAAACGCCAACGGCACAGGGCCTTACAGGGTGGTCAGCCGCGAGCCGGATGTGAAAACCGTACTGGCGCTGAACGAAAACTACTGGGGCATTGGTGAATTTCCGCTGGAAGTGACCGAGATCATCTACACGCCAATCCAGAACGCAGCGACCCGTGTCGCGGCACTGCTGTCGGGCGAGGTGGACTTCATCCAGGACGTGCCGGTGCAGGATCTGGGCAGGGTGGCAGAAACCGATGGTCTGGATGTACGCACGGCACCGCAGAACCGTGTCATCTTCTTTGGCATGAACGTGGGCGATGAAGACCTCGCCAATGACAGCGTCGATGGTGCAAATCCTCTGGCGGATGTGCGCGTGCGCGAAGCCATGAACCTTGCGATCAACCGTGATGCCATCCAGCAAGTGGTGATGCGCGGGCAGTCCGCGCCTGCGGGCATGATCGCGCCGCCCTTCGTGAACGGCTGGGATGAGACGATGGACGCGTCTTCCACGACCGATCTCGATAAGGCCAAGACCTTGATGGGCGAGGCTGGCTATGGCGACGGCTTCTCGATCCAGCTCGACTGCCCGAATGACCGCTACATCAACGACGAAGCGATCTGTCAGGCGGCTGTTGGTATGTTGGCGCAAATTGGGGTCACCGTGAACCTTGACGCCAAGCCCAAGGCGCAACACTTCCCGCTGCTGAGCAATCTGGAGACGGATTTCTACATGCTGGGCTGGGGTGTGCCGACCTACGATTCCGAATACATCTTCAACTTCCTCGTACATGGTCGTGACGACAAATACGGATCGTGGAATGCGACGCGCTACACCAACGATGATCTGAACGCGAAAATCCAAAGCCTCGCCTCCAATACCGATCTGGAAGCGCGGGACGCGGATATCGCGGCAATCTGGCAGGTCGTTCAGGATGAAAAACTGTACATCCCGATCCACCACCAGGTGCTGAACTGGGGCATGAAATCCAATGTCGACACGGTTGTCGAGGCGGAAGATTCCCCGAAAATCAAGTACTTCAAGCTGAACTAAGAGATATGCGCCCGATCTTTGGGCGCGATCTCTTCAAAATCATGGCGCAGGCTCGCGTGGCCTGCGCCGCCCCGCTTTTCTGACACAATATCGCAAAGGGTCCCGTCATGCTCCGCTCTGTTCGAATTGCCGCTGCTGCTCTCGCACTTGCTTCTGTCGCCAATGCCGAAGAATTCACCTGGGCAGAGACAACGGATCCTCAGACCATGGACCCGCATGCGGTAAACTCGGCGCCGGTACTGGGGTTTTTGAACAACGTCTACGAAGGTCTGGTCAGGCGCGGCAAGGACATGAGTATCGAGCCCGCGTTGGCGACGGCCTGGGAACCCATCGGTGCCGGTGAGGGCTGGCGCTTCACCCTGCGGGAAGGCGTCACCTTCCACGATGGCAGCACATTTGACGCGCAGGACGTTCTTTTTTCCTACGAACGGGCCTCTGATGAAGGCTCCGATACCCGCAGCTGGTTTGCGCCCGTGTCCGAAGTGCGCGTGGTGGACGACTATACTGTCGACATTCTGACCAGCGCGCCAAATCCGATCTTTCCCGACAGCATCGCGAACTGGATGATTCTCGATTCCGGCTGGGCGGAGGCCAACAATGCGGTGCGACCCGACAAGGACAATGGCAACTATGCCACCCTGAACACAAATGGCACGGGTGCTTTCAAGGTGGTCGCGCGCGAGCCCGGTTTGCGCACCGTTCTGGAACCCTTTGACGGTTGGTGGGACGAGGCGACGCATAATGTGACGCGCGCGGAACTGACGCCGATCCAGAACCCGGCGACAGCCGTTGCCGCGCTGCTCTCAGGGGATGTGGATTTCATCAATCCGGTGCCCATTCAGGATACCGCGCGACTGGCCTCGAACGAAAAGGTGAAGGTCATCCAGGGGATTGAGGCACGCGTCATCATGCTGGGGTTTCCGCATGAGGCCGAGGCGCTGAAGTATTCGGGCGAAACCTCGGATGCCAACCCCTTTGCCGATGTGCGGGTCCGTCAGGCCGTGGCCCATGCGGTCAACGTGCCTGCGATCCTGCAAACGATCATGCGCGGTAATGCTGAAGAGGTGAGCCAATTGGTCAGCCCGGCGATGCGTGGCTATAGCGCGTCGATGGCAGACCGTCCTGCCTACGATCCGGAAAAGGCGCGCGCGCTGCTCGCCGAGGCGGGGTATGCCGACGGGTTCTCGCTGGGTCTGAAATGCCCCAACGATCGCTATCTGAATGACGAGGCCGTGTGTCAGGCGGTCACCGGCATGTTGGCGCAGGTCGGCATCAAGGCGACGCTGGATGCGATGCCGGTTCAGAACTACTGGCCCGAATTGCGGGCCGACAACTATGATATGTACCTCTTGGGCTGGTCGCCCGGCACCTTCGATGCAGAGCACCCGATCCGTTTCCTGGCCAGCACACCCAATGAGGAAAAGAAGCTGGGGTCGTGGAACTTTGGCGGGTTTTCCAATGCGCGGATTGACGAGCTGTTGCCGATGATCCAGTCGGAGATCGATGACAGCAAGCGCCAGGCCATGCTGGACGAAAGCACCAAGATCCTTCAGGATGAGGTCGCTTATGTGCCGCTCTACGTGCAGCCCCTGGTCTGGGGAACACAAGCGAACATCGACCTGACGCAACGCCCGGACAACTTCTTCATCCTGCGGTGGGTTACCGTCAATTGAAACCTGCAGGCCCTGACCTTGACCTAAGCCGCAACGGGACACAAAAGAACCTATGCTAGCCTACGTCATCCAACGCGTGTTTCAATCGGCCATCGTTTTGTTGGTTGTGGGGCTCGTTGCATTCTCCATGTTTCGGTTTGTGGGTGACCCGGTCGACAATATGCTGGGGCAGGAACGCACGCAGGCTGATATCGAACGGCTGCGCTCCCAGCTTGGGCTCGATCAACCCTTTGCCGTGCAGTATTTCAAATTCCTGCAGGGTGCGGCACAGGGCAATTTTGGGGTCAGCTATCGGCAGGGCCGTCCGGTCTCCGACATCCTGATCGAACGCGCACCCGCAACGCTGGAACTGGCTGCGGTTTCGGGGTTTCTTGCGATCAGCATCGGTATCGCGCTGGGGGTTTTCACGGCGATCAGGCGCAACGGCTTTGCTGCCAATGCGATCATGTCCGTGTCGCTGATCGGAGTATCCCTGCCGACGTTTCTGATCGGGATATTGCTGATCTACCTCTTCTCGGTGGAGCTGGGCTGGCTGCCCAGTTTCGGGCGCGGGGATACGGTGATGCTGGGCGGATGGTCTACCGGGTTTCTGACCGAGTCCGGGTTAAAAGCGCTTATTTTACCGTCCATTACGCTGGGACTTTACCAGATGACTTTAATTATGCGGCTGGTACGTTCAGAGATGCTCGAAGTGCTGCGGCAGGACTATATCCGCTTTGCCCGGGCCCGGGGATTGCGCGAACGCGCCGTGAACTTCCGGCACGCGCTGAAAAACACGCTGGTGCCGGTCATTACGGTCACCGGATTGCAGCTTGGGTCGATCATTGCCTTCGCGATCATCACCGAAACCGTCTTTCAGTGGCCCGGTGTTGGCCTGCTGTTCATCAACGCGATCCAGTTTGTCGATATTCCGGTGATGGCGGCCTACCTGATGCTGATCTCTGTCATGTTTGTGGGCATCAATCTCATCGTCGACCTGCTCTATTTTGCAATTGATCCGCGCTTGCGTGTGGACAGAACGGCGGCGCACTGATGGCGGATACCTCTTTGAACACCCCCGCCAAACCGCAGGAACGCTCCCGTCTGCGCGTCGCGCTTGAAAGCGATTTTGCCTATCAGTTCAAGAAATCGCCGGTTGCGATCGTATCCGCGCTGGTGGTGTTCTTCATGGTGTTCTGCGCCGTCTTTGCACCACTCATCGCACCCTACAATCCTTTTGACCCGGGCTCGCTCAACCTGATGAATGGGTTCTCCAGGCCGATGGAGCCGAATGCCTTTACCGGCGATGTTTTCTGGTTGGGGACAGATGATCAGGGGCGCGATGTCTTCTCCACCATCCTTTACGGCATGCGAATATCGCTCTTTGTGGGGGCGGCGGCGGTGCTCTTTGCCATGGTGCTGGGCGTCACGCTCGGGCTGCTTGCGGGGTATCTTGGTGGCTGGACAGAGACCATCATCATGCGGGTCGCCGATGTGCAGCTGACCTTCCCCGCGATCCTTGTGGCGATGCTGATTTTCGGCGTGGCCAAGGGGATTACGCCGGTCGAATATCGCGATCAGATGGCGATTTGGGTCTTGATCATCGCCATCGGACTGAGCGATTGGGTGCAGTTTGCCCGTGTTGTGCGGGGCGCGACGCTGGTCGAGAAAAACAAGGAATATGTGCAGGCCGCGCGGCTGATCGGGCGGGGGTCCGGCGCGATCATGCTGCGCCATATCCTGCCGAACGTGCTTTCCCCGGTGCTGGTGATTGCGACGATCTCGCTGGCGCTGGCAATCATCGCCGAAGCAACGCTCAGTTTTCTTGGTGTTGGCGCGCCGCCGACACAACCCAGCCTCGGCACGCTGATCCGGATCGGGCAGGGGTTCCTCTTCTCCGGCGAATGGTGGATTTTGCTCTTCCCCGCGGTGACGCTTCTGGCGCTTGCCCTCTCCGTCAATCTTCTGGGCGATTGGTTGCGCGATGCCCTTAACCCGCGCCTCAGATAAAGGTGGACCACATGCGTATTCTTACATTTCTCATCACGGTGTTTCTGGCTTCAAGTGTTCTGGCAGAAGACGCGGAACGCCTCGAAGCCGCTGAAGCCTATGTAAACAGCAAGGGTCAACAGGGCCTGATGGATGACATGCTGTCGCCAGAAGGGGTTATGGCGCAGATGGGCCTGATCGGCGGCAGCCTTCCGGCTGACAAGCAGGCAACAGTGGCCAAAATTGTATCCGAGGAACTCGCCAGCATCCGCCCGGCGATGGAGAGCGCGATCATTTCCGGCATGGCAGAAACCTTCACCCTGGCAGAGATCAAAGCGTTGGCGGCATTTTATTCCTCCGAGGAGGGAGCATCGGCGATGAAAAAGATGAACCCCTTCATGGCGCAGACAATGCAGAGCATCGGCCCCGCCTTTCAGCAGATGCAAGCAAATCTGGCGCGACGTGTCCAAGCAGAATTGAGCGAGTAAGTATGAGTGCGGCGGTTCTGTCCATCCGTGACCTGACGGTCGAAATCCCCACACGCCACGGTATTTTGCGGCCGGTAAACGGGGTGAGCTACGACATCGCGGCGGGCGAGGTTTTGGGCGTTGTGGGCGAATCCGGCGCCGGAAAATCCATGGCTGGCAATGCGGTCATCGGGCTCTTGAGCCCGCCCGCGCATATCGCGCAAGGCGAGATCTGGGTCGGTGGCACGCGGGTGGATCAATTGGTCGGCGAAGACATGCGCCGATTGCGGGGCAAAGAGATTGGCATGGTCTTTCAGGACCCGCTGACCTCGCTCAACCCGCTGCTCCGGATCGGGGATCAATTGACCGAAACCATGCTGGCGCATCTCGATATCTCGCGGGCTGAGGCCGAAAAACGGGCGGTTGCGGCACTCGAAGAGGTTGGCATTCCCGGTGCTGCCGAACGGGTGGGTAGCTTTCCACATGAGTTTTCCGGCGGCATGCGCCAGCGCGTTGTGATTGCCCTGGCGCTCTGTGCCGAACCCTCGCTGATCATCGCGGATGAGCCGACCACGGCGCTTGATGTCTCAGTGCAGGCGCAGATCATCGCCCTTTTGAAAAAGCTCTGCCGGGAGCGGGGCACGGCGGTGATGCTGATCACCCACGACATGGGTGTGATTGCTGAGGCCGCAGACCGCGTCGCCGTTATGTACGCGGGGCAATTGGCCGAACTGGGGCCGGTGCGCGATGTGCTGACCGCCCCCCATCACCCCTATACCGACGGTCTGATGGGCTCCACCCCGCTGGCCTCGCGCGGGAAGGACCGGTTGCACCAGATCCCCGGGGCGATGCCACGTCTGGACGCGTTGCCCGAGGGATGCGCCTTTCACCCACGTTGCCCCTGCGCGCAGGATCGATGCCGGGCGTCGCCCGGTCCCCGCATTGAAGACGGGTCAGGGCGCGTGGCCTGCTGGTTCCCGATGGTACGAGAGGCGGTGGCCTGATGGCGCTGGTCGATATTCGCAACCTGACCCGCATCTTTGATGTCTCCAAACCCTGGCTGAACCGCGTGGTCGAACGGCGCGAGAAAGCCTACCTGACGGCTGTTTCGGACGTCAGTTTCGAGATCGCGGAGCGCACAGTCTATGCGCTGGTGGGCGAAAGCGGGTCGGGCAAATCCACCATTGGCAAGATGCTGGTGGGCCTGCTGGGCCCGTCCAAGGGGGCCGTCGAAATCCGCGGCACCGATCTGGCGCGCGAAACGGATGCCGCCAAGGTGGATGCGGTGCGGCGCGACATCCAGATGATCTTTCAGGACCCCTTTGCCTCACTGAACCCGCGCTGGCGCGTGCGGGATATTATTGTCGAACCGGTTGCCGCGCGGGGTGGTGATACCGAAGGCATGGCGGAACGCCTGTTGGAACAGGTCGGGCTGTCGGCGCGGGACGCAGGCAAATTCCCGCATGAGTTTTCGGGCGGGCAACGCCAGCGCATCTGTATTGCGCGTGCGCTGGCCTCGGAACCCAAACTGATTGTCTGTGATGAGCCGACCTCGGCGCTGGATGTGTCGGTGCAGGCGCAGGTGCTGAACCTGATGAGCGACCTCAAGGATGAGTTTGGTCTCACCTATCTTTTTATCAGCCACGACCTGACTGTTGTGCAGCATATGGCCGACCGCATCGGTGTGCTCTATCTGGGCCGTCTGGTGGAAGAGGCCGGGCCGGACGCGCTTTTTGACGATCCCAAACACCCTTATACGCAGATGCTGCTCGCCGCCGCACCGCAACTGGGCAATTTCGGACGGGAGGTGCCACCTCCCACGGGCGAAATCCCCGATCCCATCAATCCGCCAACCGGCTGCGCCTATCACCCCCGGTGCCCGTTGGCCGCAGATATCTGCAGTCAGACCCGCCCGGAAATGCGCGATCTACGCGGGGCGCGGGTGGCCTGTCACATGGCAGAATGAGTGGCCCGCTTACAACGCTGAAGGTCATTGAATTTTCAGGGCTTGGCCCTGCGCCGCTGGCGGGCCAGTTGCTGGCCGATCTGGGCGCAGATGTGATCACCGTTGATCGCGCCTCGGCCCCTGCGGATCCCACGGACGTCAACCGGCGGGGTAAGCGCAGCGTGGCGCTGAACCTCAAATCCGACGATGGGTTGACGGCTGCCAAGGCGCTGATTGCCCGTGCGGATATTCTGATCGAAGGGTTTCGACCAGGCGTGATGGAGCGATTGGGCCTTGGCCCAGAGGTATGCCCGGACACTCTGATCTATGGGCGCATGACCGGCTGGGGGCAAACCGGTCCCTGGTCGCACACCGCGGGTCATGACATCAATTATCTGGCGATGACCGGTGCCCTGCACGCCATTGGTCCCGCAGATCATCCTCCGGTCGCACCGCTCAATCTGGTGGCGGACTTTGGCGGTGGATCGATGTTCCTGCTCTTTGGGCTGCTGGCTGCGGTGATTGAGCGTGGCGTTTCGGGCAAGGGTCAGGTTGTCGATGCCGCTATGGTCGATGGTGTTCCGGCGATGATGGGCTTGCTGCACGGGATGATGGCGCAGGGCAAATGGACCACGACCCGCGAAGCCAACTGGCTGGATGGCGGCGCGCCTTTTTACCGATGTTACGAATGTGCGGATGGAAAATACATCTCCGTCGGTGCGCTGGAACCGCAATTCTTTGCCGAACTGATCCAACGGGCGGAAATCCCGCATGAAGGCGGCGGGGCGCAAAATGACGCCACCCGCTGGCCAGAGGATCGTGCGCAATTCGCGAAGATCTTCAAGACCAGAACGCGTGATAAGTGGGCGACCCTGTTTGAGGGCTCCGATGCCTGTGTCGCCCCGGTTCTGGACTTTACCGAAGCGCCCCAGCACCCCCAGAACGCGGATCGAGAGGTTTTCTACCAGGAAAACAGTGTCACACAAGCCAGCCCGGCGCCGCGGTTCAGTCGCAGCGCGCCGTATCATCCGGACCCGCCAAGAGCTGTCGGCGCGGATACCGACGCGATTTTACAAGGTTTGGGATATGATGCGGCGCAATTGGCCAGGATGCGCGATGCGGGAGCCATCACATGACCGTGCTGATTGCCGGGGCCGGGATCGCCGGGTTATCGCTGGGCCTGACCTTACATCAGATCGGCGTGCCGTTTCAGATTTTTGAGGCCGTGCGCAGCCTGCGCCCCATGGGCGTCGGGATCAATCTGCAGCCCAACGCGGTGCGCGAACTCTTTGACCTCGGGCTTGAAAGTGACCTGCGAGAGATTGGCATTTCCACGCAGTCGGTGGGGTTTTACGCCAAAACGGGGCGTGAGATCTGGACCGAACCGCGCGGCACCGCAGCGGGCTATCACTGGCCGCAAATCTCCGTGCATCGCGGGCGTCTGCAGATGCTGTTGTTTGATACGCTGTGCCGTCGCGCGGGTGCGGCCTGTGTCGTCACGGAGTGCCGCGCAACCGGGTTTTCAAGCGACGTTCAGAAGGCTGAATTGCGGGTCAACGGGCCAGATGGACCAGAGGTGAAAACCGGGAGCCTGATCATTGCCGCGGATGGGATTCACTCGGCCTTACGTCAGCAGATGTACCCAGACGAAGGATCACCCATCTGGGGCGGCGCGATCCTGTGGCGCGGGACGACACAGGCGCCACCGTTTCTGGGTGGCGCTGATATGGTCCTCGCCGGGCATGATACGCAACGGCTTGTGGCCTATCCGATCACGGCGCCCGATCCCGCAACAGGTGAGGCGACACTCAACTGGATTGCTGAGCGCCGCGTTGACCCTGCGCAGGGCTGGCGCAAGGAGGATTGGAACCGCCGCGCATCGCTTGATGATTTTCTGCCTGACTTTGAAGACTGGCGGTTTGACTGGCTGGATGTGCCCGCGCTTATGCGCGCGGCGACAGCGGTTTTTGAATACCCGATGGTGGATCGCGACCCGGTGCCCAACTGGACACAAGGCCGCGTCACGCTCATGGGGGATGCCGCGCATCCGACCTATCCGGTTGGCTCCAACGGGGCGAGCCAGGCCATCGTTGACGCGCGCATGCTTGGGGCGGCAGTGCAGACACACGGCCTAACCCCGGACGCGTTAGAGGCCTATGAGGCGATCGTGCGACCGCGCACAACCGGCGTGACGCTTGCCAACCGCGGCAGCGGTCCAGACGCCATTTTGCAGGTGGTCGAGGACCGGTGCAGCGGCGTGTTCGACGATATCGAAACCGTAATGCCGCGCGCGGAACTTGCAGCACATGCCACGAAATACAAAAAGCTGGCGGGCTTCGACGTGGAAGCGCTGAATGCGCAGCCCGCTCTGATCGGGCCGGTTTGAGCTTCGAGACTGGTCAAATGCCCACGCCTCTTTCATAGTCCGCCAAACTCGGGGAGAGGAGCGAAGATGACACGCGTTGCTGTGGTGACAGGGGCTGCCGGTGGGTTGGGTCGCGCCATTGTGGATCGATTGATCGCAGATGGCCTGCATGTGATTGGGTTTGATATCGATGCGCGCCGCCTGTCGGAAATGGCATGCGCGGGCTTTGAGGGGCAGATTGTCGATCTGACCAAACCTACCGCGATTTCAGGTGCTTTTTCGGATATACATGCGGCACACGGCGGGATCGACGCTCTGGTCAATAATGCGGGCACCTGTTTGATGTCCGATTTTCCGAATATCCCGGCAGATGAGTTTGAGCGCCAGATGGCGTTGAATTTCACCGGGGCGTTCCATTGTTGTCAGGAGGCCGTGCGCCTGATGAACGGGCGCGCAGGCGTGCGCAAGATCGTCAATATCTCCTCCAACGGCGCCTATAATTTCGACGCTTTTGATCCGCCGCATTACCGGGCCTCCAAGGCCGCTCTTGATACATTGACTAAGGATCTTGCGCGCCGCTATGCCACCGAAAAGATCGCGGTGAATTCCATTGCGCCCGCGATGACCGAAACGCCCCTCTTCAACGTGGTGAGTGACGAGGTCCTGGCCAATGCCATCGCGCAGATGCCGCACGGCCGGGCGATGCAACCCTCAGAGATTGCCGCATGGGTCGGGTTCCTGATCTCACCCGCAGGGGACATCAGCAGCGGCAATGTGATCATTCTCAACCAGGGGCGCGATGTGCGCTAGTCGTACCACGCTGGGGCCTTGCGCAGGGTCGGCCATTGTTCAGGCGAATGGCCAAAGATCACCTTGGCCTTCTGTTCCGCCGCCATGTCCATCAGCCGTGCGCCGTTTTCGATCGCGCGCGTTTCATCCCAGGACCCTGCGAATTTCTCGTCAATCTCCGCCGCGCGGCTGATCGCGTCCGAAGTCAGCAAGACCGCACCGGTTTCCGGCAAGCTCACCATGAAGGCCAATTGCCCCGGTGCGTGACCGGGCACAAGGAACACGTCAAATCCCGCGCCGATCTCGATGTCACTGTGGATTTCAATGTATTTCCGATCCGGCCAGCCCATGGGTTGCTTTCCCGACCAGTAGAGCGGGCGGGGCAGGGCGCGTTCCGCCGCTGCAATCAGAATGGGGGTGTTTGGAAAGGCATCCATGAAACCAACGTGGTCGATATGCGTATGGCTTTGGATCATTAGGTCGATATCTGAGGTCGACAAGCCCAGCAGCGCCAGTTGCGCAGGCGCCAGGTTTTGATGGGTGAGAGAGAGCACGCGCCCGAAACTACCCAGTTCATCCTCTGCGGTCGCGGCCTCGGCATCATCGGCATATTTCGCTGGAAACCCTGTGTCGATCAGGACGTTTTCACTTGCATCTGTCTGGATGAGAAACCCACATATCCCAATGATCCGACCATTGGCATGTACCTGAAACAACCCGTAGTCCAGCACTGCCAACCGGTGTGGGCGACCTTTCAGAAGGGGTTGCATATTGCGGGTCTCACCTTTCTTGTTGGGGGAACTAGACGAGGCCGGGGCCATGAAAGTCAAGATACATACCTTGTTTCAATACCTTCTGGAAACGACCGAGGCGGAGCCCGAAGCCATCGTCGGATTTTCACTGTCGCAATCGCCAAAACTGGGCGATTTTCTGGATGATCTTGATCCGGAGCTATCCCTAGATTGGAACAATCGCGATTTTCGCGGGCTGCCGGAACTGCGCGGGCATGTGCTGGCGCAGGCCGGGCTGGAGGGTGTCTGCACCGCGCAGGATGTGTTGATCACCGCAGGGGCTGCCGAGGCAAATTATCTGGCGATCATGCAATTGCTGCAGCCCGGAGATGAGATCGTGGTCGAAACCCCCGGTTGGCCGCAGGCGGAGGTTCTGGCGCGCGCCGTGGGGGCGAAGATCGTCAAGATCACCCGGCACGAAGCGGACGCCTGGCGGCTGCCGTTGGATATGCTGGCGGACGCGGTAACCCCGCGCACACGGATGATTTTCCTGAGCAATCCCAACAACCCCACGGGTCAGTTGCTGGACCGCGCGGATGTGGAAGAGATCGTGCGCATCGCTGACCAGGTTGGCGCGTGGTTGCTGGTGGATGAGGTCTACGCGGGCCTGGAATGGCAGGGCCCACGCGCGCCCTCGGTCGCCGGGCTCTATGCACGCGGCATCACGACCGGTTCTGTCTCCAAGGCGCTTGGGCTGCAGGGCCTGCGCACCGGTTGGCTGATCTGTTCGGATGCGGACATGGTGATGGATGCCGTTATCTTGCGGGAGAATGCATCCGAGATCATGAACATCATGGGCGAGGTCATTGCCAAGATCGCGTTGCGCCCGGAACGCCTTGCGCCTGCGATGCAGGACGCGCGCAGGGCCGGGGCGGCAAACCTGGCGCGCATGAACGCATGGCTCGAAACCCAACCCGGCCTGTCCTGGGTCCCGCCGCAGGCGGGGTTGATCGGGCTTGGCCGCCTGCCCGCAGGGATCGACAGCGACAGGTTTGCAAAACGGTTGCTGGCCCCGCCTTATCGCACATTTCTATTGCCGGGCAGCGCCTACGGCCAACCCAACCACATTCGGCTCGGCGTTGGCGGCGGGGCGGAGGTCAATCTGGAGAAGGGCTTGTCACGCCTTGCACAGGCGCTGGCCGATTGGCCCGCGTGAGGACTAGCGCAAGCCGTTGGCCGCCAGATAGCGGGCGAGATCCAGAATGATCTGTCCACGCGCCGCGGCGATGGCCTGCGGACCACCGGTTGGATCAAAGGGAACGGCGAGACTGAAAAGCCCGGATCGTTCCCGCCCGTTTTCCACGGCGACGAAGTATTGACCGTTGGTCCTGAATTGCCCGTCTTCCCCCGCGATCAGGCTTTCGAAACGCAGCTCCAATCGGGCATCGGCAAAGGTTTCGAACGGCCAGGGCTCGGAGGCAACGCGCGCGCCGGTAAGACGCGACAGATGGCGCGACAGTTCAAGCGCCACGGCGCGCTCAGGGGTATCCGCCCACAGCAGGCCGCCATCACTGATCACCCTGCCATCTGCACCTTGTTGGGCTATTTCATCTGAGGCGGCGTAGGCGGGCAGTGAAATCTTGCGGATTTCAACAGATCGAAAGGCGATCCGCTGTTGGTCGGCGATCTGGGGGGTGGGGATGACGTAGCGATCCGGCGCGGCGGCGCAGGCGGTCAGGGCCAATGTGCCCAAAACGATCCAGATGGGTGTCGGTAAGGTCATGCTATCGCCCCCTGAGAAGTGCACTTGGATTACGCTCCAGCAAGCGCGCAAGGGCGGTCAAAGCATCCGCCGCCTGCGAGATATCGCGCAGCGCCGCACGGGCATCGCGACTAATCACATCACCCTGGTTATAGCCCTCGATGGTCCGGCTCGCCTGATCAAAGACTTCAGTGATCCGTTCCACCAGCGCGGGCAAATCCTGGCTGGACAGGGCAACGGCATCCGCAGCTTCGCGAGCGGAATCAAGGGTGGCGTTGACATTGCGCACCGCCCCGCCTTCGCGCAATTCGGTCAACGTCGCGTTCAACTCATCCAGCGCTGCCCCCAGCGAGGCGGGCAATTCCTGCGCCGCAGGCGTGCCCAGGATCGCATCCGCCGAGGCCAGCAGGTCGGTGAGCTGCGTGGTCAGGTCTTCCAGCGGCATCGCTTCGGCCTTGGCGGCAACGCTGCTGAGATTATCGATCAGCTCCGGCACCCCGGCGACCGAAGCGGAGACAGATGTAGCGGCATTGGTGGTCGCATCGATGGCCGCCACGATGCGGTCCACAGCCTGACCATTTTCGATCTGGCCCAGCAATGTTTCCACCCGCGCCAGTGCGGCGTTAAGCGTGACGGGTATATCCTTGACGTCCTGCGAGGTTACGATCCCGCGCAGGTCACCCAGCAAGGCCCGGACCTCCTGCGGGGTTTCACGCAAATCCTCGCTTGTCATGAAGGCCTGCGCACTTTGTAAAAATCCGATGGCGCTGTTGAGTAATTCTTCGATGGGCAGGCTGTTGATGCGGGTGAAAACGCCCTCCACGGTCGCGGCGGCATCGGCGATTTCGCTTGCGGTGGTGGGCAGCGTGGCAATCTCATCCGGGCGCATGATGATTTGCGCGGGTGGCGCGCCTTCGACCTGAACAAGTTCCACTTTGAGCCCGCCGGTCAAAAGGCTGGCTGAGGCAAGCCGGGCCCGCAGTCCTTCCTGCACGCGCGCGTTGAGAAAATCGAGTGCCGCCTCCGGGCTGGCATCGCCTTGCAGGCCCAACCGTGCGGGCTGAATGCCGATCACCACGTCAAGACGCACCCGGCTGTCGCCGAAGGTCTCTGCATCGACAATGCCAGAGAGGCTCTGCACCGACCCAATGCGCAGCCCGCTGAATTCAACAGGCGCGCCGATCGCCAGCCCAGAGATGTTCTCGTCGAAGATAACCCGCAGTTCGATCAACTCGACTTCGGAAGCATTGAAGACGCTGTTCCGGGCACTGACCTCATCGCCGTAGACTTCGAAGACCGCGCCATCGGTGATCGGGCGCCCGCCCGAGACAAAGGTATCAAAGCTCAACCCACCGCCGATGAGCGTGGCCAGAGAGGAGAAATCGACCTCGGCACCGGTCGGCCCGATGGAGACGCTGAACCCCGATGTATCCCAGAACCGCGTGGCCGCGGTGATCAGGCGCCCGTGCGGTTCGTAGATAATCGCCTCTGCAATGGCAAAGCTGCCCTCCCGCGAGATGCGCGCCGGGCCCACGCGGCCCACTTCAATACCGCGATACAGGATCGGGCTGTTGTCGGTCAGTGATCCGCCGGGCGTTGTGCGCAAGGCAATCTGCAACCCTTCCTGGCCGGGGCGGAACAGCGGCGCGGTTTGCAGCCCCTTGAAGTTGGTGCGGATGGGGCCGATCTGGCTGTCCCAGGAGCCTTCGATGAAGATGCCGCTGATCACCGTATCAAGGCCAGATACGCCCTGCACGGAGAGTTCCGGGCGCACCACCCAGAACGACGCCCCGGCATCAACGAATTCTGCAACCTCTTTTTCAAGCCGCACCTGGGCCACGACACCGTCCAACCCTTCGGCAAAGGCCAGCCTCTCCACAACGCCGACTTTGACATCGCGAAACCGCAATTCGGTCCGGCCGGCGGCGATGCCCGCGCCATTTTCAAACTCGATGGAGATCAGCGGCCCCCGATCATTGTAGGACTGCCATGCGACCACCAGCGCGATCATCAGGGCAAAGACCGGGATCAACCAGACAATGGATGCCCGCCCAAAAAGAGATTCACGCGCCGGATCAATGGGCACCGGCTCAGGGGTGTTCGTCATTATTCACTTGTCCTTCACCCTGCTGCTGCGCGTCCCAGATCATGCGACTGTCGAAGGCCTGTGCGGAGAGCATAGTGAAAATCACGGACAGAGCAAAAAAAAGGCTGGCTGGACCGGGGTTAATGGCCACCAGAACATTGAGTTGCACCAATGATGACAGGATCGCAACAACAAATATGTCGATCATGGACCACCTGCCGATGTATTCCACGACCTCATACAGCAACTGTCGCTGGTTCTTCGAAACACTTGACGGGCGCGCAACCGAGACCGACAGAAATGCGATGGCTAGAAATTTCGCGATCGGGATCATCACGCTGGCGATCAGGATGATGATGGCGACGCCAATGCTGCCATATTCGATGAGTTCGATGGCGCCGCCCACAATGGTGTCCTGCTGGACGCTGAAAAACGTGCGCGTTTGCAACATGGGATAGAGATTGGCCGGGATGTAGCACATCAGACCGACCACCCAGAGCGCCCAGACCCGCTGCAGGCTCTTGATGTCACGCTGGACCAATCGATGCCCGCAGCGGTCGCATAATTCCACCTCCTGCGGCCAGACCTGCATGCAGCGTGTGCAGGCCACAACACCCATCTCCTTTGCGCTTATGACTTCTTTGGGTTGCTGAGCGCGTTCCATACCGACCATCTGCACAAAAAGTTATCCTGCACCACCACCAAAACCACCAGAATCGCGAAAAGCCAAAAGGCAGGGCCCAGGCTGACATCGGCCAACGAACTGATCTTGACCAGCGCGACGGCACAGCCAATCGCGAATATTTCTGCCATGGACCAGGGGCGCAGCGCTTCCGCCATGCGAAAAGCCGGCGCGGCCCCGGGGGCAGGGGGCTTGTCCATCACGATGGGGACCAACACGTAGAGCGACAGTAAAACACGCGCGAGCGGGACGAAAATGATCAGTGCCGCCGTCGCGAGGGAAAGGATCACCAGCGGGCCATCGCTGAAGGCCAGGGCTGCGTCCAACACCGACACCGAGTTATGCGCCCCAGCGACAGAGATCGACAGGAAAGGGAAAATGGCGGCCGCCGTGATCAGGATCACAATCGCAACCGACAGGGCGATGATCTGCAGGCCCGCTTTGCGGCGCGGCATGATCAACACGGTATCACAGCGATGACAGACCGCGCGCTCGCCATGACCGGGGCGGGCCAGAGTGTAGACCGCATCGCAATGCGGGCAGACGATCAGATCGTCGCGGGGTTGGGCGCGCGTCGGCATGGCCGCTAGCCTAGCGCGTTTCAGGCGCGGCTAAAATGGCCGTGTTCAACATCGCTCTATTATGCCCACGGCCCATGCTGATCACTTTTGCCATCGTCGAGCCGTACAAACCCGTGCAGGCCGAAATAGTCGCGTTGGCCCTGAATCATATTCGCCGTGCCCCGCTTGGTCCGCATCGCGTCAAAATACGCCAGGCCGGAGCCTAGTGCCGGGGCGGGCAGCCCGTGCAAGGCGGCCGCTGCGACAACCTGGCGGAGCGCGCCATGGGTGGTTTTCATCTGATCCGCAAAATAGGGCGCAAACATCAGGTTCTGCTCGGGATCGTCGGTGAGCGCATCCGCCATGTCGTTGAGCATATCGGACCGGATGATGCAGCCCTCACGCCAGACCCGCGCGATATCCGGCAGGGGCAGCGCCCAGCCAAAGGCCTCGGAGGCGGCGGAAATCATCGCAAAACCCTGAGCGTAGCAGAGGATCTTCCCGGCGATCAGCGCTTGTTCCAAGGTATCGATGGTCAGCGCATCTTCCACGAGCGGCTTGGGGGCCGCGCCGAACAGGTCTTCGCCAAGGGCACGAGTCTCCCGGCGGGACGAGAGATTTCGCGCCACAACCGCGGCCTCGATGGCCGGAACCGGGGAGGCGAGGTGCTGCGCCTCGATCACTGTCCAGCGTCCAGTGCCTTTTTGGCCCGCCGCATCCATGATTACATCCAGCAGTGGGCCGCCCGTTGCTGCGTCCTGGGCTGCTGCGACCTTCCCGGAGATTTCTACGAGATAGGAGCGCAATGCCCCATCATTCCAGGCATCAAATACCTTCGCCACAGCGAATGCATCATAGCCCATCCCGTCACGCAGAATGCCGTAGACCTCGGCGATCATTTGCATGTCGGCGTATTCTATCCCGTTATGCACCGCCTTGACGAAGTGCCCTGCGCCCTCTTCACCCATCCATGTCGCACAAGGCGTACCGTCGTATTTCGCGCTGATGGCGTCGAGAATATGCGCCACCCGGTCCCAATAGTCGCGTTTACCGCCGCCCATGATCGACGGGCCGTGCCGCGCACCTTCTTCGCCGCCCGAAACGCCGATGCCCAGAAACGGGCCCGTCGCCTCGCGCGCGCGGCGGTTGGTGTCGTGGAAATTGGCGTTGCCCGCATCGATGATCAGATCGTCAGGGCCGAGCAAGGGCCGCAGCGCTTCAATTTGCGCATCAACGATGTCGCCCGCCGGTACCATCAGAATGATCGCGCGCGGCACCTTGATGGCCTGAACAAAATCCTCAAGGCTGTCTGTCGGGGTGATGCGCGGGGCCAGATCACCCGCAGTGCCATGGAAATCCCGCGTCACCTGCGTGGTGCGGTTCCACACCGCGATGTCGAAACCTTTCTCCGCGATGTTCAGCGCCAGTGCCGCACCCATGGTGCCAAGACCGATCAGGCCGATCTCGCTGCTCATGGAAACTGCACGCCGGAACGGTTCAGGGTCACGCGGTAGATGCTGGTGGTTGCGGTGATATAGAGTTGGTGCTTGGCCCGTCCACCAAAGCAGATGTTTGAAACCAGTTCAGGCACAAGAATTTTCCCCAATAGTCGCCCATCCGGCGCGATGCAATGTACCCCATCCGCAGCCGATGACCACAAATTACCGTCGGTATCAATGCGCATCCCGTCTGCGGCACCCGGATCGATGGTGTGAAAATGTCTGCCGTTCTGAACCGCATTGCCGGTGACATCATAGACCCTGATGTGCTGCGCATCATCCGAAAACATCCGCCCCGTATCGGCCACATAAAGCAGGCTTTCGTCCGGGGAAAACGCCAGGCCGTTGGGACAATTCATATCGTCGACCACAACATCCAGCGCACCCGTTTCCGGATCGGCCCGGTAGACGACACAGGGATTTTCCTGTTGCCCTGTAAACCCTTCGTAGTTGGTCATGATGCCATAGTGCGGATCGCTGAACCAGATCGACCCGTCGGATTTCACCACAACATCGTTCGGGGAATTGAGCGGTTTGCCGTCATAGCTGTCTGCGATCACTGTAATGCTACCGTCCAGTTCCGTGCGGGTGACCCGGCGTGTGCCGTGTTCGCAGGACACCAGGCGCCCCACATTGTCGCGCGTGTGGCCATTGGCATAGTTGGACGGCGCACGATAGGTGGTGATGCCCACCTCAGGCGTCCAACGCAGGATGCGGTTGTTCGGAATGTCCGAGAACAACAGGCAACCGGCGTCGCCGAACCACACCGGCCCCTCAACCCAGTCGAAGCCGGTCGCCAGTTGTTTCACCGGCGCATTTCCCAACACGTATTGCCCAAAAACCGGGTCGTGTACTTCAAAGAATGACACTGCCGCGCCTCCTCATTTTGTCAGCCAAACGATAGCACCTGTGTGCCAAATCAAAAGGCCCGTTTGTCTCTGTTAAAGCCCGCGCCATCACCCGAAGGCAATCTGTGCCTTCATGGCTTGCGTGCGGTCGGCGGCCAGCTCAAAGGCCGCAACCGCATCCGCAAGATCAAGGGTTTGGGTGATCAGCGGTTTCACGTCGATCAACCCTTTGCGCATCAATGCGACACCGGTGAAAAACTCCTCATGGAACCGAAAAGACCCTCGCAATTGCAGCTCTTTGGCGGTGATCGCCTGAACCGGCACCTGCATATCCCCGCCAAGGCCCAGTTGCACGATGGTCCCGCGCGGGCGCAGTGCGGCAATGCCCGAAGCGAGGGCAGGGGCGACGCCGGTGCATTCAAAGAGCACGTCAAAGGTGCCCTTGTCCGCCTCGTATTCTTTCAGCGCTTCGGGCTCCTTGCCGGAGTTGATCACCCGGTCCGCACCGTTTTCGGCGGCCATTTTCAGGGTGAAATCCGTCAGATCCGTTGCCACGATTTCCGCAGCACCCGCGCGGCGCGCGGCCAGGATGCACAAAAGCCCAATGGGGCCGCAGCCGGTTACCAGAACGCGTTTGCCCAAAAGCTCCCCCGCCTGCCGCGCGCCATGCAGGCAAACGGCCAGCGGTTCTGCCATGGCCGCTTCGCCAGCTGTAAGCCCATCCGCAGGCGCGCATTGGGCCTGATCCGCCACCAGCACCTGACGAAACGCGCCCTGAATATGCGGGAAGGGCATGGCGGAGCCGTAAAAGCGCATGTTCAGGCAATGATTGAGTTTGCCCTCATGGCAATAGGCACAAGCGTAGCAGGGGCGCGAGGGCGACACCGCGACAAGCTGGCCAAGTTTCAATCCGGAAACCCCATCCCCCAGAGCCGTGATATGCCCGGATACCTCATGGCCCAGGATCATCGGCTCTTTCAGACGAATCGTACCGATGCCGCCATGCTGATAATAATGCAGGTCCGAACCACAAATCCCGCCGGTCGCAATCGCGACCTGTACCTCGCCCGGACCGGGCGTTTCCTCCGGGGTGTCTTCGATCCGCAGATCACGGGGGGCGTGGATCACCAGCGATTTCATCAGGTCTTCTCCCTGGCCGCACTTCGGCGACCTTCAGTTTGCTTGACTTCTTACGTTACCGGTAACATAACGAGCTTCGGAATTGACGTCGAGCGCAAAGAGAGACCCCTATGAGCCTTAAATTATTTGACCTCACCGGGCGGCGTGCCCTGATCACCGGGTCCTCGCAGGGCATCGGCTTTGCATTGGCCAAGGGCTTGCAGGCCGCAGGCGCCGAAGTGGTGCTGAACGGGCGGGACACGGGCAAGCTTGATGCCGCCGCCGCGCAATTCGAAGGCACCACCCATGTGCTGCCGTTTGATGCCACCGATCACGACGCTGTCCGCCGTGCCGTGGATGGCTTTGAAGCGGAAACGGGCGCGATCGACATCCTCGTCAACAACGCCGGTATGCAGCATCGCACGCCGCTCGAAGATTTCCCGGCGGATGCCTTTGAACGGCTGATGCAGACCAATATCGCCAGCGTCTTTCACGTCGGGCAGGCCTGCGCACGGCACATGATCGGCCGCGGGCAGGGCAAGATCATCAACATTGCATCCGTACAAACCGCACTCGCCCGGCCTGGGATCGCCCCCTATACGATGACCAAGGGGGCGGTGGCCAACCTGACCAAAGGGATGGCCACGGATTGGGCGAAGCACGGGTTGCAGTGTAACGGTCTGGCCCCGGGATATTTCGATACGCCCTTGAATGCGGCGCTTGTCGCCGATCCGGAATTCTCCGCCTGGCTGGAAAAACGCACGCCCGCCGGACGCTGGGGCAAGGTCGACGAATTGGTCGGGACCTGCATTTTCCTGGCATCTGACGCGTCATCCTTCGTGAATGGCACAACCGTTTTTGTCGATGGCGGGATCACGGCCTCGCTTTAAAACGCGCAGCTTTCCGTCTGGGCACACGCCACCGAAAATCTGCAGCTTGTCCTATGTCAAAGACGCCATGGCGCGCGGCGGTAAAGTCGCGCCCATGAAGAATGATCAACTCAGAGCCTTGGGCTTTTTTGACGCCCGGATACCTCGATACACGAGCTATCCCCCTGCCACCGTCTTCACCAAGGATGTGGGCGCCGGTTTCCAGACGCAATGCCTCAGCGCACTGGACCCGGATGTGCCGGTGTCCATCTACGTGCATATCCCGTTTTGTGAACGGCTCTGCTGGTTTTGCGCCTGCCGGACCCAAGGGACCCAGACGCTTGGCCCGGTCGAGCGATACCTGCACGTTGTGAAAGCGGAATTGGCGCTTTTGCGCGAAACGCTGCCCGAAGGCGTGCGCATGGGCAGGTTGCATTGGGGCGGCGGTACGCCCACCATTTTACAACCTGAGTGGATTCATCAACTGGCGGAAGACATCAGGGGCGTCATTCCCCCTGATGGTGATTTCGAGTTTTCGGTGGAAATCGATCCGACGATGGTCGACGCGGACAAGATCGCGGCACTTTCGGAGGTTGGCATGACCCGCGCCAGTATCGGCATTCAGGACTTTGCCGAAGATGTGCAGCAGGCCATTGGACGCCAGCAGAGTTTCGAGCAGACGCGCGATTGCGTCGATATGCTGCGCGATGTGGGCATTCATTCGCTGAACGCGGATCTGGTCTACGGGCTGCCCTTTCAGACGCTTGCAAAAATCGACGCCTCCATCGACAAAACGCTGCAGCTGGACCCGGACCGTATCGCGCTTTTTGGCTACGCACATGTGCCGCATATGTCCAAGCGCCAGAATCTGATCAAGGACGCCTCGCTGCCCGATGATGAAACCCGTCACGCGCTGTCGGAACTGGCCGCATCGAAGTTTCAGGGCGCGGGGATGGACGCGATTGGGATCGACCACTTCGCAAAACCGGATGACCGTCTGGCCATATCGGCCCGCACCGGGCATTTACGGCGTAATTTCCAAGGCTACACCGAAGACAGCTGCCAGACCCTGATCGGCATTGGGGCGTCATCGATTTCGCGGTTTGAGCAGGGGTATGTGCAAAACGCCTCTGCCACCGCCGCCTATATTCAGCGAATCCAGGAGGGGGCGCTGGCCGGGTTCCGCGGGCATGTGCATTCACCGGATGACATCATGCGCGCGCGCCTTGTCGAGATGATCATGTGCAATTTCAAAGCGGATCTGACAGAGTTGCGCGATACCTTTGGCACGCTGACGGAAACGCTCGATACCGATCACGACGCGGTATGTGAACGGTTCGGCGACCTTATCGCGCGCACGCCAGAGCAGCTTGCCTTGCGCTCGGACGGTCGACACCTGGCACGTCTGGTGGCCAATATGTACGACCACAGCAAGGTCGCATTGGGCATGTATTCCAAAGCGTCTTAGCACCTGTCGCCTTATTCCGGCCAAAATGACCTTTGTTGACTCAGGTCAAGTTAAAGTGATGGCAGAAGTGTAAACTAAATCTGACAGTATCAGGAGGTATGTCAGATGCGTATTCTATTCGTCCATCCAAATTACCGTTCCGGCGGGGCAGAGATTGCCGGCACCTGGCCCCCTGCCTGGGTCGCCTATCTGACCGGACACCTCCGACAAGCCGGTTTCGATGATGTGCATTTCATCGATGCGATGACCGACAACAAAACCGATGCGGATCTCGCGCAGGAAATGGAGGCGCTGAAACCGGATGTGGTTGGGGTCACCGCCATCACCCCCTCCATCTACAAGGCCGAAGATGTGTTGAAAATCGCGTCGCAGGTTATCCCCGATGCTGTACGGGTGATGGGCGGCGTGCATGCTACTTTCATGTACAAGCAAGTTTTGTCCGAAGCGCCCTGGATCGACGTGATCGTCCGTGGGGAAGGCGAGGAGATCTGCACAGAACTGATGCTGGCCATCGAGGACGGACGCTGGCCCGCGGAGCGGCGCAAGATCAAGGGCCTCGCCTTTGTCGATCAGGACGAGATCGTTGCAACGCAGGCGGCCTCCACGGTCAAGGATCTGGAAAAGATCAAACCCGATTGGACCGTTCTGGAATGGTCGAAATACATCTACATCCCGCTGGGGACCCGCGTGGCGATCCCGAATCTGGCGCGCGGATGTCCCTTTACCTGCTCCTTCTGCAGCCAATGGAAGTTCTGGCGCGATTACCGGGTAAGAGATCCCAAACATGTGGTCGATGAGATCGAAGACCTGGTGGACAACCACGGTGTCGGGTTTTTCATTCTGGCCGACGAGGAACCCACCATCAACAAGAAGAAATTCATCGCCTTCTGCGAGGAGCTGATCGCCCGCGACCTGCCGAAACGGGTCAAATGGGGCATCAATACGCGGGTGACGGACATCTACCGCGACAAGGACCTGCTTAAATTCTATCGCAAGGCCGGGTTGGTACACGTCAGTCTGGGCACCGAGGCTGCGGCGCAGATGAAGCTGGACGTGTTCAATAAGGAAACCAAGGTCGAAGAGAACAAGACCGCGATCAAACTGCTGCGCGACGCCGATATTCTGGTGGAGGCGCAGTTCATCGTCGGGCTGGACAATGAAACGCCTGAAACGCTGGAAGAAACCTACAAGATGGCCTGGGACTGGCAGCCCGATCTGGCGAATTGGTCGATGTATACGCCTTGGCCTTTCACGCCGTTGTTTCAGGAACTCAAGGACCAGGTCGAGATCTACGACTTCAGCAAATACAATTTTGTCACCCCGATCATGAAGCCCGCCCAGATGGAACGCGGCGAATTGCTGGACGGGGTGATGAACAATTACCGCCGGTTTTATTCGAAAAAAGCGCTGTTTCACTACCCATGGCGCGGCACGGGGTTCCGGCGGCGATACCTTCTGGGGTGCCTCTATGCCTTCCTCAAAGCGGGATACAAACGTACATTCTATGATCTCGGCAAGGCAGGTTATTGGGGCCCGCAGACCAAATCCAAGGTGGATTTTCATTTTGACGAAACCCGGGAACTGGCAGAAGCGCAACTGGATGATTGGGAGGCCGCAGCGGATCGTGCCGCCCAGGCGGCCGAGCGGCGCGAAGCGGTTCGCGCACAGATGAAGGAGCGGTCCGCCGCCCGTGCTTGCGGTGGCAGCACCGAACAAATGGGGGATGCCTGAGGATGGCGCCGACCAGACCGGTTTGATCGGTCCAAACGCAATATTGCAGCTGCTGCCCGTTGTTGAGGAATACGGCGGCAGGCGCAGAGTGACGGAATTGATGGCCAATGCCGGTCTGACAGGAGCACCCGACGGCAAGAGCATGATACCTGAGCGGGACGCCGCACGCTTGCACCGTCAGCTCCGCCATGAAGAGCCTGGCGCGGCCATCAGACTGTCAAAAATCGCCGGACAGAGGACCGCAGCCTATATCTTGAAACACCGCATTCCGCGACCGGTGCAAGTGGTGCTGAAAGCCTTGCCTGCCAGCCTCGCGGCCTACATCCTTGCACGCGCAATTTCGCAACATGCCTGGACCTTTGCGGGATCAGGGCGCTTTCGGGCACTCACGCCCTGGCATTTTCAAATCGAGAACAACCCTCTGATCCGGGGAGAAACGCACCGCGACGTGACGTGCCACTGGCATGTCGCCGTGTTCGAGCACCTCTACCGCGCGCTGGTCCACCGGCGCTGCCGTGCTGTTGAGACAAAGTGTGGCTGTCAGGGTCATGCCCGCTGCGAATTTGAAATCCGACTGGTTCGATCTTGAGGCGGCACGTCCCAGGTTAAGGGGTTTGGGGCGGCGCGCCTTAGCGCAGTCTTGCCCGCAAGAGCTGCAATGCAGTGTCGAATAGCGCCGGGTCTTCTTCCGCCCGCGCCGTCAGCTGCGCCCCTTCGAGCAAGGGCAATGCGGCAGATGCTTCAGCGGCGGACGTGACGACATCGCCAATCGTGCCGTCCATCCTACCCGTTTCAAACACGGTTTCCAGCCAGTTGATCATCATCAAACGAAAGCGGCGGATCTGGTCGATGACCTCCGGCGGCAGGCTCTCGCGACTGGTTGAAAATGACACGCAGAGGCACAGGCTCTTGCCGCCATTGAGCGCAGCGCGGTAGCGGTCAATCAATGCGCGCAGCCGCCCGGCCGCTGTCGGGACGGTTTCATCGATCTGGGCGCAGGCGCGTTCAAGGTCTTCAGAATACCGCTGCATCAGCGCGACAGACAGGGCCGCCTTGGTCGGGAAATGATGGTGGATGCTCGCTTTGCGAATGCCGACGTCCTGTGCCAGGTCAGCATAGCTGAAGCCGTCGAAACCACGCGTGCGTGCGGCCCGTTCTGCGGAATCCAGAAGTGCGGTTTTTGTGTCAGTCACCATGGTTTGGCCCATTCTTCAGCTGTCGAGCGTGCTTAATACGTTTTCGGCGGCTTCCAAAGCCCCTTCGAGGTAGCCGCCAAATTGCGGCGCCACTTCGGTACCGGCGAGGTGAAGCTTACCATCCCATACCCCCACCATGCTTTGCGGCATGGCATAGGTTGGATGCGCATGTATCGGTTTCCGGTCAGAAGCCGTTGCGGTGTGCGGATCAATCGCCCAGTCTTTGATGTAAAGGGCAACCGGGTTTTCTGCCGCTGCCCCAAAGAGGCGGCTCAGTTGCGATACCAGATGCTGGCGCAGGATCTTTTCTTCCCCACGATTTTCAGGCGGCACACCGATGAAACCAAACAATGCATAGGGTCCACCATGGGCAGGCGAGGCATCGTGAACTTCGACCATCGGCCCGAACCGGCTCATCGCGTCCCCTGATAATCCGGCCTCGCGCCAAAATGGCCTGTCATATATCGCCATCGCTTTCGCCTGACCTGCCATCCAGGTCGGCACAGATTTGAGCGCATGAAGGGCGTCCGCGGACAGGGCTGGGGTATAACCGATTTCGGCGGCCAGACGTGGGGGGAGGGCGAGCACAAGCCGATCAGCGGCAAATGTTTCCCCGCCCTTGGTTACTGCGGTCGCACCCTCAGCGGTCAGTTCAAGCTGCGTCACATGGGCATTCAAGCGTTTGCGCGCAGCGGGAAGCCTGTCGACAAGCCCTTGAGTGAGCGCGCCAAGCCCGTCCTTGAGACGCCAGGATCCTTGCATCGACGCAAACCCACGGTCGCGCTGAACCCGTCCGTTTTCATCCTCAAAGGTCAGGGCACCGTCAGAGAATTGGTCAAATTTTTCCAAACCCAAACGCTCTGTCAGCGCCAATAGGCGTGGCTGGCCCGGCCAGAACCATGCAGGCCCCATGTCAAAACCAACACCGTCATGATGTTCTATCTTGATGCGCCCGCCAAAACGCGCGCGCGCCTCCAGGAGCAGATAATCCTGACCCCGCGCCTCCAGCATCTCGGCGAGTGCAAGACCAGACAGGCCGCCCCCGATGATCAGAGTTCGCATGTGGTCAAACCTCTTGCGCAAAATTCCGCAAAAAGGAGCCGACACTGGTCCGCCCCTTTTTCGCAGCAAATCGGTGGGTTTTACCGTGGCCCATCAAACGGCAGGAGGCTGGGCGTGCGGCAAATGACCGGTTTTGATCCAGACTTTTGCACCTTCGCCCCCGGCGACGGCAGACAGCGTTGCGCCTTCCGGCAAGCGCAGCCATGCGCCTTTGCCAAGCGTATCGCCGCTCTCCACAACGGACCCGGCGATCACCAACATTTCGATGCCGCCTGCATCCGCATTTTCAAGTGTCGCACCGGCATCTATGTGGCTGTAGGTCACCGTCTCGCGTTCGTCGCGGTGCAGCTCAGCGGTCGCCACACCGTTCACAGGAGCCGACAGCTCTTCCGCCATATTCTTGCGAAACTGGGTGCGATCTTCCATGTCGAACTGCCACAGCTTCACGAAGATTATGCAGCCCGGTTCCGACCCTGGCGTATGCGAGGTCGTTGGCGGATTTCGCACATAAGTGCCTTCGGGGAAATCGCCATGTTCGTCCTGAAACACCCCTTCCAAGACGATGAATTCTTCGCCGCCCGTATGGGTATGCGCGGAAAACTTGCTGTTCGGTGCATAGCGCACGATGGTGGTTGCGCGGGCAACTTCAACGCCAATGCGGTCCAGCATGCGCCGGTCCACACCGGGCATCGGTGACGCATGCCAGTCAAGCTGATCGGAGTGAACAACCACACGTTCGTTAAAATTCGCATTCAGTTCCATTTGTCGTCCTTTCGACGTGAGTGGAAGTGTCGTTTACCCAGCGATACTGGGGCGGGCGGCGACCTTTTCGCGCCAGGCGATCAGGTTGGACAGGGTTTCAGGGATTTCTACCTTAGCAAGATCGGCAAACGCCAGTCCTGCAAAGGCCGTGATATCGGCAATCGAGAAGGCATTCCCTGCGAGATATTCGTTGTCGGCCAGAACCTCATCCAGGTAAGTCATGGTTTCGCCCGCCACTTCCTTCTGTTTGCTGCCCCATTCAGCGCATTGATAGGTTTCAAGATCAGGCCCCAGTCCTGGCGTTGCATGGTGAAAATAGGTACCAACGGCATTCAGCAAGCCGTTCTCAGCACGCAAATTCATCATGGAAATCTGCGCCCGTTCCTTTGGTGTTTCCCCGGTCAGCGAAGCGCCTTCGAAATGGCGGTCAATATACTCTGTGATTGCGGTGCATTGAGAAATGTGGCTCCCATCCGCCAGCTCAAGGCATGGAACACCCGCATCAGGGTTTTTGGCTTTGAAAGCGTCGGTGCGATGCTCACCGCCCATAACGTCAACCGGGACAAATTCCACTTTGTCTGTTGCACCTTTTTCCGCCAGCGCGATGCGCACCCGCGCCGGGTTCGGGAAGCCTTCGACGTCGTAGATTTTCATGGGAGTGTACTCCAGTAATGGTTTCAATAAATGACTACCTACTATTAGGTAGAAAAATGGTCAAGAAAATTTTGCCCGGTTTTTGACATCTCTGATTTGTGAATTTCATATTGGGCAAAAGACACCCGTAAACACGGCGATTGGCAGAAGGCTGGGACTGTTATCAACGCAATGGATACGAATGCTGATGAGAGAACTCACCGGACCGAACAGATCGATAAAACAATACACCTTCCATAAATATTTTACATAATGCGAATTATAACTCTTTCGCTATGACGTGCTTTGTTGCGCGTGGCGAGCGCGTAACAGCCGCCTGCCCAGAACCAAACGCGTGACCAGCATGCCAACAATCAACGCTGCGACGAAGAGGACCACACTTGCGTTAAACGTCCCCAATGCTGGTAAAGCACCCCCTGGGCAAAAACCAGCAATCCCCCAGCCGATACCGAACAGACCCGCACCCAAAATCAGCCGTGGATCAAGCGCATGCTGCTTGGGCATCTCAAATCTCGGCTCGAATACGGGCGCCGACCGTTTCAGCACAATCTGATAGCCGAGAAACGTGACACACACAGCGCCGCCCATGACGAATGCGAGACTGGGGTCCCATGTACCAGCGACATCAAAGAAGTTCAGAACCTTGGCCGGGTTCGCCATGCCCGATAGGGCTATCCCGGTCCCAAAGAGAACGCCAATCAGGAATGTCAGAAAGTTGCGCATGTGCTATGCCCCCAACATGTGCCGCACCACATAGACCGTGATGCCGGTGGTCAGCATGAAGGTTCCGGTCGCAGCCATGGATCTGGGTGATAAACGCGCCAATCCACAGACACCATGCCCGGAGGTGCACCCGCTTCCCAGCGTCACGCCAACGCCCACGATAAACCCGCCCAGCATCAGCGGGCCGGTGGGTACCTGCACATTGATCTCTGGCAGCTGCCCGGTGATGGCAAAATAAACCCAAGGGCCGCACAGCATACCGGCCAGCAACATCACCCGCCAAATCCAATCATCAAGGTTGTTCGGCATAAGCGCCCCGGCAAGGATGCCTGTTGCGCCCATGATCCGACCGCGCAGCCACATCAGCAGCACGGCAGCCAGGCCAATCATCAACCCACCGCTGAGCGACAAGAATGGTGTAAACGACGTCTCCATCCCTCAGAGCTTGCAGGTTGAGACGCCAAGCAACCGGTAAAGCGGGCAGAACCGGAAAAAGGCGGTTGCGACAAAGACAACACCAGCCGCCATACTGACATAGGCCAGAATGCTGCTGGACCAGATGGCGGGCACATTGAGCAAGGGCGCAATGAAAAGCGCCAGCCCGAGGATTACGCGGGCGACACGATCCAGATTTCCCAAATTTGCAGTCATTTCCATCTCCATCACTGATTGCTTTTGACCACCATGCACCTTCTGGTCGGGGTGCGTCGGTGATAAAGTCACACGGCGGATGCATCAGGGTGTTTGGGCAAGACGTCCAAGCGCGACCGCGTCCAGCAGTTCAATGACACCGCGGCCCAGGCCAAGCCAGCCCCGGCGCTCGAACTCTTTGAGTTGGCGCGAGATCACCTCCCGGGCTGTCCCCAATTCGATGGCCAGCTGTTGGTGCGTAAGATGCAATGTGTTTTGCGCGCCCTTCAGTTCCAGCAGCTTTTGCGCAACGCGAATGTCCAGTCGCTTGAAGGCAATCTCTTCGATCACCAGAAAGAGATCGGTAATCCGCTTGGAATAGGCCTCGAAGACAAAGGCGCGGAAATCTTTGGACACCGCCATCAACTCATCGAAGGCATCGCGTGGGATCAGAATGGCCTCGACATCGGTTTCCGCGATCCCTTCAGCGGAATAATCCTCGAAGGCGAGAAGACAGGCCGTCGTCAGCACACAGCTTTCCCCGGAATGCACACGGTACAGGACGATCTCCCGCCCCGCTTCCGACAACTGCTGAACCCGCACCGTCCCGGACATCAGCAACAGCAGGTTTTCAGCAGGATTACCCGGCCCGAAAATCACCGTGCCCTGTTTCAACTGGATGGCCTGTGCCCGTTTATCCAAAAGACGCGAGACATCCTCGGATATTCCCGCAAGCCCGGGAAAACTCGCTCTCCATGATGGTACTGTCAGCATCTGCCTTGTCCATTTTCCGGTTCTGATACGCCTGTTTTCACGCTGCGTGTTTGACATTTATCAACATATACGCGGCGCAGCCTGCCAGAAGTACCCTAATCTCACTGGAGGACTTCGCATGGATCAAGACCTGCCCAAAACCGGTGTCGTTTTCTATTCACGATCCGGACATACCAAACGTATTGCATCCAAGCTGGCACAGGCGCTGCACAGCGATCTGCTGGAGATCGGGGCGCCAGCCTATGCAAATGGCGTTTTCGGCTACATGCGGGCAGGGTTCGACAGCCTGATGCAAAACCACCGTCTGGCACCACAGGCGTTCACGTCTCTTGCCGGGTTTGACCGGATCATCCTATGCGGGCCGGTTTGGACGTCCTTTCCCGCGACACCGCTCCGGGCGCTGCTCAAAGGCGACATCGACTTGCCCGACACCGTCGCGCTTTTCCTGACCAACGCCGCACATTCACCCCCTGCCAAGGCCTATGCGGCCGGATCAAAGGATTTGGGCCGCAGTTTTGCAGCAACCGCCTGTGTTGCGAATTCTCTGGAGGATACCGAACAGGAAGGCCGTATTATCGAACGGTTTCTGAAAGATCTGGCAGAGGTCCAAACTTCCTCGGTCGCGAATTGAGATCGATCAATCGCCGCACATCGCCATCCTGTAGCACGCAAAAAGCAGGAGACATGCGTGCCCGAGATCATTTTCAGAACCGAAGACATCACCAAGGTTTATGACACCGGCGAGGTGAAGGTTTATGCGCTGGATGGCGTCAGCCTTGAGCTCTACAAGAGTGAGCTGGCGGTCCTGCTCGGCCCTTCGGGCAGTGGCAAATCCACGCTGCTCAACATCCTGGGCGGTCTCGATCATGCGACGGATGGCCGGGTGTGGTTTGCGGATACGGAACTGACCGATATGTCCGATCGTGGTCTTACCAGATACCGCCGCGATCATGTGGGGTTTGTCTTTCAGTTCTACAACCTGGTCCCCAGCCTGACCGCCCGCGAAAACGTGCAGCTGGTCACGGATGTGGCCCCTGATCCGATGCCCGCCGCCGAAGCCCTGGACCTTGTGGGCCTGGGCAAACGCATGGATCACTTCCCCTCCGAGATGTCGGGCGGCGAACAGCAACGCGTGGCCATTGCGCGTGCCATCGCCAAACGCCCGCAGATATTGCTGTGCGATGAACCCACCGGTGCGCTGGACAGCACCACCGGCGTTCAGGTGCTCGAGGTATTGCGCGACATCAACGAGCGGTTCGCCACCACAACGGTTGTCATCACCCATAACGCCGAAATCCAGCGCATGGCGCACCGGGTGATCTTTTTCCAGGACGGCAAGATCAGCGAAACCCGGGTCAACACCGAGCGGCTTGCGCCCTCCGAGATTGCGTGGTGACCGACGGTGCAGGCAATCGACAAGAAGCTGCTACGTGATTTCAAACGCTTGTGGATACAGGCGGTGGCCATCGCTTTGGTCCTGGCCTGTGGTGTCGCGATCCTGCTGACCTCCGTGGGAATGTACACAGCCTTGTCAGAGACGCGCACGGCCTACTACGAACGCAACAGGTTTGCGGATGTCTTTGTGCATGCCACCCGTGCGCCGCTCTCACTGCTTTCGGAAATTACGCGCATTGACGGTGTGCTGAGCGTCGAAGCACGGGTGGCGGGTTATGCAATTCTGGACATTCCGGCGCAGACCAAGATCGCGGTAGGACGGATCCTGTCTTACCCGGAAAACGCCGATCCGGTCCTGAATGTGCCGCTGCTGGTTCAGGGCAGATTTCCCGATCCCGTGGTGACCAGCGAGGTTGTGGTGAATGCGCCCTTTGCGCAGGCCAACGGCTTTCAGCTTGGTGACCGCTTCAGTGCCAATCTCAAGGGTCAGAAACGCGAGTTGACCATCGTCGGCACGGCGCTGTCGCCGGAGTTTGTCTATACCATCGGGCCCGGTGCCCTGATGCCGGACAATGTTTCCTTCGGGATCATCTGGATGTCTGAACGCGCCGCCGCCGCCGCATTCGATATGGAGGGCGCCTTCAATGACGTGGCCATCGCCTTGGCCGTCGGCACGTCCGCCGAGCCCGTGATGGATGCTCTCGACGATCTGCTGGAACCCTATGGCGGGCTGGGTGCCTATGACCGCACCACCCATCAATCCGATGCGTTTCTTGATGCCGAAATCAACCAGTTGAAGGGGATGGCGGCCATCCTCCCGCCGATCTTCTTTGGCATTTCTGGGTTCTTGGTCAGCATGGTGATGAGCCGGATCATTGCGCTGGAACGCAGCGAAATCGGGCTGCTGAAGGCCATAGGCTACTCCAAGACAGAAGTTTGCCTGCATTACCTGATGCTGGCGGGTCTGATCGCGGTGGTCGGCGTCATTCTGGGCTGGATCGCAGGCACGGCGCTGGCCCGTACGACCGCCTTGCAATACGCGGAATTCTTCAATTTCCCCTTCGTGATTTTTCGCGTGTCCTACTGGGTCTATGCCGCCGCTGGTCTGGCCGGGTTGGCCACCACATGCCTTGGGGCTGCACAGGCCGCCCTCAAGGCGGCAAAGCTCGCGCCTGCAATTGCAATGCAGCCCCCTGCCCCGCCACGGTTCAAACGGTCCCTGATCGATGAGGCGATGGTCAGCTTGCGACTGACCCAGCCAACGATCATGATCCTGCGCAGCCTGCTGCGATGGCCCCTGCGCAGCTTTCTGACGTCGCTGGGGCTGGCGCTGGCGGTTGCCTCGGTCATCGCCTCCATCTTCATCAATGACGCTCTGGATGAGATCGTTGACCTGGCCTTCTATCAGACCAACCGGCAGGACGCGATGTTGATCTTCGATGAGGATCTGCCCGAAGCAACCCTGGAAGATATACGCAGGCTGCCCGGCGTGCTGCAGGCCGAAAGCCAGCAATTCCATACGGCTGTGCTGCGTCATGGGCACCGGTCAAAACGCCTGGCCGTCGAAGCCCGCCGCCCCGGCACCGATCTCAGTCGTGTGCTGGATGCGCAAGGACAACCCATTGCCGCGCCCCCGGGTGGCATTCTGCTCTCCGAACGGCTGGCCAGACAACTTGACGTGCGAAGCGGTGACACCATCGGCGCGGAATTCCTCAGCGGTCGACGCGGCACCTATCCGCTGCTGGTCACCGGGCTGGTGGAGCAGCATTTTGGCCTAGGGGCCTACATGGATCTGGAATTCCTCAACGCCCTCTTTCGCCAGGCGCCACGCATCTCGACCGCGAACATGACCCTGGACGACCGATACACCGCGGCATTGCACCTAGAAATCAAGGAGATACCCGGCATTACCGGGATCATCGAAATGAATGAAAACCGCCGGTCGTTTGAAGAAACGGTCGACCGGAACGTCACGGTGATGAATTCAATCTACATCGCCATCGCCGTGCTGATCACAATTGGCGTCACCTACAACGCCGCGCGTATTCAGCTTTCAGAGCGCGCGCGCGAGCTTGCCAGCCTGCGCATCCTTGGGTTTGACCGTGGCGAGGTTTCCTACATCCTCGTCGGTGAGATGATGCTGATCGCCCTTATGGCCCAGCCCGTTGGCTGGCTGATCGGCGCATGGATCGCCAACGCCATGACAAACGCCTTTACCAGCGACCTTTACGCGATCCCGCTGGTGCTGAAACCCGACACATTTGCGCTCGGCAGCCTCGTCGTGCTCTGCGCCGCCTTTGCCTCGGCGATGATCGTGCGCCGTCGCTTGGACCGATTGAACCTCGTCGCTGTCATGAAGACACGGGAATGAACCATGGCCTATTCTACACGTACCACCCTTTTGCTTGGATTTGGCGTCGCTGTTGTCGCCGGGCTGGCCTATGTCAGTTTTCGCGAAGACCCCGTTCCGGTTGATCTGGCAGAGGTCACGCGCGGCCCGCTTGAGATCACCATCAATGCGGATGGCGAAACCGAGGTGCGCGATCTTTACGAGGTGGCCTCCCCCATCGCGGGCACTGCGCTGCGGTCTCCGGTGGAGGTGGGCGATGCTGTCCGCGCAGGCGAGACGGTTGTTGCCGTCGTTCAACCCTCCTCCTCTGCGCTCTTGGATACGCGGTCGCGCCTGCAGGCCGAGGCGGCATTGCAGGAGGCCCTCGCCTCACGCCACGTGGCACAGGCCGATCTGAAGCAGGCGGAGGAAACCAAACGATTTGCCCAATCCCAGTTTGACCGCACCAAGGCACTGGTGGCCCGCGGTGTGTCCTCAATCACCCAGTTGGAAGACAACAGCCAGAGGCTCGCCGTCGCAATTGCAACCGTTGACGCGGCGCAGGCGCGCATTGACATGGCCGAAGGGGTGATCGGACGCGCCAGAGCGAGCCTTCTGGACCCCGAAGCCACGGCAAGCGCGCGATCAAACTGTTGTATTGAGCTGACATCGCCGGCGGACGGGGTCATTCTCTCCGTCTCCGCCATGAGCGAACGCCCGGTTACCATCGGTGCGCCGCTGGTCAGCATCGGAGATCCGGATGACCTGGAACTTGTCGCCGACATCCTGTCGAACGATGCCGTCCGGCTGGAACCCGGTGCGCTGGCTTATGTGGAACGCTGGGGCGGGCCCAATGTCCTGCAGGCCAAACTTGATAGAATTGAGCCCAAGGCGCGCACCAAGGTTTCAGCTCTGGGCATCGAGGAACAGCGCGTGGACGCCTATTTCACACTGACAAGCCCGCAGGAGGAGCGGTCCAATCTCGGCGATGGGTTCTCGGTTTTCCTCCGGATTGTCGAGTGGCACGCAGAGGACGTTTTGCAGGTGCCCCTCAGCGCCGTGTTCCGGGATGGCACGGCGTGGGCGGTCTTTGTCGCGCGCGATGGCATTGCCGAAATGCGCAACGTCACACTCGGGCGGCGCAATGGGCAGATGACCGAGGTGCAGGCCGGTCTGGAACCGGGCGAGCGTGTGGTGACCCACCCCAGCGACGCGATTTCCGCCGGTGTCAGCCTTGTTGAAAGATCACAGCTATGAGCGGAACAGAAACCAAAGAGCGCGGCCTTGATCCGCGGTGGCACGCGGCCTTGGGCCAGTGGACGGGAGGGCTGTCCCCTGCGGCCCTCGCAACGGCCTACCTCGATTGGTCTTTGCATCTGCTGGCCTCCCCCGACAAACAGACAGAATTGCTGAAGCTGGGCCTGACAAACTTCCCTGACCTTGATCCGGCAACGGACCCGCGTTTCGCCGATCCCGCCTGGGCCACCTATCCCTATAACCTCTTTGCTCAGGCAAGCATGGCGGCGCAAAACTGGTGCGACGCGGCCACAACCAACATGCCAGGGGTTGATCCCAAACACGCCCAGATCGTCAATTTCGCAATGCGGCAATGGATCGACATGTGGTCGCCGGCGAACTTTCTGGCCACAAATCCGCAGGTACAGGAGCGCACGCGTGAGGAGCTGGGCCAAAACCTGATCCGTGGGGCGCGGTATTGGATCGAAGACTTCAACCGGTTGATATCGAAGTCCCCGCGCCGCGCGAGCACCTTCTGCGTTGCCGAAGACCTCGCCACCACGCCGGGCGATGTCATCATGCGCAACGAATTGATGGAGCTGATCCGGTACCGCCCGACGACCGCGCAGGTGCACCCGGAACCGATCCTGATCGTGCCCGCCTGGATCATGAAATACTATATTCTGGACTTGACCGCCCAAAGGTCATTGGTGGCCTATTTGCGCGATCAGGGCTTTGAGGTCTTCATCATGTCGTGGAAAAACCCGGATGATACGGACGCCGCGCTTTCCATGCAGGACTATGTCGATATTGGTGTCCGGGCGGCCATGGCCCGGATCAAATCCCTTGGCGCGGAACATATTCATGCGGTCGGCTACTGCCTTGGCGGCACCTTGTTGTCGATCGTAGCCGCAGCAATGGCGCGCGATGGCGACACCAGCCTGCGCACTGTCAACTTGCTGGCGTCACAGGTGGATTTCTCTGATCCCGGCGAGCTTGGTCTTTTCATCAACGAAAGCCAGGTCGCCTTCCTTGAGGATATGATGGCCATGCGTGGCTATCTCAAAGCGGACCAGATGGCGGGGGCGTTTCAGCTCTTGCGCTCCAACGACCTGATCTGGAGCCGCGTCATCCGGCACTACCTATTGGGCGAACGCACGGCGGACAACCCGCTGATGGCATGGAACGCCGATGCCACCCGCATGCCTGCCAGGATGCATTCGGAATACCTGCGACACCTGTTTTTGAAAAACGACCTCGCAAAGGGGCGGTTTCAGGTGGATGGATCCTCTGTCGCGCTGACGGATATCCGCTGTCCGATCTACTGCGTTGCGACCGAAACCGATCATGTCTCCCCCTGGACATCGGTCTACAAGCTGTCGCTGCTGACCGATACGGATGTCACATTCGTTTTGACCAACGGCGGGCACAACGGCGGCATTCTGTCAGAGCCCGGCCATTCCGGCAGGCATTTCCGGTGCGGCCACAAGACAGAGGGGGACACCCACATCACGGCACAAGACTGGTTTGACCGACAAACACCGCAGGACGGCTCCTGGTGGACCCATTGGAGCGACTGGCTGAAAAGCAAAAGTGGCGATCCGAAGGACCACCACCCGTCGCTTGTGCAAACCTTGGACGCAGCGCCGGGGCGCTACGTCTTTGGCTAGGACTTCTTCTTTTCGCCGTTGGCCTCGGGCGCAAAGGCCTTTGTGCTCATCTCGACCAGCTTGCCGGTTTCGGCCTGATACTGATCGATTGCTTTCTGGATGAACTCACCCTGAATGTGCTGAAGCTCGCCAACGTTCTTGCAATGCAGCATCTTGTGCTGCGTCTTCACATCTTCCTTGATCCGCTCGGCAATAAAGCCAGCCACTTCCGCACCCATGTCACCCATCGCTTCCATCCAGGCAGTGCTCATGCCAACCATATTGCCGAAGCCAGCTTCCTGAAGCTGCGCCAGCGCGCCAAATGGGGCTGCGTCCTTTGTCGATGTCTGCGTCTCGGATTTGTTCGCCATGTCTCATCCTTTGCTATCTGGGATATGCGTCGAGTATAGGCTGAATTTCTCCAACTCTCTTTGACATTGCTCAATATCGAACCGCGCCGGAGCAGGATACCAGAGCCAGTGTTTTCTGCTGGAGGTTCGTTTTGTCTGACATCACCCAAGCAGCCGGGCTGACCCGGGATCAGGTCCTGGCAGCGCGCCAAATCTCTGGATGGAACGAATTGCCCGCCGCGGCGAGCATCGGCCCCTTCCGGGTCTTCTTGCGGCAGTTTTCCAGTTTCCTCGTGGTCATTCTGATCATCGCGGCGGCAGTGGCGCTCGCCTTGGGAGAAAGAATTGACGCCGCAACCATTGGCCTTGTTGTCCTGCTCAACGCGATCCTGGGGTTTGTGCAGGAATGGAAGGCCGAAACCGCCCTGACCTCTCTGCGCAAGCTGCTGTCCCCACAGGCCATGGTCGTGCGGGACGGTCAGGAACAACTGATCCCGGCACGAGAGATCGTGCCCGGCGACATCCTTGTTCTGTCCCCCGGGGCGCGCGTGGCCGCAGATGCCACGCTGATCCGTGTTTCTGACCTGACGGTCGATGAAAGCATTCTGACCGGTGAATCGATGCCGGTGACAAAGTCACTTGCGGAGGAGGCCAGCATCGTCTTTGCAGGCACATCCGTAACCGCCGGCCGTGCTGAAGCGCGTGTGACCGCGACAGGTGCCGGCACCGAATTCGGGCGGATTGCGCACCTGACGGGCTCGGTCGGGACCAAAACCACCAACCTCCAGAACAAGCTGGGCCATCTGGCGCGCCAGCTGGGCCTTGCCGCTCTTCTGGTGGCTGCCGCCGTGGCCGGGCTTGGCATCGCGCTTGGCCGCGAACTGGTCGAAATGGTCATGACGGGGCTGTCGCTGTCGGTGGCAATGGTCCCCGAGGGCCTGCCCGCCGTTGTCACCATCACGCTCGCTCTGGGCGCCACCGCCATGGTGCGCCAGAATGCCCTGGCACGGCGATTGCAGGCCGTCGAAACGCTGGGCGCGGCCTCGGTCATCTGTACCGACAAGACCGGTACCTTGACGGAAAACAAGATGACGGCCACGCAGATCTGGACCATCGACCGGACCTATGACGTCACCGGCACAGGTTACGATCCCGCGGGTCATATCGAAACAGGGGGCGAAAGGCTGCGCGCGACGGACGACCCCGTTTTGGGCGCACTCTTGCAGACCGGGCTTACCTGCAGCCACGCCCGCCTCAATCAGACCGGGACCACCTGGACGATGGTTGGGGAGCCCACCGAGGGTGCGCTGATCACACTGGCCTATAAGGGTTGGTGCGCGCTGCCCCACGAGCGGGGCGTGATCGCTGAAATTCCATTCAGCAGTGCGCGCAAACGCATGAGCGTACTCTACCAATCGCCCACCGGTACGGCGGTGCTGACCAAAGGCGCGCCGGAACAGATACTGGAAATCTGTAGCGACATCATCACTCACGATGGGGCGCGCGCCATGCAGGAGGCGGATCATGACGCCATCACGCAGGCCTATGCCGATATGGCCAGTCGCGGGCTGCGCGTCATCGCGCTGGCGCGCCGCGATGCCCCCGATCAGCAACTGACCGAAAGCAACCTGACCTTCCTGGGTCTGGTCGGTCTGATCGATCCACCGCGTGCGGAAGTCCGGGACGCGATTGCCGCGGCAAAGTCGGCGGGCATTCACATCACCATGATCACCGGGGACAGCCCGATTACGGCCCGCGCCATTGCGGATCAGCTGTCGCTCAAGGTCACGCGGCACCTCACTGGTGCGGAACTGGATGCGCTTGATGACAAGGTGCTGCGCGACATTTTGCGCGGCGATGTGCTTTTTGCCCGCACCAAGCCTGAGCAAAAGATGCGGATCGTCGCGGCCCTGCAGTCCGAGCAACAGATCGTTGCCATGACCGGCGATGGGGTCAATGATGCCCCTGCCCTCAAGCAGGCCGATATCGGTGTGTCGATGGGGATCAGGGGCACGGACGTGGCCCGCGATGCCTCTGACCTGGTGCTGCTGGATGACAATTTCGCCACCATCGTGCGCGCCATCGGCGAAGGTCGGCGACAGTTTTCCAACGTCCAGAAGTTCGTTCGCTACCTGTTGTCATCCAACGCCGGTGAGGTCATCGCCCTGGTGGTCAATATCGCCATTGGGGGCCCGCTGGTCTTTCTTGCAACGCAAATCCTGTGGATGAACCTGGTCACGGACGGCGTCACCGCAGTGGCGCTGGGTCTGGAGAAGGCGGAGCCCGATCAGATGCAACAGCCACCGCGGGACAAACACACCGCGATCCTTGGTTTGAGCGGCGTGGCCACCATCATCCTGCTTGGGCTTTACACCGGTCTGTCCAGTTTATGGATATTCTTTCACCTGCTGGATCAGGGGGTGGAGCTGGCCCGCACCACGGCTTTCACCGCGATGGTTGTTTTCGAGAAAATCAGTGTCTTTGCCTTCCGGTCCATACGCCTGAGCTGTTGGCGCATCGGCTGGTTCAGCAATCCGTTTCTCTTGGCCGCCCTGGCACTGACCCTTGGCGCGCAGATCGTAGCAGTCTACTGGCCACCCCTGCAGGTTCTGCTGCGCACGGTCCCCATCGGCGCGGCGGAATGGCAGTGGATCGCCATTTTTGCCCTGCCGATACTGATTGTTCCCGAAGCGCTGAAACTACTGTTGGCGCGGGGTCAGCGCACGTAATAATAGGCGGCCATGCTGGCCAGAAACGTGAGCAGAACGAGGATTGAATCAAGGCCGACGAAACCCAGTTTCGGCTTGCGACGCACGATCAGTCCAATGAGGTAGATCGCGGTAACGGCGATGCCGAAGGACAACGCCAGACTGACCATCGGCGGTGTCCCCTGCAGGATCGGACCCGCGCGGAAGAGGATGTCGGCGGGGAAAACCAGCACCAGCATGATCAGATTGCTACCAAAGATATTTGAAATCGCCATGGTATAGGCCCCAATCCGCACTGCAGTGATGCTGGTGGTCAGCTCCGGCAATGAGGTGGCCGCCGCCAAAAGCGTGACGCCCACAAACCCGGTGCCCAGCCCCGACTGATCCGCAATGCGCTGTGCAAAGACGACGATCAGCAGACCAAACAGCAAAATCGCGGCGCAAGCGGCGAGGGATTGCCAAATCAAGGAAGCATTCCCGGACTCGGCCAGACCGGAAGGCGCTGGAAAAGGCAATGGGTCGGGATCCGGTAAATCCACCGGCACCCAATCGCTGCTGGCGTCATAGCGGCGCAGCAGCCAGATCGCCGCAACATAAAGCAATGCGATCAGACAGCTGCCCAACCCGACGCCCCACAGCACGAAGGTCTCGCCCAGATTGACGATGATCAGGGCCACGGAGAGCAAGAACACCAATAAGGTGGCTTCCAAAGCGTGGTTGGCCTTGCGCGGATAACTGGTGATGGCCCCGCGCGCCCAGAAATCCGACATGGCCAGAATGGCGGTCTGCAGCGCGATGCCGCCGAAGAGGTTGTTCAAAACCAGATCTCTGGACTGCTGTATGGCCGCACTCAAGGTCGTTGCGACCTCCGGCAAGGACGTGGCCAGTGACAGCACGAGCAGCCCCATCAACGATTTGGCCATTTTGAAGCGGTCCGCCAGATCATCGACCAGATAGGCAAGGCGCGCCCCTGAGAACCAGACAATGGCGGCGCAAAAAGCGAAACAGAAAATACTCTGGGTCAGGGTGGTGGCCGGGATGTGCATACTTGGTGCCTAAATCCGGAAGGTGAACTGGCAGGAACAATGGGTATCAGGTGGCGGTGCGCCGGGGTCCGATCTCAGGCCACTGACAAGCAGGCACATTTCGCCAGGCGATTGATTTTCTGTGTGGTACTGCCAAGGATCAGGCTGGAAATACCACTTAACCCGCGCCTGCCGGTGACGATCAGATCGGCACCAATCTCATCCGCGTGCAGCAGGATTTCGGTTGCTGCGTCGCCGTGTGGCATGTGTGTCTGAACAGATTTGCACCCGATATCCGACGCAATTTTCAGGCCCTCATCCAGAATCTGCTGCCCTGCCTTTTCAATCTCTGCAAAATTCGGATGCGACACCGCCGCGTGATACCCCGCAACCTCGCCGACGATGAAGGCTGCGGATTCAGCATGCGGCACGTGGATCAATGTCACATTGCCTGCGTAGTGCTTTGCCAGATCGCAGGCAATTTGCGCCGACTTTTTGGCTTTCTCCGAACCGTCGAGACCGACGATGATTTGTCTGAACATTCAATCACTTCCTTTCGCGGAATTTGCCGGGGCGGCGTTAGACAACGATGATCTCCCCAAGATGCGTTTCGACGACATCCAGGGGCAGTGCTGACAGGTCCTTGGCAATCTCACCGGTCACACTGGCGCGAACCCGATGATCGAGGCTGCTGCGCATCAACCCCATCATCCGAGGCCCGGCAACAATGACCAGCCTGTCGAACTTCTTGGCCGTGAACGCTTTTGACAGTTTTTCAGATACGATTTGTGCGAACCTCTTGTCGGCGTGAATTTGCGGATCGCTTTGTTCAACGGCCGAGATACCCGGTCCCGCGCTGCTGTGCCCGACACCCGCCCTGTCACGCGGCACCGTAGCTGGCTCAGCCAGCCAATTCATGCCGTTCAGATCCACCAGCCCTTTGCCGGGGCCGCGGTTTTCAAGCGCACGCGCAGCCCGTGCGTTGGCCAGAACAACCCATGTCACCACTGGCTTCATCACTGTCTCCCAAACACCTCTCACAGCACTTTTTTGCAGATCGAAGGCGGAGATCTTTGACGAATATCAATTGAGGCTTGCGCCGATCGATAACCATTTGGCAGGCTCGCGTTTGGGAAATGAGTGATTATGGACAGCAAAGCTCAAGACAGCGCCCTTTTACACGCCATCCTGGAGGCGGCGGTTGATGCCATGATCATCTCGGATGACGCCGGTATCATCGTGCGGGTCAATCCAGCGGCGTGTCGGCTTTTCCAGTATGAGGCCTCTGAACTGATTGGCCAAAGCGTCAACATCCTGATGCCACAGGCGCTCGCCTCACTGCACGACGATTTCATGGCGCATTATCTGGACACCGGCGAAAAGCGCATCATCGGTGTCGGGCGGGATGTCGAGGGCCAGCGTAAGGATAAATCGGTCTTCCCGCTGCACATCTCGGTCGGGTCAGCGGAGGTTGAGGGCAAACAAAGGTTCATCGGCATTCTGCACGATCTGACCTATCGCTCGGCCACCCAGGATGCCCTGGCCAGATCCCAGCGGTTGGATGCCATCGGCCAGATGACCGGCGGCATCGCCCATGATTTCAACAATCTGCTGACGGTCGTCATTGGCAACCTGGAATTGCTGGAAATGCGCGGGGCAAACGACCGGCAGGCCTCGCTGATCCGGGACGCACTGGAGTCAGCACAACTGGGGGCGGATCTCACCGAACGGTTGATGATTTTTGCGCGGCGCAGCAACCTCAAACCGATCAAGGCGGACCTGCGGGAGCTTTGTGAAGACACGCTGTCGATCCTGAAACGGACGCTTGGGGCTACCTACCGCATCAAAACCGACTTTGCCAAGGAACTGAACGCCGTGATGATCGACCCGGTGCAGCTCCAATCCGCGCTGATGAACCTGGCGCTGAACGCTCGGGACGCTATGGGAGCAAAGGGCGAATTGCTCGTATCGGTTGCCAACGTCACCATCGACGACACCTATATGGCGCAGGAAACCGACATCCAACACGGCAACTACGTCAGGCTGTCGGTGAGCGATGATGGGGCGGGCATGACCGTCGAAGCGCAAAAAAGAGCGTTTGAACCCTTTTTCACGACCAAGGCTGCCAGTGGCGGCACCGGCCTTGGGCTGGCCATGGTTTACGGATTTGTCCGGCAATCCGGAGGCCATATCACGCTTTATAGCGAGCTTGGCCATGGCACCAGTTTCGGCCTCTATTTCCCGGCGCTTTCCAACACCAAGACCGAAAAAGATGGGCAGGAGGCGGCGGAACGAGACGATGCGCTATCCCCGCGCGGCCGCGGCGAGACCGTATTGGTCGTCGAAGACAATCCGAAAGTGCGCAAACTGTCGGTGGAGCGTATTCGCGATCTGGGGTTTGAAACAGCCGAAGCCAGCAATGGCGATGAAGCCTACCGGATGCTGAAAAACGGGATGCGCGCGGATGTTCTGTTCTCGGATCTGGTCATGCCAGGCACATTAAACGGATACGATCTTGCCGCCAAAGTGAATGCGGAATTCCCCAAGCTCAAGGTATTGCTGACCTCAGGCTATGCCAGCGATGTGGTCACAGACGCCATGGCGCACGGGCGGATTTATGACATCCTGCACAAGCCCTATCGCCAGACCGATTTGGCGATCAGGCTTCAGGCGCTTTTGGCCGGCGGATCGGATGGCTGAACGGTCTGCACGTCGCAGGCAAATGTATAACCGACGCCGCGGACGGTTTTGATCAGTTTGGGATCGGACGGGTCACGTTCGATCTTCTTGCGCAGACGGGCGACCTGATTGTCGATCGTGCGATCCAACGGGCTCCACTCCGCACCGCCGGTCAGATCCATCAACTGGTCCCGCGACAGCACCCGCTTGGGGCGCTGCAAAAACACCGACAAAAGTTTGAAATCACCGCTGGTCAGACGGCAATCCAGACCCTTGCGATCGAGCACTTCAAGGCGGTCGGGAAAGGCTGTCATGCCATCAAACCGAAAATGCGTACCCCCTGCCGCATCATGGGTTCCGGGCGCATGTGCGTCCTGACGTGCCGCTGATTTATCCCCTGCCCGGCGCAAAACACTTCTGATCCGCGCAATCACTTCGCGGACGTGAAACGGCTTGGTGATGTAGTCATCTGCCCCGACTTCAAGACCGACGACGCGGTCTATCACATCGCCCTTGCCGGTCAGCATGATGATCGAAATATCCGAGATGCGCCGAATTTCCTTGGCCAGTTCGAGACCATTCTCAGAGCCCAGATGAATGTCGAGCGTGATCAGATCGATTCGCGTCGATTTGATCGTCTCCAGCACATCCACGGCGGAATCCGCCTCAAGCACAGAATACCCTTCGTCTTCCATCACGTTGCGCAAAAGAGTTCTGATTTTGCTGTCGTCTTCAACGACGAGGATTGTTTGATCTGTCATTACAGGCGTCTCCGGCTCCGGTCGAGCCGCCCTCTATTCACAACAATTTCATGCGCATGTTCAATGCCAGATCGTGCTTCATACAAAATGATACAAAACCGTGCAGACACAGAGTAAGTTAAATTACACAGCCTGTCCAAGTTGCCCGCTCAGTCATTAGGGGCTTAGACGGATGTACGTGACGATTCCAACTCAACCATCCGCAAATGCCGACGTCACCCCGCTCCGAAATGCCCATACAATTCCCGCTGAGGCGCGCCTGAAAGCCGGTTCATACCTCTATTTCGAAGGCGACAGCGTGGTGTGGCTCTATCAGGTCATTACCGGCGTCCTGCGTCTTACTCGGATGCTGGAAGACGGTCGCCGTCAGGTCATTTCGTTCGGGTACCCCGGCGATATCGTTGGATTTCCCTCCGATGGACTGCATCACACCGATTGCGACGTGCTGGTCACCGCGCGCCTGCAGCCATACCGCCGATCCAGCCTGGAATGCGGTGATGGCGATCCGGAGCTGCATCAGAAACTGCTGCAGGCCGCATTGCGCGAAATCAGCGCCATGCAAGACCACTTCATGATGCTGGGGCGCAAATCGGCCATTGAAAAGGTCGCCTCTTTCATCTGTGTTCTCTCGGACCGTGTTGGCCGGGACTGCGGCGCATACCGACATGTCGAGCTGCCCATGAGCCGCACCGACATTGCCGATTTCCTGGGTCTGACAACGGAGACGGTCAGCCGTACGTTCACCCAGTTGCGCAAAAGCAAGATCATCGCGATCGACAACATCCACACGGTTATCATCCTGCGACCCACCGCATTGCTGGCGCTGTCTCTCGGAGATCGCGAGTAGCGGGCACACCTTTAAAATAGGAGAACCCCGCGTATGAGGCTGGACGCATCATGGGTCGAGGATTCGCTGGCTGATTGATCGGAATCAATGCCGCCCAGACAACGGTTTGCTAGGACATCGACGACACAAATCCGTGTCGGGTTTTCAGAAAGGAGACTTGTGATGTCACGCCAATTCCTGCCCGAGCTGCGCTCTGACGCAGACGGGTCCTCCCTCTTTCCGTCTTTCCAAAAGGAAGTGAACCGCCTGTTTGACCAGTTTCGCACGGGCTTCCCGATGCCGGACACCGGGGCGCAGGCCACATTCGCGGCATCGGTTTTCCCCGCCATCGATGTGGTGGAAAAGAAGGACGCGGTTGAAATCAGCGCCGAAATCCCGGGCGTCAAGGAGGAAGACCTTGATGCATCCATCACCGGCGATGTGCTGACGCTCAAGGGTGAAAAAAGCGCCGATCACGAGGTGACCGAAGACAATTATCACCTCATCGAGCGCCGATATGGCAGTTTCCGCCGTCAGATCCCGCTCGGGTTTTCGCCCGAAAACGGCGCGGTAGAGGCGAAATTCACGGATGGCATTCTGAAACTGCGCATCGCCAAACCAGCAGCTGCCAAGGCCGATTTCCACAAAATCGATATCAAGAAGACCTGAAACTGGCAGGGGCGTCCCCCGGCGCCCCTGCCCTAAAGAACCAAAGGATGAATACAATGGGCCTCAAGACACTTCTCGTTTGCCTGACAACAACCGCCCACGCGGAAACGCTGATGAAACTGGCCGTTCCCCTGGCGCGCAAGCACAATGCGCATCTGATCGGGCTACACACTGTCGAGGCTTTGGTGGTCTATCCCGGGATCGCAATTCACATTCCTGAACCTGCCTTTGCCGCCTTCAACGAAAGTCAGAAAAAGGAAGCCGAAGCGATCAAGGCAACCTTCGCCCAGCACACGGAGAACGAGGATTTTCAAAGCGAATTCCGTCTGGTGCGGGCCGAAGCCGTCTCCGCCAATGAGCGCATGGTCGAAAGTGCCCGTGCCGCCGATCTGGTGATCATGGCGCATGAAGACGACGAAGCAGACAGATACGATCAGCGCAAGGCACAAACGCAGGTCATTCGCGAAAGCGGGCGGCCGGTCATTGTTGTGCCACTGGGCTATGACGGACCGGCCATCGGGGCGAACCTCCTGCTCGGATGGAGCGATACGCGCGAAGCCGCTCGTGCGGCGCACGATCTGCTGGCCGTTGCTGATGAGGGCGCGCCCCTGACTGTGTTACGTGTCGGAGATGTGTCGCAAGATCCCATGGCGGATGCGGATGGGATCGATGTGGCAGAGATGTTCTCACGACATGGGCTGAAACCAACGCTGGAGCACCGCGAAACAGGGGGCGAAGGCATTGCAGCCGTGCTCAACCAGGTGGCGTTTGAGAAAGGGGCCGACCTGATCGTCACCGGTGCGTTTGGTCACTCGAAGGCCTATGATTTCGTGATCGGGGCGACGACCTATGCGCTGCTGCGCTATTCGCGATTGCCGGTGATGTTCAGCAAGTAGCCGCGGCTGACGGGACTGCGATATCGGACCAGATGGGCAGATGATCGGATGCCCGTCTGGCCAGATCACCTTGCTCCACACCGGCGTCACGCAGCTCTATCCCTTTGCTGAGCGCTATGCGGTCAAGCGCCGCCAGCGGCCGACGCGCGTGAAATGTTCGACCCGGCGCGTAGGTGTCAAATCTTCCCTGCAATGGCTCCAGCCCCCGGCGATGTGACCACTCGTTGAAATCCCCGGCGATCACGGTATGCGCGCTATCTCTTGATGCGTCACACAGCGTGCCCAGCTGGGCGCGACGGTCCCGGCGGCGCAGCCCTAGATGCGCGGCAATCATGCTGACGCCGGAACCGACATCCAGATCCACACGGACGGCCCCGCGCGGCTCCAACCCGGGAAAGGACAACCGCGCGACATTCAACACCTTTGTGGCATCGCGCACCAGAACGGCATTGCCGTGCCAGCCCAGGCTGACGCCATTTGTGCTGGCCTCTGCGATGGTGAAATCCGTTTCCGCCGCGATCAGCGCCCGGGGGATGGCCGGTTTGCGCATGCCCATCCGCCGGTCCGCTTCCTGCAGCACGACGATATCGGCATCCAGCTGGTTGATCACCTTCAGGGTTCTCTCCGGGCACCGCTTCTGGTCGAGGCCACGCGCCTTGCGAATATTGTAACTGGCGATGCGTATTACGGTTTCCGTCATCGTGCATATATAGGGATCGGGGAGCGGATTTTTAACGTCGGGGACGCAAGGTCATGATACGAGACCGGAAAAATTTCACACCAGTCATGCTGACCATCTGGGCCATGTTGCTGCTCGCAGTCTTTGTCGCTCTTGGCCTTGCGCGGTGGTCATTGGCTTTTGTCACCCTGGCAACACTGGCGCTGTCACTGGTGCCCCCGACGCTCGCCTCCCGGTGGTCGCTGACGCTGCCGGTGCCCTTCCTGCTCGCAACAACCGTCTTTTTCTTTGCCTCCATTTTCCTTGGGGAGGCGTTTGATTTCTACGAACGGCTGTGGTGGTGGGATCTGGCCTTGCACGCTTTCTCCGCCATTGGTTTTGGTCTGACCGGGTTCCTCTTTGTTTTCATGCTGTTTGAAGGCGACCGGTTTGCCGCCCCGCCCTCGGCCGTTGCATTCGTGACCTTTTGCGTTGCCATGATGATCGGCGCGGTCTGGGAAATCTTCGAGTATCTGATGGACCAGACTTTCGGCCTGAACATGCAGAAATCCGGGCTGGATGACACCATGGGCGATCTGATGATCAACGCCGTAGGCAGCGCCATTGCGAGCATCACCGGCTATCTCTACCTGCTGCGCAAACCCACCGGCTTGCTGGGCCGCAGCCTTGGGCAGTTCATCGAGCTTAACAAACGCCTCTATCGAAAATCCCGGGATCGCATGAAAAAATGATCTGAAACCGGGCGCGGGATTGATCAATCTCAATCGCTGTGCGCGGGTCTGACCCATCCTCCTCACAGGTTGAAACGGCAACCGTCGAGAGGATTTTCATGTGACCCTGACCTCGCAGAGCGATTCAACCGAACACCCGTCTATCGGCTGGTTCCCCACGGCCTATACGATCCTCTTTGCCCTGATCGGTGTCATGGCGGTGCTGACCTGGATTGTGCCTGCGGGCGAATATGAGCGCGCCGCCAACGCGCTTTTGGGAAAAGACGTGCCGGTGCCGGGCACCTATCAGTTGGTCGAAGCCGCACCGCAAAACCTCATCAGCGTGGTGATGGCCCCCATCGCCGGCTTTTATGACCCCGCGACCTATGAGGCCAATGCCATCGATGTCTCGCTCTTTGTCTTGATCGTTGGCGGGTTTCTCGGCGTTGTCACCGCGACCGGTGCCATTGATACCGGCATTTCCCTGGCCATGCGTAGGCTCGCCGGGCGCGAAAAATGGATGATCCCGATCATGATGGCGCTGTTTGCAGCGGGCGGAACGACCTATGGCATGGCCGAAGAAACGCTGGCCTTTTACCTGTTGCTGATCCCGATCATGATCGCGGCCGGATATGACGCGCTGACCGGTGTGGCGGTGATCATGCTGGGCGCCGGTGTGGGTGTGATCGGCTCCACGATCAATCCGTTTTCGACCGCAATCGCCTCTGATGCGGCGGGCGTTGCCTTCACCGAAGGCATCCTGCTGCGCTTTGCCATTCTCGGCCTGTCCTGGCTGGCTGCGGTCGTATTTGTGATGCGCTATGCCGAACGCGTCCGGCGCGACCCGTCGCGATCACTTGTTGCAGACATGAAAGCCGCGAATGAGGCGCATTTCCTGCAGCGCCGGGATACTGCCGCACCGGACAAGCTGACCGAGGTTCAGATCATTGTCCTTGTGCTCTTTGTGGCCACCTTCGCAACCATGATCTGGGGCGTGGCTTCGCAAGGATGGTGGATGGCGGAGATGTCGGCCCTGTTTCTGGGTGCGGCCATCGTGACCGGCACAGTGGCCTGGATGGGCGAAAAACCCGTGGTGAACGCCTTCATTGACGGCGCGCGCGATCTACTGGGCGTGGCCCTGATCATCGGCCTCGCGCGCGGCATCGTGATCATCATGCATCAGGGCCATATCACGGATACGTTTCTGCATACCTTTGAGGGCTGGATTTCGGGCATGTCCGAGGTCACCTTCATCACCGCCCTCTTTGGCATCGAGGCGTTGATGAGCTTTCTGGTGCCCTCGACCTCCGGCCTCGCCGTGCTCACGATGCCGATCCTGGCCCCGCTGTCGGATTTCGCCGGGGTCAGCCGTGACCTTGCCGTCACCGCCTTTCAGACGGCCATCGGGATCACGAACCTTGTGGCCCCCACCTATGCGGTTGTTGTTGGCGGGCTGGCCATCGGGCGGGTGCCCTACAACAAGTGGCTGCGGTTCATCTGGCCGCTTCTGATCATCCTGTCGCTCATTTCAACCGGACTGCTCAGCGCGGCGGTGCTGCTGTGATTGTCCCCCTTGGTGTCCACTCGGAGGTTGGAAAATTGCGCACCGTAATGGTGTCGCGGCCCGGTCTGGCGCATGAAAGGCTCACGCCCAGCAATTGCGACGCGCTACTCTTTGACGATGTGTTCTGGGTCGAAGAAGCGCGCAAAGATCACTTTACCCTCTGCGACAAGATGCGGGATCGCGACATCGAGGTGCTCGACCAGCACGATTTGCTGACCGATATTCTGAGCGACCTCGAAGCACGCCGCTGGCTGCTGGATCGCAAGATCACCGAAGATCATATTGGCGTCGGCATGCTGGATGATCTGCGTGCCTGGCTGGACGAGATGCCCGCGCTTGGGCTGACGCGGTTTCTGACCGGCGGCATCGCCGTGCATGAGCTGCCATTTGAGCCCACAAGTATGTTTGGCAGGTTTCTGGGCCCGGATGGTTTTGTCCTGCCGCCCCTGCCCAATCTCATCTTCACCCGTGACACCAGCAGCTGGATCTATGACGGCGTCACGCTGAATCCGATGCACTGGCCCGCGCGCCAGCAGGAGACCCTCATCGCCGCGGCCATCTACAGGTTCCATCCCCGTTTTGCCGGCAAGACAAACATCTGGTGGGGCAATCCCGATCAGGACTACGGGCCCGCCACCCTCGAAGGCGGCGATGTCATGCCCATCGGCAACAAATGCGTGCTGATCGGCATGGGGGAACGCACCACTCCGCAGGCGGTGGGCCAGCTGGCGGTATCGCTGTTCAAACATGGTGCGGCGGAGCAGGTCATCGCCTGCCAAATGCCCGCGTCCCGGGCCGCCATGCATCTCGATACGGTCTTCTCCTTCTGTGACCGCGATCTGGTGACCAGTTTCACCCGGGTGGCGGACAAGATCAGATGCTATGCCCTCTACCCCGACGACAAACGCGGCCTGCGCGTCAAGGAAGACCCGGGCAACATCTTCGATATGGTCGAAGAGGCACTGGGGCTCAAATCGCTGCGCACCATTGCAACCGGCGGCGATCGTTTCGAGCAGGAACGGGAACAGTGGGACGACGGCAACAACGTCGTCGCCTTGGAGCCCGGCGTGGTGCTGGCCTATGACCGCAACGTGCATACCAACACCCTGCTGCGCAAGGCCGGGGTCGAGGTTATCACCATTCGGGGCGCTGAACTGGGCCGGGGGCGCGGTGGTGGCCATTGCATGACCTGTCCCATCGCCCGCGATCCTGTGGAGTAGACCTATGGCGTATAACCTCAAAAACCGTTCGTTCCTGAGCCTGCGAGATTTCAGCGGCACGGAAATCCGGTTTCTGCTGAAGCTTGCCGCCGACCTGAAAGCCGCAAAATACGCCGGGACCGAACAACAGATGCTGAAGGGGCGCGAAATCGCGCTGATCTTCGAGAAAAACTCGACCCGCACCCGCGTTGGCTTCGAAGTGGCCGCCCATGATCAGGGGGCCCATGTCACCTATCTGGGCCCCACAGGCAGCCATATCGGCAAGAAGGAAAGCATCAAGGACACGGCGCGGGTTCTGGGGCGGATGTATGACGCCATCGAATACCGCGGCTTCGGTCAGGTGGTTGTCGAAACAATGGCGGAATGGTCCGGCGTACCGGTCTATAATGGTCTCACCGATGAATTCCACCCGACGCAGATCCTGGCGGATGTGCTGACCATGACCGAGCACGTCGACAAGCCGCTCGGCCAGATTGCATTCTGCTTTCTGGGGGACGCTGGCAACAACATGGGCGACAGCCTGTTGATCGGGGCTGCGAAACTGGGGATGGACGTGCGGCTCTGCGGACCTAAATCGCTCTGGCCGGAGAAAGCCATCGTCAACCTGGCACTGGCGGAGGCCAAGAGCACCGGCGCGCGCATTTTGCTGACCGAGGACGTGCAACAGGGTGTCAGCGAATGCGATGTTCTATATACCGACGTCTGGGTTTCCATGGGGGAGCCGGAAAGCGCCTGGGCCAACAGGATCAAGCTGTTGATGCCCTATCAGGTGACACCGGACGTCATGGCGATGACTGGCAACCCCCAGACAAAATTCATGCATTGTCTGCCGGCGTTTCATAATAGTGACACGGAGATCGGTGCACATATTCGCGAGGTCTTCGGTCTGGACGCGATGGAAGTGACCGAGGACGTGTTTGAAAGTGCCGCGTCCATCGTTTTTGATCAGGCTGAAAACCGCATGCACACGATCAAGGCGGTTCTCGTCGCAACTTTGGGGTCCTGAATGCGTATTGTTGTTGCTTTGGGCGGAAACGCCCTGTCCATCCGCGGTGAAACACTGACCGGCGACAGCCAGCGCGCCAGCATCCGCGTCGCCGCCAAAGCGCTGGCACAGCTTCTGGAGGCCGGGCACGAGGTGGTGATCACCCACGGGAACGGCCCGCAGGTCGGCTATCTGGCCTTGCAGGGTGCGGCCTTTCCGCTCGATGTGCTCGGGGCCGAAACGGATGGCATGATCGGCTATGTCCTGCAGCAGGAGTTGGACAATGCCTATAGGCCGGAGGCCAAATACGCGACATTGCTGACCCAGATCGAGGTTGACCCGGACGATCCCGCCTTTCAGGCCCCGACCAAATTCATCGGCGCCATCTACACCGAAGAGGAAGCCGCAGCACTCGGGGCGGAGCGAGGCTGGACCATTGGTCAGGATGGTGCGCATTTTCGCCGGACCGTGCCATCACCGCGCCCCAAACGCATTCTGGAAATCGACGTGATCCGGATCTTGCTGGGTCAGGGCGTGGTGATCATCTGCGCGGGCGGGGGCGGCATTCCGGTGGTTCAGAAGGATGATGGGACGATGATCGGCGTGGAGGCTGTGATCGACAAGGATCACGCCAGTGGGCTTCTGGCCCGCGATCTGGAGGCGGATGCATTTCTGATGCTGACAGATGTGAAAGGTGTCTTTACCGGTTGGGGCACGCCGGAGCAGGCCCTCATCACCCATGCAACCCCGGACCAAATGGCGGCATTCTCATTTCCGAACGGGTCGATGGGGCCAAAGGTTGATGCGGCCTGCGAATTCGCCAGGGCGACGGGAGGGTTTGCCGCCATTGGCAATCTGGCGGATACCATGCAGCTGATCGACGGGACCACCGGCACCCGGGTCAGTCTTGCAGAAGACGCCGAAACAGGCGCATCCGATCAATCAGCGGCGTATCAACGGGCCTGAAACCAGCTTCGCGATCAAAGCACGTTACTGCGTGCAAGCTCCCGCAGGATCTTCGCCCGTTCTTCGAGCAAATCCAGCACCATCGCCACCCCGGCGGTGTTGATCCCGTGGTCGCGGTTCAACCGCCGCGCCTTTTTCGCACGCACGATGCTGACGGAGCAGAATTGCCAGTTTTCAACCGATGATCCCTGGGGGGCCAGAACACCGTGTTCCACCAGATCAACCACCCAGGCTTCATCCGCCCGGCAAAAACGGCATAGATCCGCGAGGGAAAGGGTATCGACAAAGTCGTTGCGCAGGGTTGCCTTTTTCATCGCGCTATCCTCCGAGATGATCGCCAAGGGCAAAGGATATCTCGCTTGCCCTGTTCAGAGGCGGCACGTCTGGGCAGGCGCCGTATCCCCAACCCTGTCGCCGCTCAAGGCGCAGTTTGGCAACGCTTTCGGGTGCATCTGGGTCTGTCAGAAATCTACCAGCGCGCATATCGCCCGCGGCGCCATTGTCCGTCTTGAAGTTCATCGAGTCTTTTTCCGTGTTTTCACTGGCCGGAAAAATAGTCAAATTTAATGGGGTATTATTGATTCATGTCAGTCGACCACGCGCCGTCACAAATCCCACGAGCGGTTCGTCTCAGGACGCGGATGCCAGAGCCAAATCGCCAAAAATCGTCTGCCCATGATCTCGCAGATAGATGCGCAGCCACGGCGTGAACCGTTCCGGGGTCTCGTCCACCTGACGCTTGAGATCGGCAAAGCGAACCCATTCCACAGCCATGACCTCATCCGGATTGCACGTGACCGACAAATCGGCGTTGGCCTGTGCCACGTAAACATCGACGACTTCGTGCTCGGTCAATCCACCGCCGACGTCTGCACGATATTCTAGATGGTGGCGGTGTTCGGGCTGCACGCCAGTCACGCCGATCTCTTCGTTCAAGCGGCGTATGGCGCAGTCCAGCGGCGTCTCGTCCCACTCGGGATGCGTACAGCAGGTATTCGTCCAAAGCCCCGGCGTATGGTATTTACACATCGCACGCTGCTGCATCAGCACCGCGTCGCCATTGAGCACAAAGACCGACACCGCCTTGTGGCGCAGCCCCTTCAAGTGCGCCTCAAGCTTTTCCACCGGTGTCAATGTGCCGTCTACCCAGGCCGGGATCATGATCGTCATACGCGCGTCGGTGCCACAAGTCCGGTCAGATGTGCAAGGTTCTTGATGCCGATTTTCAGGTGCGCCATGGGCCGCGCTTTGACCAGCTTCTTGTTCATATAGGCCTCAAAGGTCAGCCGCTGCACGTCAATATCATGGCACAGGGACACAAACCGTTCGCGCCGTTCGTCGCTGCGGTAATAGGCGTTCTGCATCGAACCCAGCACGCGGAATACGGTTTTATGCTCTTTCATGAAGAGGCTGCGCGCCAGCCGCAGGTCCTTCACCCGACCCGAGGCCAGCGTTGCGGCACAGGCGGTGGCGGCCACACGCCCCCCCACCATCGCATAATAAATCCCCTCGCCTGACGAGGGTGCAACGACGCCGGCGGCATCGCCTGCCAGCACGACATCCTTGCCGTTGTCCCAGCGGTCAAGCGGTTTCAGTGGAATGGGGGCCCCTTCCCGACGCAGGGTCTCGCAATCGGTCAAACCGGCGCTGTCACGCAGCGCGGCGGTGGCCTGCTTGAGATCGACAGAAGAAATCTCAGTACCCATGCCGACACTCGCGCTGTCGCCGTGCGGGAAAATCCAGCCGTAAAAATCGGGCGAAATCTCCCCATCATAAATCACGTCACAGCGCTTGGGGTCATAGACCTCGGACTTCGGCGGGGCCTTGATGATCTCGTGATAGGCCAGCACGTAAGGGATTGTATCGCCGCCGGGCACTTCCGCGCGCCCCACTTTGGAGCGCGCGCCATCCGCACCGATCACCAGCTTGCAGGCCAGGGCATGCTCGGACCCGTCCACCTTGTCGCGGTAAATCACCGATGGCCCCTGCGCATCCCGTTCGATCCGCACGAAGGTGCCTGTGATGTAATCCGCACCAGCCGCCGCCGCCCGGGACCGCAGGAAGGGGTCAAAATCCTTGCGGTCCACCATACCGACAAAGCCGTTTTCAATCGGAATATCCACATGACGCCCAGTGGGCGAAATCATCCGCGCGGTGTTCACCTTGGCCAGCAGTTGATCCTCGGTGATGTGGAAATCCTGCATCAGGCGGGGGGGGATCGCGCCGCCGCAGGGTTTGATCCGCCCTTCCCGGTCCAGCAGCGCCACCTTGTGGCCCGACTGCACCAGATCAAGTGCTGCTGTGGCCCCCGAGGGGCCGCCGCCAACGACAACGACATCATACATGGCTCATTCTCCCGGAACCAAAGACCCGTTCGGCACGGCGGGGCGTTCCATCACCCGCAGTGCCATATATGCAGCCGCCACAAAGAGCGCTGCCTCGATCAGAAATACCGTGCCGAAGGCTGTGGCGTCGGTGCCCATGACCGCCGCCCGCATCACGTCAACCAATGCGGCCCCCAGCAACCCGCCAAACCCGGCGGCCAGCGCTTGTGCGGCACCCCAAAGGCCCATCCGGGTCCCCTCGCGCGCCTCGCGGCCCTGCCCGGCCAGTGCCATCATCGATCCGATGGCGGCGACGGCAAAGACGCCGTTGAAAAATCCAAGGCCCACAACGGCGGGCATCAGCGGCGCGCCCACGCCGATCTGGCCCATCAGCGTCAACCCGACCAGCATCGCAGCAGACCCGATGCAGCCGCCGATCACCCAAGCGCGCAGGCTGCCCAGTTTGAAACCGGTGCACATGATGCCAACCAGCACCATGCCCAGAAAGACACCCCCGTTTTGCGCGCCCGAAAGCGAAGTGGATTGACCGGGCGTGAAGCCAAAGACCAGACCCGCATAGGGTTCCAGGATCAGCTCCTGCATGAAGTAAGCGGTCATCGACAGAAAAACGAACAGGGTGAAATTGCGCGCCTTGCGTTCGGCCCAGACCTCGGCCAGCCCCTCGCGGAAGGGCATCGGTGTGGCTACCGGTGCCGCCTCCACCCGCGCTTCAATGCCCCAGACTGCTAGACAGGTCAGCAGGAAGGCACCCCCCGTCACCACGGCCACGATCTTCAAAAGCAAGCTCACCGAATAGGGGTCAAGCTGCGCGCCAACCACGCCCGCTGTGACAGCAATACCCGCGATCATCATCAGCCAGGTGATGGTTGCCGCAGCCGCCCGGCGTGCGGGCGCCGTCGCTGTTGCAAGCAGCGCCAGAAGCGATGTGCCCGACGCGCCGACCCCCAGACCAATGAGCGCATAAGCAACGACCGAGAGCAGCAGACCAAGGGCAAACTGAGCCTCCATCACCGCGACACCATAGGCGGCCAGCATCGCCCCAAGGGCCAGCGCCGCCATACCACGGATGATCCAGCGGGTACGATTGCCGCCGGTGTCGGACAGAAACCCCCAGTTCGGGCGGGTGATCTGGATGCCGTAATGCAGCGCCACCAGCAGGCCGGGCAGCACCGCGGGTAAGGCCAGTTCCACCACCATCAGGCGGTTCAGGGTCGAGGTAGTCAGCACCACAATCGCCCCGAGGCACATCTGCACCAATCCCAGCCTGACAATCGCGATCCAGCTGAGCCTCATAGTGCACCCCCCAGGCTGCGCACGGCGAAGGCCGTGATCATCATGCCGCTGACATAGAGCAAGACGCCGGTGCCGTTGTACCAGGGCGCCTTGGCCTTGGGATCCTTGAACATCACGGTCATGGCCCAGAACTGCGCGCAAAGCAAAGCGGCAACACCCAGGGCGTGCAGGGGCTTGTCCCAGAAGAGCAACAGCGCCACGACAATGACCTGCGGCACCGCAATGACGGTGCAGGCCACCTTGGCCGCGCGCTCGGGGCCAAGCGTCACTGGCAGGGATTGCACGCCGGTTTGCCGGTCGCCTTCAAGGGCCTTGAAATCATTCAGCGTCATGATGCCATGCGCGCCAATGCCATAGAGCAGCGCAACAGTGATCACGTAAATCGACGGTGCGCCCGCGCTCAACACCGCAGCGCCGGTAAACCAGGGCAGGCTTTCATAGCTCAGACCAACCAGCCCCGGCCCCCAGATGCCCGACCGTTTGAGCCGCACCGGCTCTGCGGAATAGGCCCAGGCCGCCAGCACGCCCACGACGGTGGCGCCAAAACCCCAAGGGCCCAATTGCCAGCCGACAAAAAGGGACAGAACGGACATCGCCAAAGCGATCCACAAACCCCACTTGCCCGGGATACGCCCGGAGGGGATTGGACGGTCCGGTTCATTGATGGCGTCCACATGCCGGTCGCACCAGTCATTGGCCGCTTGGCTCATGCCGCAGACGATGGGCCCAGCGAGGACAACACCTAAAATAACGACGCCCCAGTGACCGGCGGGCGCGACACCTGAGGAAATCACGCCACAGATATAGGCCCACATTGGCGGGAACCATGTGATGGGTTTGATGAGTCGCAGCGCTGCTGCTGGTTCAGGATAACGGCGCGACTGTATGACCTGAGTGACAGACATGTGTAAACTATGGCTGACACTTTGAGTCGGCGCAAGAGGGACCGAAAGGCTACGCAGACAGATTTAGCCGTTTTTGCTGAGCAACCCGTATTTGCGGAGTTTCACGTAGAGGCTTTGCCGGGACAGCCCCAACATCTCGGCCGCCGCCACGCGGTTGTTGCCGGTCAGTTCGACTGCGGTTTCGATGCACATCTTCTCAACCACATCCGTGGTTTCAGCCACGATATCCTTGAGCGAGGCCGACCCGACAAGATCCATCACATTGCGCGCGGATTCAGGGGCCATGGGGCTGGGAACACTGGACTGCGGACGGGCGGCTTCGACGCGGCTGACATCGCGGATCACACAGCCGATCACAACGTCATTGGCCTCTTCCAGATGGGTCGCCGAAATCTCGACCGTCAGACGCGCGCCCAGATCATTGATCAACTTGGTCGCGTAGATGCGCATCTGCCCGCCCTTTTTCGGGTGATCCGTCAAAACGCTCAGGTCGATCTGACCGCGCCCAAGAAAATCGGCAAAACTGCGCCCGACCACATCAGACAGATGGGCAGCACCAATGACATCCAGGAAGCTTTCATTCACCGAGGTGATGACGCCCTTGCCGGTCATGAAGATCATTGCATCACTGCCCGTGCGGAACAGATCCAGCGCCTGGGCCGCCGCGACATCGGGCGACTTCTCTGTCCCCTCGTCGCTGGCAATACGGCAAAGCAGAACGCGCTGACCGCCCGCGCGGAACACCACCGGCTTGACAACAAGCGTCTGGCGGCCCCGGCTGGCCTTCAAGGTCACGCGCCCGCCCTCTTCGGACAAGGTCGCGTTCATCAGGCTCTCGGTCAGTTCCACGTTGGAGCGATCCGCGAAGTGCTGTGCAAAACTGCTGCCCTTCAACGACTCCAGCTTGACGCCAAGCAGATTTGCAGCCGCCTCATTGGCATCATCTACCCGGCCAGACCGGACAGAGACAAAAACGGTCGCCTCATCGGAATTGGCCAGCAGCACGCGAAAGCGCGCATCAAATTCCCGCCGCGCTTCATAGCCCTGCTCCAGCGCAATCTGCGCCTGCACCAATTGTTGCTGCGTCTCCGCGATGGGTCGCAGATCGCGGCCCAGCAACAGCGCGGCATTTTCCTGCCCGAAACGGTGGAACGTATAGCGCACGGGATATTGCCAGACGGCATTGTCGCTGTGGTTCAGCTCCAGTGGTTTGCGCGGCACCTCGCCCGCCATATAGGCTTCATGGGCGGTCTCGAATTTCGGCACACATTCACGCGTCAGAAAGTCGACGACCGGGCGCCCTTCCCAATGCTTGAGATTGCCGAAAGAGTCGCTCTGCGCGTTCAGAACAACGGAAAGGATGATACCCTCGGCGGAAACGACAAGCGCGATGTCCGAGGCAGCCCCGATGATACTGCTCAAGAACTCCGGCTCTATCAAGGGAACAGCGCCGCTGCTCCAGAACGTATTTCCGTCGGTTGTCATAATCGGGAGAGCGCATGTGCGCGTTTTGAACAGAACGCAACGGCGTCCTTCGCAGTACCAGTCACTATGTCAACGCCCGTACGTTCCTTCAAATCGTCGGTATCCAACATCACCGCGCCGCCCAAAGCGATCATCGGCCCCATTGGCACCTGCCGGATTACTTGCACCGTCTCCTTGATGGTTTCAAGGGTCTCGCGGCGCGAACAGGAGATCAACACCATATCGGGTTGCTCTTCGATCACCCGGGCACTGAGCGCGTCCAGGCATTCATCAAAGGAAACCGACACCTCGCAGCCCATGCGGCGCAGTTGGGCCGCCACGACGCTCACACCCAGAAAATGCTGCTCCCCGCGCGGCAGAACCACAATGGCGCGCAGGCGTGCATCATTGGTGACAAGCTCTAGCCGTGACTGTGCGGAAGCTTCCTCCAGCAATGCCTGCAACCGCAAGGCCCCAACTGTGACATCGGCAAAGGTAATGTCATCATCGACCCAGCTTTGACCCAGGCAGCAGGCCGCGCGCGGAATATAGAGGTCTATGACGGCATCAACGGTCAGACGATGGCCGCGCAGCTCTTCAAACAGCTGCGCCGGATCACAGTCACCAGGTGTCAGAATGGCGCGAACCAGATGATCCAGCACGAATTGGCGAACCCCATCGCTGCAGACAACCTGACGCTCGCGCAATGCCGAGATGACGCGGGTCGCAAAAACGCCCACTTCATTTGGCCGGCTCTGTTGCAGGCCTCGCGTGTCTGACTGGTCATCTTGCGACATAGTACCACCTGAGCGAACAGTATAATTTGGATTTGAAAGAGCAAAAGCCCAATTGAAGTCGCTATTGGCATCAAATCTCTGCCCTGAACACCATAATGTCAAATCAAATTGACATTTTCACCTTGGATTTGGGCCATAAATATAGGGTAAATCCAGCTATTTCGTTAAGATTTAAAGGCCTATACGCATATTTGTGCCGAAAGACCGTCTGAGCGATGTGTAAATCAGACGCGTCACATGTGTAAGTTATAGTTGACACTTTTCCGACAAAAAAGCTACCGTTGAGGGTAGAAAACGGGAGAGGTGATCCGCGCGATGCAAAGCCACAAGGCTCCAAAATCCGCACCGGCAGGTCTGTACACGGCAGAAGAGCGCATACGGCGTGATGAGACGGTTTGGACGGTGATCCAGGGCATCCTGGCGCCGCTTCAGTTTGTCGTTTTTCTGGTCTCTCTTGTGCTTGTATTGCGGTATCTCTGGAGCGGTTTGGGCTATGAGGCCGCGACCCTCTCGATCGTGCTGAAAACCGCCGTTCTTTACCTGATCATGATCACCGGCGCGATTTGGGAAAAAATCGTTTTCGGTCAATACCTTTTCGCCCCCGCATTCTTCTGGGAAGACGTGTTTTCCTTTGCCGTGATCGCGCTGCACACCGGCTACCTCTGGGCGCTGTTCACGGACGCGCTGCCCCCCGTATCGCTCATGTTCTTGGCGCTCGCGGCCTACGCCGCCTACGTCATCAATGCAGCACAGTTTTTGCTGAAGCTGCGGGCGGCCAGATTGCAGGCACAATCCGACCTTAACCGGCCGCAGGAGGCGAGCGCATGACCGAACTGCCACGCCTCGCCGCCTCTGGCGGATGTCGCGAAGAACCGATTCTGAAGCAGCGGGGCCAGCGTGAGGTTTTTTGTGGCCTGACAGGAATCATCTGGCTGCATCGCAAGATGCAGGACGCGTTTTTTCTCGTTGTGGGCAGCAGAACCTGCGCCCACTTGCTGCAATCCGCCGCCGGTGTGATGATTTTCGCCGAACCGCGCTTTGGCACAGCGATTCTCGAAGAAACCGACCTTGCAGGCCTCGCCGATGCGCAGACCGAGCTTGATAAGGTGGTGGATCAGCTGCTGGCCCGCCGTACCGATATCAACCAGCTTTTCCTTGTCGGCTCCTGCCCCTCGGAGGTGATCAAGCTGGATCTTGCCCGCGCCGCGGAGCGGATGACCGAGAAATATGCACCTTCCGTGCGGGTGCTGAATTTCTCCGGGTCCGGCATCGAGACAACCTTCACCCAGGGCGAAGACGCCTGTCTGGCTTCCATGGTCCCGGTGCTGCCCAAGACGGAAACGCGACAGTTGCTGCTCGTCGGGGCGCTGCCTGATGTGGTCGAGGAACAGGCGGTTTCCCTGCTCTCAGAGATGGGCATCGGCCCGATCAAGGTACTGCCGGCCCCCCGCGCCGATACCGATCTGGGGGTTGGCGACAACACCGTTTTCGCCCTCACGCAACCCTTCCTCGGGGATACCCACGCCGCGCTTGAAAGCCGGGGCGCCCGCCACCTGGCCGCACCCTTCCCCTTCGGTGAAGAAGGCACAACGGCCTGGCTGCGCGTGATCGCCGATGAATTCGGTGTGGATGCGGAGACCTTCGACAGGGTGACAGCGGCCCCCCGCGCACGGGCCCGCAAGGCCATTGCGCAGGCCTCAGAAGCGCTGCGCGGCAAGTCGATCTTTTTCTTCCCCGACAGCCAGCTGGAAATCCCGCTCGCCCGTTTCCTGACCCGCGAATGCGGGATGGAGGCGTTGGAGGTTGGCGCGCCCTTCATTCACAAGGGCATCGTTGGCCCCGATCTCGATATGCTGGCCCAGGGACCCACCCTTTCCGAAGGGCAGGACGTTGATCTGCAGCTTGACCGTTGCCGGAACGCCCGCCCCGATCTGACGGTCTGCGGCCTTGGTCTTGCCAATCCGCTGGAAGCGGACGGGCTGGCCACGAAATGGGCCATCGAGCTGGTGTTCACGCCCGTGCACTTCTACGAACAGGCTGGTGATCTCGCCGGGCTTTTCTCCCGCCCGGTGCGCCGCGCGGACCTCCTGAAGCTGGAGGCCAGTGCATGAAGCTGACGGTCTGGACATATGAAGGCCCGCCGCATGTTGGCGCGATGCGCGTGGCCACCGGCATGAAAGGTCTGCACTACGTTTTGCACGCGCCGCAGGGCGATACCTATGCCGATCTGCTCTTTACCATGATCGAACGGCGCGACCACCGCCCGCCCGTCACCTATACGACCTTTCAGGCGCGCGATCTGGGATCTGACACAGCCAACCTCTTCAAAACTTCGCTGCAGGATGCCTATGCCCGGTTCGAACCCGAAGCCCTGATTGTCGGTGCCTCCTGCACCGCAGAACTCATTCAGGACGACCCGGGTGGCATGGCCGAAACCATGGACATCCCCGTGCCTGTCATCCCGCTGGAACTGCCGAGCTACCAGCGCAAGGAGAACTTCGGCGCGGATGAGACCTTTTTCCAGATCGTGCGGGCGCTGGCCAAACCGATGGACCGCACGGCGCAGATCAGCTGCAATCTGATCGGGCCGACCGCTCTGGGGTTCCGGCATCGCGATGACATCACCGAAATCACCTCGCTGCTCTCCGATATGGGCATCAGCGTGAATGTGGTGGCCCCGATGACGTCCTCGCCATCTGACATTGCCCGGATGGGAGCTGCACATTTCAACGTTTTGATGTACCCCGAGACCGCTGAATCTGCGGCCCGATGGATGGAACGGGAGCTGGATCAACCCTACACCAAGATCGTGCCCATCGGGGTCGGCGCCACCCGCGATTTCGTGCGCGAGGTGGCTGAGATCACCGGCGTGAAACCCTATCTGGATGACAGCCGCCTGCGTCTGCCCTGGTATTCGAAATCCGTGGACAGCACCTATCTGACCGGCAAACGCGTGTTCCTTTTCGGCGACGGCACACATGTGGCCGCCGCTGCCCGCATCGCGCGGGATGAGATGGGTTTCGAAGTGGTGGGCATGGGCTGTTACAACCGCGAAATGGCCCGACCGATCCGTGCGTTGGCCAAGGAATATGGCGTCGAAGCCACGATCACCGACGACTACCTCGAGGTCGAGCGCGTGATCGAAGCGCTGCAACCCGAGATGATCCTCGGCACCCAGATGGAGCGCCATATCGGCAAGCGTCTTGGCATTCCCTGTGCCGTCATCTCCGCCCCCGTACACGTGCAGGACTTCCCGGCGCGCTATTCGCCGCAGATGGGGATCGAAGGCGCCAATGTGATCTTTGACACCTGGGTGCATCCGCTGGTCATGGGACTGGAAGAGCATCTGCTGCACATGTTCCGCGATGATTTCGAATTCCACGATGCGGCGGGACCGTCACACCACGGTGGCCATGCGCCGAAACCGGATGTGGCGGGGGGGCCAGCCCCCCAGGCTGCGCCTTCCCCCCGGGATATTTCCGGCCAAGAGAATGCAACACCGACATCGAACGTGATCTGGCTGGACGATGCGGAACGGGAGCTGAAGAAGATCCCCTTCTTCGTGCGCGGCAAGGCGCGCCGGAATACCGAGGCCTTTGCCACGGAACGCGGCGTATCCGAGATCAGCATCGACACGCTTTACGAGGCAAAGGCCCATTATGCGCGATGACCGGGGCATAAACGGGCGTCTGCCCGGGTATCGCGTCGTGATCCTGACGCTGGACAGCCATGCGGCGGGTCCGGCGATGCGCGCGATGGACCGGCTGAGCACGGATTATCCCGGGCTGTCGCTGTCGATCCATGCGGCGGCAGAATGGGGTGAGACGCCGGGCGCCTTCGAAGCGGCAAAAGAAGCGGTGGAGACCGGGGATATCATCATTGCCAACCTGCTCTTTCTCGAAGAACATATTTCGCGCATCCTGCCCAGCCTGCAAGGCCGTCGTGACCATTGCGATGCGATGATCGGCGTGATTGCCGATGCGGCGATTGTGAAGCTGACCCGGATGGGCGCGCTCGACATGATGGCACCGCAATCCGGCACCATGAAGCTGATGAAGCGGTTGCGCGGGTCGTCCAAACCGTCGAGTTCGTCGGGCGCGCAGAAGATGGCGCTGCTGCGCCGCCTGCCGAAAATCCTCAAGTATATCCCGGGCAAGAGCCAGGACCTGCGGGCATGGTTCTTGACCATGCAATACTGGCTGGGTGGGTCAGACGACAACGTCGAGGCGATGGTGCGTTTTCTGCTGGGGCGCTACGCAAAAGACGCCGGTTGGAAAGCGGCGCCTGATGCGGCAGCGCCCATCGAATACCCGGATGCGGGTCTCTACCATCCCGACCTGCCCGGGCGCATCACCACGGATGCCACCGCCGTTCCGGCCCCAAAGGCCGCGCAGTTGACGGTTGGGTTGCTGATGATGCGCTCTTACGTGCTGTCCTCTGATACGGCCCATTATGACGCGGTGATCCGGGGTTTCGAGGCGCGGGGTATCCGCGTTCTGGCCGCCTTTGCCGGAGGTCTGGACGGGCGCCCGGCGATTGATGCCTATTTCCGCGACGCACAGGGCGTGAAGATTGACGCGCTGGTGTCGCTGACGGGGTTCTCACTGGTTGGCGGCCCGGCCTACAATGACAACGTGGCGGCGATTGACGTGCTCAAAGCGCTGGACGTGCCCTACATCGCCGCGCACCCGCTGGAATTCCAAACGCTCGACCAGTGGTCGGCTTCCGCGCAAGGGCTGGGACCGATCGAGACCACCATGCTAATCGCACTGCCCGAGCTCGACGGGGCCACGACGCCCACCGTCTTTGCCGGGCGCCACGGTCAGAACGGATGCCACGGTTGTAATCGGAGTTGCGATTGCACCGAGCAGGCCAAGGCGATGGCCCCCTGCCCGGAGCGGGTTGAGGCTTTGGTTGCGCGCACGGAACGTCAGGCCAAACTGCGTCGGTCGGAAACCTTTGATCGCACGGTCGGGATCGTGCTTTTTGGCTTCCCGCCCAATGCGGGGGCTGCTGGCACTGCCGCTTATCTCAGTGTTTTTGAAAGTCTTTTCAATACGTTAAACCGTTTGAAGGCTGAAGGATACGATGTTGAAGTCCCGGCTTCTGTCGACGCTCTGCGGGCCGAGGTTCTGGAAGGTACCGCCGCGCAATACGGGCAGGAAGCAAATGTGGCGGCCCATGTCAGCGCCGATGAAATAGTCGCAAACACCCCCTGGCTGAACGAGATCGAAGCGCAATGGGGTCCCGCGCCGGGCCGTGTGCAATCGGACGGGCGTGGTGTTTTTGTCCTTGGCAAGCAGTTCGGCAAGGTCTTTGTCGGGCTGCAGCCCGGGTTTGGCTATGAAGGCGACCCGATGCGGTTGCTCTTTGAGCGCGGCTTTGCACCGACGCATGCTTTTGCGAGCTTCTATCTCTGGTTGAAAAACACGTTGAAGGCCGATGTGCTGCTGCATTTCGGGATGCATGGCGCGCTGGAATTCATGCCCGGCAAGCAGGCGGGACCGTCAGGCGCGGATTGGCCGGACCGGCTGATCGGCGACATGCCGAACGTCTATCTTTATGCGGCCAACAACCCGTCTGAAGCGACGCTGGCCAAGCGGCGCAGCAATGCGGTGACCATCAGCCACCTGACGCCGCCGCTGGCGACGGCGGGGCTTTACAAAGGACTTGCGGAGCTCAAGGACAGCCTGACCCGCTGGCGCAGCACGGCACCCGACGCGGTCGAACGCGACGAGTTGGAAGCGCTGATCGCTGAGCAGGCCGCCGCCGTCGATATGGACGGGGTGCCTGCCGAGAAACTCTGGATCAAGCTGCTGGAAACTGAGGACGCGCTGATCCCCGAGGGCCTGCATGTGGTGGGCGAGCGGCTCAGCGATGCGGAACGGGCCGAGTATCTGCGCATTCTGCCGGATGTGGATGAGGAGACGCGGGCACGCGTTGATCACCTGTTGCAGCAGGAAACCGAGCTTGACGCGCTGATGGCAGCGCTCGCCGGGCATTTCACGGCGCCTGTGGCGGGCGGTGATCTGATCCGGTCGCCTGAAATCCTGCCCACGGGCCGCAATATCCACGCTTTTGATCCCTTCCGGATGCCCACGGCCTTTGCCTGTCAGGACGGCGCAAAGCAGGCACAACTGCTGCTGGAGACACATGACAGCCTGCCGCGCACGGTGGCGCTGGTGCTCTGGGGCAGCGACAACATCAAATCCGACGGCGGCCCGATTGCGCAGGCGCTGGCATTGATGGGGTGCACTCCGCGCTTTGACAGCTTCGGGCGGATTTCCGGCGCTGATCTCATTCCGCTGGAAGACCTCGGGCGCCCGCGCATTGACGTGATCATGACCCTCTCGGGCATCTTCCGCGATCTGCTGCCCTTGCAGACGCGCATGCTAGCCGAAGCAGCGCTGAAGTGCGCCACAGCGGAGGAGCCGCTGGAGCAGAATTACATCCGCGCCCACGCGCTGGCCTACGCAGAGAAAACCGGCTGCGCGATGGAAGAGGCCGCCCTGCGCGTCTTCTCCAACGCCGAAGGGGCTTATGGCTCGAACGTGAACGGGCTGGTGGACAGCTCGGCCTTTGGCGATGAGGACGAATTGGCCGATGCCTATGAAGCGCGCAAGAGTTTTGCCTATGGCACCGACGGTAAGGCAGCGGCCAATGCGGCATTGCTGCAATCGACCCTCGCGGAAGTGGATGTGGCCTATCAGAACCTGGAATCGGTTGAGTTGGGGGTCACCACGGTTGATCACTACTTCGACACGCTTGGCGGGATCGCCCGCGCGGTGAAACGCGCCAAAGGGTCGGATGCCGCCGTTTATATCGGGGATCAGACCCGCGGCGCGGGCAAGGTCCGCACGCTGAAAGATCAGGTCGCGCTGGAGACCCGCGCGCGCAGCCTCAATCCGAAGTTCTTTGAGGGGCTGTTGAAGCACGGGCCCGAAGGCGTGCGCCAGATCGAGGCGCATGTGACCAATACTCTGGGCTGGTCCGCCACCACCGGGCAGGTGGACGATTGGGTCTACCAGCGGATTTCAGAAACCTTCGTGCTGGATGCCGAGATGCGCCAGCGGCTTGCCGATCTGAACCCCACCGCTTCCAGCCGCATGGCCAACCGTCTGCTGGAAGCCCACGACCGCAATTACTGGTCCCCGGATGCCGAAACGCTGGCCGCGCTGCAAGACGCGGCTGACGCGCTGGAGGACCAACTCGAAGGGATCGCTGCGCAATGAGCGATTCTTGGAAAATCAACCGTCGGAGCCTCCGGCGGGGATATTTTAAGCCAGAAGAAGCAGGGGGTGTGCGCCCCTTTGAAAGGACATGGACATGAGCCCACTGGATAGAACACCGCCCAACCTGCGGGGTCAGGATGGCGAAGGGTCGGTGCAGGTGCATCAGGACGAAAGCGCCAAGATCGAGGGCGCCAAGGTCTTTTCCGTCTATGGCAAGGGCGGGATCGGCAAATCGACGACCTCTTCCAACCTGTCGGCGGCGTTCTCGATGCTGGGCAAGCGGGTGTTGCAGATCGGGTGTGACCCGAAGCATGACAGCACGTTCACCCTTACAGGTTCGCTGGTGCCGACGGTGATCGATATTCTCAAGGAGGTGGATTTCCACCCCGAAGAACTGCGGGCGGAGGATTTCGTGTTCGACGGGTTCAACGGTGTGAAATGCGTCGAGGCGGGGGGACCGCCCGCAGGAACCGGCTGTGGTGGCTATGTGGTTGGCCAGACGGTCAAGCTGCTAAAACAGCATCATCTGCTGGAAGACACCGATGTGGTGATCTTCGACGTGCTGGGCGATGTGGTTTGCGGGGGATTTGCAGCTCCGTTGCAGCATGCCGACCGGGCGCTGATCGTCACGGCCAATGATTTCGACAGCATCTATGCGATGAACCGGATCATCGCCGCCGTGCAGGCGAAATCGGCCAACTATAAGGTACGTCTGGCGGGCTGCGTGGCCAACCGGTCCCGCGAAACTGACGAGGTCGACCGCTATTGCAAGACCGTGGGCTTCAACCGGATCGCGCATATGCCGGATCTGGATGCGATCCGCCGGTCCCGCCTGAAGAAGAAGACGCTCTTCGAGATGCCGGATGATGAGGAGATCGTGCAGGTGCGCAAGGAATACATCCGCCTCGCAGAAACGCTGTGGAACGGTACTGAGCCGCTGGCCCCTGCCCCGCTGCCGGACCGCGATATCTTTGAGCTGCTGGGATTTGATTGATGCGCGACCTCGTTCCCTTCCCGTCACAGCCCGCTGCGCCCGAGCCCGCCACAAAGGCGCGGCCCGGCTATGATGCGACACGTGACCGGGTAGAGACCTATTTTGACAAGACCGCGACCAAGACCTGGGAGCGGTTGACCTCGGACGCGCCGGTGTCGAAAATCCGCGAAACCGTGCGACGCGGGCGCGACCAGATGCGCGCGCTGATGCTGAGCCGGTTGCCAGCGGACCTCTCCGGCCAGCGGGTGCTGGATGCGGGCTGCGGTGCCGGGCAAATGACCGCGGAATTGGCCGCGCGGGGGGCCGAGGTGACGGCCATCGACATCTCACCACAGCTGGTGGACATCGCAGAGCTGCGCCTGCCGCCGGAGTATCGCAAACAGGTGATCTTCACCTCGGGTGATATGCTGAGCGCCTCGCTGGGCCGCTTCGATCACGTGGTCGCGATGGACAGCCTGATCTACTACGATGCAGCCGACATCGGCACGGCGCTGGCCGGGTTGGAAAAACGCACCAACCGCACGATTGTCTTTACCGTCGCCCCGCGCACACGGATGCTGATGGCGATGTGGTATGCGGGCAAGCTCTTCCCGCGGTCGGATCGCAGCCCGGTCATGGTCCCGCACGCACATCAACCGCTGGCGCAGGCCGCCAGAGCGCAGGGCGTGCGCGGCTTGGTCCGCCCGGTGGAGCGGGTCTCCTCCGGATTTTACATCTCTCAGGCGATGGAGGTGCGGGCATGAAGGGCAGCGTCGCCCCTCGGCTGAAGCAACTGTCGATGAACGCGCTGCCGTTTTCTGACGTCGCGAGTGCTGATCTGCCGTTGGGCCAACTGCTGCGCCTGTCGCTGTTTCAAATCTCGGTTGGCATGGCCGCGGTACTGCTGCTGGGTACGCTCAACCGGGTGATGATTGTCGAATTGAGCGTCGCGGCGATGATCGTCGCCGTGATGATCGCCCTGCCAGTTCTGATTGCCCCGTTCCGCACGTTGCTGGGGTTCCGCTCGGATACCTACCGCTCTGCCATCGGGTGGAAACGCGTGCCCTACATCTGGTTCGGCTCGCTGTGGCAGTTCGGGGGGCTGGCGATCATGCCGTCCGCGCTGCTGGTGCTGGGCGGTGATGTCTACATCGAAGTGCCCTTTGCAGGCGAAGTGCTCGCCGCGCTCGCCTTCCTGATGACCGGACTGGGCATGCATATGACCCAAACGGCGGGTCTGGCGCTGGCTTCCGACCGGGCAACGGATGAAACGCGGCCCCGGGTCGTGGCGCTGCTCTATGTCATGTTCCTGGTGGGCATGGGCATCTCCTCCCTGATCATCGGGTTTCTGCTGCGCGATTTCACCTCGATCAAGCTCATTCAGGTGGTGCAGGCCACCGCTGTGGTCACCATCGTGCTGAACCTGATCGCCCTCTGGAAGCAGGAGAGCCTGCAACCGATGAGCCGCGAAGAGCGCGCAGCCCCGCGCCCCAAATTCTCCGATGCCTGGACCGATTTCATCAGCGGCGGACAGGCCGGGCGCCTGCTGGCCTGCATCTTTGTCGGCACCATGGCCTTCAACATGCAGGATGTGCTGCTGGAGCCCTACGGCGGAGAAATCCTTGGATTATCAGTATCTTCCACGACCCTACTGACCGCCATGTGGTCGCTGGGCGCGCTGGCGGGCTTTGCGCTGGCGGGCAAACGTCTGGCCGCAGGGTCCAATTCCTTCCGGCTTGCAGGCGCGGGTATTCTGGCGGGCATCTGGGCCTTCTCCATCGTCATTTTCGCGGCCCCGATGAACTCGCCCGAGCTCTTTTTCGCGGGCGCAGGGCTCATTGGCTTTGGCGGCGGGCTCTTTGCCGTTGCCACGCTGACCGCCTGCATGACCCTGCCCGAAACCGGGACCTCGGGGCGCGGATTGGCGCTCGGGGCCTGGGGGGCCGCACAGGCGACAGCCGCAGGGCTCTCTATCGCCATCGGTGGGTCATTGCGTGACTGGATTGATTCCATCGCCATGTCCGGCGTCCTGGGCGAAGGTCTGGTGTCCCCCGCGACCGGCTATTCCTTTGTGTACCACGTCGAGATCGGCCTTTTGTTCGTCACCCTCGTGATCCTGGGACCGCTTGTCCGCCGCAGCGGCCCCCTGACCCAACCAGAACCCGCGCAACGCCCCCTGGGCCTTGCCGATTTCCCAACATGACCCCGTTTCAGGAGGAAAAAACATGACTGGAACATTCTTTGGCGAATTTGATCTGGCGAGCCTGTCGCTCTGGCTCTTTTACATCTTCTTCGCGATCCTGATCATCTGGATCCAGCGTGAAAACATGCGCGAAGGCTATCCTCTGGAAGACGATGAGGGCAACAAGTCGTCCAACCCCAGCATGTGGCCCCTGCCCGAGGACAAGACCTTCAAACTGCCGCACGGACGCGGTGAGGTGACCGTACCCAGCGGACAGGCGCCCGAACGCGAGGATATTGCGCTGAAACGGACCGGTCCCGGCAATGGCTACCCGCTGGAGCCCACCGGCGATCCGATGCTGGATGGGGTCGGCCCCGCGTCCTGGGCGCCGCGCAAGGATCATCCTGAACTCGACGGCCACGGTCATCCGAAGATTGTGCCGATGTCCGGCGCCGAAGGTTTTCACGTCGCTGCCGGGCGCGATCCGCGCGGATTGCCGGTTGTTGCCGGGGACGGGGAGATCGTCGGTAAGATCGTCGACATGTGGCTGGATGAGCCGGAGCAGCTCGTCCGCTATCTGGAAATGGAACTTGATAGCAAATGGGGGTCCGGCAATCGTCTGATGCCAATCACTTTTGCCAAGATCAAATCCAACCGGGTCGCGGTGCACGCGCTTTATGGCAAGCACTTCGCCACGATCCCGACGATTGCCAGCCCGCGTCAGGTGACCCTGCTCGAGGAAGACAAGATCTCCGGCTACTATGGCGGCGGCAAGCTCTTTGCCGGTGACCGCGCCGAGCCCAAGCTCTGAACCACGTTGAACCGCGCCTGGGGCTTGCCTAGCCCCGCGCGCTGACCGAAACCGCATCAAGGAGATACTCGCCATGTCTCATACGCCATCACCGCCCACCCATGGGCACGACGATTTCGAGATCGAACCCATCGAGGGGCTGCCCGAAGAGCCGCCCAAGGGGGAGCAGATTCTCTGGCAGGGTCGTCCCGACTGGTGGGCGCTGAGCATCGAATCCCTGAACCTCAAATGGGTTGCCGGGTACTTCGCCCTGCTGGCGATCTGGCGTTTTACGTCGGTGGTGGATCTGCTGCCGATGGGTCAGGCGATTGGCTCTGCCGTGCCCTTCCTGCTGCTGGGGGTCGTGGTCTGCGGCCTGCTGATGCTGGTGGCCTATGTTCAGGCGCGCGCCACCATGTACACGGTCACCGATGCCCGCGTGGTGATGCGCATCGGCGCCGCCCTCACGGTCACGCTGAACCTGCCCTACACCCAGGTCAGCAATGCGATGCTCGATCTGCGCAAGCGTGGCACCGGCACCATCGCGCTGGAAACCATGGGAGAGACCCGGCTCAGCTATCTGGTCTGCTGGCCCCATGTCCGCCCCTGGCACATCAAACGCACACAGCCCGCCTTGCGCTGCATTCCGGAGGCTGAAAAGGTCGCCGCCCTGCTGGCCGAAGCCGCAGAGGCACGCATCGCCGTGCCGAAAGTGGCGCGGGTCCTGCCCCAAACGGCCGTTGCGGCGGAGTAGCGGGCCATGAACACACAAACGCACCCCCGCATTCACGCCAAACCGGACGAATTGGTCCCGCGCATCCTGGTGCGTGTCATGTTTGGCCTTGTCGCCTGCGTTCTGATGATCGTCAGCCTGGCCACCCTCACCGGCCGCCCGGTGCAGAACACGCCCCCGGTCGCGGCCATCATCAAGGAACGCGCCATTCACCTGTCGGGCGATGCCTCCGGGGCGGCCCGGGTGCTGGATGCCCATGGCACGATGATCGCCGACTTTCCCTCCGACAAGGGGGGGTTTGTCGCCGGTGTGGAACGTGTCATCGCCCGCGAACGCGGCAAGATCGGCGCGGATATGAGCGCGCCCGTTCTACTACAACTCCGGGAGGGCAATCGCCTCTCCCTTTTCGACCCCGTCACCGGATGGTCTGCCGAGCTCATGGGCTTCGGCGCATCCAATTCCCGCGTCTTCGCCAGACTGCTGGACCAACCCTAACCCGAGGAGGAAGCCACTCATGGGACTACTGACAAAGGATTTCGAACGTGCCCCCTGCACCGTCGAAATCAGCCACAAATTCGAAAGCCTGCATGCGCATGTCCGTTTCAACAACGGTGCCGTCATCTATCCAGGTGACGAGGTACAGGTGCACGGCGGCGAAATCATGGCCCCCTTCGGTGAGATCGTCACCGAGGAGCGCGAAGCCACGATCATCCGCGCCAGCAAGCTTGAGCAGCTCTGGACCCGCCTGACGGGCGACTTCGAGGTCATGGAGCTGTGTGAATTTTCCTTCTCCGAGGAGGTCACGCTATGAACGTCCAAACCCCACGCGCCGCCGACGCGCCGAAAGCCACCGCCAAACATACCTCCGAGATCACGGACGCCGAAGAGAGCCTGAAGCTGCAGGAAGCGCAATCCGTTCTCGACAGCAAATCGGCCACCGAGGTTGCGATGCAGAATACGCTGCTGACCCCGCGGTTCTACACCACCGACTTTGACGAGATGGATGCGATTGACGTCTCCCCGGTCCGCGAGGACTGGGACAAGCTGATCGCCCAGATGGTCTCTGACCCCAACAAGGGCCACTTCAAGAAAAACGAAGACTGGGACCACGTGGATTGGGACGGCATGGAGCCCGGCCTGAAAAAGGAATTCATCGATTTCCTGATCAGTTCCTGCACCGCCGAGTTTTCAGGCTGCGTTTTGTACAAAGAGATGAAGCGGCGCGGCAACAACAAGGACATCACACAACTCTTCCAGCTGATGGCGCGGGATGAGGCGCGGCATGCCGGTTTCATCAACGATGCGCTGCGCGAAGCGGGTGTGGCGGTGAACCTCGGGTTCCTGACGCAGAAGAAGAAATACACCTACTTCAGACCAAAGTTCATCTACTACGCGACCTACCTCTCTGAGAAGATCGGCTATGCGCGTTACATCACCATCTTCCGGCATCTGGAGAAGCACCCCGAACACCGGTTCCACCCGATCTTCAAGTGGTTCCAGGAATGGTGCAATGATGAGTTCAGCCACGGCGAGGCCTTCGCGCTGCTGATGAAAACGGAACCCAAACTGACCCAGGGCATGAATGTCTACTGGATCAAGTTCTTCCTCACGGCGGTCTATTCCACGATGTATGTGCGCGACCACCAGCGCCCGGCCTTCCATGAAGCATTGGGCGTCGATCCCGACTGGTACGCGCATGAGGTCTTCACCAAGACCTCCAAGCTCAGCGAACAGATCTTCCCGATCACGCTGGACATCGACCATCCGCGCTGGCAGCGCGGGTTGGAGAAAATGCAAAAGGCCAATGCCGATCTGGCGAAAGCCTCTGAGGAGGGCCGTTTCTTCGCCAAGATCGGCGCGCAGGTGCGGGCGGTGAGCGCCTTTGTCTCGTTGATCACGATCCCGGCAAAAAAGCACCAGGTGCCCGCCTCCACCCGGCTGGAGCCGGCCTATTGAAACGACACCGCGGCATAAGGTTGCGCACCTTTGGGGCACGCGGGCGCTTGGGCCATACGAGGCCCTGCGCGCCCGTGACCATCGATTGCACGCAATCGATGGTCTGCCGCATATCGCACGCGGCGGTTTCCCCAAGACCGGCCAACATGGGGAGAGCGGCGCTGTGAGCTTCTGGACCCCTGCCCTTTTCGCCCTTTTCATCTGGTGGTTTTCCACCGGGGCGATCCTGTGGGTGGTGAAATCGGCAGACCGGGGCGGGCTGGCGGCGCGCAAACGCGCTGTGCTCTTCGCGCTGCCGTTTCTGGGGCTGGGGGTCTGGGGCTACTGGGCCTCGCTGCACGACACATCAACCTTCGGCGCCTATCTGGGCTTTGTCTCGGCGCTGGCCATCTGGGGGTGGGTGGAACTGGCGTTTCTGACCGGCATCATCACCGGCCCGAACGCGCACCCGCTGCCGAAATTCGTCCCTGAATGGGAGCGGTTCATCCGCGCCTGGGGTACGCTCGCCTATCACGAGATGCTGCTGGTCGCGACGCTGATCATCATGTTCCTGATCGACTGGAACCTCGGCGCCGCCAATCAATTCGCCACCTGGACCTTTGCGGTGCTGTTCTTTGCCCGCATCTCGGCCAAGCTGAACCTGTTTTTCGGGGTGCCCAAGATCAACATCGACTTCCTGCCCGAAGCGCTGTCGCATCTGCCCAGCCACTTTCGCCACCGCGCGATGAACTGGCTGTTCCCGGTCTCGGTCTCGGCGCTGACCTTTGCCACCGCCTGTTGGCTGGAACGGCTTTATGTCGCCGACGGACCCGGCGCGATTGTGGGCTTTTCCCTGCTGACCGCCATCACCGCGCTGGCGTTGCTGGAGCACTGGATGATGGTGCTGCCGATCCCGGATGAAAAACTCTGGCGCTGGATGCTTCCCGCGCCCAAACCGACACAGAAAACACCACAACACCACCAAGGGGGACATCATGGACTTTGATGCACTGTTCCAATCGCAACTCGACGCGCTGAAGGACGACGGAAATTACCGGATTTTTGCGGAACTAGAGCGCAAGGCGGGGGCTTTCCCTGCCGCGAAATGCCATGACGCAGACAGCCCCGATCAGGTCACCGTGTGGTGTTCGAACGACTATCTGGGCATGGGTCAGCATCCGGCGGTCACGCAGGCCATGAAGGACGCGATCGACAATTGTGGCGCCGGGGCTGGCGGGACGCGGAATATCTCCGGCACCAACCACAATCACAAGCTGCTGGAGGCGGAACTCGCCGATCTGCATGGCAAGGAACAGGCGCTGCTCTTCACCTCGGGCTATGTGTCCAACTGGGCCGCGCTGAGCACGCTGGGCGCCCGCATCCCCGATTGCGTGATCCTCAGCGATGAGCTGAACCACGCCTCCATGATCGAAGGCATCCGCCACTCGCGCGCCAACAAGGTGCTGTGGCGGCACAATGATCCCGAGGATCTCGACCGCAAACTGGCCGCCCTGCCCGCCAATGCGCCCAAGATCGTCGCCTTCGAGAGCGTCTATTCCATGGATGGTGACATCTGCCCGATGAAGGAGATCGTCGAGGTCGCCGAAAAGCACGGTGCGATGACCTATCTGGACGAAGTGCACGCGGTGGGCCTCTACGGGCCCCGTGGCGGCGGCATTTCAGAGCGTGAGGGGCTGGCAGACCGCATCACCCTGATCGAAGGGACCCTGGGCAAGGCCTACGGCGTCGTAGGCGGCTATATCACGGGCTCTGAGGCGCTTTGCGACTTCATCCGCTCCTTTGCCTCCGGTTTCATCTTTACCACCGCCCTGCCCCCCGCTGTGGCCGCTGCGGCGCAAACCTCGATCCAGCACCTCAAAGGGTCCAGCGTCGAGCGCAAGCTGCAACGCGAACGCGTCGCCTATCTGCGCAAGCGGCTGGATCAGGAGGGGATCCCGCATATGGACAATCCCAGCCACATCATCCCGGTGATGATCAAGGACCCGGTCAAATGCCGGATGATCGCGGATTACCTGATGCAGCAATACGGCATCTACGTGCAGCCGATCAATTATCCGACCGTCCCAAAGGGCACGGAAAGGCTGCGGTTTACGCCCTCGCCGCTGCACAGCATCGACGACATTGAACATCTGGTGCTCGCGCTCAAAGAGCTCTGGAAGCAATGCGCGATTTCCCACGCGGTCGCCTAAACTAGCGACAATGTGACTGTTGACTCTTGTCGCTATCTCCTACGTTGTATCCCAAGCAACTAAGGAGATAACGATGACACGTACCTTTGCAGCCATCATAGCACTCAGCTTCGCAGCACCTGCCTTCGCAGAAGGCGATGCGGCAGAGGGTGAGAAAACATTCAACAAGTGCAAATCATGCCACATGATCGTGGCCGATGATGGCACAGAGATCGTAAAGGGCGGCAAAACCGGCCCCAATCTCTACGGTGTCATCGGCCGCACGGCTGGCACGGCTGACTTCAAATACGGTGACGATCTGGCCGCAGCCGGCGAAGCCGGGCTGGTCTGGGACGAAGCGAACCTGGCAGAATACACCGCAGACCCGCGCGCCTTCCTGCGCACCTATCTGGACGACTCCAAAGCCAAATCGCGGATGTCGTTCAAGCTGAAGAAGGGTGGCGAAGACGTCGCGGCCTACCTTGCGTCGGTTGGCCCGCAAAGCTGATCCAACGTTAAGCGATCAGGCCGCCGCTCCGTCACGGGGTGGCGGCTTTTTTTACGTCCAGTCTTTCGTCTTGGCCACCGTTGTCCGGATGAGCAGACGACGCACGGCAAGAGCTGGTGTGCCAGCAAGCGGGGCCGCGGGGCTAAACCGACGCCCGGCCTAGGCACTCTCCCTCGAAAGACGCGCCTTGAACCATTTTTCCAGGTCGGCCTGCGACATGGCACCTGTCACCACATCGACAACCACATCGTCAATCCGGTCCTCGGCGCGCAGCGTCAGACGATATGCGCTGTTCCAACAGAGAACCTCTGCCGCCAGCCAGGCGGTACGCTTGTTGGCGTCATTGAACCCGTGTGAGGTCGCGATGCCATGCAGCAGTGCCGCAGCCTTGGCATGGATCGTGTGGTGATAGCCGTGGTATGGCCTACCAATGGCGCCCAGAATGCTGTCCAGATTGCAGATACCGGACAGACCGCCGAAAGCTTCCAGCGATTGCTCATGCGCTTCAAGAACGTCACCGAGCTTGATCCGATAGTGCCGCTTAGCGATTTGCCAACCGCTTGAGCGCGTCCTTGTTCCGGCTGATGGAGGAGCTGACCGTCCTTGGTGTTTTCTCACCAGACGCATGCACGGAGATGTCGCCACTTTCCTTGCGGACGGTGAATTTGCCAGCACTGGCGTTGCGTTTGACAGTGGCGCTGTTGTTCTTCGGCATTGCGACGGTCTCCTTTCCCAGTCAGAAATGCACATCATCGCCGCATATATCAAGCTTTAGTAAATCAACTGTGCTCTGATCATGCGATACCAGCGGATGCCGCGAGGCAGTAGGCATAGGAGACGTACCTGTGACGCAGAGGCCAAATAGCCCTTTCTTCACGTGACAATGCGCACTTCGGCAACATCCGCATCCACATCCTGACAGGCTGCCAGCACCCGACGCTCCAGATGCGACTGCACGTAGCCTGCATGAAACCGTGATGGGGCACGCAGCGTCAACCGCCCCCCTGCCCTTTCAACGCGTTCCAGCGCCGCGATCCAACTGGCATAGGTCCCGGCGTCCTCCGCATGCAGCAGAGCCTGTGCCAGCGCCCACTCCGTGCCGGTCGAGACATCCGGGGCGGCAACCGTCCCGCGCACTGGCAGCGGCACAACGGCAGGCGGCGCATCTCCCTGCCCCATCCTAATCTCGAAATCGGAGCCGACACAGCCCCATGTCGGTTCGCTGTCGGCCAGAATGCGGTCGATGCCCAATCCGTATTGCGTCACCCTGCCCCGCGCGCCCTGCCGCTTGACGACCAGCCAGCCGTTGGATCGCAAAAGTGCCATCTCGCGTTTGACCGTGCGTTCGTCCACCGACCACAGGCGCGCGATTTCGCGTTGCCCGACGGCCAGCTCATCACGCGCCCAATTGTAGCGCGCGGTAATCAATGTCATCAGTCGGAGTGCTCTGCGTTGATCGTGTTTGCCCTGCGCAAGGGCAAATGCCCCCAACGCGGTCAACAGATCATATTTACGTGCAGACGCCCCACGACCCACCGGTTTCGTGGAAAGCATATATCCTGCCCTCATGTGATAGATGCGTAAGTCTGATGAGAGTTACGCTGCCTCGGAGTTGGGTTGATGGATCAACCTCTTGCAACGGCTTGGATCAGTGTTTCAGCCGCTTTTCAGTAACGTACCCTGATTTGCGTCCGATTGTCCGATTCTGTCAAGCCTTCAGTGGAAATTGCGCTGGATCAAATCCAAATCCAATTTGGAAATATAGGTTTAATGGTATTGGGGGACATTCAAGATGACCCCTAATTGCCTTGTTTTGTCACCCCATAGGCTGTGGCTGTCTAAAAGTTGACCCCCTATATTTAGGTCACCTTTGCGCCAAAGCCCTTCTACTATCGATTTCATGCGAATCGCGCGCTCCCATCAAAAGCCTTTGAAATTCCAATATCTGCGACCTTGGCGAATATTTGCATTCAAAGCATATTCTCTTTTGCTTTTTTTACCAAATCCGCGTAAATCTGGAAAAAACAAGAATTAGCGTCCCCGCGGGGACATGAGCATGACAGGCATTCCATGTTTACACATACCGATCTGGCACGGCTGCAGGCGCAATCCCTCAAAATGCAGGGCTTCATCCGACAGCAGACCTATAGTCCTCAGAATGAAAAGACGCTGCGGCGGTTTTCCAGCTGGGAAGTGGCGGAGCTCATCTTCAAGGTGAACCAATCGACAATGCGCGGTCGCCTGGCGGCGGACCCTACCCTGCCGCAAGGCACGGTCGAGGCCGATGGCCGCCAGCATTGGTATGCGCTGGAAGAGATCAACGAGTTGCGCCGCAGGCTCAAGGTGAACCGCAGATCGCTGATGCCTTGCCGGCCTGCTGGCAAACGGGCGATGCGCGCGGCGATTGCGAATTTCAAAGGCGGTGCCGGTAAATCCACCGTCGCGCTGCACTTCGCCCATGCCGCAGCACTCGATGGCTACCGCGTGCTCTGCGTTGACTTTGACCCACAGGCGACCCTCAGCCACTCCATGGGCCTCAGCGATGTGGCCGAGGAATATACCGTCTGGGGGATCATGGCACGCGATCTGGCCGCCGAAACCGAGCGCATGAACCGCGCGTCGCAGGGGGCTGAAAGCGGCACCTCCCTGCCCCAGCGGCGCCTGCCAGCCTCCATCACCGACATGGGGCTTGCCGATCTGCGCGCCGCTGATTTCATCAAGCCGACGAACTGGCCGACCATCGATATCGTGCCGTCCTGTGCCAATGCCGCCTTTGTGGAGTTTGCCTCCGCCCAGTACCGGCACCTCAATCCGGAATGGTCATTCTTTGCCGCCGTGTCGCGGTTCCTCGATCAACTGCCTGCGGATGCGTACGACCTGATCCTGTTCGATTGCCCCCCCGCCATCGGGTATCAGTCCATGAACGCGGTCTTTGCCGCTGACATGCTCTATATCCCCTCCGGGCCGGGCTATTGGGAATATGATTCCACCACCTCCTTCATCGGGCAGCTCTCCGAAGCCTTGGAAGATCTCAGCCGCTTCAACGGGCTTGTCCCCGCGGGGACAATGAACCTGCCCAAGGCCTTTCTGGATCTGCGGTTTCTGTTGACGCGGTTTGAACCCAACAACGACCTGCACCGCGCGATGCAGCAGGCCTTTGTGAAGGTCTTCGGCGATAGGGTCACCGAACACCCGATCGAGATGACCCGCGCGGTGGAGCAATCGGGGCGCTTCCTGTCCTCGATTTACGAGATCGACTACCGCGACATGACCCGTGAAACCTGGCGGCGCGCCCGCGCGTCGTTTGATCAGGCCTATGCGGAATTCCGAACCCACCTCTGCGCGGCGTGGGACCAGCTGGAGGATGAGAGATGAGCAAACGGCGCGTCTTTGATATCGACTTTGACGATGACGCTGTCCCCGCGGGGACAGAAAATGAGGCCCCTGCCCGTCGTGGCCCGATGGCGGCGGCGATCACCGAGAATGCGGAGGCCCTGAGCGTGCGACAGGCCGCCGAGGCTGATATCAGAGCGGAAAATGATCGGCTCGCCCATGAATATGTCGCCTTGAAAAAGAATGGCCAGATTGTGGGTCTGGTGCCCCTGGATGACATCCGCATGACCAAGCTGGTGCGGGACCGGGCGGCGGACCGTGATCCGGATCTGGACGAGTTGAAGGCCTCGATCCGCGCGGTGGGTCTGTCCAACCCGATCCATGTCGAAGAGGTTGAAGGTGGCTATGAGCTGATCCAGGGATTTCGGCGTCTCAGCGCGTTCCGTGAGTTGCTCAAGGAAACCGGGGATGCGCGGTTCGCCAGCATCCCCGCGACGCTGCAGGCCCGGGGCGCGCAGCTGGATCATCTCTACCGTCGGATGGTCGATGAAAACCTTGTCCGTCGCGACATTTCCTTTGCCGAGATGGCGCAGTTGGCGATGTCCTACGCCAGTCGCAGCAGTCAGAGCGTTGCCGCCGCGATTGAGGCGCTTTATGCCTCCGCTGGACGTCAGAAGCGCAGCTATATCCGGCATTTCGCGCAGCTCTTGACCGTGTTGGGTTCCGATCTGAAATTCCCCGAAGCCATCCCGCGCGCGACCGGGTTGAGCCTGGTGAAGCTGCTGGAGGAAAACCCGCGTTTTACCGGACAGGTGCGCGCCGTTTTGAACAGCCAGCCCGCGCGTGACGCCGCCCTGGAGCTGTCGCTCTTGCGCAGCGCCGTGACCGGTGGGCAGGCCAAACCCAAAACCAGCAAACCGACACCTGCAAAGACCTCTGCCCGGACGACAATCAAGCTGAACCGGCCCGAAGGTGTCGCCAAGTGCACGGCGTCTGCGGGGAAATTCGAGGTCACACTGGACCATGATTTCGGCGCCATTGAGCCGCGCAAGCTCGAAGCGGCGGCGCGGGCCTTTCTGGATCGGTTGAAGGACTAGCCGTTCAGGAAATCCAGTATTGTCTCTGCGATTTCCTGGGGGATTTCCTCATGGACCAAATGACCCTTGCCAGCGATCTCGATGAGTTTGGCGTTGCGAATGCGCTCAGCAGCGACCCTTGCCACTTTGGGCGGTACGGCGCTGTCCTGATCACCGGTGATGAACAGCGTTGCGGCCGTCAGCTCTGGGAGGTCCCGGGTCAGTTTTTCCAAGGACCATTGCGCCATCATCAAAAGCGTCGCATCCACATGGTCGCGATCCGCAACAAGGCGTCGATACAATTCCAGCCCCTCCGGATCCAAAATGGAGCCTGTACCCCTTATTAGGGCCTGTATTCGGCTTGGTGTCGCGGAGGTGGCCGAGAAGATTGTGGCGCTGAACGGGATGGCTGCCAGCATCTTCGCGATGGCTGGAAACAGAACCCCGGCAATGCCGTCGAACATGTCCAGCGCCGGATTGATTCCAACGATATGTGGCGGCTGTCCCCGCGGGGACAGCACTGTCTGGGATAGTTGCAGGGCAAGTGCGCTGCCCGCGGAATGACCGACGATGGCCGCAGGGTGCCAGCCTTCGCGCTGGCAGAGGGTTTCAATGTCCTTTGCCATCGTATCCAGCCCGCAACGATGGCGCGCGCCCAGCTGGGTAAAGCCCTGACCCGGCAGATCAATCGCGACGACGTGGTGGGTTTCGGCAAGGATCGGGAGCATCGCTCGAAAGGAATGCGTGCTGCCCCCGGCACCATGCAGCAGCAGCAGCATCGGGCCCTGTCCGGTCTCCTGTACGTGCCAGCGATGCGGTGCTGCCAGCACTTGCCGCGAGAACGCCACGTTGGGCCAATCCGAAGGGGGTGGCCAGCGCATATCGCTCAGACGCTCAGAGCGGCGCTCACAGCGCCTGTGAGCGACCGTGCGTCCGCACGTGGCAATGCCAGGTAAGGCCCGTCAAAATGGCCCGCCAGCGTTTTGAGGCTTGCCTGTGGCCGTGCGGACATGTCGATGACCAGCGTCAGAAACCCTTGTGACCGGATCAGGCGCGCCATTTTGTCCGCATCTTCGGCGGCGCGGGCGCGATCTGTGCTGCCGTCGAGGGCCACATTGGCGCGTCCGTCCGTCAACACAACAATCGTTGGCGTCAGGCCTTTGCTCTGGCTTTGCGTGGCCAGCAGGGCCGCCTGCTGCAGCCCGGTCGCAAGGGGCGTGCCGCCGCCACCGGGCAAGCTGGCCAGACGCCGTTTTGTCTGCACAAGCGAGCGTGTTGGTGGCAGCAGGATTTCGCCCTCGGTGCCCCGGAATGAAATCAGCGCCACGTGATCCCGCGCGGCGTAAGCTTCGGCGAGCAGCAGCTCGACGGCACCCTTCGCTTCGTTCAGGCGCGACACGGCGGCGGATCCTGAGGCGTCCACTGCAAAGATCAGCAAGCGATCAGACTGCTCCTGATAGCGCTTGAGGCGAATGTCGGCGGGTCGGATCAACAGGCCGGTGGTGTCGGGCTGTGCCTGCCTGCGGATCGGCTGCCAGGGCGCCGCGGCGCGCAGGGTGGCGACAAGATCGATGCGGCTGCGACCATCCAGACGTCCGGGACGCGAGGGCAGGGGCCGTCCGCGCCGGTTACCCTTGCGTTTCTGGCCCGCGCCTTCACCGCCTGTCCGGCGCGATGTCCCCGCGGGGACAAGGCCTGCCAAGATGTCGGGAGGAAGCAAGGCGCGGACGGCGTCGACCAACATATCCCCGTTGGGCAATTCCAACGGCTCCCGTGGGCCGCTGTCTGTCTCGGCTTCCGGTTCCGGCGGCGGAGGCGTGCTTTCGGCTTCGGCTTCCTGCGGAACCCGTGTCGCCCGGTGGGGGAAAACCAGGCTGGCCGCTGTTTCCAGGTCGTCACGCGCAATGATCGTGCGGGCGTGAAAGGCCGCATGCGCACGCGCGACGCGCAACGCGAGGAGCGGCGCGCGCAGGCTGTCGATGCCGAATTGCGCGGCGAGGACGGTCAAGGCGGTCAAGTCATCCGCGTCGCTGGTCACGGTTGCGGGATCAACCGTGGATGTCCCCGCGGGTACAGGCGCCCAATCCGCAGGTATCCGGCCCTCGGGGGCGATGTGAAAGGGGAGGCGTTCGGAAAGGGCAGGGGGCGTGGCCTCGTCCTGCTCGGCGCCTTCATCCAATGCGACGATGCAATGGCCGATGTCGCGGTCCAGCTGATGCGCCAATTTGGCCGCAAGGTCAGAGGGGCAGCGTTCTGCCATCGCCAGAGCGGCGGAGCAAGGATTCTCAAAAATACCTTTATTTTCAATAAGTTGATTTGAATTCAGCGTCGCGGCAAGGTCCAACCCGCCAAACAACTGCTCATCGGAGATGGTCGGGTGGAGGCGCCGCATTCGAAGCGGTTGGAGGGCTGAACTCACCGCATCCCGCTGTGGGCTCGCGCGCATTCGGATAGTGGCGCCGCCGAGGTATCCGGGCGCGAAACGCAGCAGGGCGATGCACAGCGCGGCGCGATCCCAGCTGTCGGTCTGTGCGCTCACCCCAGCACCTCCGCCACCGTGCGCATCACGCGGGTGCCGGAGCCTGCTTCGTCCAGCGGATCACGGCGCAGGCGGTGTGAGAGGGCGGAGGGGGCAACCTCCCGCAGATGATCCCGGCTGAGTTTTCTTTTGCCTTGATAGGCGGCCAGCGCGCGCGCGGTGCGCAACAGGGTCAATTCGCCGCGCAGCCCATCAGAGCCGAGCGCGATGCAGAGCGTGGCGCAGTCTTCCAGTATGGAGGCGGGTGTGCTGATTTTCGGCAGGCGCTTGCGCGCTTTCAGAATGGTCTCGCGCACCTTGGCATCCTCGGCCTCGTAATGCGCCATGAAGGCTGCGTGATCGCTCTCGAACGCATCGCGCCGCTTGATGACCTCGACCCGCTCGGCCACGTCATTTGGCGAGCGCACCTCCACCGAAAGCCCGAAGCGGTCGAGCAATTGCGGGCGCAATTCACCCTCTTCGGGGTTGCCGGAACCGACCAGCACGAAACGCGCCGGGTGCCGGATCGAGAGGCCCTCGCGTTCCACGACGTTTTCCCCGGATTGCGCGACGTCCAACAGCAGATCCACGATGTGATCTTCCAGCAGGTTGACCTCATCGATGTAGAGATAGCCGCGGTTGGCGCGCGCCAGCAACCCTGGCTCAAACGCCTTTTCGCCCCGTGTCAGCGCGCGTTCGATGTCCAAAGCGCCCACAACCCGGTCTTCGGTCGCCCCCAGCGGCAGATCGATCACCGGGGTGGGGCGCGAGACCAGTTTTTTAGAGCCTAACTCGGCCCAATCGGGGCAATCTGCGCTTTTGGGCGAGTTCACCGGGCAGGTTTCGACCATGCGAATGGGCGGCAGCAGGGCGGCAAGCGCACGCACGGCAGTGGACTTGCCCGTGCCACGATCGCCAAAGACCAGAACGCCACCGATGCCGGGGTCCACCGCCGTCAGGATCATCGCCTGCTTCATCGCGTGCTGACCGACAATGGCGGAGAAAGGGAAGGGGGTCTTCATGCGGTCAGATCCAATGCGTCGAGGGGGCTCTTTCCGCCCCAGGATCCCGATTCTCCCAGAATGGCGAAGCGGGCATAGAGTTCTTCGGAAAACCAGTTGCCCTCGCGCACCGCCTGGATGGCGGCGGCATGCGGGCCGTTGGTGCGGGCAAATCCGGCCATCGCGGCAGCATTTGGCCAGATCGAAAACGTAATCTGGTGCAGCAGGGGCACCTCGCCGATGCCGATTTTGAACGCCACATTCCGATCCGATCCGATCATGCGGCTGATGTCCGGCACCCGTTTCCAGAATTTGACGGCGACGGATGGTTTGACCGTCGCGCGCGTCAGGGCGGCCAGGGGTCCCTGCGGTGACTTGTCGGTGGCATGGAAAGGCATCCGCCCGGACCAGTTGCCGCGCGCGGATGTGGTCTCCAGATAGATCGTCCAATCCTCGACAGCCCGCGCGCGGTAGCGGTTGTATATCCTGGCCTCGGTGGTTTGCTGTCGCGCCGTTGGTTCATCGGGCCAACTTGCCAGGATCGCATAGACGCCCGTATTGGGCAGGGGGGTGAAGCCCTCGCCCGTGCCGGAGCCGCAAAGCTTCCAGAAACCGATGCCCGGCACCTTTGGCAGGGCGAAGCGCGCTGCACCCATCATCGCCAAAGCCCACAGCCGCGCCGTGGGGCGGGCAAAGCGAAAAAAGCTCAAAGATACAACGGGTGTCTCGGTCATTGCGCACGGATGTGTTCTAAAGTGTCAATTAAGTCTGACATGCAAATCACCGAATGGAAAGAACACAATTGTCAAGTGAACTGGACACATCTACTGTACGAAATTGATGACACGTGTGGATCCTATCGAATCTGTCGGCACCGGTGACGGGCAGCGCAATCGGGCGATCGTAATTGGCGCCGGGCTGGGCGGTCTGGCGGCCGCGATGCGGTTGGGCGCGAAGGGTTACCGGGTGACGGTGATCGACAAGCTTGACGTGCCCGGCGGGCGCGGCTCGGCCATCTGGCAGGACGGCCACCGGTTTGATCTGGGCCCCACAATCGTGACGGTGCCGCAGCTTTATCGGGAGCTTTGGGCCGCCTGCGGGCGTGATTTTGATGCGGATGTGACGCTGAAGGCGCTTGATCCCTTCTACGAAATCCGGTGGCCCGACGGGACCAAATTCGTGGCCCAGCAGGACACCGAAAAGCTGCGTGCGGAGGTGGCTAGGCTGGCACCGAGGGACGTGGCGGGCTTTGACAAATTCCTCGACGACAGTTCCAAGCGCTACTGGTTCGGGTTCGAGGATCTGGGCCGTCGGTCGATGCATCAGCTTTGGGAGCTGATCAAGGTGCTGCCGACCTTTGCGATGCTGCGCGCGGACCGGTCGGTCTACGCCCATGCCGCGGCCCGTGTGAAAGACGAAAAACTGCGGATGGCGCTGAGTTTTCACCCGCTGTTCATTGGCGGTGACCCGCTACACGTAACCTCGATGTATATCCTGGTCGCCTATCTCGAAAAGGAATTCGGCGTGCACTATGCCATGGGCGGTCTGGCCGGCATGGCGCGCGCGATGGCGGATGTGATTGAGGATCAGGGTGGTGCGCTTTTGATGGACACGGAAGTCGATGAAATCGTCGTGCACAAGGGGGCCGTGACCGGTGTGAAACTGGCCTCCGGTCTGGAGATGGGCGCGGATATGGTCGTGTCCAATGCGGATTCGGGCCATACCTACAACACGCTGCTGCGCAACCATCAGCGGCGGCGCTGGACGCCCAAAAGACTGGCGCGCACACGGTATTCGATGAGCCTCTTTGTCTGGTATTTCGGCACCAAGGGCACAGCGCACGAGTGGCCGGACGCGGGGCATCACACCATCCTGAACGGGCCGCGCTACACCGGATTGCTCAAGGATATCTTCATCAAGGGCAAGCTGTGTGACGATATGAGCCTCTATGTGCACCGGCCCTCCGTCACGGACCCCTCCGTCGCGCCGGAGGGGGATGACAGTTTCTACGTGCTGAGCCCGGTGCCGCATCTGGGTCACGACAACGGGGTCGATTGGGCGGTGGAAGAGCCACGCTATAAAGCCAAGATGCTACAGGTGCTGGAGGGCCAGCTGCTGCCCGGATTGGGCGAGAAAATCAGCACCGAGGTCGTGTTTACGCCCGAAACCTTCCGCGACCGGTACCTCAGCCCCTATGGGTCTGGATTTTCCATCGAACCGCGCATTCTGCAAAGTGCCTGGTTCCGGCCGCATAATGTCTCCGAAGAGGCGAAGGGTCTTTACCTTGTGGGGGCGGGCACCCATCCCGGGGCGGGTGTGCCGGGGGTGATTTCAACGGCGGAAGTTCTGAGCACGCTGGTGCCGGACGTGGAGGGCGTGAGATGATAGCCGCGGATGATCTGGAGCATTGTCGTGAAGCGATCCGTCATGGCTCCCTGTCCTTTCATGCGGCGTCAAAGCTGCTGCCCGCGCGGGTGCGTGACCCGGCGCTGGCGCTTTATGCATTTTGCCGTCTGGCGGATGACGAAGTGGATCTGAAAGCTGAAAAGGCCGAAGCGGTGCTGCGCCTGCGCGACCGGCTGGATGCGGTCTATGCCGGACGTCCCAAGGACGCCGCACCAGACCGGGCCTTTGCTGCCATTGTCGAGGATTTCGAGATGCCCCGCGCGCTACCGGATGCGTTGCTGGAAGGGCTCGCCTGGGACGCCGAGGGGCGGCGCTATCAGACGCTTTCAGGCGTGCGGGACTATTCCGCCCGTGTTGCCTCGGCGGTGGGCGCGATGATGTGTGTGCTGATGCGGGTCCGCGATGCGGATGCGCTGGCGCGGGCCTGCGATCTGGGGGTCGCCATGCAGTTGACCAATATTGCGCGGGATGTCGGCGAGGACGCCTTGGAAAAACGCATCTATCTGCCGCTCGACTGGCTGGAAGAGGCAGGCATCGATGTCGAGGCGTTTTTGGAAAACCCGAAACCGACCAAGGCCATCCGGATGATGGTCAAACGCCTCGTGATGGAGGCGAACAGGCTCTATATCCGGTCCGAGGCCGGTGTCGGTGCCTTGCCGCGTCGCTGCCGTCCCGGCATCTATGGCGCGCGTTTCATTTATGCAGGAATTGGCGGGCAACTGACGGCGATGGGATACGATTCCATTTCCGCCCGCGCGCGTACCAGCAAGGTGCAAAAGATCGGATGGCTGGGGCAATCGATGCTGCTGAGCGCGGCCAGCATGATCATGCCAAGGTCTGCGGTGCTTTATGCACAACCCCTGACGGAGGTGCAGTTTCTGGTCGATGCCGCCGCTGCCGGTCCTGTCAAATCCTCGCGCAGTGATGCCCTGATTTCGGTTCTGAGCACGCTGGAGCAACGGCGGCAGGAGCAGCGGGCACAGCGCACCGGGCAACGGGTGGAGATGTCGTAATGCCAATGTTCTGGCTTTTGTTCTGTGTGTTTTTCGCGGCCTGCCTTGCAGCCGGTGTCACGGGCGGTCTTTTCGCGCCGGGGTCCTGGTACCGCGCGCTCAACAAACCCTGGTTCACGCCACCTGACTGGGTTTTTCCGGTCACATGGATGGTGCTTTACGTATGCATGTCCATTGCCGGGGCCCGGATTGCCATGCTGGCGGGCAACGGCATCGCCATGGCGTTCTGGGCGTTCCAGATATCGCTGAACGGCCTCTGGACCCCGGTTTTCTTTGGCCTGAAAAACATCCGGCTTGGTATGGCCGTGGTGTCATTCCTCTGGCTCGCCGTGCTCAGCGCAATGCTGTCGATGTGGCAATTGGATTGGCTCGCGGGCCTGCTCTTTGTGCCCTATCTGCTCTGGGTCACCATTGCGGCGGCGTTGAACGCGGGCGTCTGGTGGTTGAACCCCGACGTGGCGCGGCACCCGCCCCCGGCACCGTCCTAGATCAGTCGAACTGCCAGGTCTTGCGCCGCGGCACTCGCACGGCCAGCATCGGTTTCAACAGCGGATTGCGGAAGCGGCGCAGGTCCAATGCTTCATGCACACCGGTGACCGTTTCACCGTCCAACTGCGTTTCCACTGCCGACCTGGAATAGAACGGCGCGTCCAACATGTTGAGCTTTTGGCGGGGCCTGAAGCCCGCATCAGCCCGCGTTTCCCGCTTCACCGCCCAGAGGCTGCGGGGCAGCCGTGCTTTGGGGGGCAGGGGGATCGCGCGCGCGTTTCCCCGTCCGTCAAACTGGAAGGCTGCGGCAAGCTCCGAACCATCCAGCCGTGTGGCGTCGTAGAAACAGGTCGCGCCCGATTTAGTATGAAACCGCCCCCATGTCCAATAGCTGAAGTCTTCTTCCAGCGCGCGCGTGCCGAAATTGGCGTCAAAATAGCCCGCGCCCTCCCATTGCCCTCCCGGCCGGTCGATGGCGACCTCAATCCGGGAGGTCGGCGCGAAGGGGCGCCAGATATGCGCATTGTCTTCGGTCAGGGGCAGTTCGACATTGGTCAGCGCGGAGGGGATGACCCTGATCTGCCCTCGTATGCGATTGATCAGCGGTGGCCCGGACACCTCGTCGATGTCGATGATCAGATTTGCGCCGTCCCATCGCATCATCGAAGGACCGACCTCAAACCGCGAATTGGTCTGGCGCAGCGCGGAGGCGCCCCGATCGGTCATGGTGAACCGACCGCCGGGGCCATAGGTCGCGACATTGATGCACACATGGTCCTGCGGGTTCTTGCGCCCGGACCAGCGGTACCAGGGTGAAAAGACCGAGCCGATGAACCCGATGACGGAGACCGCGCGGGTGCCGCAATCGCTCAGGCCGTCGACATACCACCACGCATAGCCGTTCGGGCCGACGTGGATGTCGAAGTTTGGCCGCTCAAGATCGCCTCTGCCGCGTGCCGGGCGGAGAGGGTCGCCATCGGCACGCCCGCCCCCGGATGCGTTCCGCCGCCCGCCAGCCATAGGCCCTTTATCGGGGTCCGCGCCGTTGGCCGCTTGAGGGAGGCCGTCAGCCCGTGCGGGCTTTGGCCGTAGAGCGCGCCCTGGGTTTCGGGAAACATCGCGGCGAAGTGTTGCGGTGTCGTTATTGTCGAGAGGGTGGGGGTCGGCGACATAGTCACCCGAAAATCCGCCATCCTCTGCATGATCTGATGATGCCATCTGTCCAAATCCATTGGGGGGGTGTGGGTTTCGGTCGGGGGTGCGTTCGAGATCATCTCGAAGCGTTCCAGTTTGGGTTTCGGGGTGCCTTGTCCACGGTCCTTGGCACAAAGATACAAGGTGGGATCGCGCGGCATGCGATCCGCCACAAGATCGTCGAATTCAGAGCGCTGTGCATCGGCGAAAAACACGTTGTGATGCGCCAGTTCCGGCCCGGATGGCGTCGCCGCAAAGCTGTGGACGCGTGCGGAGAACGAGCGGGGCAGCGTCGCCGTTTGCGGTGCCACGACCTTTAGATCGTCGCCCATGCTGCCGGTGGCCAGCGCGCGGGGATCCCCCGCATATAGGATCGTATCCGCCGACATCGTGGTGCCATGGTCCATCTCGACACCCGCCGCCGCGCCATTTTTAACGATGATCCTGTCGACATGCGTGTTTGTGCGCAGGGAAACGCCTTGATCCATCGCCAGTTGCGTAAGCGCCTCGGTCAGCTTGTGCATCCCGCCCTTCACCACCCAGACCCCGGCGGCTTCGGCCTGCCAGATCAGCGACAGGAGTGCCGGGCTGAGGTGCGGCGCCCCGCCGACATAGGTGGCGTAGCGGCCGAAGAGCTGCGCCAGCCGGGGATCGCTGAACTGCCGTTCCAACATGCGTGACAGGGTTGAGAGGGGGGCCATGGCGGGGATCAGACCGGGCTGGCGCAACACATGGCCCACCAGCTCTGTCATCCGCGGCGTTGCGGCCTGCATCATCGGCGCGTCAAAGGCACGAAACAACCGATCTGTGCGCGCGTTGAACTGGCGGAATTCATCCGCTGCCTTGTCACCGGCGAAATCGGAAATGGCCGCTACGCTGGCATCGAGATCTGCATAGAGGTCCAGTTGCCCGCCATCGGACCAGAAGTGCCGCGCGAGGATGTCCTGCTTGATCAATGTGACATGATCGTCGAGCCGCGCGCCGGCGGCTGCAAAGAGATCATCGAAAACATGGCGCATGGTCAGGACGGTCGGCCCCGCGTCGACTGGTCCCGCAGGGCTGTCAACTGTTCTGATCTTGCCGCCGGTGTGGGCGTGGCGTTCCAGCACTGTCACTTTCATACCGCCCCGCGCCAACCGCAGGGCAGCGGCCAACCCGGCAATGCCTGCGCCAATCACGATGGCGGAGGGTCGCCGAGGTCTATGTGCAGGGTTTGCAATCGCCATATGGGATTGTTGACTCGAAGCGGCAAACTGTCCAGTATGATTTACACTTTGATGTCGGAAATTTATGACACATTGCTGGTGAAAGGAGCCTCGCATGGGCATGAGCACCCGAATTGAGACAGCAATTTCATCGGCAGTGGCCGTCGGGCAGGGCAGGGGGGCGGTGCCGCCGCGGCTGGCCTCGGCACTGGGTTATGCGACCGCACCGGGCGGCGCCCGCATTCGCCCCACCATCCTGATGTCGGTCGCCATGGCGTGCCGTGATGACCAGCCGAAGCTGTCGGATGCGGCGGCCTCGGCGCTGGAAATGATCCACTGCGCCAGTCTTGTCCATGACGATCTGCCCTGTTTTGACGACGCGGAGATCAGGCGCGGCAAGCCCTCCGTGCATAGGGCCTATTCCGAGCCATTGGCCGTGTTGACGGGGGACAGCCTGATCGTGCTGGCCTTTGAGACACTGGCGCGGCAGTCCGCCCTGGCACCTGACCGAGTAGCGCAGTTGATCATGATACTGGCGCAGCGCACCGGCATGCCCGGTGGGATCTGTGCGGGGCAGGGCTGGGAAAGCGAAACGGAGATCGATCTTTCCGCCTACCATCAGGCCAAGACCGGCGCGCTCTTCATCGCCGCCACGCAGATGGGTGCGGTATCGGCGGGCCAGGAGGCCGAGCCGTGGTTTGAACTGGGTGCGCGCATCGGCGAGGCCTTTCAGGTGGCCGATGATCTGCGCGATGCGCTCTATGATGCAGAAACGCTGGGCAAGCCGGTGGGTCAGGACGACCTGCACGGGCGCCCCAATGCGGTGTCGCTGTTGGGCGTGCAGGGGGCGATTTCCCGGCTCAAGGACATTCTGGGCGGCGCAATTGCCTCGATCCCGTCCTGTCCGGGCGAGGCACAGCTGGCCGCGATGGTCCGCACCTACGCCGAACGTCTGACCCCCGTCGCGCCAAATGTCAGCGCGACCCGCAGCAATGTCTGACGCCACCAGCGAGGTGTCGAAATGGCGCGGTGGCTGGCTGAACCAGTTGGTCGCGCGCCCCGGTTTCCAAAGCTGGGCCAGCAAATTCCCCCTCACACGCGGTCAGGCCCGCAAGGATGGCGCCGCACTTTTTGATGTGGTGCAGGGCTTTGTGCAGAGCCAGGTGCTGATGGCTTTGGTGGAGCTCGACATCTTCCGACGCCTGCGCGCTGGCCCTCAATCGGCGGAGACACTGGCGCGCGCTACGGATGTCCCGGCAGAGCGGATGCAGGTCCTGCTGCAGGCGGCGGCGGCGCTGAAACTCCTCAAACGGGACCGCTTGGGGCGCTTTGGCCTTGCGCGCAAGGGGGCCGCTTTGATGGGCGTGCCGGGGCTGGAGGCGATGATCCGGCATCACCGTGCGTTTTATGCCGATCTGGCTGATCCGGTTGGATTGCTGCGCGGACCGGCGCGGACCGAACTCTCTGAATTCTGGCCCTATGTGTTTGGCGCGCGCGGCGAGATTGATCCGGGTGTGGCGGAAACCTATTCCGACCTGATGGCGCAGAGCCAACGGTTGGTGGCCGAGGATACGCTGCGCGCGGTATCGTTCAAGGATGTGCACCACCTGATGGACATCGGCGGCGGCACCGGCGCGTTTCTGGAGGCGGTGGGTCGGGCGACACCGGAGTTGCGCATGACCCTTTTCGATTTGCCGCAGGTCACGCCCTCGGCGCAGGCACGTTTTGCGGCGGCAGGGATGGGTGACCGCGTGACAATCCACCCCGGCTCGTTTCGCGATGATGCGCTACCTGAGGGCGCCGATGCGATTTCCCTGATCCGTGTGCTTTATGATCACGCGGATGACACCGTGGCGGATCTGCTGAGCGCGGTCTATGCGGCATTGCCCAAGGGCGGGCGCCTGATCATTTCCGAACCCATGGGCGGCGGTGCCAGGCCGGATGCCGCCGGGGATGTCTACTTTGCCTTCTACACGCTGGCGATGCAGACCGGGCGCGCGCGGTCGGCGGATGAGATTGGCAGTCTCTGCGCGGCGGCTGGGTTTGAGGGCATCCACAGCCCGGCCCCCGCGCGCAATTACGTCACGCGGGTTCTGACCGCGCGCAAGCCCTGATCTCCAGACATCCAAAAAGTGTCTAATCTAGTTGACACAAAAATATGTCAGCTTAAACTGACAGAGAGATAACAGTCTGTGTAATGAGTCTCTGACACTGATCGGGGTCCGCAGCGCAGGTGAGGAGAGAGACTTGGATACCACCGCAGTTCTTCTGAAAGGTCCGCGTGATCTGGACGTAGATTGCCTCACGCTGACAGCGCCGGGGTCGGATGATCTGGTGGTCGACATTCAGCATTCCGGGATTTCCACGGGCACCGAAAAACTCTTCTGGTCCGGTGAAATGCCACCCTTCCCCGGCATGGGATATCCGCTGGTGCCCGGCTATGAAGCCGTGGGCGAAGTGATCGAAGCGGCCCCCACATCAGGCTATCGCCCGGGCGATCATGTCTTTGTTCCCGGGGCGAATTGCTACGATGGCGCGTTCGGGCTGTTTGGCGGCGCGGCTTCCCGGGTGGTGACAGCCCCGGACCGGGTCACGCGAATCGATGCGGGCCTCGGTGCGCAGGGCGCCTTGCTGGCGCTGGCCGCAACCGCGCGCCACACGATGGCCGGTCTGAACAAATGCATGCCGGACCTCATCGTCGGTCACGGCGTCTTGGGGCGCTTGCTCGCACGGCTGACAATTGCCGCCGGTGCACCCGCCCCCACGGTCTGGGAAATCGATCCGACCCGCCGGGATGGCGCGCAAGGATACACGGTGATGTCCCCCGAAGAGGACGCGCGCCGCGACTACATGTCGATCTATGACGTCTCCGGCAGTGTCGAGGTGTTGAATGATCTGGTTGGACGTATCGGCAAGGGCGGCGAGATCGTGCTGGCCGGTTTCTACACGACCCCGATCAGCTTTGCCTTTCCGCCCGCCTTTATGAAAGAGGCGCGGTTCCGCGTTGCTGCGGAATGGACGCGCGAAGATCTTGCGGCGACCCGCGCTCTGGTGGAGAGCGGCACGCTCAGCCTGGAGGGGCTGATCACCCATACCTCTCCTGCCTCGGAGGCCCCGGCGGCCTATGCGCAGGCCTTCTCTGATCCGGCCTGCCTGAAAATGATTCTGAACTGGAAGGACGCGGCGTGAAAGATGGTATTGACGAAAAGCGCCCGGCGTCGGGCGATGTGCCAAATCTGAAAGAGTTCGACAAACGTCTGCGCGACGAGGCATCGGCGGAGCCGACGCTGGAAGTGCCGCAGGGCGAGCCCACGTCCAAGACCCAGATCATCGCGATCTACGGCAAGGGCGGGATCGGCAAATCCTTCACGCTGGCCAACCTCAGCCACATGATGGCGGAGCAGGGCAAACGCGTGCTGCTGATCGGCTGCGACCCGAAGTCCGATACCACCTCGCTGCTCTTTGGCGGCAAGGCCTGCCCGACGATCATCGAAACCTCGACCCGCAAGAAGCTGGCCGGTGAAGAGGTGAAGATCGGCGATGTCTGTTTCAAGCGGGGTGGCGTCTTTGCCATGGAGCTTGGCGGGCCAGAGGTCGGACGTGGCTGTGGCGGGCGCGGCATCATCCACGGATTTGAGCTGCTGGAGAAGCTGGGCTTCCATGATTGGGATTTCGACTACGTGCTGCTCGATTTCCTTGGCGACGTGGTCTGCGGCGGGTTTGGCCTGCCGATCGCCCGCGACATGGCGCAGAAGGTGATCCTTGTGGCGAGCAACGATTTGCAGTCGCTCTATGTGGCCAACAACGTCTGCTCGGCGGTGGAGTATTTCCGCAAGCTCGGCGGCAATGTCGGCGTCGCGGGTCTGGTCATCAACAAGGATGATGGCACCGGCGAGGCGGCGGCTTTTGCCGAGGCGGTCGACATCCCGATCCTTGCGGCGATCCCGCAGGATGATGACCTGCGCAAGAAGTCCGCAAACTACCAGATTGTCGGCACCGACAAATCCCAATGGGGATCGCTCTTTGCCGAGCTGGGAGAAAACGTGGCCGAAGCGCCGCCGATGCGGCCCACGCCGCTGGATCAGGATGGTCTGCTGGGTCTGTTCGATGCCTCCGAGACGGGGGGCGACATCGTGCTGGAACCGGCGACGGACATGGACATGCGCGGCAAGAATGCAGCGCCTAAGCCGTCACTGGAGGTTGTCTACGATGAAGCATGAGCATCAGGACCATTTCTTGAAAAGCGAGATCGATCAGAAACTGCGCACCGCGCGGGCTGATCAGATCAAGCGGCTGCTGAAAGATATCGGTTTCCTGCCGCGGACGGCAGAGCCCAGCACGGTGGGGAATCCGAATGAAGAGCATTGATCCGTTTGCCATCTCACAACCGGCGATCAAGCGCGGCCATTTCAGTGGCGCGGTTTTCTGGAGCATGACGGCGTGAACAAGGAAGTCACATATGACGAGGCCGCCGAGGTGGAGGTGATCAAGGGTCACCCCCATGGCGACGTGTCACGTGTGGCGGGCGAGGTCCCCGATATCGCGCCGGACGGCATGGGATGTCATTCCGGCGGCGATATGGCCGAGGCGGCCAGGCTTGCAGGCGGGTCTGACCTGCTCGATAAATTCAAGGCCGACTATCCGATGGGTCCACATGACAAACCCCAATCGATGTGTCCGGCTTTTGGCTCGCTGCGCGTGGGTCTGCGGATGAAGCGGGTGGCGACGATGCTGTCGGGCTCGGCCTGCTGCGTCTATGGGCTGACATTCGTGTCGCATTTCTATGGTGCGCGCCGGTCGGTGGGCTATGTGCCGTTCAATTCCGAGACGCTGGTCACCGGCAAGCTCTTTGAGGATATTCGCGAAAGCGTGCATGAGTTGGCGGATCCGGATCGCTATGATGCGATTGTGGTCACCAACCTCTGTGTGCCGACCGCCTCCGGTGTGCCGCTGCGGTTGCTGCCGGAAGAGATCAACGGTGTGCGCATTGTCGGCATCGACGTGCCGGGGTTCGGTGTGCCGACCCATGCCGAGGCCAAGGATGTACTGGCCGGGGCGATGCTGGAATACGCCCGCAAGGAGATCGAGGCTGGACCTGTGGCGCGGCCGCAGGGGGGCAAGCATGATCGCCCGACGGTTGCCATGCTGGGCGAGATGTTCCCGGCGGATCCGATGATGATTGGTCAGATGCTTGCCCCCATGGGCTTGGCGGCAGGACCGGTCGTGCCCTGCCGCGAGTGGCGCGAGCTATATGCGGCGCTCGATTGTGGCGTGGTGGCCGCGATCCATCCTTTCTACACCGATGCCGTGCGCCAGTTTCAGGCAGCGGGCCGCACCGTTGTCGGCTCTGCACCGGTGGGTCACGACGGAACGGCGGAGTGGTTGGCGGGTATCGGCGCGGCCTACGGTGTTTCGCCTGAGAAGATTGCAGCGGCGCAAAACGCGGTTCTGCCTGCCATCAAGGGCGCGCTTGCGGGCAAGCCCATCACGGGCACGATCACGCTCTCGGGCTATGAAGGCTCCGAGTTGCTGGTGGCGCGTCTGCTGATCGAAAGCGGTGCGACGGTGCCCTATGTGGGGACCGCTTGTGCGAAGTCGCCTTGGTCTGAAGCGGATGCTGCATGGCTGGAAGCAAAAGGCACCAAAGTGCAGTTCAGAGCCTCATTGGAAGATGATTGTGCGGCGATGGAAGCGGTGCAGCCGGATCTAGCCATCGGGACAACCCCGGTGGTGCAGAAGGCTAAGGAGCTGGGCATTCCCGGACTCTATTTCACCAACCTGATTTCAGCGCGGCCCCTGATGGGCGTTGCCGGTGCGGGGTCACTGGCCGAGGTGATCAATGCCGCCATCGGCAACAAGGACCGCATGGCGCATATGAAAGCCTTCTTCGAAGATGTCGGCGAAGGCGACACCGCGGGTGTTTGGGAAGGCAGTCCAAATCTGCGCCCCGACTTCCGCGCGCAACATCAGAAGAAGCTCGAAAAACAAGCAAGGGCGGCGAAAGCCGCGCAGATGGTTTAGTGCGCGAATATGAAACATATTCGCGCAACAGTGCGCAGCAGCGGGCTTCTCCAGAAACCTGCGTGCGCACCGGGTTGCTATCTGCGGAATGGGGCTCTGCCCCGTTCGGGCCGGAAACGCTCCTTCCGAGCGTTTCCGAGACGGCCCTCACCCCCCGGGATATTTATGGCCAGAAGAAGCAGCGGGGGTTCTGCTGATGCTAGTCACCGATCATGATCGCGCGGGCGGCTATTGGGGGGCGGTCTATGCCTTCTGCGCGGTGAAGGGCTTGCAGGTGGTGATCGACGGGCCGGTGGGCTGCGAGAACCTGCCAGTAACGTCTGTGCTGCATTACACCGACGCGCTGCCGCCGCATGAGTTACCGATTGTGGTGACGGGTCTTGGCGAAGGCGAGATGGGCGCGGGCACCGAAGAGTCCATGAAGCGGGCGTGGGATACGCTCGACCCGGCGCTGCCCGCGGTGGTTGTGACGGGGTCGATTGCCGAGATGATCGGCGGGGGCGTCACGCCACAGGGGACAAATATTCAGCGGTTCCTGCCGCGGACGATTGATGAGGATCAGTGGGAGGCCGCCGACCGGGCGATGACCTGGATCTTCACTGAGTTCGGCATGACCAAAGGGCGGATGCCGCCCGAGAAGAAACGCGAGGAAGGTGCGCGTCCTCGCGTGAATATCCTCGGTCCGATGTATGGCACGTTCAACATGCCATCCGATCTGGCCGAGATCCGCAGGCTGGTCGAAGGGATCGGCTGCGAGGTCAACATGGTGCTGCCCCTGGGTGCCCATGTGGCCGAAATGCGTAATCTGGTAAATGCGGATGTGAATATCTGCATGTACCGCGAGTTCGGGCGCGGGTTGAGCGAGCTTCTTGCCAAGCCGTATCTACAAGCCCCGATAGGGATCGAGAGCACGACCAAATTCCTGCGCGCACTGGGGAATTTGGTGGGCCTCGATCCCGAACCTTTTATCCGCCGTGAGAAACACTCGACCATCAAACCGGTCTGGGATCTCTGGCGCTCCGTCACCCAGGATTTCTTTGCCACCGCAAGCTTTGCGATTGTGGCGAATGAAACCTATTCCCGCGGCATCCGCCTTTTCCTGGAAGACGATCTGGGCCTGCCCTGCGCCTTTGCGGTGGCGCGGGTGGCGGGCAAGAAGACCAACAACGAAGAAGTGCGCGCCCTGATGGGGCAAAAGCGGCCCCTGATCGTGATGGGCTCGATCAACGAGAAAATGTATCTCGCGGAACTTAAGGGCGGGCACGGGCCGTCGCCTGCGTTCATCCCGGCGAGCTTCCCGGGTGCGGCGATCCGCAGGCACACCGGCACGCCCTTCATGGGCTATGCGGGGGCGACCTATCTGGTGCAGGAGATTTGCAACGGGCTCTTTGACGCGCTCTTCCACATCCTGCCGCTGGGTACGGAGATGGATGCGACCGATGCGACCCTGACGCCGCTGCGCCGGGATTTCCCGTGGGATGCGGACGCGCAGGCGATGCTCGATCGGATTGTCGAGACACATCCGATACTGACACGAATTTCGGCCGCGAAAACATTGCGTGACGCGGCAGAGAAAGCAGCTTTGGCTGCGGGCGACGAGAGGGTGGTGCTGGATACCATCCGCGCGCTGGACCCGGCAATTGCCGGCATGAACCAGGAGGATCAGACATGAGCGACATGACATCTGACATGATTGAAACAGCGGTGGAGACACCACACGAAGGCCCGAGCCGGAAGGCCGTGAAGACCGAGTTCATGGTCTATTTCGCGATCATCTTTCTGGCGACTTTGCCGCTGGCGACCCTGACCTGGGCGCTGTCGGCGATCCGGACCCGCAGCTTTACCGAGAAAGGCCCCATGGCGCGCGCCTGGACCCAGGCTCGCATCATCACCCCGATGATCTTCTCGGCATGAACCCTATCGCACATGAGGCGGCAAGGCCGAGTGTGCGACCCGACCTCTCGACTGTTGTGCGCCTGTCGAGGTGAAAGACTGACCGCCCCTCAAAAAGGCGGACAGACCCCCGAGGGGGGCAACCCCCAAAGGACCCGGCCGCGGGGTGCGCGGCGTCAGCATAACGTTCCGGAGGAATATTTATGGCTGATAACACCGACCTGTCCTTCACAGGTCTTACAGACGAACAGGCGCAAGAACTGCATTCTGTCTACATGAGCGGCCTCTGGCTGTTTTCGGCAGTTGCTGTGGTCGCACATTTGGCGACTTACATCTGGCGTCCCTGGTTCGGTTAGGGAGAGATAGAGATGGCAAAGTTCTACAAGATCTGGCTGATCTTCGACCCACGTCGCGTTTTTGTGGCGCAGGGCGTTTTCCTCTTCCTGCTGGCTGCAATGATCCACCTGGTGGTTCTGAGCAGCGGGCTGAACTGGTTCGAAGCGGCAGCTGCCGCTGGCGGTCAATAACCCAAAAGGCGTGCGGCAAGGCGCGTCTTTGGCAGACCGACGAAGAAAAGGCTGCGGGCGGAAAGATGTGCGTGCCTGCCCGCGGCGAACCCAGAACAAAGGATAGCGTTTTCGGAAAGATCTGCAGCACTTAACGTTGCCTGAAATCAAAGATTTCAACACGTTAAGCGACAATGGATTTATCAGGTATTCCGAGAAACGTTTAAATCTGACGGCCGCCGCCCGATGACAGGCGCGCCGCACATACGCGGAGAATGAAGATGGCATTGCTCAGCTTCGAAAGAAAATATCGCGTCCGCGGAGGGACGCTGGTTGGGGGCGATCTGTTCGACTTCTGGGTGGGGCCTTTTTACGTCGGCTTCTTCGGTGTCACGACAGCGTTCTTCGCCCTGTTAGGGACAATTCTGATATTCTGGGGCGCCAGCCAGCAGGGAACTTTCAATCCCTGGCTGATCAACATCGCCCCGCCGGATCTGAGCTATGGGCTTGGCCTGGCACCGCTGCTGGAGGGTGGCCTGTGGCAGATCATCACGATCTGCGCGACGGGCGCGTTCATTTCCTGGGCGCTGCGCGAGGTGGAGATCTGCCGCAAGCTGGGCATGGGCTATCACGTGCCCGTCGGCTTTGCCTTTGCGATCCTGGCTTACGTTACGCTGGTTATTTTCCGCCCGCTGCTGATGGGGGCCTGGGGGCATGGGTTCCCGTATGGGATCTTCAGCCACCTCGATTGGGTCAGCAACACCGGCTACGCCTATCTGCACTTCCACTATAACCCCGCGCATATGCTGGCGGTGACGCTCTTTTTCACCACCACGCTGGCGCTGGCGTTGCACGGCGGGTTGATCCTGTCGGCGGCCAATCCCGAGAAGGGCGAAGAGGCCAAGACGCCGGACGACGAAGACACATTCTTCCGCGATTTCATCGGCTATTCCATCGGGACGCTGGGCATTCACCGTCTGGGGTATCTGTTGGCCATAAACGCGGTCTTCTTCTCTGCCGTCTGCATCATCATCTCCGGTCCGGTCTGGACGGCCGGCTGGCCCGAATGGTGGAACTGGTGGCTTGACCTGCCGATCTGGGGTGAACCCATCGCCGTGGGAGGGATGTGATCATGTGGACACCTGAGTATCAGAACATCTTCACCCAAGTGCAGGTCCAGGGCACGCCCGAATGGGGCATGGACAACGAAAACAACATGATGGACGAACGGGTCGGCAAGCCCTTCTTCAACACGCTTGCCGGTCTGGTGGGCAATGGTCAGATCGGCCCTTACTACTGGGGCTGGACCAGCATGGTCGCCTTTGCCACCGGGATCGCGTGGTTCGTGATCGTGGGGTTCAACATGCTGGCGCAGGTCGGCTGGTCGATCCCGCAGTTCATCCGGCAACTCTTCTGGCTGGCGCTGGAGCCGCCCTCGCCGGAATACGGGCTGACCATGCCGCCGCTGAACGACGGCGGCTGGTACATCATCGCCAGTTTCTTTCTGTTGGTGTCAGTGCTGACATGGCTCTTGCGGGCCTATCTGCTGGCGCAGCAGCACAAGATGGGCAAGCATATCTTCTGGGGCTTTGCCGCCGCCGTCTGGTTGTTCCTGGTGTTGGGTCTCTTCCGCCCGATCCTGATGGGATCCTGGTCGGAGGCGGTACCCTATGGCATCTTCCCGCACCTTGACTGGACCACGGCGTTTTCGATCCGCTACGGCAATCTCTACTACAACCCCTTCCACTGTCTCTCGATCGTGTTTCTTTATGGTTCTGTGCTGCTCTTCTGTATGCATGGCGGCACCATCCTGGCGGTCACCCGTTACGGCGGCGACCGCGAGCTGGAACAGATCTATGACCGCGGTACGGCCACGGAACGCGCCGCGCTCTTCTGGCGCTGGACCATGGGCTTCAACGCCACGATGGAGGGCATCCACCGCTGGGCCTGGTGGTTCGCGGTGCTGACCCCGATCACGGGAGGCATCGGAATTCTGCTGACCGGCACAGTGGTCGACAACTGGTTCATCTGGGCACAGGAGCACAACTTCGCGCCGATGTATGACGGATCATATGGCTACGCGGATTACGGTTCCTACGAAGCCTTTATTGGGAAGGAGGAGTAACCCATGTTTCCCAAGTGGTTTGACAAATGGAATGCGGATAACCCGACCAATATCTTTGGTCCGGCGATCCTGGTCGGCGCCATCGGCGGGGCGGTCTTTGCCGCTGCGTTGATTGTGACCGCGGGTAACCCGGCGCAAACGACCTCGCTGCAGACCGGGCCGCGGGGCACCGGCATGTCGGTGCCCGAGTTCGACGTTGTGCGCACGGTGCCCGACCCGACAATTGAGGATTACTACACCGAGGAGCCCTATGTGCCCGAAGGGGGCGAGGATCTGGCCAAGGACATCTACGAAAATGTCCAGGTGCTGGGCGATCTGACCGAAGACAACTTCAACCGGGTGATGAACGCCATGACCCAATGGGTCTCGCCCGAGGAAGGCTGCGTCTATTGCCACGGCGAGGGTGACCTTGAGACCTACGGCGAAGACACGCTTTATACCAAAGTGGTCGCGCGCCGGATGATCCAGATGACCCAGAACATCAACGAAAACTGGGACGGTCACGTGAACGCTGAAAAACAGGTCGGCGTGAATTGCTATACCTGCCACCGCGGCGAACACGTGCCCTCCGAGGTCTGGTTCAAGATCAGCCCGGTAAACCAGGCATCAGCGGGTTGGTCATCTAATCAGAACCGCGTCACCTCGCTGAGCCAATCCACGTCCCTGCCATCGGACGCGCTTGAAAAATACCTGCTGGACGGCGAAACCATCGCTGTGCACTCGCTGGAAAGCCGCGAGGCGGGCGTGCCGGGCGGTGAGGATTACGCCTCCATCCAGGATACCGAGCGCACCTATTCGCTGATGAATTACTTCGCCAACAGCCTCGGGGTGAACTGTGTCTTCTGTCACAACAGCCGCGCCTTCTATGACGGCACGGAGAACACGCCGCAGTGGGGCACCGCCTCGCTGGGCATCCTGATGGTACAAGAGCTGAACACCGACTATCTGGTGCCGCTCAAAGATACCTATCCTGCTGAACGCCTCGGCCCGATCTATGCCGATGCGCCGAAAGCAGCATGCAAGACCTGTCACAAAGGATACCAGCAGCCGATGCAGGGTCTGAATGTGATCGCAGACTGGCCTGAGCTCGCGACGACTGAGGCGCCGGTCTATGAATGAGCCTTTGGGCAGCGTAATGCGTTGCCCTAAGGCACAGCCGTGCACGGATCATTGGCTTCCTTGATCCGGGCAACGGGGTCTTAGGCACCCCGGTTCCCTTCCTGTTGGCTACAGGAACCTGGCGTCGCAACCGGTTTAGGCCGGATGCGACGCCTTTCTTTTTCCGGGGGGTGATCCCGAGGTTTTGGCAAGAGCTTCGCATCCTCCGACAAATCGGAGATGTGCGCCATGACCAAACCAGTGACCCCGACCCTTGACCGCGTGGCAGGCCCTGCGGACCTGCGAGAGATGTCCGACCGGGAGCTTTGCTCGGTTGCCGATGAGCTGCGCGCGGAAGTGATCGAAGCCGTCAGCCAGACCGGGGGGCATCTGGGATCCTCGCTGGGGGTGGTGGAGCTGTCGGTCGCCATTCACGCGGTTTTTGACACGCCCCGGGACAAGCTGATCTGGGATGTGGGGCACCAGTGCTACCCGCACAAGATCCTGACCGGCCGTCGTAACCGGATGCACACTCTGCGACAGGGTGGGGGTCTCAGCGGCTTTACCAAACGCAGCGAATCCGAATTCGACCCCTTTGGCGCGGCGCATTCCAGCACCTCCATCTCCGCCGCCCTGGGATTCACCGTCGGGCGCGACATGGGGCGGCCCACGGGCGATGCCGTTGCGGTGATTGGCGACGGATCGATCAGCGCGGGAATGGCCTATGAGGCGATGAACAACGCCGGCGCCGAAGGGCGGCGTCTCTTTGTCATCCTCAATGACAATGAGATGTCGATTGCGCCTCCGGTGGGTGCGATGTCATCCTATCTTTCGGGCCTTGCCGATCTCTCCCGCATCGGGCCGTTCGGCGGTCTGGCGGCCGTGGCCGAGGGCATGGAACAGCTGGCCCCGAAACCGGTGCGCGAAGGGGCGCGCCGGGCGCGTGAGATGGTCACCGGGCTGGAAAGCAAAGGTACCTTTTTCGAAGAGCTTGGGTTTGACTACATCGGGCCCATTGACGGTCACGACATGGGCCAATTGCTCAGCGTCTTGCGCAGCGCGCGGACACGGGCGACCGGCCCGGTGCTGATCCATTGCTGTACGGTCAAGGGCAAGGGCTATGCGCCCGCCGAGGGCTCCGCGGACAAATACCACGGGGTCAGCAAGTTTGACGTCGGCACTGGCGTCCAGGCCAAGGCCAAGGCGAATGCGCCCTCTTACACGGGCGTCTTTGGCGATGCGCTGACGGCGCTCGCCGCCGAAGACCCCAATATCGTTGCGGTCACCGCTGCAATGCCCAGCGGGACGGGCGTGGACCGCATGGCCAAACGGTTCCCGTCCCGCGTCTTCGATGTGGGAATCGCCGAACAACACGGCGTGACCTTTGCCGCCGGGATGGCGGCCAGCGGCCTCAAACCCTTCTGCGCGATCTATTCGACCTTCCTGCAACGCGGTTACGATCAGGTGGTGCATGATGTGGCGCTGCAGGGGTTGCCTGTACGTTTTGCCATTGACCGGGCCGGTCTGGTGGGGGCCGATGGGGCCACCCACGCCGGGGCCTTCGACATTGGCTATCTGAGCGCCTTGCCGGGCATGGTGGTGATGGCCGCCGCGGATGAGGCGGAACTGGTGCATATGGTCACCACGGCAGCGGCGCATGACACCGGCCCGATTGCCTTCCGCTACCCGCGCGGCAATGGCACGGGCGTGGCCTTGCCCGAGCGCGGCGAGGTGTTGGAGATTGGCAAGGGCAGGATCATCCGCGAAGGAGAGGGCGATGTCGCTTTGCTGTCGCTTGGCACGCTCCTGGGGGAATGCGAGGCCGCGGCGACGATGCTGGCGGGTGAAGGCATCAGTGCCACCATCGCCGATGCTCGTTTTGCCAAGCCATTGGATATGGCGCTCATCACGCAGCTTGCGGAAACCCACAGCGCAGTGATCACGGTCGAACAGGGGGCCAAAGGCGGGTTCGGCGCGTCGGTGCTGCAGGAAATGGCCGCCCACGGGATGCTGGACCACGGCTGCCGGGTGCGGACGCTGTGCCTGCCGGACCGGTTCGTTGATCAGGCAGCGCCGGTGGAAATGTATCGTGACGCCGGTGTCGATGCCGAAGGGATTGTCGCGATGGTTTTGGGTGCCCTGCAACAGGACCGCAAAGTCATCGATTTCCACAGCGCGCGGAGCGTGCGCGACTGACGCCGCGCTTCAGATGTCGTGCTGCAAGGCGAAGTCGCGCAGGTGCTGGGCGACCTTTTCTGGCGCTTCCCAATGCAGGGCGTGCCCACTGCCGGAAATGACCCGATGTTCAATACCGCTCAAGGCGTCTTTGGCGGCTTTAAAGGGAATGAGCAGGTCGTCTTCTGCCAGAATTGCCAGTGTTGGGACATCCGGCTCAGTTTGAAACGGGGCCGGGTCAGCGCTCAGCACGGCTTCCAGTTGATGCGCCATCGCCTCCACGGATTGTTGGTACGGATAGGCCAGCGCCTGTGCCAGGGCCGCATCGATCGCGCCGGGCATTTCATAGGTGTGCGGCGCAAAAATCCATGGGAAAAACACGCGGAGCCAGGCGTCGGGCGGTGCGTCGGAGCGGCGGATGGCGATCAGGGTTCGGAAGAGCTCGACATTGCGGCGCAGGTTGAGCGGGGCCGAAGCCAGCATGGTGTAGCTGGCCACGCGTGTCGGCGCCATTCTGGTCAAAACCCAGCCGATGTTGCCGCCCAGCGAATGACCCAGGACGTGGGCTTTCGAATGCCCGAGATGATCCAGCAACGCCAGTGCATCCTGCGCCCAGATCGTAGGGGAGGCGGGCGCATCAGCGGGGGTTGTGCGCCCCGTGGTGCGGTTGTCGGGGCGAATGAGCGTGAAATCTGCGCTGAGAAAAGGCAGTATCGGCTCCCAGCTGGCGCTGTCTGACAACATACCTGCGAGCATCAAAAGCGGCGGGCCGGTGCCGGAAACCTCGTAGTGCAGGGAAACGTCGGGCAGAGCGAGGTCAGGCATTCTGGCTCCGCCAGCTGGGCAGCAAATCGCTGGGGTCCGGGGTCGCCTCATAGATCGCGCGGGCAATCGCACGGGTCAGGCAAAGTGCCGCGGCATGGCCGATGAGACCCGGATTGCCGTCCGGCGCGGTGCCGGTGGAAAGGGCAAAGACCAGATCACCGTCACCGGGACTGTGCGCGGGCACACAGGCGCGCGCGATGCCGTCATGGGCGGCGACCGCGACCCGGTGGCACTGCGCTTTGCTCAGCCGGGCATCCGTGGCGACAATGGCGATGGTTGTATTCGATTGATCGGAGACCAGCGCGCGTTTTCGGCTGGTCAGGTCAAGTCCCTGCCCGGTGGTTGGATCAGGCCCCAATCCGCCGAATTCGGCGTCAATTTCAAAGGGCGCGGCGTGGAAGTACCGGTCGCCCGGGGTGGTGACGGACCCCATGGGATTGGCCGCCGCCAGCGCGCCTACCATTGTGCCATCCTCCAGTTGTAGCGATGCCGAGCCAAGCCCGCCTTTCAGCATCGCCGAAAGCGCCCCGGTCCCTGCGCCCGCCGTGCCCAGATCGAAGGTTGTGCTCGCAGCCTCAAAGGCCGTTCGGCCGAGGGCACGATAAGGATTTTCGGTCCAGTTTTTGTCACCGCCGCTGAGTAAGTCAAAGAGGATCGCACCGGGGACAATCGGGACAATCGCGGGTCCCACCCTGTACCCGCGCTGCCTTGCGCGCAGAGCATCCACGACGCCGGAACAGGCGTCGAGGCCAAAGGCTGATCCTCCCGCCAGCACCAGCGCGTCCACTTCCGAGACGGTCTTGTCGGGAGCCAGCAGGTCGGTCTCGCGGGTGCCTGGTGCACCCCCCATGACATGAACCGAGGCCACAAATGGTGTGTCCGCTGTCAGCACCGTGCAGCCAGATTTCAGACGATCATCCTGTGCGTTACCGACTTTGATTCCAGGGACATCGGTGATCAGGTTGCGCGGGCCGGGCGTCATGAGCGGCGGGGGTCCGGGCAAAAGAGATTTATGCCTCCGGCGGGGATATTTCGGGCCAGAAGAAACATCTTAGATGCGTGTTTTTGGGACGGCTGTGGCGGGATCGCCGGTATTTGGCTCGCCTTTGGGCTCGATCAGCAGAACCTTGCATTCCTGCTCTGCTCGGGGGCGGTGGGTCACCCCCTTGGGCACGATGAAGAGTTCACCAGCTGTCACAGGGTGAGAGCGGTCTTCGATGTCCATGACCATGTCGCCTTCCAGCACGAGGAAAAAGTCATCGGTCTCTTCGTGCAGGTGGAACGGAAATTCGCCCTGAAAGCGGACAACCATCACCTCATTATCATTGTAGTCAGCGATCACGTGCGGATCCCAGTGGCTGGTGAACTGCCCGAGCTTTTCCGCCAGATTGATCGTCTTCATATACAGCGCCCTCCGTCGATTTCCATGGCCACCCCGGTGATCATGGAAGCCTCATCCGAGCACAGAAAGCAAGCGGCATTGCCCATGTCCTGCGGCGTTGAAAACCGACCCAAAGGGATGGTGGCGAGGAATTTCGCGCGCATCTCTGGCGTGTCCTCGCCCATGAAGGATTTCAGCAGCGGGGTTTCGCCCGCTACCGGGTTCAGGGCGTTGACGCGGATGCCCGTGGGCGCCAGCTCAACGGCCATCGCTTTGGTCGCTGTGATCATCCAGCCTTTGGAGGCGTTGTACCAGTTGAGGCGGGGGCGGGGGGAGACACCGGCGGTGGAGGCGATGTTCAGAATGCACCCGGCGTCGCGGCTTTTCATATGCGGCACCAAGGCGCGGGCGGTCAGATAGACCGATTTCATGTTCACGGCCATGACCCGGTCGAAATCCTCTTCTGTCACCTCTTCCAAAGCTTGCGGCAAATGCGTGATGCCGGCGTTGTTCACCAGGATATCCACGTGGGTCCAGGCCTCGATGGCCGCCCGCGCCATGGCGGAAACGGAGGCGCCGTCGGCTACATCCACCGCGCAGGCCAGGGCATGATCGCCCATCTGATCGGCCAGGTCCTGAGCGGCAGAGTGATTGATATCCGCGATCATCACGCGCGCGCCTTCGGAGGTGAATTTGCGCACGATGCCCGCCCCGAAACCCGACGCGCCACCTGTTACAATGGCGGTTTTTCCTGTCAGTCGCATCTCGGTCTCTCCCTACAGCTGGTGTTTCAGAACCCACCGGTTGTGCCCGTCGCTTTCCGGCGTTGCCGGGGCGTATCGATGGGGCACAAAGCCTTCACGCGTCCAAAACGTCACAGCACGGGGGTTGGCCTCCAAAACCGACAGTTTCAGCATGGTTGCCCCCGCCCTGCGGGCTCTCTTCCTGAGCAAGTGTAGCACAGCCCGCCCGGTACCGCGCCCGCGAAACGCAGGATCCAGCAGCATCAGCCCAATCCACCAGTCGGTGGGTAGCTCGTAGCCTTCAGCGACGCAGACCATGCCCAGCATCGCCGTCTCTTGCATCACGGCAAAGGCATAGAGATTGTCCGTGGTCAGCCCCGGGGGCACCGCTTCGAAAAACTCGTTGATGTAGTCCATGTCCGGCGCCCGGCCAATCTCCAGCGTCACGTAGTCCGCCGCCCGCTCTGCAAGGTCGAGCGCATCTTCGGCATGATCGGCCTTGTTGATCAGCTTCAGCGTGATCTCAGTCATGGGGTGCTTGCCTTTGCAGGATCGACACATCTGGCAACGTTGGGGCCGCTGCGATCAACTTTTTCGTATAAGGATGTTGAGGGTTGGTAAATATCTGCTCCGTATCGCCTTCTTCGACGATCTCGCCAGCTTGCATCACCATGACCCGGTCGGTCACGGAGCGCACGACGCTGAGATCGTGGGAGACGAAGAGATAGGTCAGCCCATAGGCGCGGCAGAGATCTGCCAGCAGGTCGAGAATCTGCGCCCGGACAGAGACGTCGAGCGCGGAAACGGCTTCGTCAAACAGGATGAGTTCGGGGCGGATGATCAATGCGCGGGCAATGGCGATGCGTTGACGCTGGCCGCCGGAAAACTCGTGGATGTAGCGGGTGGCGTCCTCGGGTTTCAGCCCGACCGCGGTGAGCGCTTCGGCGATGGCCGTTTTGCGCACGGCCCCCTGTGGCGGATCGCTCAGCAAGTGGAAAGGTTCCGTGATCAGGCGCGCGACCCGGTGGCGCGGGTTGAAGCTGCCGAAAGGGTCCTGAAACACGACCTGCATGCGGCGCCGGACCTCAAGGTTGGAGCGACCCTGGGTTGTGACCGGCGCGCCGCCCAGCGTGATGGTGCCGGATTGCGGTTCGTCCAGCCCCAGGATGGCGCGGGTCAGCGTGGATTTTCCACAGCCGCTTTCGCCGACAAGCCCGAGCCGTTCGCCCCGCATGAGCGTGAAGGAGACCCCATTTACGGCATCGAAATGCCCGGGGGCCGCAAAGAGTTTGCGCCGGGGCAGCCGGTAGCTGCGGTGCAGGTCTGTCACCTGCAACAGCGGCTCTGGTGCGGGTGCGGCGGGCAGATCGACCCGGTGGGTTGAGGCCTCAAACAGCATGCGGGTGTAGGGGTGGCGCATATCGGCCAGCAGATCAGCAGTCGGCCCGGTTTCGACCACTTCGCCATGGCGCATGACGGCGATCTGGTCCGCCATATCCGCGACAACGGCGAGGTCATGGGTGATCATCACCAGCCCCATGCCGAAATCGGCCACCAACCCTTTGAGCAGGTCAAGGATTTGCGCTTGCGTCGTGACATCGAGCGCGGTGGTTGGTTCATCCGCAATCAGCAGTTTGGGACGCAACGCGATGGCCATGGCGATCACCACGCGCTGGCGCTGCCCGCCCGAAAGTTCATGCGGATATCGGCTGAGCGGAAAGCGGTCGGGTGGCAGGCCGACGCGGGTGAGCACTTCCGTTGCCCGGGTTTCGGCCTCTGCCTGCGAGGTATTGGTGTGGATGCGGATGGTTTCCGCCACCTGCCGCCCGATGGTGTGTACCGGATTGAGCGCGGTCATTGGTTCCTGAAAGATCATTCCAATGTCGTTGCCACGCAGGTCGCACATCTCTGCCTCTGGCAGGGTGGTCAGCTCTGTCCCGGCCAAGGTGATCTCACCGCGGCTCGCCGCACCCCGGGGCAGCAGCTGCATGATCCCCAGTGCCGTCATCGATTTACCGGATCCGCTTTCGCCGGTGATCGCGAGGATTTCACCCGGCGCCACGGAGAGGGTGACATCCTTCAGAATGGGCATCGTATGGATGTCGAGCGACAGGTTTCGGATCTCCAGCAGGCTCACGTGCGCACCCGTTGCAACCGGGGATCAAGCGCATCGCGCAGCCCGTCGCCCAGCAGGTTCAGCCCCAGCACGATCAGGATGATCGCAAGGCCGGGGAAGATGGCCAGATGCGGGGCAAATCCCACCATGGTCTGCGCATCGGCCAGCATCCGCCCTAGCGACGGGGTGGGGGGCTGCACGCCCAGACCCACAAAAGAAAGTGCTGCCTCTACCTGAATGCCCAGAGCGAATTGAATGGTGCCCTGAACGATCAGCAGGTTCAGCACATTGGGCAGGATGTGCTCGACGGAAATATGGGCGCGGCTTTTGCCCGCCACACGGGCGGCGAGGATGAATTCCCGCTCCCATAGGGGCAGCGCGCCGCCACGGGTCACGCGCGCAAAGACGGGGATGTTGAAGATGCCAAAGGCGATGATGGCATTGACGGCCGAAGGGCCAAAGACCGCGGTGATCAGAATGGCCATCACCAGCAACGGAAAGGCAAAGACGATGTCATTGCCGCGCATGATGAACTCATCGAGCCAGCTGCCCTTGTTTACTGCGGCGGCCAGCCCAAGGGGGACGCCGAAGCTCAGCCCGATGATGAGGGCGACCAACGCCACGCCGATGGAGGTGCGTGCGCCGACCATGATCATGCTGAAAATATCGCGCCCCAGATGATCTGTGCCAAGGACATGGAGGCCCCCCGGCGTTTGCAGTTTGTCGGGGATGTTGAGCGCAGTGTGATCGAACGGGGTCCAGATCAGCGAGAGCAGGGCCAGCGCGATGAACACAGCGGACAGGAGGGCCCCAAGGATCAGGGTCTTGCTCATGTCCGCGCCCTCAGACGCGGGTCCACCGCGGCATAGGCAAGATCGACCAGAAAGTTGATCACGATGACCCCAAAGACCACCAGCATCACCACGGATTCCACGACAATGAGGTCGCGCGCGGAGATGGACTGGAAAATCAGCCGCCCCAGGCCCGGCAGGTAGAAGACCTGTTCGATGATGATGGTGCCCGCAAAGAGAAACGAGAATTGCAGCCCGATGATCGTGAGCACGGGGATCAGCGCGTTGCGCAGCCCGTGCCGCCAGAGCGTCTGGCGCGCGGTGAGGCCTTTGGCTCGGGCGGTGCGCATGAAATCCTCGCCCAACACGTCCAGCAGCGCGGAACGCATCACCCGCGTGAGGATCGCGGCCTGCGGCAGGGCAAGGGCGATGGCGGGTAGGGTCAGGGATTTGAGCGCGGCAAAGACCCCCTCATCCCAGCCTGGAAAACCACCCGCAGAAAACCACCGCAGATGGATCGCAAAGATCAGCACCAGCATCATCGCAAACCAGAAATTGGGGACCGCGACGCCCAGCTGCGTGGCTCCGGTGACGCCCAGATCCCCCGCGCGGCCCCGGCGGGATGCTGCATAAAGCCCGGCGGGAAAGGCGATGACAACCGACAGCGTCAGCGCATAAAGCGCCAAGGGGATCGAGACGCCAATGCGCGCCGCCACCATTTCGGTTACCGGCGTTCGGTAGGTGTAGGAGGTGCCGAAATCCCCCGTCAGCATGCCGCCGACCCAGGCAAAATACCGCTGTATCTTGGGCACATCCAGACCCAGTTCCGCTCGTAGCGCGGCCAGTGTTTCAGGCTGTGCATTGATCCCGAGCATGAAGGACGCCGGATCGCCCGGGGCGATCTCGATCACGGTGAAAATGATCAGCGACGCAACAGCGAGGCTGAGAACAAGAGAAGCGAGGCGTTTGAGCACATAGCGCAGCATTGCGGCGAGGTTAGGCGGTGGGTCTGGCATGGTCCAGAGGGGTTGTTGCTGCGGGCCAATGGTCTAGGTCTGGTGCCATGGACAAGCCACGCTTTATCGGCGCGGAAATTTTCCGCCATTCCAGCTATGGGCGCTGGCATCCGTTGCGGGTGCCACGGGTCAGCACGGTCATGGATTTGTCGCGTGCCATGGGGTGGCTGCCGCCCGCGCAGTTCATCACCGCGCCGCGGGCCAAGCCCAAAGCGCTGACGGCGTGGCATACCCCCGACTACATCGCCGCCCTGCAACGGGTCGAGGCCGCGCAGACCGTGACCGCTGAAGACACCGCGCGGCATGATCTGGGATCGGTCACCAACCCCGTTTATCCGGAGATTTTCCGCCGCCCAGCCACTGCGGCGGGTGGGTCGCTGCTGGCTGGTGAGCTCTTGCGCGACGGTGGGGTGATCTACAATCCCCCTGGCGGCACGCATCACGGGATGCCGGATCGCGCTAATGGATTTTGCTATCTGAACGACCCGGTGCTGGCCATGCTCAGCCTGCGCCGCAATGGGGTCCGGCGCATCGCCTATGTCGATATTGATGCGCACCATTGCGACGGCGTGGCTGTCGGATTCCACGGTGACCCGGAGTGCCTGATGATCTCGGTGCATGAAGAACGGCTGTGGCCGCGTACCGGACCGATTGAGGATGACGCCGGTGGTGCGGCGGTGAACCTGCCAGTGCCCCGGGGCTTAAATGACAGCGAGATGGCGTTCATCCGGGAGGCGCTGATTGTCCCAAAGGTGACCGGGTTTCGGCCAGACGCCATCGTATTGCTTTGCGGTGCGGATGGTGTGGAGGAGGACCCGCTGGCGCATCTCAGCCTGTCCAACAATGCGCATTGGGCGGTGCTGCGCGCGCTGATGGGCGTGGCCCCGCGGTTGTTGGTGCTGGGCGGGGGTGGGTACAACCCGTGGTCGGTCGGGCGGCTCTGGACCGGTGTTTGGGCCACTCTCAACGGGTTTGATATCCC
>NZ_CANMXR010000011.1:0-170970 GCF_947501835.1 uncultured Roseobacter sp. | reverse complement strand
GCGTGACCCGGATGAGCGACAACGGCCCCAAACAAAGAAGGAAAACGAGCTTGACCCAAACGCCCAATTAGAGAAGCAGACATTCAACGCCCAGCTATGATGCTGCAGTCGCAGCTTCACCGAACCGGACTTTCGCTGCGAGCGCTATATCTAGCGGCGGTCGAACTGACAGTGTGCGGACAAAAAGGAAATACTGAAGCCCATCGACATCAATTTTTCTCCAACACTCTTGGGATTATGTTCATTGCAGGTCACAAAAGGAGTAACTAGATGTTTCGATCAGCACTACTAGCCGCAACGCTATTTGCCACATCAACTGCCCCGCTCTTTGCGCAGAGCTTTCCGCTGGAAACGCAACTGCCGGCACCGCTGGTTGATCCGGCCCTTGCAACACCGCTGAGTGGTGCCGACGCAATTGCCGTTCATGAAGTTGTGACGCGGGTCTATCTCGCAGAAGATTCCCGCAATGCAGCGGCACTGGCAAATCTGGTCACCGATGACTTTGTCCAGGATCATACGCTCTACGGTCAGGTTGTCGGCGATGAAGAATTTAGTCAGTGGGTTCTGGACAATCCAACGGCTTTTGATCGCTACCGTCACGTCGCACTCAACATCGTGACACGGCAGGTTGGCCCGGATGCTGCCGAAGCCCTCAGCTATGTCATGGTGGTCGAAGCGCACGCCGCCAATGAAGAAGCAGCTCCAGCATTGCCGCGTATTCTGGCAATGGGTGTCGTGCGTGACGCGCTGGTCAAAGAGGGCGGTCGATGGCGGATCAAGCACCGAATCTACGACCAATTCGCTGTTACAGCCGCCGTATTAGAAGACCCGGGTCTGCGCCTGCAGGCCAGCGGAGCCATAGCCTCAGACTCATCTCAGTGACAAGCGACAAGGATCGGAAAAATGTCTCAGTCACCATTTCTCATCATCGGAGCGACAGGAACAAACGGTCGTTCAGTCGTCGATAGCCTGGAAAAGAAGAACATTCCAGTCAGAGCGCTTGTCCGCAATCGTGACGCCGCGCGGCGTGTCTTTTCGACAAGCGTGGAGCTTGTTGAGGGCGATCTGACACAACCGGAAAGTTTGCGGCGCGCCTTTGCCGGTGTCGACAAGGCATTCGTCGTGACCGCCGTTCAGCCAAACACTGTGGAGCTTTTCAAGAATGTCTATGCGGCGGCGCGCGAGGCGAATGTCTCGCAGCTCGTGAAGTTTTCTGGCCTCGGCGCGTCGGCTTCATCCCCGTCAGAGATCATGCGCGAGCATGGGGCCAGCGACGACCTGCTCCGTGAGAGCGGGGTGCCGTTCACAATCATCCGTCCAAATTCGTTTCATCAAAATATGCTGTGGCAGGCACAAAGCGTTGCTCAGACGGACCAGTTCTATCTGCCACTGGCTGACGCTGCACAGAGCACAATCGATGTGCGTGACATTGCGGACATCGTTGTGAACATCATGATCGAGGATGGGCATGTCGGCAAATCCTATGGATCTGACCGGTCCTGAGGGTCTGACGTTCTATGATGTCGCCCGCGCAATCGGCGATCTGCGGGGGAAGCCCGTCACTTACGTTCCCATCAGCCGGGATGCGGCCGAAAGTGCGATGCGCCAACAGGGTATGCCGGATTGGTCCGCAACGGCGCTTGCTGAAATTCAGGCTTTGTTCAGCACCGGTGCTTACGGCGATGCCCGGCCGGACGCAGAGAGGCTACTAGGGCACCCATTGAAAACATTTGAAGACTTCGCTCGCGATCATATCAATCTGTTTGCACCCTCCACAGCGCCTGAAGCCTAAACGGGTCCTGACCCCAGCAGCAAGCCGCGATCGCAACTTCTGCACAAGCTGGCTAAATGCCTGCCAGTTTTACTGGCTGACAAAAATCAACGTTGGTCAGGAGCATCAAAGTATCCCTCTTGACCAACGAGCGAAGGCGCCGATCAGCCTAACATGCGCTCATTACGCTCATCGCGGACTGAATCGACGAGAAAATCGACAAACGCTCGGATTTTGGGTGAGACGAGACGACGGTCCAGGTAAAGGGCTGTCATCGGGGTTGGTGGCGGAGCAAATTCTTCCAACACCTTCTCCAGATGACCCTGGCGTAGTGCGGCTGCGGCCATATAGCCGGGCAATTGAGCGACCCCCAATCCGGCCTGAGCCGCGCGGGCAACAGTCTCGCCATCATTTGTTGTCAGCGGGCCTTCAAACGTCATGCTGCGCGCTTCACCTTCAACCGAGAATACCCACGGGAACAATCTGCCGGTCTGTGCTGCGCGAAAGTTCAGACATTTGTGTGAAGCCAGTTGTTCCGGGTGATCGGGCCTGCCGTTTGCACCCCAATACTCGGGCGTCGCGCAGACATACAGCCTCCCTTCATAGAGCTTCTTTGCGACGAGATTTACGCTGTCGGCAAGACTGCCCGAGCGTATGACCACGTCAACGGCCTCTGCTGCAAGATCCACCGTCTTGTCATCCAGCACCAGTTCGACCTGAACCTGCGGAAACTTGGCATGAAAGATCGGTAAGATACGCGACAGCCAAATGCGCGCCAAGGCCGCAGGCGCATTCACCGTCAGCCGCCCACGCGGCGCTGAGGTATTTGAAGAAATCTCCTCGTCGAGCCCGCGAAACTCGTCCAGCAGCCGCCTCGCCCCTTCCAGATAACGCTCGCCCTCGGGGGTCAGGCTGACACTGCGGGTTGTGCGATGCAGAAGTTTGACGCCCAGATGATCCTCCAGGCGTGTCACTGCTTTCGATGTAGCAGAGGGTGACAGATCCAAGCTCCGCGCCGCTTCATTGAAGGCGCCATGCAACGCCACTTGCACAAAGGCGGTGATAGAGCTGAGAGGTGGCAATCCATTCATGAGTGAAAGTGCATTCTGGGTTCTTTCAGAGCCAATTTATCTACGTTTGCGGAGTGAATATCATTAATTCACCAACAGACAAACCGCAAAAGGAGAGATGGAATGAAAATCGGAATTATTGGTGGCGGCAGTATCGGACGCCTTTATGGCCGTCTTTGGCATCAAGCCGGGCATGAGATATTCATCAGTTCCCGCAATCCCGGTAAACTCCGGCCCTTCGCAGAAGGGCTTGGGGATCGCGCCTATTTCGGTGATCCGGATCAGGCGGTAGCCTTTGGCGATGTCATCCTGCTGGCTGTGAACTATCCGAGTGTCGACGATGTCACCACTGCCATCCGTGACCGGGCTGCAGGCAAACTGGTAATTGACGCGACCAACCCTCTGACCTTCAAACCCGATGGCAGCCTCGAACGGACAATTCCTGAGAATGAAGTCGCAGGCCTTGTCATGCAATCCAAACTGCCCGGGGCGCGCGTCGCAAAAAGCTTCACCTCACTTTGGACCGGCCACGTCGAACAACATTCGGACGTCGACACCCCATCGGTAGCGATGCCACTCGCAGCCGACGTTGAAGCGGATCGCAAGATTGTCGGCACACTCGTCCGGGAGGCTGGATTGGTACCGGTCGACATCGGCGACCTGGAAGCCTCCGCCGCGCTCGACCCACAAAGCCCGATCTGGAACGTCGTTCTCTCAGCGGACGAGATGAGGGCGCGGATCGACACATTCCGCACCCGCAAAGCGGCATAGGAAGCGATCATGGCATTTGCAGAAACAACAGCCCCTGATGCATCACTTGGATCGGGTGTACACCGGGGGCTGACACCCATCGTCTCAGCTGCCCTGTTCCTTGAAGCCATGACAATTTCGATCACCGCGATTGCCATCCCGCGCATGCATCAGGACTTGGGCGTGTCGCTCGCCTCTCTGCAATGGACGCACGGGGCCTTTATCATCGGCTTTGCGGGTCTGTTGTTGCTGGGCGGGCGTTTCGCTGATCTTTACGGGCGGCGGACGGTTTTTCTTTCAGCTGTCGTCCTGTTTGGCCTGGCGGGAGGGGCGGTGGCCGCAGCACCGTCGCTGACGCTGTTGTTCGTCGCACGGGGACTGCAAGGTGCAGCCGCTGCGTTCATGATACCCGCCGCCATGTCGATTCTGACAGAAGCGTTCCCCGACGGCCCGAAACGGGATCAGGCGCTGAGCACATTCAATGCGGCCGGAGCAGCCGGGTTTTCCGCAGGGCTTGTCATTGGTGGCGCTGTTATCGAATACCTCGGGTGGCGGTGGTCCTTCGGCCTCAACCTGCCAGTAGCCATGATCATCTTTGCATTGGGCCTGTTTATCATTCCCTCCATTCGCAGGGCCGCCGTCCAGAAACTGGATTGGATTGGCGCATTCATGGTGGTGACAGCGCTGTCATTGATCACACTGGCGCTTACCCTCACCGCCGAACATGGCGTGACACACATTGAAATCGGTCTCGGCCTGACAGCTGTCTTGATCGGCGTTCTATTCGTGGCATTCGAGCGAGGCCACCCGTCGCCGCTCTTACCTTTGTCTCTGTTCGCTCTGCCCACTTTACGAATGGCAAACCTTGCGTCGTTGACTTTGCTGGGAGCTTTCTTCGGGTTGAATATCCTGGTGAATATGGCGCTCAGTGTGCAGCATGGCCTATCCGCATTGGATGCAGGGCTGGTCTTGCTTCCGATGGGCCTGCTCTGTGTTGTGGTGGCTCAGGTTGTCACGCCACGGCTGCTGCAATTGTTTGATCTCAGATTTGTGGGCGCGGCTGGCCTCACAATGATTGCAGCGGCGGCGATCATTCTGTCCAGTGCCGGTCAAGACGCAGACGTATTGACCCTTGCAGGTGCCGCGACCCTTGCAGGTGGTATCGGAATGGGATTGGCCTATGCGCCTCTGGCCATAGAGGCTGTTCGAGGCGTTGAAGCCAAAGATCAGGGTGTCGCGGCGGGCCTTCAACAAACACTGCTGCAAATTGGCGGGGTTCTGGGGATCGCTCTGACGGTGATTGCCGATACCGTTGTGCCTGGCGTTGGCGGCTATGCCGTTTCTGTCGTCTTGGCCCTGATCGGAACTGTGATCTTTTGTGCGCGTTCGCGGCATAGCAGAGTATCTGAGTAGCACCGCTTCTTGGATGAACCTGGACCATCAAGCCGTAGCTTGGAACAAAGCCTCCCGATATCGACGGCTGCGAGTCTTCGGCCCTACGGACTTCGCGCTGATCAATGGCGGAATGCAATGCGATGATCGCAGCTTCTTCGGTCTCACCCGCCGCCTCGGCAATCGAACCGCGCGCCTTCGTGGGTGGCTTGGCAAAGGCGCGAGCGCCGTATGCGCCGGCGAGACGACCGGACTTGATCTGATATCTGCCATACTCGCCCACGTGGATCGACATACCGGATTCTTTCTTGGTCTCCTTGGCCTTCGATTTCTTCGACATACCCTTGAAGACGCCACGTCCCGCATCTGATCTGTTTGGCGCTGTGTAGTCTGACATCGGCTGGTCTCCTGAGGATGGCAAGTCGCAGCGCCAGTTCGGCGGTTACCGATCCGGGCAATGGAACTGCTGCGTTAGTCGGTGGAAGAAAACTAAAAAACAAGTGGCCGTCGGGCGATAGGGCGCTCCAAAGGAGCGCCCACTTGCAAAGATCAGGCGAGCGCGATGTTGGCTGCGCTTTCACGGCCGTCGCGGCCGGCCTCCACATCGAAGGTCACCTTCTGATCGTCGTTCAAGGTGGTCATCCCAGAGTTCTCGAGTGCGGAGATGTGCAGAAACACATCCTTTCCACCAGTCTCAGGTGCGATGAAGCCGAAGCCTTTTGCGGCGTTGAACCATTTCACTGTGCCATTGGCCATGTGAATTTTCCTTGTTTGATCGCTGCCCACGATATGCGGCAACCCGGCTTCTCACGACAGTGTCGAGCGCTGAGAGCCGGCAAAGGAAAACAGGGGTTCGAATGTAGGTCAGTAGCATAACAAACGTGGTATCTCCCCAATAGTGTTACAAGGTGCACGCGGTGCTTCGGCTGATGTTTCCTTTCCAAGAGAGCATCGATCCCCTATAGCTCACAAGCTGCTGGATACCCTGGCAGCCAGAAAAGGAAAGCCAGAATGTTGTTCAACGATTTGGCGAAGAAAGAGGCCACCGACAAAAAGGCCTCGCAAGAAGAAGATACGAAATCGCAGACGTCTACCGACCACCCTCCGGACTCAAAGACCGAAGCGACTGATCCGTAGATGGGTTGAAAGGTGCGACTAAGCAAATAGGCTTCGCTCGTGTTCAGCTTATGAGGGTTGACGCTACGGGCGCCGCGAAAGGTTACCGCCAACGATGATCTCATTGATCAGTTTGGCGGTTGCCATATGCATTTCTTGTTCGGTTTCTGGACCTCTGGCATTCTCGTGGGTCGCTGCCGCATCCCGAAGAATTCCCAGAATCTCGCCTTCCGGCAGCAGCTTGCGATCTTGCAGGGCAAGTAGGAGGGCCTCGCAAATGGAGAAGGCGGCCATCCCTGAAGGGTCTCGTTGATCTGACATTGGGGACAATCCTCTTCCTTTCTTGCCACGCAACCGGGCGAGGTCGTGATAGTATTGACGAACATCTCAATAATTTAGGTAGTCCGTACTGATCGAAAGCAGTCGCAGCGCCGATTTCTTACGGGAGTATGCGCGGTTCGGGAGGGACCGGTAATGAACATCAAAGCCAGCCCACTTACCCAAAAGCTCTCTGCGTTTGTTGCTCTTTCGGAGACGGAACTGGTCGTTCTGGAGCGCTTGCATCAGCGGAGGAAGTCTTTCTCTTCAGGGCGAGACTTGGTTCACCAGGGTCAATTGGAACAGGCTGCTTACATCCTGGCGGCAGGTTGGGTCGTTTCTTACAAGATCCAGGCTGACGGGTCGCGGCAGATCGTTGATTTCCAGATACCGGGGGACTTTTTGGGGCTGCGCAGCGTCCTGTTGCACACATCCGATCATGGGATCGAACCAATCGTCGATATCGAGGCGGCGGAGGTTCTGGTGAGCGATCTTCTGCAAGCCTTCGCAGAGACACCACGGCTGGCTACGGCTATTCTCTGGGCCGTGTCGCGCGACGAAGCGATGGTTGTCGAGCATCTTGTTGGGCTCGGGCGGCGCGATGCGGATGCGCGCATGGCGCATTTTCTGCTGGAGCTTGGCGTGAGACTGTCACTCGTCGGATTAGGGAGCAGGGAAGGCTACGCCTGTCCGCTCACACAGTATCATCTGGCAGATGCGTTGGGGTTAAGTGCCATCCACGTCAACCGCGTCCTTCGTAAGCTCCGCGAACGCGGACTCGTCACGTTTCAGGGCGGGCTGGTCACCTTCGATGACTACGAGGGGCTGGTTGCATTGGCGGATTTCGATCCGGCCTATCTTGATCAGTCGCGGCCTCTTTTGCCGTGAAAAAGCCGCCCTAAGTTTGGGCGGCCCTGTCGTCTCTTCAAAGGCATACCGACATTACATCAGTGCGCGGCTCGCTTGCTTGAGCTCGTTGTGGGCCTCTTCGTCGTTTTCGGCTTCATGGGCCTTTTCAGCGGCCTGATAGTGCTTCAGCGCTGCGGCCTTCTTGGGGCCTTCGGGTGCCTTGTCCCAGGCAGCCTTGACGGAAGCCATGTGTTTCACGGTCTGGTTTTCCTCAGTTTGGTTTTCTTCACTCATGGAATTGTCCTTTCCTGGACGGTCCGAAAATAAGAGGCGCAGAATTCATACAGTTCTTTGGAGGAACTGCATGTGCCCCGCGCCTCTGAGCTACTCGGAAAAAACCACCATGACATTCGGTGGACAGGATCACCTATCCGGATTCTCTGCGTCTAAGCACTGACGTAGGTTAGCCCGCCTGAGCCAGATAGTAGACCCACGTTAGAACCGCGACTCCAACGAGGGCCATCATTGTCCAGGAGATTGATATTTTTGGAGAATTGTTGGTGCCTGCTTCGAGCGATTTCGAAACGCGAAGCGGCGCGCGCTTTGGCAGCAATGAAATCAGCTTTGCCGCTCTGCCCTCGCTTGCCAGAGCCAGCGCCGGAATGTCGGTAATCGCTTCAAAATGCGTAGTCAATCGTACTTTCGCGTCCTCCCGGCCCAGACCAGCAAGCTCACGCGCTTCGGTCCAAGGCTCGAGGTCAAGGCGCGCAAGCGCTGACAAGACCGTGACGGCTGCACCAGTTTTGTCCTCGCCCAATTCCGCGAAGAGGAAGGCATCGTAGTCGCTGCCATCCGGATGAAGGACGTCTGAGGCGGACATGGATTTCCTTTCGGCGTGCGGTGGATGCGAAGACTTGCGCGCAGGTGTCTGGAGCCGCGCGACGGCTTTGCCTCTCACCTTGACAGCCAAGAAACCGACTGGGGCTAACCTCGATCAGCATCACACACCGAAAGTTCGGATAGTGTCTATTCAACCGCTTTGCTGCGACGACGCGGGCCATAATGGCGGCTGCGGAAAGTTCAACATTCTGTTCAATGGAGACCTGGGATGCTCACGCGTTCGACCAGATCAATGGTGACGTTTTCCAACGACTTCATGATTGGCGACAGCCAGCGACAGTTTCCGGCCGGAACGTATGAAATCCTTGTCGAGGAAGAGCTTCTACAAGGCATAAGTTTCGAGGCTTACCGGCGCACCGCAACATATCTGATGGTCCAAGGGCGCGGGAGCAATGCGGGTCAAACGACGATGCAAGTGATCACACAGGAGGATCTGGAACATGCCATCGCATGTGATCGGGCCTTCTCCGAAACCACCAATGACAGCGAAGCGGCGCTTTCTCCGCAGGAGGGCACGACATGACCACACCCGAATGGCTGAAACCCGGCATTTACGGCGCGCTCCTTGGCGTGGCGTTCGTCGGCATCGTTGGATTTTCCTGGGGCGGATGGATGACCGGAGGCGGCGCGGAGGAGATGGCCAATAAGATGGTGCAGGAAGAAGTGATCGCGGCGCTTGTGCCCTTCTGCCTCGACATGTCCCGCGCCGACAATGAACGCATGGCAAAGCTCGCAACAATCCGCGAGGCGTCCTCGTTCAAGCGGCGCGATGCTGTCATGGAAACAGGCTGGGCGACGATGCCCGGATCGGATGGCCCGAACCGAGATCTGGCGCAGGCATGCATCGAAGGTCTCGAGCTTGATGCATCGTAGTAGCCTCCAACTGTCGCCTGTTTCGTCAAAAGGCATCGCAGGCGTGCTTGCAATGGTATCGTTCCACTCTGCAATGGCTTCCGCGGAACTCCTCGCGCTCGCATTCGTCACGCTCATCGCAATCGGATCGCCGTCTTTCGCCCAATCTCAGTCTGCCCCGATGCCCGTCAATGCGCAGCCCAAAAGCTATGGCGACGGATGGGAGTGTGATCGTGGGTACCGGCGTGACGGCGATGCCTGCCTTGCCATCATCGTTCCGGAGAACGCCTATGCGACGAACCGAACCTATGGCGCAGGTTGGGAGTGCCTGCACGGGTTCCAGGAGGTCAATGAAGCGACCTGTCTTGAGGTCGTCGTGCCCGATGGCGGATATCTCGACCCGTCGGGCAAGAGCTGGAGCTGCTTTCGTCGGTACATGAAGGTCGACGACCTCTGCCTGGAGATCGATTTACCCCCAAATGCTTATCTTGCAGACAACACATATGGGTCTGCTTGGCAATGTAACCGGGGGTACGAAATTGACGGCGACACATGCATTGCCATTGCCGTTCCCAAGAATGCCTTTCTGAACGGAGCCGGATACGGGCAGCCATGGACATGTGAGCGGGGTTACTTCGAACGCGATGACATCTGTGAGGCCGTTGTCGTTCCGGAGAATGCCTATTTCGACGATGCAAACTATGGCCCAGGCTGGAAGTGCAATCGCGGCTTTGCAGAGTCTGACGATGGCTGCACTGAGATTGACCTCCCTGAGAATGCGCATCTCGACAGATCGGGAAACCGGTGGGAGTGCCATAGGAATTTCCAGCGCTCGCAAGGGCGTTGCATCCTGAACGACTAGCGCCCGCAATCTAAATTGAAACGCGGCTACCGGCCAGAACGCCTTGTGTGTTCCGACCCGGAAGAACCCGCTTGGCAAAGGAATAATCATGGACTCTGGCAATCCAGAAAAACCGACGACAAGGCTGTCAACGATGGGGCCGCAAGCCCCACCCGATGTGCCCTCAACCCGCCGAACTCTTGCCAAAAAGGCTGAAACAAAAGGGGTGCCCACAGCGGTTGTCTATTGTGAGGGGAACTTCGGACAGATCGACGGCAAGACCGGAAACGGGCTTGTCCGTCACAGCCAAGCCTACCGCATTCTTTCGGTCATAGACAGCAAACTTGATGGGCGCGACAGCGGGCAGGTGCTGGACAATGTGCGCAACGGCATCCCGGTCGTCGAAGACCTCGAGGCTGCGGTTACGCGAGAGGTAAATATCCCCGACACTTTGATCTATGGGATGGCCCCCTCCACTGGCAAGATGTCACCGGCAGATCGGGAGGTCGTGCTGGATGCTATCGCGCTTGGCATGAACGTCGTCAGTGGCCTGCACGAATATCTCGGTGACGATCCCGAGATCAGAGGTGCTGCCGACGCGGCCAACGTGACGATCCGGGATATCCGCAAGCCCCGACCAAGCAAGGACATGCGCCTGTTTGACGGAAGCGTGTCCGAGGTGAAGGCCATCCGCATCGCCGTGCTGGGAACGGATTGTGCGATTGGCAAGCGGACGACAGCGACCATTCTGGCCAGGGAACTGAACGAGCGTGGAATCAAGACCGTCCTCGTCGGCACCGGCCAGACGGGACTTATGCAGGGCGCAAAATACGGCATCGCCATGGACGCCGTGCCACCACAGTTTTGCTGCGGGGAACTTGAACGCGTGATTGTCGCGGCTTCCGAGGGCGAAGACCCGGACGTCATCCTGATCGAAGGACAGGGGGCGCTCAGCCATCCAGCCTTTTGCACATCGGCGTTCATTTTGCGCGGCAGCCAGCCGCAAGCCGTCGTTCTTCAGCATGCGCCCAAGCGTGCCCATCGCTGCGACTTTCCGACCATGCCGATGCCCGAGCCGAAAAGCGAAATCGCCCTCATCGAAGCTTTTGCTGACACAAGGGTGATTGGTATCACAATCAATCACGAGGCGATGACGGACGCCGAGGTCGATCGTGCGATTGACAGTCTTTCAAGGGATCTTGGCGTTCCGGTGACGGACGCGCTGACTCGGCCGGAAGTGCACCTCAGCGACATGGTCCTGGCCGCCTTTCCGCAGTTGCGGCCCGTGCCTCTCGCGGCCGCGGAATGACCTCGCCGCGAGTGGAAATTAATCTGGGCAAGATCCAGGCCAACGCGCGATATCTCGTCCGACGTCTTGGCGCTCGTCGAATCTCGGTCACCGGTGTGACCAAGGCAGTGTGTGGGCATCCTGACGTAGCCGAGGCAATGTTGGAAGGTGGCGTTACCGGTCTTGCAGACGCGCGCATCAAAAACGTCGTTCGGATGCGGCAGGCGGGGATCACTTGCCCAATTTCAATGATCCGCGCACCGCTGCTGAGCGAGATGGAAGACGTCATCAATTCTTGTGACACGAGCTACAACACAGAGATGGCCACGATCCTGAAGCTGGGCGTAGCCGCGAATAAACAAGGTACGTCGCACGGTGTCATCCTGATGGTCGAAATGGGCGATATGCGCGAAGGCATTTTACAAGAGAACCTCAATGACTTCGCCGCTCGGGTCATCGCAACGCCCGGTGTTGCTCTCGAAGGCATCGCTGCAAATTTTGCCTGCATGGACAACGTGGCGCCAACAAGCGATGACATAGCCAGGCTCTCGGGCCTGGCCGACCAAGTCGAAGGCGCCTGCGGACCTGTTGTAGATCTTGTGTCAGGAGGTGGCTCGGCCAATTTGCCATGGGCGCTTGGCGACGTTTCAACCGGGCGGGTCGACAACCTGCGTCTGGGTGAGGCGATCCTTCTGGGCACGGACCCCGTGACAGGGCATCCAATCACTGGCCTTCATACGGATGCCTTTACCCTTTTTGCCGAAGTGATCGAAACAAGCCGCAAACCAAGCCCGGTGCCGACCATGTCAATTGCTCCGGAGCTTGGGATGCTCAATTTGGTTCGAAATGATGACCTCCGAGCCCGAACCATCCTTGCTGTCGGGCAGCAGGACACCGACGCAGGCGGTCTTATGTTTCCCCCGGGAACGGCGTTTATTGGCGCGACCAGCGACCACACCGTTGTCGACTCAGCCAAAGCCGCTGTGCCCGTTGGCTCCGAGATGAAAATGGGCATGAACTACAGCGCCCTTATGCGGGCGATGAGCGCCCCAGATGTCGCCAAGATTGTTCATGGCAAGCAAAAGATGAACGGAAGTGCAAAGGACCGCGAGGCCCACCCCTTCCTGACCTTGGTATGACGTCCACAATGGTCGTCGGCGGGGCCTATGAAGATCATACCCCGCCGACTAGTCCCACACCGCGCCATGGTAAAAGGGCCGGTCAATACACATATACCGATAAGCCGCACTCGAGAACTCGTGCCTGATCGAGGCCCGGAAATTCCAGCGGAAAACCCAAAAAGGATGAAGAGCATGTCTTTCAAAGACCTGACCACCAAAGCTGCCGCCATACTGAAAGCCAAACCTGCGGAACCGTCGAAAAAAGAAACGGCACTCAAGGCGCCGGACGCTGCTGCGAAACCGGGTTCTCCGGGTCCGAAGAAGACCTGAAGCATGCACCGGAAAGGGCTGGTTTTGCTCGATGTCATGGAAAACTGTTCAATTGAAAGGATCAAACGCAATGGACGACCAAAGAGCGAAAACCATTGCGGTTTTTGACCGGCCTTTCAAACTTCCCGGCTTGGACGAAACGCTTCCCGCCGGAGAGTATGATATCGAGACAGAATTCGCCTCACCACCTGATCACAAGGACCCTCAGGCCTGGAAGGCCTCCGTCGTGGTCCATCTGCATCCACGCCTGTCCCATCCGGGATTAACGCGGAGCCTGACTGTGTCGCTTCTCGATCTTGACCGCGCCCGTGCGAGAGACAAACTGTCCGGCAAGGACCTGTCACAGGTCTTTCTCGAAGAAATGCTGTCCGATCCGATGGTGCAACTCGTCATGCAGGCAGACGGGGTGTCCGAGGCTCAAATCCGCCATCTCTACTCGGGAACGCGGACGAGACAGACAGACAAGGATGTCCTCGATACCTAGACAGAAACCGGAACCGAACTGGAGCCTTCGCGGGACGGTTTGGACATTCAAGACGCCGAGAATGAAGGGATGCCGTGCCGATCACGCACTTCAAGCGTTTCCGTATGATGTCGGACACGCAATTTCAGGGATCAAATGAACGCGAGGATCTGATGCAAGCAAAAGTCGACGACATCCTGATGGATCACCCCAGCCGCGCGCTTGGCGATGTGCCGAAGCTGCGGTTCTGCTTGCGTTGTAATGCTTCGTTTTGGAGCGAAGGGTTCGGCCAGCGCATCTGTGCAAGATGCAAAGGCACGACAGCATGGCGCGCGGCAGTGCCCGAAGGCGTCAGCAAAGGTCGGTCTCGCTCCGGCGGTCAGTCGACTTAGATCTGCTGCGTGCCGACGATCACGATCGCACACACGACCATCTATCGCTATCGCATGGCCGTGATCCTTGGACCGCACAGGCTGATGTTGCGTCCTCGTGAAACGCGGGACCTTACATTGACGACCTTCGACCTTGAAATCGCTCCGACCGCCCGCATCGACTGGTCCCACGATGTCGCCGGAAACGCTATTGCCATCGCCAACTTTGATGTCACAACAGACACGCTTTCGATACGGTCCCATACGACCGTCGTCCTCGAGGCACCTGACTGGCCTGTCTTCCCGATTGCGGGTTCTGCGACGTCCTACCCGTTCCTTTACTCCGCCGAAGACTGGACAGATCTCGGGGCGCTTGCTGCGCCACAATACCAAGACGACACCGGGCGCTTGTCAAACTGGGTCGAGCAATTCGTTATGCGACGACCAACGGATACGCTGTCGCTCCTGAAGGACGTGAGTAATGGCACCACAGCGCAGATCAAATATGAGATCCGCGAAAGCGAAGGCACGCAAGGACCACTCGAAACCCTCGACCGGGGCTACGGGTCGTGTCGTGACTTTGCGGTCCTCTATGCCGAGGCTATCCGAACGCTGGGTTTCGGGGCGCGTCTGGTGTCCGGCTATCTTTACGACCCCAGTGATGACCGGCTCGGAGCTGCTGGCTCGAGCTCTACGCATGCATGGGTCGAAGTCTTCGTTCCCGGGGCAGGCCGGATCCCGTTCGACCCAACGAACAGGTCGGTGGGGTCGGCCAATCTGATTCCGGTGGCCGTTGCGCGGAACATATCACAGGTCGCTCCGGTTGCCGGCAGCTACCATGGAGAAGATACCGATCTTCTCGCCATGGAGGTGGTTGACAGGCCAATCATGTCGATTTTCCCAGCCTTTCGTATCTCTTCCAGCGCCGCCACACTCTCGGAAAGCAGTATCCCGAACGTCTACTATGATCCCACATCGTTCAGGTTGCCGACCATCCGCGGCATCGACCCGACAGCCGGGGCGGTTGTTGGTGGGGCAATTACGGCGGGCGCTCAGGCACGCGTCAATGTGATTGTCGATGGCGTTACACGTCCCCAGTTAGCATCAGGCATTGTGAGTGCGGCATTTGGGCTGTGGGACACACAGCAGTTAGAAGTGGCTCGCGGGCCACAGACTACTCTGGGAGGGCGAAACTCGCTGTCCGGCAACATCCGTATTCAGACCAACGACCCTGTGTATATCCGCAGTGCGTCCAAGCTGACTGCTGTCGCGCAAACAGCGGGATGGTTTTTGGCACCTGGCAATAGCTGGATGACAGACTGAGTATCACACCCGGATTCGGTTACGAACCAACCAACACCCGCTGGCCGTTCCGGCTAGCGTTTTTGTCGCTTCTGGTCGGCTTCGTAGGCGTAGCCCTCTTCGCCATCGTCTGCATCTGGAATGTATTCATCACCAGAAACATCTAAGATTCTTGAGCGAATAGAGTTTCTAAAGCGTTGCAACAAACCCATCGCCTGCAACCCGGCCCAAAGAGATGGGTAGGCCATCCTTATGCTTTCCAGGTGAAGGAAAACAATATTGTTAATATCAGTCTCATAATCGCCAGTACGCCCAGGCACTAACTCAAGATCAAGCGATTCATCACCAAAGGAAAGTTCGGCGTGGGTTCTTTCAAGATCAACCAGTTTGAGTGTGTTTTGCATGAATTTTTCCCAATCCGTCGCGATTGTTAAACGAACAAGGGGTATACCATCGACCTTGATACCTTTGCGAAACATGTCGTCCAGTTCCTGAATACCTTTGCTCGCGTACCCCTCCGAACCACCCGTTCCGCCAAACTCCATAGCGGCGTAAGGCAGACTATTTCGCAAATTCATCAAGGCTACACATAAATTTAGGAATGCCATTTCAGCTGGAACTGAGAATTTCCCAGCAAAGTGAAGTTTTGAGAATTCAGCGAAACACCCTTCCCACTTATCGAGAGCGTCAAAGAATGCGCTCCTCGCTTCCGACCAGGCGTCAGAAATGCCACGCTCCAGTGCTTCATCTGCATGGGAATCGTATACTTCGCTGAACAACGAGTCCAATTCTGCCAAGAGATCCAGCGCGGTTGCAGTAATGCTGCCGAAGCTGAGGCCCCTAAAGGTCGAAGTAAGCCATTTTCTAAACAAGACATGGGCTGAGGTATGGTCACCCTTCTTGCCTTTGAAATGCCCTTTCTCACCTCGCCGTGTATTGATCCCGGTTATCCAGAATATTGGGATCGGCGGTTCGGAGTCGCCGGAAGATTGCATTCCCGCCTTTTGAAAGCCCATCTCTTTTCGGATATGGGCAATCAGGTCCTCAAAACGGACGAAGCGGAGCCCGCTGGATCGAACGCGTCGCAAGATATCGGGCAGCGTTTTCTGCCGAGGCTTGCTAAGCGAACTGCGATAGGATTTGAACTTGGCCATCCAAAATTCAACTTCCCTCATCGACATCGCTTGCCTTACGCCCACCTCCATCAGACCCAGGAGATCCTGTGGCGGCAAATCCTCAAGGAAATGCTTGAAGAACACGTTGTCTATCCAATTTCGAAATCCGCTGGAAGCAACACGAAAACGCATAAAATCCATGAACGTCAATTGGTGGCGGACCGCACGGTCGATACGCTCATCTCCATTCTTTTTCGGAGGGAAAATTGGCCATCTTTGGACGACACCAAGGCTAATTGCTCGCTGTAATCCATTCAATTGAAGGACGCCTAGACTTCTATCAGCCGCTCGCTGCAGTAGCTCAATCCCTGAAGCATTCCCTCGGTCCGAAGCTACTGTATCTTGCTGTTCTGTGCTTGATCTATCGGGCGCTTTCACGGCTGCACGTTGCGTCGGAGGCTCCCTCATGGCGACATCCTTCCTAGGCAGCGTAGCAATTTCTTTTTGACTTTGAGTTGGGGATAACGACGCCCAATGATGCGTCTATAATAGCAGTAATTCGTAGGATTGTCGAAGCTGAGTGTCTCCGTTGCTTAGGTATGCGCAAAGGATTTGAGTGCGCTGGCTACATGAAGGCCTTTAAATCAACCACGACAGGCGCAAGGATGGCGACAAATCCAAGAATCAACAGAAAATTGCAGATATTGCTACCAACGACATTGCCAATTGCGATCCCGGATGAGGCTGACAGAGTAGCTTGCAAGCTGGTAATCAGTTCCAGATTAGATGTGCAAAAGTGGCGAAAAAGCACCAAAGACAGCGCGCCGAACAATCAAACCATTGAGATGAGGTGGGCTCGCTCTTTAAAGCAGCCATGGATCCACGCAAAATCAAGATAACGGATAGTCTGGCAATGATCCGGATCGGTGCAACGTGAGCATTTTGTCATCTTAGGCAAACCCAAGATTGCCGCCCAAGCGTACAGATCCGGCTAAGCCGGCCTCGGTCAATCGAAATGCCTTACTGCCCTGCCACACAATCGGATCTGTCGAATTTGATATCAACAATGCCATAGATGGCGAGTTGTTCGAAATTTTCTTACCAACGATGTCCGAAATTTGTTTCGGGATGGCTTTGAGAAGTCCCATCAAGAGTGCCAGAATAATCAAGCCAACAATCAGGAAAGCGCCGTCGGTGATCACCGTCAGAATAGCAACCAGAATTGCCGCTGCAATTTCTATGATGATCTTTTGAGCCTCGCCAGACGCATTCGTCTTCGTGCTGTTGTCTTTGATCGGTCCTCGCGATTGCTTGTAGCTTAGCGTTTGGGTGCCGTCCGGTTTATCGGCCAAAATCAAGTTTTGGAAGCTCGTCACCGTGACCTCCGAAACACTGCCCAAACCGATATCCGTCTCGGTTTCCGTATGGACGACAATCTCATCTCCGACGACGGAGATGTTCAGCGTCGTGATCTCGGGCTGATAGGTTGTACCAGCATTGCTGACTGTTTTGGTCTTGATCCGGGCGGTGTTGATGATTGACAGTTTATCATCACTCATTTTGAAATCAGTCCGTCTGGATCCTTTGAAAACACCAGGCAACGACGGTAGAACCATCTTTTCCAGAAAACGCTCCTGCGCGATCAAAAAACCCGCGTGGGAACCGTTCGGGATCGCATTTGGCGTGATCTGCCCCGTTAGCGTTGCGGTGCCGCGACCTTCGGTCATACAGAGCACCGCAAGAATGGAATCCTGAGACGTGCAGCCTTTGACGCAGGCATACCCCGTCGTCGTAGGCGCTAGCCATTTGAAACTTGCATTATCGATTATGCGGTTCAAGGTCACGGCGTTGAAGGTGTGGTCAAATTCATCAAGATTTGCGTTCAGCCATAGCCCCAAAAGCCCGCCCGCCATACTTTTTTGCATAAAGCCCAGCCCGGCTGGCGCGGTGATAGAGAGCACGGAAACGACCTTGACCGGTCCTCGGGCCTTTTGCTTGATCTTCAGGTCGTGCGTGCTGGGCGGTGGTGACGGCGATTGCCTCTTTAACGGTGGCGGCGGCAAATAATTTAGCTGCACTTCGACAATGGCTGTCACACCGGCAATGTCATATTTCTTTCCATTGTAAACCAGTGTGCCAGCAGTGACAGGGATGGACATGTGCAGGTCCACCCCATCGCCGCCTGTAAGCTGCCAGTCCCCAAAGGAGCCTGACGCGGAACATGAGTTATCCGGGGCGGTCATTTGAAAAGATGCTGGAGAGCTGTGCTGTCTGATGATCGCCGCATTGGCATCCGGGAACCGGATGGCAAACGCGGTGTCCCAGCCGAAGGTCGGTGCGCAATCGGCCTCTGCCGCGAGCACGTGCAACTCAAGATCGAACTTCTGCTGGTGCTCAGGAAATGTAAACGCGTGAACTGCGTCGTCGCACAAGGCGTATTCCCGCAGCGCATCCCCCGACAAATCCATCGGCGACATATCATTCATCACAGCTCTCCTTTTTCATGTCAGCTTTCTCCGGGTCCTAGCTGGTTATGAAGTTGGGGTTTCCACCCAGCTGCAGCGATTTAGCCAAACCCGCCGACGTGATCAGGAAGTCACCGGAATCCGTCCAAGTGATCGGGTTGGTCGCGTTGACGGCCATCAAATCAATTGTTGGCAGCTTGTCCTTATCCCCCTCGGCGACGGCAGTGATGATCGCGCCGATGTTTGCAATAAGCTCCAACACGAGGGCCGTAATGATCAGAGCCACTATCTTCAGCGCAATTCTTTCGCACATTTTCTTGATCGCAGCGCCGGTACCAAGCGTCGCCACAGCAACCAAAACGGAGGCCGCAACCTCTGTCCAGGTCACCCAGGATGCAACCTCGACGTTGTGGTCGATGATCGGCTCCTGTGCTTTCTTATAATCCAGCACCTGACCCCCCTTGGAGTTCGTCTGCAGCACGATGTTGGAAAACATGGTGTAGGTCATCACAATCGTGATGCCGGGGCTGAAATCGACCACGGCTTTCAGCAATTCAAATTTGATTGTCGTTGCCCCGTCTAGGGTGATCTGAACAGTGTTTTCGGCGCAAACAGGTTGATAGTCGCTGTCACCGACTTTATTCATGGTCACCGTATTCTTGTTGGTTATCTTCGATCCATCAGGACTGACTTCAAAATCGTCTTTTTTGGCCCCGTCAAACATCGTGTAGATGCCCGGCTGAACCAAATGCTGAAAGAATTTCTTCTGCGAAATCAGAAAGCCGGAATCCTGTCCCTCTGGGATCGCATTTGGCGACACTTGCGCGGTCGGCGGGGCAGTGACCGCATCATCGACCATGCACAGGACGCCAAAAACACTGTCTTCAACGGTAGGTCCCTGCAAGACTGCATAACCGACGTATTTGGGTTGAAGCCACTGATACCCCCCTTTGTCTGCTTTAGCGTTCAGATCGACGCTGGCGAACGCATAGGTAAACTTGTCAAGGTTGGCGTTGAACCACAGCTTCAGCAGCCCTTGCACCAGAAGCGTGGCCTCGAACCCGGCGTTGGATGGCAGGTTATTGACTTGTGTGACGTCTACAGTGTCCTCTTGGCTAACCCGCAGACCCACAGTATTGCCGCCTGTCGTCGTTTTTTTCGTCTTGTGGTTTGCCACAGGTTTAGGTTGGGGCAGCTGATCAAGAGTGATCTCGATTGTTGCAGAGACACCGGCGAGATCAACGACATGCTGCTGAGGTGGGCTCTCGTTTCCTCTGTAGGTCAAAGTTCCCGACGTTAGCGCAACATTCATATGCAAAAGCGTGTCGCCACCGCCTGTCAGCGACCAGGCACCAAAGGTTCCTTTGATATTTGAGTCTGTTGTCGACTCGCTTTGATCGTATTCGGTCGGCGTATTGCCCGGCTTGGCAATCGCTTTGTTGACGTCTTTGAATTTCACGGCAAAGACAGTGTCCCAATCGTAGGTATCAGCCTCTTTTATTGATTGTGCCCGGGTCGCCTGCATCATGGCATGGATGTCAGGTTTGGCATCCACATTCGTCGTCAGATGTGGAAAACGGACATGGTATTGGCTGCCGTCCCAATCTGCGGGTGGCGGACTTTTCGAGACGTCTTCATAGTTTCTTGTATCTACGGTCATTGGTCTTCCTCCTGTTTGTCTTCGGTTGGAAAAATCTTTGGCGCAAAAGATGCAGTCAGCTGCCGGACAATTGAAAAGCGCCATTCAGGCCGCCAGCATTAGGTTTGAACGTATCCAACCCCGGCCAGTCCACTAATTGTGGTCCGGTATTGGCCAGCTCCATTCCCGACAGGGCAGAGTTCAGGCCGTCAGCGATCCCATCCGCGACAGCGGGCACAACAATCGCCATGATGATGTCCGGGATGACGCCGAACAGATAGTCGTACCAGGGGATGTGGCTCTTGTGGTGTGCACTTGGATGGGCGTCTTTGGCGGCGCTGAACTTGTTGTGCGCGGCGTCATAAGATGTCTTGGAGCGCGAGGTGACCGAGAAGGTCATGCTCATCCCCATGTACATGTTCGCACGGCCCTTGACGTCGGAGACAAGTGTGTCGCCACTGATCTTGATCCTCAGGTCACGGACCACCGGATAATAGGTGATGGCCCCCGATTTCACGCCGTGGAGTTTCATCGATTTGGTGTTGATGATTTCGTGATTTCCGGCATCAAATTCGAAATAGGACGAAGCAAACCCTGGATAGACCTTGGGCATCAGGGGCATCACCACATGCTCCAGAAACATGTCACCCGAGATCGCGTAGTAGGCAGGGCCCTTACCGGCGAACAGAGAGGGATCAACGTTTCTGCTAAGCCCCTTTACGTCGCGCTTTCTGGTGGCCCCGTAGATCACCAAAAAATCGCCCGCAGACCCACTTGCATAGTATGTGAATGCAATCTCAACCGGGGTTAGCCAGCTGTCCGCAGCGGTGGGCGGCACCAGGTTGACCTGCGCCAAGGCGAACGTAAATTTATCAGCCTGTGTGACCAGATATTTAGCCATAAAGAATGGCAAGAACTGTTCTTGCTCAAATCCAAGTTTCCCTTGGGGTGTGATGGAGTATGGCGCAACAACACCCTCACCTTGCGACTGGCCTTTCTTCGCTGCGGACTTCAGATACAGCCTGATCTCCTGCTTTCCATCCACAGCAGCGGGCAAGAGGGTCATGTCTATTTCAAAAATCAACTGATACCCTGCAAGATCAGCCTTCGGATCAGCACCGCCCGATATCGTACCCGTCGCGATTTCAACCTGAACATGAAGCAGGATGCCGGAGCCACCCGCGACGATGCGCCAGTTCTTCAGGCTGCCTGACGCTTTCAAATAGCCATCCGCGATCAAAAAGGTCTGCGGCAGATCGTGCGATCCCTTCAATGCATCATTGAGCACTGAAATATTGACGGCATACGCCGTATCCCAGCCATAAAGGTCCATCAGTTTCCTCCGGAAACTTTCTTTGAAAATTATTAAAGAGCCGTCAGACGGAGGTTCCGAATGCGGCCGCAAACAAGCTCTTTTCCAGCTCGAATGCGTCAGCAATCAAAGCTGAAATAATCGAGTTCTGTTCAAATGTTAGTGGCGGGCTGCGCCTATCAACCTGGATCGTAACGAACGCAGGCGGGTCTTTGTGCGGATCAGCAGGTGTCAGAAGAGGGACACTCACCTCGACGATCACTTCGGTACCTGTCAGGTCGGTCAAACCTTTCGGTTGATATCCAATGCGGCCCGATGCGATCGTGAAGGATAATGTGGCAGTAGCTCCTGACCCTCCCGCATTCAGCTGCTTCCATTGCGTCAAAGCACCAGCGCCCCAGATATCTTTTTCGGATGCCAGATAGAATTGAACCGGCAGAAATTGCGGCGCTTTGAGGAGCACGCCTCTTTGGACTTCTTTTTTTTGGTTCTGCATGTACAGCATCCTCGATCGGGTGTTTCGAGAAACAGTGTGGGACACGCGCGCTTGGCAAGCAGCGTGCAGTAGCTATGGTTGGTGGGCAATGTTCTGACCGCCCGTTCAACGTATTTGACTACCCGGATTTGCGGCGCAGTAAGGCCAGGCTCCCAAAACCTGCCAGCAAAAATGCAACAGATGCGGGAAGCGGCACAGTGTTGACTGGCGGGGATGTCACGATATCGCCGGTGATGCGATAGGCTAATTGGCTGGCCGAAAACGTCGGCACGAAAACTGAAGCAGGAATGAAAAACTCCGCCGACGATCCCACGAAATCCAAACCGTCGGAACTGTTTCCATCTGTTGTGACTGTGGGGACAGCAGAGCCGTTCCAGCCGCCGGTCCCGGCTGTCACGCCGACAATCAAGGAATAGGTTCCCGGCCCCAGGCTCAGCCCGGAAAACAGGTTGTTCACGCTGGTGTCAAAGAAAAGCCCCGCAACGGAATCGGCAACAGTAGCTCCAACCCCGAGCGGTCCACCGTGCAACACGACAGAACCCTGGCAGGCGACACAGAGTATCGGAGCGCTGATCGAGACGTTCGTATAGCTTTCCTCAAGAGTAAAAAATGTACCAGCAACCTGTGCGCTGCCGCTGTTCAGACTGATGCCGTAGTCATCCGCGCTGTCCACTTCAATAATTGTAGCAGCAGACGTTATGCCGCCAACACAGATGGTCATTAGGGCAGCTGCAATGGTCCTCGAATATACCTTCATCTTCAGGCTACCTTTCTCAATCCAAGGTTGTAGATCGAACACAGGATTGATGGCATCTTTGTAGATCTCACGAAACGCACAACTGGTATTTTGTCCCAAGCGTGGCCAGATTTGTCCGAAATCGCGCAAATCGGATCGGGATGCGAGACTTTCGGATGATCACCGCGGGTGCGCCGCCGCCAATTGAAGTAAGTCAGGCATACTGGCTCGATCAAAACCACTTAGGAATATTCGACCGTGTTGGCTCGGTGTGGCGTTCATTCAGGTGATCTTGGATTTGTCGCGGTCCACAGAGTTACCAAAATGGCTGAATGTCGGCTTCCTCCATGCTATAGTGATAGGTTCGCAACAGCAGAGAACTTCCGATTTCCGCCCGAATTCTGTTGAAAAACAATGTCTTGCTTGCGCAGAAAGTGGTGCGTTGATCAGCGCGCAAGCGCCTCTCTGATCAGGCTTTGCGAGTTTGCTGCGGTGCGGGAAAGATCTTGGCGAGTTTCCGAAGGTTTTGGGCCGTGGTAGCGAGGAGGAATTCGTCGTTTACACAGCATGGGCCGCGTAATCGCAAGCGTCCGAGCCCCAGGATGCGTTTGAGATGGGCGAAGAGCATCTCGACCTTCTTTCAGAGCTTTGCTGAGATCTTGTATTGGGCTGTCTTGCGGATGGCGCGTGCCGCGTCGCGGGCGTCTTCGTGCTCTTCACGCGTGATCTTGCGGCAGTCTGCCTTTGGGCAGCACTTGGGTTTGGATGGACACGCCTGACAGGTGTGTTTGAGGGCTTGATACTTAGCAACACCTTTACCGGTTGGGCCGCGATTGGGATCCGAGTCGTTCCGGCGGAACTGCTTCAAAGCCTCACCCTCTGGGCAGATGTACTGATTGTTCTCGGCGTCCCATTCGAAGTCTGCACGGGACCAAGTGCCGTCGGTGCGGCCGACCTTGTCGATGACCGGAATGTGCGGCGCGATCTTTTCGTCTACCAGCCAACCGAGCATCGGTCCCGACCCATAGGCCGTGTCGGCGATCAGCCGTTCAGGACGCAGGTCAAAGCGTTCCCTGACCTTATTCAGCATCGTCTTCGTTAATCCGACCTCGGCCTGGCGGATCGACCGTGTCGCTTCCACATCGACGATAACACCGTGATCGGTATCGATGAGATAGTTGTCGGAATAGGCAAAGAATGCAGGGCCTTTGCGGGCCGCCGTCCACTGGCTGGCCGGATCGGAATAGGACGTGAACTTCGGCTCGACCGGTGTCGCCGCGCCAAAGGCGGCTTCGTCCAGTGTATCAAGATACTCACGAACCGCGCGCGGGGTCGCGTCCGCATCGATCCGCGCAATGTCCCAGTCTTCCTTCGATGCGGAATACTGCTTGTTGGCATCCGCCTCGATCAGGCTGGCATCGACCGCCAGGCGCTGACCGCTGACAAGACCCTCCGCGATGCACCGCGCCACCGTCGTCTCGAACAAGTGGCGCAGCAGCTCGCTCTCGCGGAACCGACCGTGGCGGTTCTTCGAAAAGGTCGAGTGGTCCGGCACCCGATCGTTCAGATCGAGACGGCAGAACCAACGATAGGCGAGGTTCAGATGCACCTCCTCGCAGAGCCGTCGCTCGGACCGGATGCCAAAACAATACCCAACCAGCGACATCCTGATCAGCAACTCAGGATCAACGGACGGGCGACCTGTGTGGTTGTAGAAATCCGCCAGGTGCGCCCGAATGCTGCTCAGATCGACGAAGCGATCAATCGACCGAAGCAGGTGATCCTGGGGAACATGGTCTTCCAACGAGAGCTCGTAGAACAGTGCCGCCTGCGCTTCCTGCCTCGGTCCCATCATCGCCAATCCCTCCCTTCAGGAGGAATTGAATCAGCGACTTACCTCGCAATCAAGCCAGAGTTTTTCAACAAAATACGCCCGCAGCGAAGCCGTCACCGAGACACCTAGCCTTATCATGTAAGTTATCACTGTGCTGTCAGACTGGCGGAACGCCCGCGGGCAAGGGCGCTGATTTGCCGGCTTACCCCTGTCGCAGTTTCCAACTGTGACAAAAATTTCGGTAAGCCCATCTCCGCCTCATGTTCTGATAGCGTTGTCGCCAGGGCAATCACTGTGGCCTCAGCCTCACCGGTTGCCAAACCAATCGTCCGGGCAAGTGCCAGAAAGTCAGCCATTTTCAGCCGGTCATCCTTACCGTTGAGTTTTAGCGCCATACGGTCAGTAGCAAGGCCAGGGAAGACCCGCGTCGTCACAGCATCGTAGAGCGCTGCAAAACGGACCGAGGTGAAATTCTTTGCGTCAGGGTCGGCTATCTTCAACATCGCGAGATTTTTGAGATGCATGTCGCCATCCGCGATGAGCCATGCAAACACGGCGCGCCGGAATAGTACATCGAGATCAGCAGTCGGGTCCGTCGACAGCGGGCGCAATCCTCTGGCCACCCGCTCGATGGTGCCGTCATATTTGGCGGAAGCTGGAAGGTCGAGGATCGAACAGAAGTCTGCAAGTGCAAGCTGGCGCATGTCATCCGGACCGCGCCGGATGTCAAACCGTTCGACCACCAGCGCTGGCGGCATACCGTCCGGCATCTCGATCAATGCGGCATCTGGCACGTCGAATCCCGCAACACGCCCTAGTTCCAGGCAGAGCCATTCGACAATCGGCAGCGTCTCAAAACCTGCCGTCCCTGCCGGTTTCAGAATATGGGTAAACGGTTGATCAATCGCAGGAACCAGCGCTCCATCTGACAACAGACTCATTGGGGCCTTGATCTGGACACCCGATAGACGTGGTGTCTCGGCGCGCGCAAACACGCGCGCGAGGTTGGTTTCAAAGGTTTCTTCAATTTCGCCGCGCGCTGGCCCGGCATAGTGGCCTGTAAACCGTCCAGCATCCGTGAATGCAGATAGTGGAGTACTCAGGACGTCTGCAGGCAATTTGGGCAGTTCCGCGCGGTTCTCGACGATTGTGATGTTGGACATGTAGCGTCGGCCGCGCCGCAAAGCTTCCCGTTCATTGCGGTCGTGCAGGATCTGTGCAAGCCAGCCTTCCGGCAGGAGAGACTCGACAAATGCAGGAAGTTTGCCGGGCGTCGTTTCGCGCACAAGCACGGGCCCTCTTCTCTTTCGGGGTGTCCATCGCCATTCGAAGCCGTCGTGGGTCAATTGTCCCATTGGCTTGCCATGCCATGCAATTAGCAGATCGAGCGCCGCCTTGTTGGCGGGTGGTTTTACCGTGCTTGGCTCGGCCAGCAGAAAACGTTCCGCACCTTCGCCCTCGCGATACCAACCATTTTTCCGTGCGAGCGCCCAGACCGCATCAGCAGCCGTTTTCGGGGAGCCATGCTCCTCGATCAGTCGCTCGGCCATCTGTCTGCGCATATCTGATGTCATTGCACTGGCATGTTCGCTTCTTAACCGAAAGGCTTCCAAAAAACGTTGTTGCGGCGAGGCGACCTGCAGATGTACCTCGCCAAGCTCATCACCGATGACGGCGGGAGCGGTTGAAGGATGTGCAGGCGCCTGGTTTTGGACGATTTCAACATTGCGCAATCGGGTCCGTTGGTTGCGTTTGCCGCTGATAAACAACCGTCCATCTTCGGTCGGCGCCAAAAGAACCGCGCTCGCGGACGACAGATAGGCGGTGGGATAGAGATAATGTGCAATGCGTGCAGCATGCGCGAGGATCGCCCGATCAATGTCGGCGTCATGCGCAACATAGACCCCACGCACAAGCTGGATCAGATTTCCTGCCTGGGCGCGGAGATGCGCCTGTTTGGCGTCAATGGTCTCGCCGACAAGGTGGATGGTCATGGCATTTTCTCGCTTTTCAGGTGCGCGATAATTCCATGCCTTTGGGTTGATGTCAAGAATTATCACGCATTTCATGTGCGCGATAATTCCATTCCAATGTATTCTCAATCAAAAACCTTGCATATCGAAAGACACCAATGACAAGTCGTCATGGCCAGCAACTGGCAGGGTGAACTGTAGCTCTATCTTCCTAAGTCCGCGACTAGTGTGAAGACTGCGATATCATCAATCGTTGGGAGTCAGACTTCCCGCCGATTCCACACCAGAAACGCGGCCCCCTCCTCATCCTCGAACAGCGCCGCCCGGATCGGCTCCGGAAAACTCGGATCGTCGAGTTGGATGCTGAGATAGTCCCGTGGTTCGTCCCCATTTGATTGCGCCTTCCATGCCGCCCCAAGCTCTGCACGCCCCGCATAGACCCGGAAATCCGGCGCGCCGTCGCTCTTCTTCTGATCGTTGGCGACGATCCGCGCCTTGATGTTGACTGTCAGGGTGCGGATCGTCCCTGCGTAACCGTCTTTGCCGGCGGTGAAGCTTCCTATCGTGGCCATCTATTCCTCCTTGGTTTGTGATGGATTGGGGGTGGCTGGGTGCGTCTTTGGTCGAGGCGCGGCCAGTTCCTTGCGCGCGCGTTTGAAACTGTGATCAGCGTTCATGAACGCCTGCAGCATGAAGGGGATCAGGTCAGCGACGGTCTCTTTCTGGCCGTACGATTTCCGATATATCTCAGCATAGTCGTTGAGCGCAGCCTTCAGTTCCGCATCGGCCGTGAAGGAAATTTTCGTGCTGGCGCGATCAGGAAGCTTTTCGAGTTTAAGCGTCATCGGGCCACTCCCAGGTCGCGATAGGGTCGGAGCACCATGTCCTTGTTGACGATGATGCGCAGCGGCCATCCAGGGCGGATGGTGATGGTCGGCTGGACGTTGAGATTGCGCTCCGTGATGCGTTGTCCCGCCTGGTTCGCGCTGTCTTGCGTGGACTCACGGATTGCCTCGACGAGATCGCTTTCGTCATCGCCGAAGGTGAGTTCGGTGGAAACGCCAAGCAGCGTCGACAGAGCAATGCCTTTTAGAAGACGCCAGGTGTGGAAATCGACCTCATCCTTCAGACCGGCATAGCCGGCCGTGTCAGTCGCTGACAGGTTCTCGATCACGACCGACGAGCCGTTCGGCATGATAATGCGTTGCCAGACAGCCAGCGCCCGATCCTGACCGAAAGCGACGACGCTGTCATAGGTGCCGATCATGCGTGCGCCCTGCGGGATCAGCAGATGGGCACCTGTGGCTGTGTCATAGATGTTCTCGGTGACCTGAGCGATGATCCGTCCCGGCAGATCGGAGTTGATCCCCGTGACTAGACTGGCGGAAATGATGGTTCCCGCCATCACCTGATAGGGCGAAGCCAGGTCCTGCAGCGCGTGCGGATTGTAGATGTCGGCGTCGACATCCTGATCCAGAAAGTCGAGCTTCCGGCCCTGTAGGTTCTGGTCGTTCTCGCGGTCGAGCTCCAGACCATTACGAGCCGGGGTAACGCTCGCCACTTCGAATGGATTGCGAGCGGAGGACGCGGTACTCGCTGCGCCGGTCGGCACTGACGGTATGCCGGCTGGTGTTACCCCGCCGCCCTGGGTCGCCCCCGCCGTACGAGAAGTGAGGGTGAAAAACACGCCGGCTTCGCGCCCTTGCTGCGCAAGCCGTGCCTGCCGGATGCGCTCGGCGCGTGCGGCATCTTCTTCCGGATCGGAGCGAAACGGTTGATCGCCGGTGGGATCGATACCGCGCTCGCGTTGCGCATCGAGGATTGGCCCGCCGAGATCGCCAGGCAGAGGGGGGCCGAGTTCGACTGGCGGCTTCGGCAGATCGCTATAGCGGCGCGGCAGAGCTTCCAGACCATCGGGTGTCGGGTTGTTGCCAGTCCGATAGAGCTCGCGCCCGGTATCGTCATGGTCGAACAGCCTTGGTGGATCAAGCGCAAAGATGGTGGCACCAAAGATGAGCAAGAGTCCTGTGCCGGACAGAGCAATCAAGACGCGTCTGTTGATCCGCGTGACGGGACGCGGTGCGGCCCGGATCGCAAGATCCTCCGGCGGCACCTTCGGCGGATTCGGGACCGTCCCGTCGTCTTCACGCGAAGGGGTCATCGTCCGCCATCCCGTTCTTCCCGCTGCCATGCTGAAATATTGCGATCGCGGGTCCCGCGCCCGGCCGAGCGACCATCGGTACGGGTGATGCGCACGATTTGCTGCGGATCGGCACCAAGACGCAGTTCAGCGGCCGCAAAGAGTCGGTCAACGATATAGTAGCGACCGCGTACCCGATAGTTCACAAGCTGGTTCTCGCCATCGGGACCGACAACGAAGAGCGGTGGCGCCTCACCCTGATCGAGGCGGCCGGGGAACTGGATGTAGACTTTGTGCGTGTCATCGAAAACGCGGACGGGCCGCCAGGGCGGTGTGTCGCCGGTGATATCGTAGCGAAAGCGCAACTCATTGATGTTGAGACCGCTGTCGATGACCTGTTCGGCCGCCGCCTCGGAAACCGCGTTGCGGCGTTTGAGGGCGATCAAGGCATCCCGCGGATAGTTCCAGGAAACCGACGCCATGTAGGTTTCGGGCGTGCTGGTCAGTTCCAGATGATAGGCGCGGCGGTCCGTGATGATGACCAGATTGGTGCGCAGATCCTCGGTGGTCGGCTTCACCAACACATGGCCGCGGGCGGCGTCGCCCTCTCCGCTGACCGTATCGCCGATGATCCAGCGGACAGTGTCACCGGCCGATACGGCAACGATCGTTTCGCCGGGCTGAAGCATGATGTTACTCACCTTCTCCGGCGATGTGTAAAGCTGATAGAGCGCGCCTTCGCTATAAGGGTAGACTTGGATAGCGTTGATATAGCCGTCCTTGGTCGGTTCAACGGCGGCAGCTTCGCTGGCATCGCCAACCCGTTCTTCAGGAGGACGGGTATCTTCGGAAGGCGGCTCCCAATCGGGCGGCAGCGGCATCAGTTGACCCAGCAGCGGCAGCGGCTCTGGAACGGAGACGATTTCGACGGGCTTCGGCGGCTCTTCGGTCAGAGTGGCGGCCTCAAAATCGATCGGATCGTAGCTGATCTCGGGCGGAAGTTGTTTGGAAGCGCAGGCGGCCAGCACTATCGGCGCGGTGAAAACAAATATGGTTTTCATGGGGTATCTCCTGAAATGAGGTCCCGGCTCCAATTGAGCGCGTGGACATAGATGCCGAGCGGGTTTTTCCGCAGCGCCTCTTCCGTGCGCGGCGGCTGAAGGGCGATTGAGAGAACGGCGGTGTGGCGTGTGGTCTCGGCAAGCGCGCCATTTTCGTAGGCAAGCTCGCGCCAACGCAGCTCGAAACTGCTGTCGGAAGATCGCACCACACTGGTCACCTCGACAGTGACGGTGCGCTCCCCGACCCGCGAAAACGGGTCGTTCTCACGGGCATAGTCATTGAGCGTATTGGCCGCTCGGTCGGTGGCGAAATCGTAAGCCCTGAGCCAGTTCTGACGCACGATGATCGGATCGATCGACAATGAGCGGACATTCTCGATGAAACGTGCGAGATGATATGCGATCTGGGCATCCGTGGGCTCATACGCGGCGATTGCCGGACCCACAGCCCGGGTCTGACCCAGTGTGTCGATCTCGACGACATAGGGCGTGATGGTGCTGCGCCCGGCTTGCCAGATCACCCCGCCCGACAGTCCGAGCGCGAGGATCAGGCATCCAAAAGCCATGAGGCGCCAGTTCTTCGCCTGCACTCGGGCCGACCCGATGCGTTCGTCCCAGACCTGGGCCGCCTTCTGATAGGGCGTGACCGGTTTGGGCGTGTTGCCATAGGTCGTTGTCGGGCGTTTGAACATTAGTCGTCCTCTCTCAGTCTCGGGTTCTCGCCGGAAGCGGGTCGGTCGCCGTCGCGGACGGTGTGGGCTGTTACGCTGACGCCTTCGCGCAGCCGCTGTTCACTGCGCAGCTTGCGCGCCCAGTCCGGTGCACCACTGGCAGACGCGGAGGCGGAGGCCGCAGCCTCGCCGCTTCCGCCAGAGAATGTGCCGCCCGTCGCGGTGATGGCGCCACGCTGACCGTCTCTGAAAGACTGCCGTGCCCCGGCGGTTGCTTTGCTTGCGATGCGGCGTGCACCCTGGCCAACAGCACCCGCTCCCGCGCGCGCGATACCGCCCGCCCCAGCGGCAACACCGGCAGCGCCCGTTGCGCCCGAAGCCGTCTTGCCCAGCGTGTAAGCGCCGGTTGCACCGCCAGCCATGGACGAGGCGGCACGGGTTGCCGCGCCACCGCCAGCGGCAATGGCACGCGCCCCGCCCAACGCCACACCGCCTGCAGCGGCCCCGCCAAGCGCAAGACCGGCGGCCGATCCGACAACCGCGCCTGCGCCAAGCTGGGGCGCGCCAGACACCAGACCCGCAGCGATACCGGGACCAAAAATGCCCAACATGAAGATCGCGAGAGCGCCAAGTGCGGTGGAGAGAGACTGCTCGATGGTGATCTCGCCCGGCGCGAACGAGGCCGCGAACGACCCAAACAAGGTCGATCCAATACCGACGATGACGGCGAGCACCATCAGTTTGATGCCCGCCGCCACCACATTGCCGAGTACGCGTTCGGCAAGAAAGGCAGTCTTCCCCCAGAGTGCGAAAGGCACCAGGATAAAGCCTGCCAATGTGGTCAGTTTGAATTCGAGAATGGTAATGAAGAGCTGGATCGCCAGAATGAAAAAGGCGAGCAGCACGATAAGCCAGGAGATCAGCAAGACGACGATCTGGATGAAATTCTCGAAGAAACCGACCGGCCCCAGGAGATCCTCGGTCTCGCCCAACAATGGCTGCGCGGCTTCAAAACCCGCATGCGCGACAAAACCGGGCCGCATCAGATCGGCAGCCGTGATTCCGGTGCCTGTGGCCTGCAGACCAAGTGCAGCGAAGCTGTCGAAGATGACGTTCGCCAGAAAAGCGAAATTGTTCAGGATGAAGGCGAAGGCTCCGACATAGAGCACCTTCTTGATGAGCGCCGGGATGACCGCCTTGTCATCGGCCAGCGCCCACATGAGGCCGGCCAAGGTGATGTCGATGCCGATCAGGATCGTGGTCAGAAAGGCGACATCGCCCCCCAGAAGACCAAAGCCGGAATCGATGTACCGGACAAAGGTCTCGGTGAATTCGTCAATGACGCCGACATCATCCATAGTGTCTGTCTCTCTCGCTCGTGTTCCGCCTCAGCGCGTGTAGCTGCTGCCATCGCCCATGAAGCGTTCGAAGCGGGCGCGGGCCTGTTCGCGCGTTGCAACTGCGCGGGCGCTTTCGAGCGCGTCAGCGCGCGCCGAAGCCGCCAGCAACGTCTGGAGCTGCATCGACTGTTTCGCGGCAAGCGCGGTCAGCTGGTTGCCGGCCTGCACGGCCTGCAGATTGCCGACCGCGTCCTGGCTCTCGGCGATCAACCTGTCGAGGGTGGCGGCGTCTGTGCGAACCTGTCCCACAACTTCGGCCTGAACATGCAGGCTGTGACGAAAGCCTTCGCGGGCGTTCTGCCAGGCTTCTTGCGCATCTTGGACGATCCGCGAGGTCGCGACGCTCGAAGCATATTCTTCGGGAAACAGCCGCTGATATTCGCGGTCGATCTCGGAGACGTCATAGGCGATGCCTTGGGCGTCGCGGATGAGGTTGTCGACCTGGCCGAGCGAGGCTTGCAGCTCGCCGGCGACCGAGGTCGGCAGGCTGGTCAGCTCGCGCGCCTGATTGACCAACATCTGCGCCTCGTTGGCGAGCTGCGCGATCTGGTTGTTGATCTGCTGAAGGTTTCGGACGGCCGTCAGTAGATTCTGGCTGTAATTGGCCGGATCGAAGACCGTGATCGCGTAGGCCGGCGGCGGGGTGACCGTCGCAGTGGTCACGGCCAGCGCCAAGGCGGCACAGGCTATTGCTAAACGGGGATATTTCATCGTTCGTTCTCCTCTGGTTTGCCCCACGTCCAATCGCCCCGACCATTGGCCAGGATTTCTATGCGGTAGTGGTAGGTGTTGAATTGGCTGATGGCGGTGATGCCGACATCGGCGGGCTTCACCCGCTTCGTGTCCAGACCGTCATAGACGCCGTAAAAATGGTCGCGGACATAGCTGTCGCCGAACGTGTAGCCATCGGCGAAGTTCAGCGCGATGCCGCCATAGGCGACCCGGCCGACCCGTTCGTTACCGATGGTCGCGTGACAGCCGCGCAGCACGGTTGCCGCTTCGCCACCGCGGCGCAGCCTGACACCCTGCATGGGCGAGTTCGCGGCAGCAGCAACGTCATTGCCACCATAACCACAGTCTCCGCCGGTCGACTTGATGCGGATATCATCGACATCGGGATGGAGCGGAATGCAAAGCCGACCTTCTCCATATTCGGCATTCTCGTTGAACCATTGCAGGATCGAACCACTTGCGTCCGAGCGGCCCCAGATATGGCGCCATTCGCGCGGACATACGGATCCGACCGACAAAGTGGCGTTGCCCCGCCATGTGATGACACTCAGATAGGACCCCGGACAATAGTCGCGCGAGCACTTGGGCCATCCGATGCTGGCACCTGCTGCAGGCGTGGAGGCCAACAACACAAGCGTGAGCGCAGCGGCTATCTCAAGCGGACGTTTCATTGTCGGTCTCCATGTCTTGGGTGAACTCGAGGACCCCCTGTGATTGATCGGGCTGGTCTGCGCCCGGATCGGTGATCAGGTCGGCTGCCCAGTCGAGCCCCTTGGCGCGCAGCCAGCTGTCGGCGAACTCCTCCTCACCATGGGCGCCCAGAAGCCCGGTCATCAGGGCGTGGTCGGCTTTGGTGCTCGATCCGGTGAAGGCCAGCGCGATCGGGCCGAGCCCCAGCTCAAAGAGCCGATTTCCGGCGCGGGATTGGGTGTAGTAGTCGCGTTTGAGGACGGCGCGGGCGATGATCTCGATCTGCCGGTCGTTGAGGCCGAACGCCTCATAGACGGCCTTGGCTTGCGGCTCGATCGCCCGGTCGTTGGGTAGGAAGATGCGGGTAGGACAGCTTTCGATGATCGCGGGCGCAATCGAACTGCCGGCGATGTCGGAAAGACCTTGCGTCGCGAAGATCACCGAGACGTTCTGCTTGCGCAGCGTCTTCAGCCATTCCCGGATGCGTGCCGCGAAAGCGGGGTTGTCGAGGAAAAGCCAGGCCTCGTCGAGGATCAGCAGAGATGGCCGCCCATCAAACCGTTCTTCGAGACGGTGGAACACATAGGTCAGCACCGGCAGGACTGCACCGGTCTCGTGCATCAGCTCTTCCATTTCGAAGCATTGAACAGAACTCAGCTCGAGCCGGTCATCATCGGCGTCGAGGAGCCGGCCATAGGGTCCTTCGAGCGTGTAGGGTTGCAGCGCCTGACGCAGCGCGGTCACCTGTAGCAGCGTTGCGAGACCGGTGAGCGTGCGTTCGGGAACAGGTGCTGCGGCAAGGTTCGACAAGGCCGACCAGACCGCGTCCTTGACCTCCGGGGTTACCGTGACGCCTTCGTGGGTGAGCAGGCCAAGCACCCAGTCCTGCGCGAAGGCGCGCTCTGATGTCTGGTCGATCCGCGCTAGGGGCTGGAACGCGAGCGCGCCTTTTTCACCCTCCTTGGCCGCGCCAAGATCGAAGTAGTCCCCGCCCATGCCGAGAATGGCCGCCCGTGCCGAGCCGCCTTTGTCGAACATCGTGATCTGCGCGCCCGGGTAACGTCGGAATTGCAGGGCAATCAGCGACAGGAGGACAGACTTGCCCGCGCCGGTCGGACCGACGACCAGCATATGCCCGACATCGCCGATATGCGTCACGAGCCGAAACGGCGTGGTGCCGTTGGTGCGCACGGTGATCAGCGGCGGGCCGTCCAAATGCTCATTGCGCGCCGGGCCAGCCCAAGTGGCCGACAGCGGCATCAAATGCGCGAGGTTGAGTGTGTTGACCGGTGCGGCCCGCACATTGGCGTAGACATGGCCCGGGAGCGACGAGAGCCAGGCTTCGACCGCATTGGCGGTCTCGTCGATGGTGGCAAAACCGCGCCCATCGATCACGCGCTGCGCTGCGCGCACCTTCTCGCGCACGGTGGAAGCGTCTTCATCCCAGACGATGAAGGTGGTCGTCACATAGCCGTAGGAGACGAGATCGGCCCCAAGTTCCTGAAGCGCCGCGTCGGCATCGGCCGTCTTGTTGTCGGCGTCGGTATCGACTAGCACCGACTGCTCGTTTGTGAGCACTTCCTTGATGATCGCGGCGATCGATTTGCGCTTGGCGAACCATTGCCGGCGGAAGCGCTTGATCACCTTTTCCGCCGCCGCCTTGTCGAGCGGCACAAAGCGCGTCATCCAGCGATATTCGAAGCCGAGATGGTTCAAAGCATCGAGGAGTCCTGGCGTCGTTGATCCGGGATAGCCGAGGATGGTCAGGGCGCGCAGATGCGCCTCGCCGAGCATTGGTTCGAGTCCGCCCGTCAGCGCCGTGTCGACCAGCACCGCATCGAGATGGATCGGCACCTCGGGCGTTGCGACCGGGTGCAGTTTGTTCGAGATGCAATTGTGCAGGTAGGTGAGCGTCTCGTCGTCGGTGAGCGGCGCGACTTCGGGCATCAACTGTCCGATCAGATCGAGGGCCCGGTCGGTCTGCTGGATGAAGCTTTCGAGATGATCGGAGTAATCGAGACCACGCTTTTCCTCAGCGCCCTCGATCAGCAGTTTTTCAGCGCGCCCGACATTTTCAGGCGGCGGAAGATGGACGAAGGTCAGCACATAGGCGCTCTCGAAGAGCGCGCCGGCCTCCTCGAACGCGGCGCGGCGTTCCTCGTCGACGAGGCGCGAGACCGGATCGGGGAAGTCAGACGCCGGGTAGTCGCGCGCCGCGTACCGCTCGGCTTCGAAGAACAGCGCCCAGCCCGAGCCAAAACGTCTGAGCACATTGTTGATCCGTGCGCAGGTCGCGACGAGCTCGGCCGATGTAGCGCTTTCCAGATCAGGTCCGCGAAACCGCGCCGACCGCTGGAAGCTGCCGTCCTTGTTGAGGATCACGCCGGGCGCAACCAGCGAGGCCCAGGGAAGATAGTCGGCCAGAAGCGGTGGCCGAACGCGATATTCGGCAAGGTTCAACATGCCAGGTGTCCCTTGTGGCGGATGTGGCGGACCAGCACTTCCATGAAGGCCGGGTCCTTCTTCGCCGCGTAGACGGCCGCCGAATGACCAACGATCCAGACGACGATACCGGCCAGCCAGAGCTGGAGGCCCAAGCCGAGCGCGGCGGCCAGCGTGCCGTTGACAATCGCCACGCCGCGCGGTGCGCCAGCCATCAGGATCGGCTCGGTGAGCGCCCGGTGGAGCGGAATCTCGAACCCGTCGGCGGTGGGAAGCGCGCCAGCCATCAGATCAGCGCCCCGCCGCCGAAGGAGAAGAAGGACAGGAAGAAGCTGGTCGCGGCAAAAGCGATCGAGAGGCCGAAAACGATCTGGATCAGCCGGCGGAAACCACCCGAGGTTTCGCCAAAGGCGAGCGACAGACCGGTGATGACGATGATGATCACCGCGATGATCCGCGCCACCGGTCCCTCGATGGATTCCAGGATCGCTGTTAGCGGCGCTTCCCATGGCATGCCCGAGCCCGCGGCTTCGGCCGGATCTGCGCCAGCGAAAGCCAGGACGGTTAGTAGCAAGAACCACGTCGCCGGGTGATGTGTCGACACGGACGAAAGAATTGGGAATTTAGGGTTCATGCAGGATCTCCTTCTGTCCGAACCGGCGACACGAGCTGGACGGGTGTGAGTGGTTTGAGGCGGTAATCGCCGCCCTCGGTCAGACCCTCGATGGACGCGACAGTCTCGACGCGGCGGCCGGACCCGCGGCCTTTCAGGAAAACGACGATGTCGATCGCATCGGCGATTAGCCGACGCGGCACCGTGACGACGGCTTCCTGGATGAGCTGTTCGAGCCGGTAGAGGCCGGCATGGGCGGAGTTGGCGTGGAGCGTGGTGATCCCGCCCGGATGGCCCGTGTTCCACGCCTTCAGCATGTCGAGAGCTTCGGCCCCGCGCACCTCACCGACGATGATCCTGTCGGGTCTGAGTCGCATGGTCGAGCGCACAAGATCGGCCAGCGCTGCGACACCGGGCTTGGTGCGCAGGCTGACGCAATCCTCCGCGGCGCAATGGAGCTCGCGCGTGTCCTCGATCAGGATGACCCGATCGCCACCGGTTGCGACCTCTGCGAGCAGTGCGTTGACCAGCGTGGTCTTGCCGGAGCTGGTGCCGCCCACCACCACGATATTGTTGCGCGTATCGATGGCGTTTCGCAGCGCGGTCGCCATCTGTGCGGTTATGATCTGCGCGTCGACGTAATCGCCGAGCCGGTAGAGCACCTTGGCGGGCTTGCGGATCGCAAAGCATGGTGCGGGCGCGACCGGCGGCAACAGACCTTCGAAGCGTTCGCCGCTTTCAGGGAGTTCGGCGGACACGACTGGCTGGTCGCGGTGACATTCCTGCCCGATATGGCTCGCTACAAGCCGGATGATGCGTTCGGTCTCGGACGCGCCGAGCGCCTGGCCGGTATCGATCCGCCCATCGCCATGGCGGTCGAGCCAAAGCTTCCCGTCCGGATTGACCATCACCTCGATGACGGCGGGATCGGCAAGCGCAGTGGCAATCGCCGGTCCCATCGCCGTGCGGAGCATGGTGCGTTGCCGGTCAAGCGTGTCGGGATGGAACCGGTCAGACATGATCGTCCTCCTGATCTTCGCCTGCGACGCTCGCACCGGTGTGTTTGCTGGCCGCTTCCCCGTTCGGTTTTTTCTGTCCCTCGCTCTGTTGTGGGGAAGCGGCCGTCTTCACTGCTCGAAGGGCATCAAGTTCCCTTGCCGTGAAGAACTCGGATTCGTCCGCGTTGATCTCCTCGAGAACATCGCGGACCATGTTTTTGCCACCCGCAAGTCGGCGTGAGAGCTGCGTGATGAAATAGTCGAAACGCTCCTTGCCGAGCGCGCGGGCGGCGTCCTGATCGGCCCCGGGGAGCGGTGGGGTCACGGTCAGGAAAAAGCGGATGTAGAGCGCGAGCGTCTCGGTGGTGATTGAGAGATTGCGCTCGAGCTTGTCATATTGGCGGGTCAGTCGGTCCAGCCGGCGAATGAGCGCGCCATCGCGCTGATCGTCGAATTCCTTCGAGAAGAAGCCCATCAGCGCTGCCTCGACGACAGCCGCTTTGGTGACGTCCGGGCGTTTGGCGGCGATCTCTACTTTCTCGAAGAGCTCGTGGGCGACATGAACGTTGAGGCGGGGTTTCATCGCATCCCTCCTCAGAATCTCGGGATCAGGTCGTCATCGGCCTGGTCCATGGCGTGGGCACGCCGGACGGTCGCCGTGTTGCGGGCGAGTTGGTCCATCCGGCGGGCGTCATTGGGGTCGAACTCATCATCAAGAAGACCCGCGTCGGGCGCTTTTTCGGATGCGGGAGCCTTGGGAGCTTCCTCGGGCAGCGCGGGATGACGCTTGAGCCCGCCCTCATCCTCATGCGCTTCAGAGACGAGCTCGGACCAAGGCTTGGTCAGATCCGCGTGAGGCCTCCGGACCTGTCCGGCCCAGTCGGTTCCCCCTTGCTGCGGACGATCCACATAGGGACCGTCCGCGCACAGACCGGGAGGGGGGAGCACCCGGCCTGTGAAATTCGCGTCCTCGAAATAGCGCAGCTTCTTCGCGCGGATCGGCGGATGGCCGGACACCATCACCAGTTCGTCCTCTGGGGGCAGCTGCATGACCTCGCCGGGCGTCAGAAGCTGACGCGCGGTCTCCTGCCGGCTGACCATGACATGGGCGAGCCAGGGCGCGAGCCGGTGACCGGCATAGTTGCGCTGCGCGCGCAGTTCGGTCGATGTACCGAGGCTGTCGGAGATGCGCTTCGCTGTGCGCTCGTCATTCGAGGCGAAGGCGATACGCACATGGCAATTGTCGAGGATGGCGTTGTTCTCGCCATAGGCTTTCGAGATCTGATTGAGGCTTTGGGCGATCAGGAAGCTGCGCACGCCGTATCCGGCCATGAAGGCAAGCGCGCTTTCGAAGAAATCGAGGCGCCCGAGCGCCGGAAACTCGTCGAGCATCATCAGAAGCTGGTGGCGATGCCGCTTGCCGGGTTCGCCCTCCAAGCGCTCGGTCAGACGGCGGCCGATCTGGTTGAGGATCAGACGGACGAGCGGCTTGGTCCGTGAAATGTCGGACGGCGGAATGACGAGATAAAGGGAGACCGGACGGTCGGCGTCCATCAGATCGGTGATCCGCCATTCGCAGGCGCTGGTCGTCTCGGCGACCGTCGGATCGCGATAAAGACCAAGAAACGACATCGCGGTTGAGAGGACGCCCGAGCGTTCGTTCTCGGATTTGTTGAGGAGCTCGCGCGCGGCCTGCGCGACGACCGGGTGAACTTCCGGCGCGGCATCGCTGCCGAGATGATTGGTGCTCATCATGACGCGCAACGTGCGTTCGAAGGAGCGCGAAGGATCAGAGAGGAAGGCCGCGACGCGGGCGAGCGTTTTATCCTTCTCGGCGTAGAGCACATGCAGGATCACGCCGACGAGCAAGGAGTGGCCGGTTTTTTCCCAATGATTACGACGTTCGAGGCTGCCCTCGGGATCGACGAGGATATCGGCGATGTTCTGGACGTCGCGAACCTCGAACCGGCCTTTGCGCACTTCCAACAGCGGATTGTATTTGGCGCTCGCCGGATCGGTCGGATTGAACAGCAGGCAATGCGAGAATTTGGATCGCCAGCCCGCAGTCAGCTGCCAGTTCTCGCCCTTGATGTCGTGAATGACGGCGGAGTGCGGCCAGCTGAGCAAAGTTGGGATAACAAGCCCGACGCCCTTGCCCGACCGTGTTGGCGCGAAACACATGACATGTTCCGCGCCGTCATGGCGCAGATAGCGGTCCTTTAGCTGTCCGAGAAACACGCCCGCCGGATCGAACAGGCCCGCCTTGGCGATTTCGCGCGTCGAAGCCCAGCGTGACGAGCCGTACGTCGTGACCAGCCGGGTCTGCCGCGCGCGCCATAGGGATCCTGCAACCGCAACCACGACACCCAGAATGCCGCCCGATGCAGCGATGGCGCCCGCCTGATTGAAGACCGACGGCGCATAGGCCTCGTAGGCGTACCACCATTCGAACAACCGCCAAGGGTAGCAGACGGGATAGTCGCCGACCGAGGTCCAGGCCTCACCGAGGCGGGGTTGATGCCCGAGTTGGCCCGCCGCCCATTGCGTCGCGAACCAGAGCGCACCGATCACGATCGCGAAGACGCTGAAAATCTGGCCGACAAGGAGTTTGGTAGGGGTCATCGATTTCTTCGCGCATTGGGGGCCTGGGGGCCGTTTGGGATGCGCTTAAAATCGAAGAAAGACGGGCGTTTAGACAATGTACTTGCATGCAACGTAGTCCAAGTTGGGAAGCAGGATCAGGGTTGAGCCAAGACAAGCCAGCACAAGTCAAGAACGTCATGGCTAGTTTTTGGAAGACCTGGGCCCCACGCTGGCGCCAACACTGGAAAGCGGCCGCGGTAGAACTCCGAATTCTGATCTATTGGGCCGACTCCGACCTCCCTGTTAGGAGATCAGCTATGGAAACGCGGAAAAAGACCTACAGCCCGATATTGATGGCCCTTGCTGTCATCTCGTTGTCCGCATGCGATGGAAACGCCGATAGCGACGCGCTAATCGGCAACTGGGCGGCAAGCCAGTCCGATTGCGGCACCGAGTGGCTTGCGCTCACCGAGGAAGGCGACGACCGCGCCGTGCAATGGTGGCGCACAACCGATGAGGCAACCGGGCCTCTTCCTTGGCGCAGCGGTTCCTGGGAGTTGCGCGATAGCACCGTCATCATGAGTTTCGACCACCGGGTTGAGTATCGCCGCTTCACACAGACCCGCATCGATGAGCCAATTGATGAAACCGTCCAGTTCGACGTCCAAGATGCCGGTGACGATGAACTGAGGCTGGCGGCCACTGCGGGTGGATTTTCTCCGGAAGCCCTATTGCTTGGCGGGGAAGAAAGGGTATTCATCCGATGTGAAGGCTAGGTCGAGCCTGGAAGGAATTTATGTATTCAATCGAAGATCTTGAAGCAGCAAAGGCCGAACTGACGGTTTGGGAACGTCGCCTCGAAAACTATAACGGGAACAATCCCGACAAATACCAAGCAGACTTGAAAACCGCACGGCGAAAGGTCCGCCACGTAACCGAGGCGCTCAAGGCGACAGGAACGCTAAAGCGAACCTTCGAGGAAGAGCTCCAATCGAGGCTGGATGCAGCCTTCCCGAATGCGCGGAGCAAGGAGATCGTTGAATTCGAAGGCCGCCGTTTCCAAAAGCGGTTCTATCCTTTGGAGCGCAGCCGCTCGGCAAAGACTGTCACCGAATGGGGCAGAGAGTGGACTAGACTCTGACCCCCTCAACGCCGTTGCCGTCTAAGGCCTGCTCCAACCCTCAGCCAGTTTCTCGATAACCTTCTCGAACCAACTCTCGTACCAATACCAGGCCTTGGCGACTTTGACGCCATACCCCTTGCCAGGATTGCGCGCATCAAGTTGTCGAGCAAGCTGCGTGTGATCATACATGCTGAACTCCGGATACCCCGCCGCCTGCACCCTTGCGACGATCTCCGACGGCAGATGTTTCGGCCGCTCGGTTTCCTTCAGCAACACCCGTTCGACGGCTTCGGCTTCTGGTGACCCCGGTTTGACAAACTCAACTGCAAGATCGGCTTTGGAAGGTTTGCCGGAGACTTTCGGAACAAAGGCCACGCGGTACCGAAATTTCGGATCGTTCAACTCCTCCTCTGTCAGCCCTCCATGGAAATTGTCCATTGCCGTTGCCAGATTAGGGGGAAGGTCGGCGCCAATCAGGCTGGCCCGTTGCGCGCCGTCAAAGGTCACGAACTGCAAGGCAATAGGTAGTCGTTTTTCGAGCGCGAACTCCTTGCCGAAGAGCGTCTTGATGGCGTCGTTGAAGTTAATGCAGCATGCTTGAAGCTTGGCGCTCAGTGCGTCGTCGATCCGATTTGTCGACCGGTGCTCGATCTCATGCCGAATTTCGGTGAGAAAGTTAAGGTTGACGATAACGCCTTTTTCCAGCGGGCAATCCCCATGTGCAAGACATTGACCGAGCTCCCAATATTTATCGGCGCCGCTTGGCGTTTTCTCAACTTGACCCCCTCTCTTATGTCGATAATCGACACCTTCGCGCTTGTAATATGCATGCAAAAGATAAGTCCAGGCGATGACACACGTCACGATGAACAGTTCGGCCCGGAAATGTAGCCCGGCACTGTTGAACGTATGAACGGCGGCGATCATCGCCTCGCGCGCCTTGACCAAGAGCTCGTCACCCTGAAGATGAAGACCGGTCCCTGGGTCGATGTTGGGCCAGGCCGCAAGGAAGGCGTCCAGTTCGTCATCTGTTGCTGGCTTGATCGCCCTGTGCTTTGCTTCGTCTCGAATTTCAGAGATGCGCGCATGATTGATGGACCGCGTTGGTCGTGAGAAATAGGCCTGAATGTCTTGGGGGACGTATTTGCGCACGAGCATCGCCTTGACGATCGCCACCTCCCATTTCTCTAACTTGTTCCCCGGTCTGCGTGCCACGCTACATTATTCCCCTCGTTTTTCGTGTTGGTAACGAGCATCTAACCTTTTGAGGCCGCGCAGAGAAACTCTTTTGGAACCGGCCGCGCTCAGCCCGGGACTCCTGTCGAGTCACACCGATCTAGAGATCGGCAATCATCCAATCCCAATCCCGCGCTTCATCCCAAACTCGAAGGACACCGACGATCCGCGCATTGCCGCGCCCACAGTCTTACCGCGGTGGCGCTCCAATACCGGCCGCCAAGGCACAAGTGTGAACTCCTTCGACTGGGCGAGAATAGCAAACTTGCCGCTCGCGAGCTGAACCGGTCGCTTGTAGACGCCGCCGATCCGCTCGTCGTCCTGAGGCGCGGTGTATTCCAGCCCCATTTCCTTGCCGAGCTTGTCGCCCGTTGCAGCCAATTCCCGCTGGCGCAGCACCCGCAGCAGGTGGCGTTGGTATCGCAGTTTTTGCCCATCCCGCTGGGCGAGGCCTTCATCGACAAGGTAATCTTCACGTTGGCGCAGTGCCGTCGTGACCGCCGCGCCGAACCGATCACCGCGAAGCGGTACCGGGTCTTTTGTCAGGAGCTCACGATCGAGCCACGTTGCCCCACCTGACGTCGTCTGCGCCTCCAGCGACAGATAGGAAAGGGCCACGACGCGCCCCGGATAGTGCGCCTGATTTTGAGCGATCGTCGCAACCCTCTCGCCAAGATCTTCGGGGATATCCCAGGAGCCGTCGGCAAAACGCCGCACGATGCTTTGACGGCGGAGCGCTTCGAGGCGACGGATATGAGCTTCGACAAAGTCAGACGACGCGTCTGGATCGAGAGTGCGATGGGCATCAGCGGTGTAGAGACCGTCATTTACCCGCGCCACGTCCGCGATCGTCCGGTCGGATGGCTTTCCACCGGTGCTTGCCGGATGCACCGCGACGACCGCGCCCATCGGCAGGTCGTCCATGTCCTGCCGCGGGTCGAGCGCAGTATAGTGGACCCGGCCATCGGTAGCGTCGACCATGATGTAGTGACCGTCGTTGATCTCATCATGCAGTCCGCGATCAATGATCCGCCCGGTGACGATCTGTGCTCGCGGATCGCCGGCGTCATAGATCGCATAATCCACCGCGCCAGCATCGAGACCAGCCTGTCCCAAGCCCCGGTGCATCGTCTTGACGATGTCGCCGCGCTCGCCAGCCCGCCGCAACGTCTCCTCCAGCCTCGGTGCGAGTTGCCAGCGGCCCGGTTCGATTTCCTCGCCCATACCGCGCTTTTCAAGCACCCGAAGGCGGCCGATCTTCAGCGCCTGTTTCGCGCGATCCTGCTCTCCTGAATAATCCGGCCGCGCATCGACGAGGCCCTCGACGGCGTCGCGGACCAGTTCGCGATCAAGATCGGTGAAGCGCTCCTGGTCGACCTGCCGTTCGAGTTTCTGCCTGACTTCCTGTTCGGTCTGGGGCCCGAGCTCGAGCGTTAGGATCTCGCTCGCCTTCCGGCGCATGCCGTGGCCGATATAGTCGCGCGCGATGACGAGATCCTTGCCGAACTCGTCCTTACCGCGCAGCACGATATGGGTGTGCGGATTGTCGGTGTTGAAATGATCGACCGCGACCCAGTCGAGCTTGGTGCCGAGGTCCTGTTCCATCGCGCCCATCAGGTCGCGGACGAATGGCTTGAGATCGGCAAGCTCGGTTGCGTCTTCAGGCGAGACGATGAAGCGGAACTGATGGCGGTCGCTGTCGCTGTGTTCGAGAAACTCTTTCCCGCTCGCATCGTCACGCGCTGCGTCATAGAGTTGACCCGGCTCTTGCTCCTTCGAGACGCCGTCGCGCTGGATGTAGCGCAGATGCGCGCGGGCCGCATCCAGACCGCCCGCCTTCAGCTTGACGATGCGCGTCTTGATGACGACGCGCCGATAGGAGGGTCCGAAGCGGTGGCCGGCGCGCCGATACCGCATTACGTCATTTCCGCGTCCGATCAGTCTGCCGGAGAACCGTGCGCTGGTTCCAAATCCGCTCCCGCCGGCCGCCGACAGTTTGTGGAGCAAACGGTTCACGTAGGACTTGGAGCGGGCACCGCCGAGATTGCGAATGCGCCCGAGTCTGGGTTTAAAGATATCGTCGCTCTTTTCCGCCATGTTCTCTTACAGACATAGGAGGCGCGGCCAGGCTGATCAAATCGTGAGTCTTGGCTTGCACCATGAATTCTTCCATCGTCTCAGCGCTTTAGCGCTGATCTCCTGCACAGGGGCCACCACCCCATGTGCAAACCAACCCGATGTGCAGACTGGGAAAAGCGCCGCTTTGCACCACTCCCTTTTATCTTGCCCTCCGCCTCTCCAGATCCCTTTCCCGCCTCAAATCCTTCCTGACGCTGGATCACCACTTCCCGTCATTCCGTCTTGGAAACCGCAACAACCTTGCCCGCCCAATGATTAGACAGCGATTTAGAGGGCCGAAGTAGCGCCCGTCGAACGACTGCGGATGGTCCTGCAACACAAAGATGTCTTCCCCGTCTAGCATCTGGCAGCCGTGCCAGCGAGGCATGTCGCGCCCTGATCTGTCGCGGGTCTGGGCCATCGCGACCGCCCCTCCATTGACGGTGATATCCTGTCCACGACGACAAACCTCATCGCCAGGCAGGGCCATAACACGCTTCAAAAGTGGCACATCTGGCGGCAGATATCCGCGTGTTTCGACCAGATCGCGCAGAGAGAGAGGCACACGCACGACGACAAAATCACCACGCCGGACGGGCTTTTGATCGATCCAGTAGAAGCCGACAGGTGCGCTTTCGGACGGATTGTAGATGAGCTTTCTTGGCAGCAAGATGACCGACGCGACGCCCAACAATAGGATCGGAACAGCGATTCCGATAAGCCAGATGCCCTTCATGCCAAGACCGCCCGCGCTGCCACATGCGCTGCATGTTGGGTGCTGGAATAGGCCCGCACGGTCTTACCGACTGCGATCCGACTATGCAGATGGCGATAGTAAAAGGGCGACACATCACATGGGTGGAACCCTGCAGTCTTGAGCGCATCGAACTGCGTGAGCACCCGCTTGACCCGCGTCGAGCCGACCACTGATAGGAGGATTTCACCTCCCGGCCACACGCCCGGACATCGGCATAGGCTCTGCTTCGGAGCGCCCGTCTGCACCACGGCGATGCGCCAATCTTCCGCGCCATACTCGTCAGACTGCCAGCGCACATAGCCGAAGATTTTGTTCGGTTTGAACAGCGCAAGTGACCGCGTGCGGTCGAGATCATAGCCCACATCCGGATCACCAAAGCGCAGCCAGTAGTTGATGCAGTCGGGATAGAAAGCGATCTCAATGTAGCTCAAATAGTCAGTCATCGGAAGTTGAATCTTTCTTGCGCAAGTCCGACCAGGCGTTCAGATCATCGATATGATAGCGGACATGGCGGCCATGTTTGCGATAGATCGGACCGCCCCCGTAGACGCGCATTTTCTCCAATGTGTTCGGTTTCAGCTTTAAGAATGCCGCAGCCTCTTTCGTGGTTCGAAAGGGATTGCCCAACGTGCTGATGTCCGGCTCCTCCGTCATACGTCATCTCCTTTCAGCAATGTTTTGCTATGGAGAGATAAAATCGGCTAATGGTCTGAAAAAGAACAGTATCGCGCTTAGGTTGTGCGCGCGGCGATACGAAGAGACTTGGCCCGAACTGGCTCAACTTATCCGAATTTGCAAAAATCCGCTCACGAAAACTGGAACGCAATACAAGAACTCGAGAAATTAGCTCACGGAAAGCGTGGGCAACATCGGAAACGCGAGTGCGCATTCGGCTGTGGTATGCCCCGCGCGAATTTGCGCGGGGCACTCGGTTCACCTCAGTCCCGCGGGTTCCAGAGGATCGCCATAACGCTTGCGTCGTCCTGTCCGGCGGCCCGACCGAGATTGGCGTAGACCTTCTGCGGCCCGAATTCGGGGGCGGCAAAGGTCAGCGAGACATAGGCATTGCCCGAGGTCTTGCCGGTCCGGTTCCAGCCGCCACCGATCTCCACCCGGTCTTCGGTATAGACCCGGAAGTCGGGCTGGGCGTCGCTCTCTTTCGCCGTATTGGGCAGGATGCGAATGCGCTTCTTGAGGCTCATCGTTGCGAGCGTGCCCTCATATCCGCCTTTGTCCGTCTGCGTCACATATCCAAGTGCTTGTGCCATTTTTAAGTCTCCTATGTTGTCTGTCGCTGGGGACCATCCCCTGCTGACGCGTGACCGGCCATGGCGGGCGGCGAGCGGCTGAACCCGCAGGGGCGCAACGCAGGTGAAGCACCACTGGCGCGGGCTTTTTTGGGCGCGTAGCGCCATGCGCGAGGAGCCCGAAGGGCGGGGAAAAAAGCGCGGGCCGGTGGTTTCCGGCGACCGCCGCCCGCCGTAGGTCTAAGAGCAAAAGCAGGGAATGGACCCCGATAGAGCACAGATTTCAGGGGACGCAATGGCACGTTCGGCTCGTGCTATGTGATGCTGGCGGGCCAAGGCAGAGACGGTTCCGCGCGGTTCGATGCGCCGCTGCAGCGCATTCACCTCGCTCCTTTTCTACGGCGGAAGAGAGTGACACTCGGCCCGGCTGGTATCAGATCGCGACAAGACCACGTCCGGAGACTGGCGGCTGAAACCGGATCGGTAAGACCGGGTACTCGGTGACCCCAGCCGCGCTGATCTTGGCCACATTTGCTCGGTTTGCGTCAAATCCCGCCATTCTCGGTCGGGCCGCCGGACAGGAATACTGGTCATAGCCATGCACGATGCCGCCCGCGCCCTTGAGGGTGACGTGTCCGCGTACTCCAGAGTTCGGCTTGGGTGCCTAATCGTCAATTTCCCGTTGAAACTGCGTTTCCAAACAAAGCGTTCAGGATGCATCGCGCAATGTCGAAGGTCGGTTCACGGGCCGACGTTAGCCCGTTGGCAACAGTGCACCTCTCACCCCGAGACGCATTTCGACTTCAATCATCAAAGCGGGGCACGCGCCGCGAAGGCGGCGCGTGCTGGGAGGCGGGTGGGTCTTCACCCCACCGCTCTCCTCCGCTCCATCCGACCCGATAATGCGAACGATGACTTCGCATCGAACAGCGGATCGCGGCGCTCCCCGATGGGGGCAAGAGCACCGCGCCCGCCGTCCTCAATCAGATGATGAGGGGAGAAGCTGCGCCGCTTTGGCCGCATTTTGCGAGAGCCGTCCGGCCCCGCCCGACGTGTAGCTGGAGAGCGGAAATCGAAAGTATCTAGGAAGCCAGTTTTCCTTCTTCTCCCGACCGGCACCGGTCAAGAAGTTGCCGATGATACCCTTCTGCACCTTGGTGGTCGCGCTGACATTCGCGTCGGCAACCGGTTTGCCGCCGATTTCGGCCAGCATGGCGTTGACGACAGGCTTTGACCGGACAAGGTCGAAGAAGGCGTCGTCGGGCGCATAGCTGTCGATCATGTCCACCGCCAGTTGCCCGCCGATGTACTCCACGACACATGTGCCGCTTTCAAGCGTTTCGGCCATGAGATAGGTCAGCAAACGCATAACCACGTCATCAGTGAGGTTCGTCAGCGTGGCAAACACCTCGGCGACACGCCAGTCGTCGCCATTGTTGCGGGTGACCGAATGGCCGTGCTCAGCAAAGCCGAGGAGCGCCAGAATTTCACGCCGTTCGGCATCAAACGCGGCATGCGCGGCGGATTTGGCCACGCTGTCGGCAGTCTCGTCCTTGCGGGTCGATTGCGGATCGGGCTTCACCTGCCAGAGCGCCGAGCCTCCAATCATATGCGCCACCGCCAGACGCAACGCCACTTGCTGTGCAGAGAGAAGTGCTGCGCGCACAGCGGCGTGGCGGTGCAATTCGACATAGTTCTGCGCCGGTCCCGTCAGTTCGGGTTTGACGGTCGGGGTTGCGGCCTCACCCTTGCCCGCCGCCTGTTTCAACCGCCGCCGATGCTCTGTTTCGGTGATATAGCCCTCATGGACCGTCACCTCGCCGCTGTTGCGCACCTCAATAAAGACCTTGCCGCCCTCTTTCTTGGTCGCCTTCACATGGTCCCAACGCGCGAAATAGTTACCGAGATCCAAGACCTCGCAATCACTCCAGCCCTTCGATATGTGTGTATCGCGCAGGCTGGCAATGGCGGCATTCTGGTGCGACCAGAACAGATCGGCATCGGCGAAAACACTGTGCTCGCCGAACAGGTCAGCGAGGATCGCGCCGCTATACGCGTCGATGGGAAAGATCGCCTTGTCGGTGGTGATATGCGCGCCGCCGCATAGCCACGCCTTCAACTGCTGACCCTGCGGGGCATTGTCGTCCTCCGATTGGAACAGCGCCAGCCATTCGGCCTGCTGGTCTTTGGTCGCCAAAGTCAGCGCGGTCACCGTGCGCCCGTCGATGTCTTCGTCGGCATAGGCCTTGCGGATCGCAGGCAAGAGGTTCGCCAAAGCGAGCCGCCGCTTCACGGTCAGTTCAGTGACACCAAAGGTGTCCGCGATCTCCTCCACACTGCGCCCCTTGTCTGCCAGCTTTTCGAACGCCTCATATTGCTCCATCTCATTGGGCGCGACACGGGCGGCATTCTCCAAGATCGAGGCTTCCACCGCGTCCAAATCCTCGGTCTGATCGAGGATCAGACAGGGCAGAACTGGGTTGTTGTCGGCCTCCTTGGCAATGGTCTTCATCGCGAAGAACCGCCGCCGCCCGGCATAGATGTCGTAATGATCGGGCTTGCCGTTCGGCTTGACTAGCAGCGGTTGGATGATGCCGCGCTGGCGGATCGACGGCAGGATGTCGGACACGTCCGGCTTCTTGCGCGAATGGCGCATGTTGAGGGCGGAGATTTTCAGATGGTCGAGCGGGATATGATGCAATTGCATGTGTCTACTCCTTGGGTTGGTCGGGGGTGAATGCGCCGGATGTGGCGCGGACCGCGTCGATCAGGTCCAACTGATCGCGCGCGTTCGACCGGAAAACGCTCCCCCGGAGTGTTTTCTGATCAGTCTCACTATCGAACAGGCCCAGATTGCAGGGCTTCTGGTCGGTATTCGGATTGCGTTTTGGTGACATCTGCGCGGCGACACGGCAGGCGAGCCGGTCATCCAAGGTGATGGGGCGGACGCCATGGACGAGGGTTTGCGCGCCTGCGTCGGTCCGTTCGGTTGCAAATTTGTCAGGCGCGGCGCTCATGCTGCCGCGCCTTCCTTTTGCTCCCCGCCCGCTTCCGCTGCTTGAAAGGCGAGGACGAAATCGGCGGCTTTCGAGGCTTGGCTGGCAGCATGGAAGATCGCACGATCATCCTCGCGCAACAGGTCCAGCCATGCCGCGATATAGTCCGCATGGCGCACAGTCGGCACAATCTGCAGGGTCGCACAGACAAAGGCGGAGGCCAATTCGGCGACCAATTCCTCACGCGCATAGGGTTTTGATCCGAACCGGCCCTTGAAGCTGCGCGCAAGACGGCGCTCATGGCCTGACCAGTGGCCAAGCTCGTGAAAACAGGTCCGGTAGTAGTCGATCTGGGCGCGGAAGGCCGGTTGCGGCGGCACCTGCACATAGTCATGGGCAGGCACATAAAACGCCCGATCACCGCCGATGCGAACATCAGCGCCAGTCGCTACGATCAGGTCCTCGGCAAGAGGTATGGCCTCGGAGTCGGGCAGCGGTGCGGCCCCGGCAAAGATGTCGTCCGGCAGACCGTCGCATTGATCGGCATTGAACACGCTGTAGCGTTTGAGGAAGGGAATGGCCTGCGGATCATCGCCGCTGTCTTGCGCCTTGGCGTGCTCTTTCTTCGGCACGAAACGGTCGGCATAGACCACCGTGGTGGCCTTCTCGCCTTTGCGAACGCAACCGCCTAAGGCCAATGCCTGTTTGAAGGTGAGCCAGTTCTGGGTGCGCCGTCCGTGTTTGATCGCCGCGCCCCAGAGGATCAAAATATTGATCCCGGAATAGCTGTTGGTTGTGCTGGCGTTGCGCGGCAAGCCGAGCGGGGTGTCCACCTCCGGAGTGCCCCAAGGCTGGACCCAAGGAACGCGGCCTTGCTCCAATTCGCCCACGATACGCTGTGTAATGCTTTCATAGATGGTCTGTCGATTGTGCTGCGGCATGCCCGCACCTCCTGTCCTCCGCGCCGCTGTTCCCCCCGAGGGTGGGGGGCGGCGAAGAGGCCCGCTGCCCCGAGCCTTCAGGGCGCGGCGCAACCGGTTTGGTAGGAGATCAAAGACAATTCAAACGAACACAAAGCCAAAGCGGTTGCGCCGGGACCGCTCGGGGCTACAAGGGTCGACGGCCCCCCGCCCGACCGGGGAATAGCTTAAAATAGCGTCGCCGGACTTGCCCGGCGCCCTTTTTCCAGAGCGGCACGCGCCAGCTAGCGCCAGGGATCAACGCCTAACAGGGCCGCAACGCGCATGGCGCGGCTCGGTTCACGCGAGCCCGGTGTCTGGCGATGCCAGACAGGCGCGCAACGATCGGAGATGAACCAAAGACGGTCCTGCCTCATCCGTTCAAAGTTCTTTACTCATCCATGCCGGAAGGCGTTCGCGTCAAAAGATCTGCCGCCTCAACGCCAAGTTCGCGCGCGAGATTGGCAACTACATCAATACTGGCCGCATACTGGCACCGCTCAAGCGAGCTGATATAGGTGCGATCAATATCCGCACGATGCGCAAGCTCTTCCTGAGACAGGCCGGCTGCATGCCTGTACTTTTTCAGATTGGCAGCGAAGATTTCTCGTATTGACATGTATACGAGAAACCGTGGTTGCAGAGTATTTAACCACGGAGTATTCTCGACACACCGAACTTTTGAGCCGAGAGTAGACCGTCTTGATTGAAAACAAAGCGTTCAACCGGAGCGGCTTGATCGCTATGTCGAGTTTGCTACCTGAGCCAGTCATTTGAAATAAGGATTTGCAGTTTTCTGCTTTTTTGGAGGTCCTCTTGTCGACAGATGAGAACAATCAGAACCTAACTACACTGTTTCCAGTGTTTCGCCGAGCAGACGAAACCACGTTGCGGTCAGGAACAAGCGGATATGAAGCGCTCTTTGAGACGTCCTGCGGTGATGCTTGGGAGGCAAAAGTACTGATACCAGCGCATATTGTTGAATCTGCTGTCTTGAACAGTGTGGAGTTCAAAATCAGGCTCGGTCCAATCGGACAGATATTTGCTGAATCCGACGATCTTTCCGACGAAGCTCTTGAAGCTCTTACCGCTGGCCTTCGCGCGACAACGCTGACAGAATTTTTGGCATCTGCGCTCGATCCAGACACACTCGCGGCAGAAGATCATCCGCAGGATCTGCTGATCGCATTGGCCGCTACGCTGCGCAGAGCAATCGGGGACATAGAAACGCGATTGGACGATATGAAAAACTCGAATAGGTAGTCTTTTTGTGCCGTCTAGGAAGGCGCAAAATGCGCTCGTCAGCTCAACAGTTTGACGTAGTCGCCATCAACAAATCGTCGCCCCCGTTTCACGGCTCTGATCGTTCGGTTTTTGAGGATGCGGTCGATATCAGACCAGTCTCTGTGGACCCGCTCTTCTCCAAAAATCAGCATGGCAATCTCACGATAAGTCATTCCTAACGCCCTGCCATCGAAAGCTATCAGCGCGTCGCGAAGCCGAAGAGCGGCTGGTGCCCACGCCGTATTGTCTGGCTTACCATCGCCTTGATATAGCTCCGTGAGGCGCTGCAACACTTGGGCCTTATTTTGAATCTGTGGGAATTCGTTGATGACCGGACCAATCGCACTCGGTTCAACAATGATGCTGTCACCAACGCAACGCAATTGAACGATACGCGTGTCGCGCCTCAAAAGCACCTGTTCAACACCGCACGGCTCGATCAGTACCGCCACATCGCTCTCGAACTCAGTCAACAAAAATTCACTCGTCAGACCTTCTTGGGGGTCTCGCGTGACAATCGCGGTAAGAACACGGCGATAGGTATCCGAGCACCAGAAAACGTCTGCTTGTTGCGCGTCCAAGAGCGGATCAGCGAAAGCAGCACAGTCCCCATCGCTCCGCCTCGGGCAGTACTGAACCGATCCGATACACCCGAACGGAAGCTGTAGATGGCGTCGTTTCGGGTCGTAGAACGGGCCGAGACGCTGCGTCCGTTTGATATTCGCTATTGCGGCGCAAGAACTCCCAAGCCCATCGCGACGGCGGTTGATACTTGAGGTATTCGAAGCTGGAACTTTTTAGCATTTTAGGATCTCCATCGGGCTAATCCTTCGTTTCTGTGTCCAAATTTTCTGCTGGCTTCGTCTGATGATCTTTGTCCTGCGCCGCGTCAGCTACTTTTCAATATCCAGAACGGCTCCAGACCACGCCTTCGTCGATACCGAGAGGAAATACCCGCACCCCTGATAGGAGATTGGTTAACGATTACTTTGCGGGTAAATTGATAGAGGAAGCCGACAGTTACATTCGCGCGGCTCGCAACTGTCGACCGAGTTTCTCTGCAAGAAATGCTACATTGCTGAAGCAAGGAGGTCTTTTCTAAACCAACCATGTGGTGACACTCCAAACCATTCGAGGTGTAATTTTGCGAAATGGCGCGATGTCTATTTGTTTGCGTCCTGATTCCATCATCACGCCGTCACCGCAGTTTTTTCTTTGTCTTTGCCCACAAAGCGTTCCACCGAAAAGCTCTCAAATACTTTGGGATCCTCAAGCCAGTTTGAGCTGTGGAAGGCGGCCAGCGTTATACCCGAATGGCAGGCGGCGAATATGAGCCCCTCCAGCGGCTGCATGTAAACTGGATATGTATCTGGGGTTACGATCCGGTGCCCCGCCCATTGCCGAACGATTGGAACGTGCTCGAGTTCGGGGAGAGTTCGAACCGCTCTCCGGGCCAACTTGGCACCGGAAGATATCGTTGACCTTCGGTCCAGATCACCTTCATGGGTCGCTCCGATCATGAACGAGCCTGTTTGGGTTTGTCGCAGCCCACTTGCAGGAAGCTGCATCGCCTGTGGCCGTCGTTCGCTCACCAGAATCTGGCCTTTATCTGCAGCGATGGGCAGGTCGACACCGAGATCAGCAGCAATCTTCTTCGATCCCAGACCAGCAGCGACGACCACGGTTTCGGCCTGTATGCTTTCAGTAGCTGTCTTGATGATCCAACTGCCTGTCTGCTGTTGTAAGGTTTGGACGAATGCCTCGCGCTTCAACTTGCCACCAAGCTTTTCGATTGCCACGCTCAAAGATCGTACCAAATGCAATGGGTTGACCGCGCCATCACGATAACAATAACTCGCTCCGACAACCTCTCGACCGAGAGAAATATCCCCCAGCCTCATTTGGGTCTCGTTACGGCCAAGCATTTCCCAATCAGTAGCAAAACCTGATGTCAATTGCAGGGCAGTTAGATGTCGCTGGCGAGCATCGAACTCTTCCTCGCTTAGACAGAAAACCAACCCGCCGTTCCGTTCGTACTGCAGCGTCATTCCGCTTGCGTCCTCGACCAGACCAGTAAAGTCCAGCCACGCGTCCGTCGATCTCTGTGTAAGCGCTTGGTAGGCAGGCATGCCACGCCCCTTACCTTGCGCCCAAACCAAGCCAAAATTGGCGAAAGATGCCTTCCTATCGGATCTCTCGCCATCGAGAACAACAACGCTTTTCCCGCGCTGCACTTCTCCAAACGCAATGGCCAGGCCGACGATTCCACCGCCAATAATGCATAGATCGTAGTTTTTCATAGGACGAATTTACAAAGCGTATTATAGAAAGTAAAAGTAGAAATTGGCCACTGCATATGTCGAAAGGTTATAACTTGCGTCAACCATCCCTCCGTCAAATTCAGGCATTTAAAGCGTTCGTCGAGACTGGGACTGTGAGCAAAGCTGCAGATCTTTTGTTCATCAGTCAGCCAGCCGCATCGAAGCTACTTACGCATTTAGAGCAAGATACAGGCCTTCATCTGCTCGATCGTGGTCACGGTAAGATGAACGTTACCGAACGCGGTATGCGCCTTTATGATGAAATCGATCGTATATTCAGTGGTGTCGATCAGATTGGGCAGGCAATTGAGACTATTCGTCAGGAGGATCGCGGTCATCTAACTATCGGATTGATGCCAGCGGTTCCAGGGGCCTTGGTTGCCCAAGCGACGAAGGAGTTCGTTAGCAAATATCCAGATGTCTTCCTCTCCTTTCACATCCGCAGTTCGGAATTCATCGTCGATGGTATCCTCGCAAGGAAATTCGACTTTGGCATTGTCTTGAAGCCGCTTGATCATGACCAGTTTACCTCAAAGGTGCTCGATGACGGACCTCTCGTAGCCGTCATTCCCGAGAACCATAAACTTGCGAAAAGGCGGTCATTGAGCGTGAATGATCTGTGTTCTCATCCTTTCATAGGCTATTCTGAAAGCAGTGCCTCGCGCCATGTTCTGGAACGGCTGGTGCTGTTGCATGAACTGAAGCTGGATGTCGTCCTTGAAGCCACGACAGCAAACACCGTAATCGAACTTGTCGCCCAGGGTATTGGCATTGCTGTCGTTCATCCAATCCAGCATACAACCGAGATAGCGGGCGTAAAGTTCGTACCGCTGAAAGACAAACTTACGCTACCAATTCATGTCGTTCGGGCCCTAAGTTCGCGTCGAGACGCGACCATTGATGATTTTCTCGCGATTTTCGGTCGAGCACTGAAAGACGCCCAGGAAAGTGTCCAGTAATATATATCCGTCAGTTATTTGGATTGTGGCAGGCATACGAGCGCCCCTCCAGTTGAACAGTCTCTGGAAACTCAAAGGCACAAATGTCGATCGCACTTGGACACCGCGGGTGAAACGGGCAGCCAGACGGCGGATTGGCCGGGGACGGAATTTCACCTTCTAGAAGCGCTACATCTTGGCGCGTGCTTACGTCCGGTATGGGAGCGGCATCGCGCAAGCTCTTTGTGTAAGGATGGAGCGGTGCATCCAACAAAAGATCAACCGGTCCAGCCTCAACGACGCGACCAAGATACATGACCAAAGTACGATCACAGAAATTGCGGACAACACCCAAGTCGTGAGTTATGAAGAGAAAGCTGAGATTTCGCTCTTTCTTTAGCCTCCCTAGCATTTCGAGAATTTGCGCCTGAATAGACACGTCCAAGGCGGAAACTGCTTCATCCGCAACGATAATATCAGGCTCGAGCACCAAGGCTCTTGCAATTGCAATCCTTTGCCGTTGGCCACCGGAGAACTCATGCGGATATTTATCTAGAGCCGTTTCAGGTAATCCAACTTGCTGCATCAGTTCAGTCAACGCGGGAAGTGCATCCCTGTAAGACATCCTTCGATGAACTTTCAGTGGCTCAGCGAGAATTCTTCCAATCTTAAGTTTTGGGTTGAGGGAGGAAAATGGGTCTTGAAATATGATCTGCAATCTCTGACGTAGCCTTCGCCACTCTTTGTTGCTCGTATATTCAAGGGAGTTTCCATCAAGAGAAACCATGCCGGTTGTCGGCTTAATGAGATTGAGAACGCACCTCGCCAGGGTAGATTTTCCGCAGCCAGATTCTCCTACAACACCTAACGTCTCCCCTCGCAGCAGAGAAAATGAGACGTCCTGCACTGCCTTCACTGAATACGGATCCTTTATAAAACGAATGCCACCACTTTCGAAAACCTTGGAAAGCCCGTCTACCTTCAGAATTACGTCTTGCGTCATTTAATCGCCTCCCCGCATCCAGCACCTTGTTAAATGCGTGTCGCCCCGCAGGTAAGGTTTCGCATCGCATTGATTGGTGACTTCATCGCATCGAGGGCTAAAGCGGCACCCGGTCGGCATGCAGTGGATCGGCGGCACTTGGCCTCGAATTGGAACAAGGTGGTCGGTGCGATCCGCTCGCGGTATGCTCGACAGCAGCGCTTGCGTATAGGGATGGCTCGGCCGTTCAAACAAATCCGCGACGTCGGCCAACTCAACGAGTTCGCCAGCATACATTACCGCAACACGATCCGCTACATTGGCGACTACACCGAGATCGTGGGTGATCAGAATTATCGAGAGGTCCTGTTCTTTGCGTATATCATTAAGCAGAGCAAGTACCTGAGCCTGGATGGTCACATCGAGCGCGGTTGTCGGCTCATCGGCGATCAGAACGTCCGGTTTGCACGCCAAACCGATAGCGATCATGACACGCTGACGCATGCCACCAGAAAGCTGATGAGGATACTGATTGAGGCGCGTGGCTGCATCCGGAATTCTAACCAAGTCGAGCAGGTTTTTGGCTTGTTTCCACGCCGTCGATTGAGACAGCCCCTTGTGGAACATTAGCGGCTCAGCGATCTGCAGTCCAATCTTCAGAACCGGGTTTAATGATGTCATAGGCTCTTGAAAAATCATTGCCAGCTTATCGCCGCGCAATTTCTCGAGCTCCTTCTCACGAACCTTCAACAGGTTCTGCCCGTCGAACTCAATCGAACCCTCAATGCGCGCTGCATCGGTTAGCAGCCCCATGATACTGAGAGCAGTTATGCTTTTCCCGCAGCCCGACTCACCGACAATGCAAAGGGTCTCGTTTCTCTCAACATCAAATGACACGCCATTGACGGCTGGATGCCAAACACCACCAAGCTTGAACGATATCTCAAGGTCGCGAACCGATAGAACACTCATGATCGACCTCCCGCTTTGGGATCAATGGCATCCCGGACGCCGTCACCGATGAGGTTGAGAGCAAGAACAATCAGCATGATCGCGAGGCCGGGATAGATGGTCACCCAAGGCACTTCCAATATGTTGTCCAGACCTTGGCGGATCATACCACCCAACGTTGGAGTTGGAGGCGCAACACCCAGACCAATAAAGCTCAGATATGCTTCTATCATGATAGCAGACGCCGTCCAAAGAGAAGCGAGCACCACGACCTCTCCGATCACGTTAGGAAGAATGTGCACCACCATAATCCGGGTGTTTGAATATCCGAGAGCACGACACGCCTCGACGAACTCTCTTTCGCGTAGAGTAATCGTCGGAGCGCGTGCCACACGGGCAAAGTTTGGTGCCAGAGTAACGGCGATTGCAACGACGATATTTATGGGGCTCGTTCCCAGAACGGCTACGATAAGCAGGCCGGTTATCAGAGTCGGAAAGGCAAGAAGTATGTCCATCATCCGCATAACAACGATATCAATCCAACCACCAAAGTAACCTGCGATAATGCCAAGCGCGGTGCCGATGATTAAAGCAATCCCGGTCGAAATTAGACCGATAATCAGACTCAATTTTGCTCCGTGAAGAATTCGAGATAGCGTATCTCGTCCGAACACGTCAGTACCAAGCCAATGTTCTGCGCTCACGCCCTCCAGACGCCCTAGAATATCCTGGTCGAGCGGATCGTATGGTGCAATCAGAGGAGCCCCAAAAGACACGACTAAGATGATTGTAAATAAGAATAGCCCCATTGCCGTGAGCGGATTGAGTGTTGCCGCCCGCGACATCAGGTTTTTCGTGAATGTAAAAGTGGTCATGAATAGGTCACCCTTGGGTCAAAGAAGCCGTAGGTGATATCCGTCAACAGGTTAACCAAGACCACCAAAAACGCGTACACGATCATGAGGCCTTGCAAGGTCGCGTAATCACGGAGGTTCAGCGATAGCACTATCAGCTTGCCCAATCCCGGACGGTTGAACACGATCTCTGTCAACACTGAGTTCCCAATCAGGAGACCCATGTACAGACCGACAACGGTCACGATCGGGATAAGCGCATTTCTGAGAGTGTGGCGCAGAATTACGATGTGCCGGGGTGTCCCTTTCGACTTCGCTGTACGAACGTAGTCTTCAGACGAGACATTCAGATACGAAGAACGGGAGGTTCTCATGACGTAAGCCGTCATGAGAAGCCCCAGACTCATTCCTGGCAAGACCAAATTATAGAGGCTCGATGAAAACGACCCTCCTGGATTTGATATGACCGGAAACCACGGAAGTTCGATTGCGAAGATAAGAATGAGAACGATCGCGATCAGGAATGATGGAAAGCTAATCCCGATCAGTGAGATGACCCGACAGGTGTAATCAACCCATGTGTCACAACGGATCGCGGACCAGACTCCCAAGGGCACGCCGAAAAGTACACCGATAAACAATGCGAATACTGTGAGTTGAAGGGTATGCGGCAGGACTTCCAGAACGGTTGAAAATACTGGCTCTCCTGTCACCATCGAATTCCCCAGACTTCCCGAGAGTAGTTGTCCAAGAAAGTCGAGGTATTGATTCCAGAGCGGCTCGTTGAGGCCCATCTGTTCGCGGAAAGACTGCAGCGCCTGCTCGGATGCCGTATCTCCTAAGATCGCTATGGCGGGGTCACCAGGAACCACTCGAATTAGGAGGAAAACAAGTGTCAGGACACCGAATAGAGTTGGTATGGAAGAGAGTAATCTCTTGAAGATGAACCCGGACATAGAGTGCTTTCGTATGAGGGCCGGTCCCAGATGGTCTCGGGACCCGGCTCTTGTTGTTTATTCAGACTTCGTAGTGGTCTCGTTGATGAGAGGCCCGAGTGACAGCGCGCCAGTCAACTCGTAGCCAAAATCTACATTCGGCGAACGTCCCCAAACCTGAAGAAGCTCAAAGAGCGGGACAGAGCAAACATCTTCAACGATTACGGCTTGCGCATCAGCCCAAAGTTCAATCTGCTTATCGGGATCAGCTTCCGACCGCGCTGCGTCGATGGGCTCATCAGCCACGTCGCAGTGGGAGAAATTTGTCACAGCAGTAGGCGTTTTGACGGTGCTATCAGAATGATAGAACTGAGTGAGATAGGTATCTGCAACAGGAAAACGAGCGGCTCCATAAAGGACCATTGCACTGACATTGTCGCGGATGGCCGCGTGCCAAGCCGAATGCTCCGTCACCTCCAGTTCAACCTCGATCCCCACTTCCCTAAGCTGCGCCTGAATTATTTGCATCGGCGTCAAGAGAGCCGGACGCTCCGTAATATAGACCGTTGTTGTAAATCCATCGGGATAGCCCGCCTCGGCCAACAGCTCTTTGGCCCGTTCAGGATCATAAGCGATACCTTCCAAGGAGGGATCATGGCCCAGATATCCACCCGGCACAGGTGATGGATTGAGATTGGCGACAGATTCACCCATGAACGAAATGAGTTCATCCCGGTTTAGCGCATGCGCAATCGCTTGCCGAACTCTGATGTCATCAAAGGGCTCCATCGATTGATTGAGGTGCAGTGTCCGCAGTTCACCAGGTTGGAACACATCGACGAGCGCGCCTTCTTCGTTCTCGAACCGATCAATCCATCTGTCTTCACGCGTGCCAGTAAACATGTCCAGTTCACCGTTTCGGAAGGCGAGTTCGCGCGAACTCGCTGAGGGAATAAAGCGGACCACAACGTCTTCGACGGACGGCCCGCCGCGGAAATAATCTTCATGCGCGCTTAGTTTCAGATATTGTCCATCTGCCAGTTCGACAAATTCATAGGGACCAGTTCCGATTGGTTGGCCTTTGAAGTTTTCGCCGAGCTCTTCGGCCGCGGCTTTTGAAATAATGTTGCCACCGTGGTAGTTGGCAACGATGCCAAGCAGCGAGGGGATCGGTTGACTGAGCTTGATTTCAACGGTGTAGTCATCAAGTGCGGTAACCGACTGAACCTCCGCATAGTCGGACGAGACACCAGAACGATCAGGATCAGCAGCCCGTTCCAGAGAATAAACGACATCGTCCGCCGTTAACTCACCATAGCCACCATGAAATTGAACGCCCTCTCGGAGTTTAAACGTCCAAGTTAGGCCGTCGTCTGAACGCTCCCAGCTTTCCGCTAAATCAGGCTCGATATCATCTGCCAACATGGAACCGGGCGCAAAGCGCACCAGCCCGTTAAACACCATACCGAAGACAATTTTGTCTCCCACTTTCGTTGAGACATGTGGATCGAGCTGCGTCACACTTGCGGCGTCAATACCGAGCGTAATCTGGTCCGCAAATGCTGTGGAACTGATAAGCGCTGCGAGAACCGTCGAAAGAAATAGTTTTTTCATTGGAACCTCCTTGTTTCGTGCCGTAGCAAATCGCGCATATCCCATAACGTCAAATCGTATTTGTTTAGCAGGTATGGCACAAAAGTTATAACTTATCAATATAACTTTCTAGAATACACGCCCCTATCAAAGATATTTGCGTATTATATATCCAAATCCTAGTGTCGCTGGGAATGGAGAAGCCATGACAGTAACCGTGATCATTGATGACGCTACATACAACTCGAAACCAGGTGAAAACCTAGCGGCGCTTATGCTTCGAAACGACCTCATGCCGTTCAGACAAAACCCCGCCGATAAGACGGGCCGAGCGCCGCACTGCATGATGGGTATCTGCTTTGAGTGCTTAGTTGAGGTCGACGGTGTTCCTTCAACGCAAGCGTGTCTCGTCTTAGTACAAGACGGGATGATAGTCAGAAGGAAGCTGGATGACTGATATTCTCGTAGTGGGGGCGGGCCCAGCCGGCATGGCTGCTGCGATCACGGCTGCGCAACAGGGCGCGTTGGTTACTGTCATCGATAATCGCACAGAGCCCGGCGGCAATATCTATTCAAGCCTGCGATCTACCAAAGAGTATCGCCCAGAGATATGGAACGCGCTTGGATCCAGTTACCGCGATGGGCAAGAACTCGTTGACAGCTTTCTGACGTCATCCGTCAAGTATCTTCCACGTCATGCCCTTTGGCATCTAGATCCGGACGGCACCGCCAGTGCCCGTGGTTCGGACGGGACGAAGACCTTTGCCGCCGGTAAGGTCGTGCTTGCAACTGGTGCTCAGGAGCGACCGTTGCCACTAGATGGCTGGACCCTCCCTGGCGTTATGGGTGTTGGCGCTGCGCAATTACTTCTAAAGGCCAGTGGTGATCTGCCGAAAGGTCCAATTGTTATTGTCGGAACCGGCCCCCTGCCCCTGCTCTACGCGGCGCAGGTCCTCGCCATTGGAGGGAAAATCGCGGCCTTTGTAGAACCCGCGATATCGAGGGACCTTGGCAGTTGCATCCATAGACTATCTGGTGCGTGGTATGGGCGTGGGTACTTATTGAAGGGTTTGGGCTATCTCGCCCGGCGCGCGCTTGCGAAGATTCCCGTCTATAGGAACGCCACGTCAATCGAGATTACCGGGGAAGGCCACGCTGCGGGTGTTCGGTTCCGAACGCGTCGTCAGCACGACGTGACTGCAAAAACCGTTCTGCTCCACGATGGTGTCGTCCCGAACGTGAACCCGGGCGGCGCGGCTGGGCTTACTCTCAGGCGCAATCCTGATCAGGATTGCTGGGCACCCATCTCTAACGAAATCATCAAGGTGGCTGGCGATGCAGGGGGCATACTTGGAGCAAAATCCGCCAAACTGAGCGGAATTGCCGCCGCCCACGAGTTGTTGGGCAATCCGATCCCGGACGAGATAAAGAGCGCCCTGAAGAAGGAACGGCTATTTAGATCCTTCATCGACGCGGTTTATCCGACATTGGGAAATGCTGCTCTTTCAAGCGGGGCGACACTTATCTGCCGTTGCGAAGCCGTGTCGAAGCAGCGTATCGCAGAGAGCGCTGCGACCGGTGGAACAGATCCGAATAGGCTAAAGACACACTTGCGCTGCGGGATGGGTCCTTGTCAGGGGCGCATGTGTAGCCTTTCGGTCGAAACTATTATTAGTGAAACCACAGGCGAAACAAAAGAAAAGATCGGTTTGCATCGCCTGCGAAACCCGATTGTCCCGATTACTTTGAGCGACTTGGCAAAAACAGAATCTGATGGTTGCTGAGATGTACACGCATGTGGGTACGCCTCAATAGGCTGTCCAGACTCGCGCGACACTTCAGCAGCGTATCGGGAAAAGGAGCAAACATATGCGCATTGCGATCTTGGGGACTGGCGGCATTGCATTGGGCTATGCAGCAATGCTCAGCAAAGGCGGCCATGAGGTGGTGCTGTTTTCTCTGTCCGGTGAAGGTGGCGTATGCCTTCGTGGCAAGACCATCAAGTCTACAGGTCCGATCGAGCACTCCTTCAAACTTGAAATCGCCGACAATCTTGAACTGGCTCTTCAGCACGCTGCTGCAGTGATCATCGCGACAACGGCGAATTATCACAGGCCACTCATCGACCTTCTGGTTCCCGCCCTTAGTGAAGGGCAGCATGTCCTCGTCAGCGCGGAGCTTTCGCTTAGTGGCAGCATGCTCGCTGATCAACTCTGTCAGTCCGGCAAGGCAGTTCCCGTCACTTCGCTGGGGACCACGCTTCTGACCGCTCGGCGAGCCGGAAAGTCAGAGGTAGTTATCGGCATCGTACGAAACGCTTGCCAGGCGGCAACAGAACCTGCCTCGAAACAAGGAGTGGAGATCGCTTTCTGGCGGAAGGTCTTCGGACCAGTACTTGAACCCGCACCAGCACGGCTTTGGATCACGTTCTCCAACCTTAACCCGACGGTACACGCAGCTAACGCGCTATGTAATTTTACGAGGATCGAAAATGGCGAGTCCTGGAGCAACTACGCAGGTATCACGTCAAGCGTTGCCAATTTAATAGAGGCATTCGATTGCGAACGACTTTCCGTCGCAAAAGCATACGGCGTCCACGTCGTATCCTTGAAGGACCACTACCATACATCGTTTGGTTTCCCGCACGGAATGCCTTTGGCCGAGATGACGTCTGCTCTTCACGAAAAACGAAAGGGGCGGCCAAGAGGTCCTACCAGTATCGAAACACGCTATATTACGGAGGACATTCCCTACGGATTTGTTTTCATTGAATATCTGGGAAAACAGAAGGCAGTAGCCACGCCACTCCATACGGCCGCAATCGATCTGTTCTCTGCATTGTATCGAAGATCCTTTCGTATTGAGAACCCATTCATCGATAATGATTTGCACAATGTCCTGTTGCCGAACCCGGCCTTATCGTGACTTCTGCTTGGTCGAAAACGAAGCTGTTGGTCCAACGGTGGCGTCGCTCACCATCAAGTCGTCTGTGTTCCGTCCGTTAGCTTATGATCATTTCGTTTGATCGTCTCGACAAGATGATCAACCACAACACGTATTTCCTGTCTGCTCTCCCGAGATCGCGCAAGGGATCAAGACGGCTGCCGACTTTGGAAAAATACCTGTCATCCGGGAAAATGAGGCGCTGTACGGCTGGAAGGCATGGCTTGCCGGACAGGGCATTTCAACACTGAAGCTGAAAGCCGGACCGACCTACGCCGATGCGTCTTTGTGTTTAGATGCGGCCATGACTGGGCAAGGGGTTTTTATGGCGTGGGAGACACTCGCATGTGATGCTTTGGAACGGGGGCAGGTTGTATCTCCGTTCCACCAAAGGTCCCTGACGGGTGCAACATATTGGTTTGCAACAAGCCGGATGTCAGCGCGAAAGCCTAACGTCATAAAGTTCCGGTCCTGGCTCGAAAATGAGCTTGAGTGCTCGGTGAGGTATTGGCAGAGCGCAGGGTCATAAAAGCATATCGTTCAGCGAACGGTCTGATTGCATGAACAACTCAGTTGCGGACTTTGCTGCCTTTCATGCTGTAGGTAAGACCACTACTATACTTCGCTGCCATTTGAATTTCTTATTTCTTACAGCACGAAATTTACACGCTGGCAAATGCATCTATATGAAAAAACAGCGATTTCCGTCCAATCCATCATCGGCGCAATAGAAAGGCGCGGGGTCTTGGCAGCGGCGGTCAAGAGCATTTTCGATCTCCATAAACTCGTCTGTATTTTGAACGAGCGCGAGTAAACGCTATATGCACATAACATTCTATCCGCCACCCCGCGCCGCGCAAAGGCTGGCATGCGGTAGCGTTTGAGGCGACTGCAACCATGCCCGTGCCATTTCGCCCATCGCGTCCCTCGAGCGCCAAATTTGCAACGATAGTCGCTTGTACCAACAGCGGCGTCATGGAACGCGCGCTCGGCTGGAGCCAGTTCATACCTATACGGGTACTAGAGATCGCCGGCGGTTCAATACCGAGCAACTGGTACGACACGCTGAATCAGCGCAGGAAGGGGGGGTCGGAACTTCTCCGTGTTCTGGCCTGATAGTCAAAAAGAACATCAAAGCTTGGAGACTTGGTGTTTCTTCCGAACCGGCTTTTCGCAATCCGAATACCTCCAGGACTTGCGGACCTTTGCGCGCTTCACCAAAGAGCACCACCTCGTTGGTGCATCATCCTGCGAAGATAAGCCACCAGTCTGTCTTTTCAATGAGAGTAACCGCGCCTATCAGCGACTTGGAAGAAACTTGGGGCTTAGGTCACAGGGCGGCTCACCTCAGCGGTCGACCGGGGTTCTGGCTGCATCTTGCAACGGATCAGCTTCGAACGGTCGAAGCGCAGATTCAGAAACGTCCGATGTACGGGCGCCTCGGGCTCATAGTTCGCGATCAAATCGCATGGTTCGGCGCCGAGGGAGAGATAGGCTTGGAGCAGCGGCGCCTTCACCATGCCATGTTGCAGTCCCTTCAAATAGCGATGCAAAGATCTAGGTGAAATATCGCCCCGATACCCTTCCAGCATCACGGCCGCTCGGATTTCGGATATCTCTGGATGCCTGACGAGATAGTCAACAAACCCGTCCCACAAAAGCGGCAATAAAGGCGCGCCAAGCCAATCCGGATCGGTCTTGAGGTCAGCGACGTAGTAGCATTCGCCATTCGGTTCGTGCGAGGCGAATGTGCCGTTCAGCGTAAGGGCCGCCCAACTGGCTTGGCCTGGCTTCCCTTTCTCCCGTCGAAAACCACTCAGGGAAGCTAGTATTTTCGCTTCCCTGCTGACGATCCACTGACCTTCGGGAAAGATTTCCCACTGTTTTCGTATCTGGGCGGCAGTCAGGTGGAGTTCGTTGGGGGCCAGTCTTTCGAGTCTCAGGAAGGCCGAGACATCCCGTTGGGTCGGATTTCTGACGGTCAGTGCGGCGGAACAGAACTCGCCCAGTTTGCCATCCTTTATCTTCAGTTGATCCATGAAATCGCCGAACACAGGAAACTCATATATCAGGCTGGGGAGAAGTTCGGTCTGCAGGATCTCTTCCACTTCGAGCATCACTTCGAGGGCTGCAAAAGACGCCCCTCCCGAGTGAAAGAAATGCGTGTCGCTTTCTATGCTGTCCAACTCAAGCATTCTCTTCCATACATTGACAATGCGTTGCTCGAGATCAGTTGTCGCGTCGTCCACTGGTACGGACGCGGCAGAGGCTGGAGTCCATGCGGCAAGCTTGGCCCGATCGACTTTCTGCTGCCCACTTCTCGGAAGTGCGGGCAGCCTATTGATGTGACGCGGGATCGCGCTCGCGGGCAGGATCTCTTCGAGATGGGTTCGAACATCGGCCTCCGCGAGGGTCGTGACCACCCAAGCGACAATGATGGGCCCGTAAGGTCGGCCACGGCAGACGACAACCGCCGCCTCCTCTACTGCATCGAGTTGTGAGATCTTGCTTTCAATTTCGCTAAGGTCGACGCGAAATCCAGAAACTTTGACTTGCTGGTCTTTGCGACCGAGGAAAACGATCCGCCCATCACCTCCCAGGCGCCCCAGATCGCCTGTTCTATAAACTCGCCCTAGTTCCGCGTGGTGCACAAACGATTGCGCGGTCAGATCCGGGGCATTCCAATAGCATCGGGCCAAACCCCTCCCGGCGATGACCAGTTCTCCCACCTCCCCCGGCGCGCAGAGCGAGAGGTCCGGTTGAACAATAGACAGCCACTGGCCCCTCATCGATTCTGGCTTGCCATAGGGGATGCTCGATTTCTCGCAATCCTCCGGGCGTATCGGGTGCATGATCGACCAGATCGAAGCCTCGGTCGCCCCGCCCAGCGAGAGGATGTCGAGTTTGGGGCGCAGCCTCCAAGCGGCCAAGGGCAGGTCTACGGGGATCCAATCCCCGCTGAGCAACACCGATCTCAGCGTATCCGGAAGTGGCCTCGATTTCAGCCCCGCCAAAAGCAGTCGGAAAAGGGAGGGAACGGAATTCCAGACAGTAACGCGATGGTCCCGACACTGACGCCACAAGGCATCGGCATAGGGAATTCCGTCCGCTGTGTGCGCAGAATCCAGGAGCACCACGCTCGCACCAGCGGACCAGGCACCAAAAAGGTCATAGACTGAAAGATCGAAGGTCAGGGACGAAACGGCCAGCAGCCGGTCATCCGGTGTCAACGCGATCTTTTCATTGACGTCCCTGATGGTATTGAGGGCCGCATGATGGTCGATGGCGACGCCCTTGGGGCGCCCGCTGGAACCGGATGTGTAGATGACGTAGGCGAGGTGATTTCCCGAGACCTTCGGATCGTGCGCGCGCTCCGCGTTGGGTAAACTATCGAAATCGATAAGCAGGCTTCTCGCCGATGTGTCCAGTTCACGATCCGTGATGACGAGGGAACACCCGGCTTCTCGACAGATTTCATCGAGACGCGCCTTGGGCCAGGCCGGATCAAGCGGCAGGTAAGCGGCACGGGCGAGCAGGATGCCGACCACAGCAACGGCTTGACGCCAGCCGCGCGGCAGGCACACCCCCACAAGCGCCCCGTCGCGAACGTTTTCCGCCGTCAATATCTGCGCCAGGCTGGTGCCGAGTTGCAGAAGATCCCCGTAGCTCAGAACCCGGGAATCGCTGATCACGGCCTGCCGGTCCGGCGTGGTTGCCGCATGGCGCAGAAAATCCTCCAGCAGCCAACCCTCATTCTCCGACGGGGCTGGAGCCTCGACCGCCATAGCATTCGGATGCCATCCGCTCTGTCGGGCGCGAGGTCTCAAGCGGGGCAGACGATCTTGCAGATGGTCCCCGCGCGACAATGGAAAGCATCCAAGATACGCCTTGATGGAAGGCTTCGCGCCATACTGGAATTTCAGATGAGTGACGCGAAAGAGCAGGATTTTATCCTCGGCCAGTCTCTGATGTCCATTCCAGGCAAGAAGAGCCTCTCGTTCATCTGCAGAGCAAAGGCCGCGCGCATGAAGCCAGTGCAGGAAGCTTTCCAACCGACCTTGGCCGATGTCGAAATGGCACTCGGCCCCAAGCCGGGGCATCAGTACACTTTGGGCGATGTCGAGATTGAGAAACCGGAGCTGACCCCAACGCGACAGTTGATGCACCTGCGGGTAGGGCGTATCCCGCTCCCAGGGGCAATCTTCATGGCCTAATGCGGTAAACACCCGCTTCATGTGGGGGAACGCATCGCCGTGGACGCAGATCCGCATGCCGCGCTCGGGACAGGCGAGATCGTAGCCGAAATGCTCGATGCTGAGCTCCGCCGGCAGCACGCCCGGGCGCAGCGGCCAGGTTGGCAGATCGAGCTGCGGCAACGTACTCTCCAGGAACTGGCGCGCGGAGACGGGTGTCACGCCGTCACTCAGGGCGATGAAATGCCGTGACCGGACCCGTCCGTCTCCGGCTTGGTCGTATTCGTAAGCCTCCGTCTGCACCGAAGCCGTGCGGCTTTCGGGCACCGGCACGGAGAGAGCAAGATCAGCCGCCCCACCGCCCTGGCCAAGGGTGACCTCAAGCCCGAGAACCTCGGCTTTGCTCCAGGCATCGGCCATGACGAGAACTTCGTTGGGGATCTCCCACAAACGCAGAAAATCCTTGGCCTTGTCGGCCAGAAATCTCCCTGAACTACAGTCGCCCGTCACAGGCCGGTTTCCGATCTCTGGATCGGACGCGACAGAACCCAGTGCCGAACGGACGATCCGGGCAGGGTCTCGTCGACACTTATCTCGAAGCCGTTGCGCCTTAGCAGCGGCAGAACTCGTTGCGTCTGGGTTTCGACGTAAACGGGCATCGACCGTCGATCAGCTTGCTCTAAGAGCAGTTCCATCATTTTCTGTCCCAAGCCCTGCCCCTGCAACTCGGGCTTCACGCCCATCACGAGCAGATAGAAATGCGCCTCCGGCATCAGGCGGCCATGCAGGTCTCCCAGCCTCCCGTTAAAGCGCATGAGCCTGGCGATTTCATCAAGCCGGAGTTTGAAGGGCGCCTTCCACCAACCGCTTTTGACATACTCCCAATCGGACGGCTCTGCCTGACTGGGAGTCAGATAGACAAAACAGGCTTCACAATCCGGTGTCGTCATCACTTCCGCACGGTGCAAGACGCAACGCAAAAGCCCCCTAGACAAGAATAGAAGCTTCTTGTGCCGGTTTGCCTCCGACCGAAACATCCACTTCGATAATGGATGATCTTGAAAAGTCTCGGCAAGAACTTTGCTACACGCCTCGGAGGTTCCTTCTGTAACCCGGACAATTTCCTTCATGGTAAGCTCTCTAAAATCTTGCTGGCGGCGATGATCCCGGAGTTGAACGCGCTGTGTGTTGAGGACGGCGCAAGAAAACCGGAATGGACTTCGAGCAATTGCTCTAAAGGAACCTTAGGAAAGCTGCGCGACGAATCCTCCGCTGCCAACCTCATCAAGGTGTCCGGTTCAGCGAATGGCACGCAGTGCTCGCCCGCGCAAAGCACCCGCCGATCCTCGTCCCGAGGATAGAGGGCCCGCTCCTCCGCGCCGACTTTCGGGAAGGAATAGGAGCCTCCTCGCAATGAATGAGATGTCATATCCACGGCAAGGATCTCTGGATATCGCAGGACCTCGAAAACATTACGAAGTCTCGCGCGGATCCGATCCGGATCGTCGCGCCACACCCGCTCCAGGTCCTGTGCGGCCGCGCCATAGGTGACACCCACCATCAAATCGGGGGCCTGCCGATACCACTGGATCGGGCCACCCTCGACCCCAACGATATTCGTATAGGTCGTCGGGAAGGGGCAATCGCCACGGAACTTGACATGACACCGGGCCAAATGGGCAACGCCGATACCTGCCTGGCTCCGACGGAAAGCCTCGTCGGCGAGATGCTCTTTGCCGGCCCAGACCCAACCGGGCCAAGTGACGACAAGCCTTGAAAGGCTCAGTCTCCCGCCCCGCATCGGCACCTCGATCCCTTCTCCGAGGTGCCATTGATCGACGTTCGTCCCAAGATGGAGTGAGACGGTGACATGGGGCCTCTGTCGCGTGCGCGTCTTTATCCAATGCAGCAATCCGGACGGTAGGGCGTCGTACCCGCCGGGAATAACCGCGTCCCCCCGCCGGAGGTACATAACGATCGGGGCGGTCCAGAAAACCCTCTTGGCCGAGTAGAGCTTTGGGCTGACGCCCATATCAACGCCGAGGTTTTCCTCGAACATCCAATCGGAGAGCCGACCATGGCAGCCGCGAAACGATGGCAAAGATCGCAGCCCCCGCGCGACGAGACCCGCTAGGCTGCGCCTGAGAGGCAGCCAGGACGGGATGCCCTCCCGAACCGAATCCTTAAGGAAACGGGCCTCGAAGGCCTGCCCCTCCGACCCCGCCCTAAGGTCCCGCAGGACGGCCGCCGCATCCGTATCCATCGCGCGTTCCGTCACCATCCGACCGTAAAGCGCGCCGATGTCGGTCAGAAAATCGATTTCCAATTGGCTGACATGGCCGTCAAAGCGCCTACCGGACTGCCAATCCACAGTACTCACGGTTTCGGGCTCCAGCCGCTCCACCTCCAGACCGAGGCTGTCCGCCAGGCGCGCGATTGGGTTGCCATGCCACCCATGAATCCATTGCGGGCCGATCTCGATCTTATGTCCCTGCCAGACACTCGTTTCGATCCGTCCGCCGATCCTGCTTTCCTTTTCGATAATATGAACGTGCCAAGCGCCTGTTTCGGGCAAATCCCTGACCAGCCGCGCGGCACAAGACAGCCCGGAGATTCCCGCCCCAATGATGCCGATCCTGGTGGCGGTGTCCTTTGAATTCTGCTTTTGCTGCATCTCAGCGTTCATAATAGAACACCCTCCCGGATGCGTGTCCGACCCGCCTGCCGGTCGAGGGATGATCGAGCCTCACCGGGAGGGCCGGGTCCAAAAGAGAAGTGCTTTCGCTTGTCCGATCCGTTTGCAGCTTGCGCGGGATTGAGCGTCGTCGGCAGTATGCCGCCTATTCAATCAGAATGGAACTCTCCTTGTGGGCCGCTCCATGAGGTGCCCACAATTTCCCAACTGCTCTGCCTCGTTTATTTTCTTCCATTCCTTCATTGCCCGTATCCGTTTTCGTGTCATGGCCGCTCCTCTCGGCAGATTTGACTTGGCCAAATCGCCAATCGGCAACAATTCATGGTGCGCCGACACACACACAGGGCCTCAGAATTTTCCCAGCAGTTTCTTGAGCTTGGCGTCGTCGATCTCAAGTACATTCAGATGCTTTGCACCAGACGCTTCAATACCGTCAAATTTGGACCGCCATTTGATGAGTTAGAAAACCCCCACCCCGAGAAGGGGATTGGGTTTCGCAAGGTGTTTCGCGAGCGAACTGCCAGCCATGGGTCGCCGTCACGTCAAAATCGATAAGCTGGGCGTAGTGATCATCAGCATGAGATGGATAACACCAACGGCCATTTGCGCGTACATACGCATCGTCGGCGTACCATTGCAAAACGACGCAACTTCGGTGGATGCCATAAGCCCGCTTTCGGATCTTGGGTCCCAAATTTCGATGGCCACAGTCTGATTTACTTCACTGACAAGGCTCATTGGATATGCAGGTCCCAGCTTTGGAAGCGTCGCGACGCATTATGTCGCGAAATGCGAGCGCAGCGCCAAAGCAGGAAATCACGGCACCACACAGCAGCAGAGGCACCAGCCCGATCTTATCCAAGCCAGAGATAGCCAGCCCGGCGATCACCAAAAAGCACATCGCCTCAATACCTACGAAACTGGCGAGGTGCGTTGCCTGATGCCCTACCCTACACAATGGCATCAGGATGGAACGACTGGCGGTGTAAGCGCCAAACACACTGAAATTTGCAAAGAGAATGAGCGCAACAATAGGAATCGGACCGATATTGAACGCCAGAATATAGGTCATCACCAAAACAACGACGGCGTTGAGAACAGCCAAGGCTGCTAACACGCGCATGCCACCCCAGCGTTCTACAAGTGGGCGTGAGGCCAATGCGCCGATAAAGCCAGTGGCATTTCCGGCAACGATTCCGATTAAGCCGCTTTGAGACACTGAAAAACCCGCATCAATGAGCAGCACGGATTTGGTCGCATATGGGAGAACTGACGCGGCGCTGACACAAAGCGACACCAGCAACAGGTGGCGAGCACGCGCTATTTTGAAAATCGAAAACTGGTCCCAGAGTTTGGGAGGTGTGGCAGGTGTTTGTTTGGCGCCATGACCGAGGTTGAGGGCAAAGCCTGCAAGCCCTGCGACCACGATGCAAACCACGAGAAGTGCCAGAACAACCGGTCCCCACCCCAAGGGACCGAGTAGAAACAGCACGGCACCACCCAACACCATACCGGCCATAGCGGATACGGCTGCCTGAAGCGATGCGCCTTTGGGATAGGATGGCTCCGCAAGCCCTTCCACTAGCACCCCTCCGAGCGCTGTTTGAAGGGTTCCAAGCACGAACATTCCCAGCCCGACGCAGATGATAATCTGTGCAGCGTGGCGCGCTGGTTCGAAAAACCACAGCACGCTCAGGACAAAACACAACGCAAAACAACATAGATAGATCCATCTTTCGAAACGGCCCCCGCCGCCGAGGTCGTTGCGATCAATGATCGGCGCCCAGACAAAGCGCAGTGTGTAGGGTATGGCTGCAATGTAAAGCAGGCCGATCACCGCAGAGGATACGCCCGCCTCACGCAGAAAAAGGACCACGCCCTGCGCAAAAAACTGTGCGACAAACCCGGCGGCGAAGGTCAGAAGGGCGACGCTCCAAAGAACGTCGCGTTCGGTTTTTGTCGCTCTACCTACCATCGGCTTGTCAGCGTGATACCGACGGTGCGCGGATCCGTGACATCGGCAAACTGTGCACCGCCGATAAATCGGGTTACGCCGGTCTCATCGAACAGGTTTTTGATGTAGCCGCGCAGTTCCATATTCCCCATCCGGGCGGTCAGGCCAACATCCGTGATCCAGTAGTCGCCGACCTTTTCCGCCGCAATATTATTGAAATCATTGAAACTCTCACCACGATAGATCGCGCGGGCGTCAACGCTCCAGACATCGTTTATCCGGTAGTCAGCGCCAATGGAGAGCGTAAGGTTTGGATCCTGGCCAAATGAATTCCCTTTTAGGTCCGGGCGTCCGTCCTGGGCTTCTGTGATCTCCGTGTCGAGAAGGCCCAGAGCCCCGCTCAGCAGCAGCCGTTCTGTGGCTTGCAATATGCCGTCAAATTCCAGCCCATAGCTCCGCCCCGCCTTTTGATTGACGACCTGAAGCGTCGCGCGTTGTCCGGGTATCTGCTCCGCAAAGAGTTGCGGGTCGTCAAAGTCATTATAGAAGGCCGTGATGCCAAAATTGTAACGCCCGTCTGGGGCCCCTTGCCGGTATGTCAGCTCTGCGGTGACAACGCTTTCGCTTTCATATGTATAAGGTGTCCCGTTAAAGATATTGACCGAAGACCCGGCGGGATTGAAGCCGGTGCGCACCGATCCGCTGAGCACCCGGGTTTCATCAAAATGGTAGGCCAGACCGATAGCAGGCAGATAAACCGTCTCCGCCTCGTCGTAAATCTGCGTGCCCGTGGTCGCTCCAAACGTCGATACCTGAAAACGCTCGTCTTCGTAGCGCTGCAATCGCATACCCCCAAAGATCGTCAATTGGTCGCTGATCCCATAGCGGAGATCTGCAAAGACAGCACTCGACGTGGTCTCTACATCACTGGAAAATATAAATAACCCTCCGATCCGGGTATCCTGTTTCCGGTCTTCATAGGCCAGCCCGACAAGCCCGGAAAACTCTCCTGCGCGCACACGGTCGGTTGGTCCGAATTCATAGAGCAGCTCCTGCGTGATGCTTTGCTCGTCCACATCGAACGGGAACGGATAGACCTGCTCTGGGATCGAGACGTAGCTGTCATCCACATAGGATGTAATCCAGCGGATCGTGCCACGACCAGTCTCCAACGCTGCATCAAAGGACAGCACATTGGTTTCCGTATCAAAGGTCCGCGCCGGGATACCCTGGGTTCCAGCGGCAGCATTTACCAGCACCCGATCCTCGAGCGGACGCCCGGTCAGCAGCGGCGTCATCACATTGTTTCGGGTCTGTGGTGTTTGCCCCAACTGATGCTCGGCAAGCAGGTTCAGCGTCAATCCACCTGCATCAGTCTCGAACTCGCCCAGAAGCTTGCCGCGCAGGCGGATATTGTCATATTCCACAATCCAGTCGTCATCGACATCGGTGGCCCTGCGAGGATCAGCGCCATCCGCAAATTCGAACGTCAATCGCCCCGCAACAGTGTCCGACAGCGGCCCCGAGAACATTCCGTTCGTTATGTAATTGAGCCCATGAAAGTCATCATGCTCGATGCCAAACTGGAAAGCGGCCTCAGGGTGAAATGTCGGCGCGGCGGTACTGACAATGATGGCGCCGGCATAGGCCGACCGCCCTCTTAAAAGCGACTGCGGACCCCGCAACACCTCCACCTGCTCGACATCCCATAAAGACGACCCACTGGAGTTCGGCAGAACCGCGGGGCGTGTCACCCCGTCAATCACAAACGAAAGACGTGGGACCGCGCCTGTCAGGCTGGCCGAAACAGTGCCGCCCGGCCCACCGCCCTGAACGCCCCGCAGCGATGGCACCTCGCTCTTTCCTTCGACAAATAGGTTGGGCGTCGCCGTCAGTGTTTCGTTGATATGTTCCCCGGCCGACGCTTCGCCGAGCGCCTCCCCGTCCAAGACAGAGGCCCCGACATAAGTCTCTAAAAGCGGCCTGTCCTTGCGTTCGCCGACAACAATCGTTCCCAGATCGAATGACCCGCTTTCTTGGGCAACAGTTTGATCCGAAAAACCGATCAAAAAAACGGCACCGATCTGAAGTATAAATTTCATTGTATTCCCCATCAACAATTCCCGATTGTTTTAGTAGGGTTAATTGCTTTGAGTGAATACAATCATCGGCCAACAAAAGAGACATTTAATCCGACAATTCGGACTCACTCTCCTGACGCAATGCGCGCTTGAGAGAATCCGAACTGCTATATTGCAGCCTGTGCGCCACGTCTTTCACACCACAGCCGTTTTCCAGCATCTCCTGTGCCAACCGCAATCGGCGCTCCTTCATGACTGCTCCAATTGAGCGGCCATAAGCGCTGCGAAACCGAGCCTTGAGCGTGGTGGGTGACATACGTGCTGCGCGCGCGACATCCGCGATCTTGACATCGGCACCGGGATTCTGAGCGATGTAGTCCTGCACAAAACTCATTCGGTCATCTTGCAGCGCCGGGCCTTTCAACTCATCGAAAGCCGATGCGAGCAGATCCATGGCCCCTGCTGCCAACTGCAGCTTTGCAGAACCATGACGGATGTCCGTATCCAGCAAGCGTTGCGCGATGCATAAACTGTGCTGAGACGCTTGTGTATTGATCAAACCTTCACGTTCCATAAGCGCTGTACAGCGGGCTGCTAACTCTGGCGCCGCGTCGCCTAGCTCTTCAACGAAGGGCCCATCGTAAGCAACCGCAACAGTGGCAAAGACCTCTTGCGCGGGGGCCTGCACGTGCCATTGCGCCGGTACCGGGCACCCGGCGATCTCAAGACTGCCACTTTGCAGGTACGCACGGCGGGGCCCCCCGATTTCGCGCGAACGGCTTTCGCCATGCAGTCGCACTTCGACCACGAGCCCTGTCGTCCCGCGGATCATGGCGTCATACGCCGCCTGTCCGCGCAGGTTTGCGCGCATCAACTGCATGCCCGGCCACAACCGAATGCTTTCCATACGCCCCACGCCGAGCACCGGACCGCGCGTGTTAAGAGACTTTATCTCGACCGCCTCATCCAGGCTTGCCACACGCGACAGCGTAAGATCATGCGGGAATTCTGGCACCTTGGACATCGGTCAGCTTCCAAAACCAGGTTTGCCACGCCGCCAGTAGGCCGCGCTGATCTGCGTGGTCTTGTCAAATCCGAGGCCATGCCGGAAATGCTTGCGTAGCGCCTGAGCATTTTCGAATTCTCCAGCGAAATATGCATATCCGGTTTCTCCCCGCGCCGTCAGCTGCATGGCTTTTTGCACCACGTCTGCTTCGAAATCTGATGGCGGGATCCGATGTATGCGCAGAGAGGTCGGCGGCAGATAATCCACACCATCCGGCAAGGGTACGATCACATCGCCTTGCACAGTGGGGGCCAGCGTCTCCAGCAGCCGTGCCACACCTGGCAGGCCAGTGCCGTCGGCCGCAATAAAGTACTGATCGTGATCCGGCAGGGCGCGCATTCCTGCGGGCCCCATCGCGCCGATCTCCTGTCCGGCTTCAGCCGCTTGTGCGAACTGCGAAATCAAACCGTCACCATGGCGCACAATATCAAGATCGACCTCATTGCTTTCTGCCCGAACCTGTCTGATCGTGACAAAGCGCGCGTGCAGCTTGTCCGCACCTTGTGGCCAAACCGGTGTCCCGTTTGCCCCCATCCTTGGCCAGATCGGCGGTCGGGTCGGATCCAATGGCAGGATCAGCCGCAGATGCAGCCCGTCTTCGTACCCTGCAACCACCTCGGGGCTGTGAACAATCACACGCTGCATGCCTTCAAAGAGCTCGAAGCTATCCTGCACGGTGAGCACATGGAAATTCGGCAGCAGATCACCTGCGCGGGCGCGCATGCCCTGTTCATCCCAGCGGATCCGCGCAGCGGCGTCTGAATCTATATCCGCAATGTGATGCACAATCTCTTCTTTGAAAAAGATCAGCGCATTTTCATTTAGCCCGGCAAGACGGACATGTAACCCGTCGTCGCGCACGCCGAACTCAATCCTGAACAGCTCCTGTTCGATAAAATGGGTGCCATCGGGCGCGATGGAGAATTCCATGTCGTGATCGTCGCGCGCGTGTGACATGAACATGTCCAGCATGTTCTGAGATTTTGCCGTCGGCACAAGTGTTTCGGAGGTGGACGCATGCGTGTTCATCGGAATGATCCTGTAGTTTCCAGAAGGCATGCTGGCACTTTGCAACGCTTAAGCGGCAAAGTTTGCTGGCGATCTTAGCCTACCGTTTTTGCTTCGCCGTCACAATGCTTGCCGGGGGTCCTGAGATCAGGTGAGCCTGATCCTTCACCGGCAATGATCACAAAGCACGGGATTGATGACCCGGAGCCCCTGCCCTCCAATAAGCGACGCTCAACTGGGTGCGTTTATCCAAGCCGAAGGTCTGCTTGAAAACCTTCCGAACGGATTGGGCGGCCTCAAACTCCCCAGCGAACCAACCGTAACTGACCGGCTCAGCGGTGCAATTTTCCAAACGTTCCGCCACCTCCTCCGAAAACCCATCCGGGTCCAGCGCGCACACCTTCATTTTCGACTTTGGCAAATAGGCCTCCAGCGCGGCCTGGCTGGGTGCTGCCGCAAAGACATGGCCGGTGGCCTCTCCGCCCACACTCTCAATCAGCCGCGCAATTGCGGGCAGCCCGGTTGCGTCACCTGCAAGGATGACATTTTTAGTATTGGTCAGCCCGGGGTCCCCGGCGGGGCCCATCACACCAACCTCTTGTTCGTCACCCTGCAATGTGGCCCAATCCGAGATCAAACCGCCCATGTGTTGCGCAACATCGACATCGATCTCTCTTTCGTCTGGTCGGATGTCCCGAACCGTCACATACCGGGTGTGCAGTTTATCCTTGCCCTGTGGCCAGGACGTGCTGCCGTTTTCGTTGATGACCGGCCAAACGGGTGAACGGTTGCGATCTTCGGGCATCATGAGCCGGATGTGGATGCCATCTTTTGTCATGGCTTCGACGCCAATGCCTCCCAGCGTCACACGTATCAGACCAGGGTGAATCTCGCGGCGCCTGCGAGCGCGCAAGATGCGGAAGTTTGACGGCATTTCACCCACCGTCAGGCCACCCGCCCACTTCAGGCTCGGCAAGGCGTCGGGGTCAAACTTCTCCAACTGCTCAATGATCTCTTCCCGGATGAAGACCAGAAAGTTATCGGTGGGGGTGTCGATCAAAATGTCAACGGCACCGTCTACGGCCTCTATCTCTACAAGACACCCCATTTCCTCCATCCGTAGCAGGTTGGGTTGAGGGTAGCTGCAGCTTATCCCATGATCGGTGAACTCGTCGGCGCAAAACGCCAGCAAGGCCTTTGGCTGATCCAGCGCCATCGTTCCGGTGGACACTGCACGCGCGCCATCCAGGCCCTGGTCTGAATAGCGCAGCCGTGCAAAAGCAAAGTAAAGGATCACAAGGGGTACCAACGCCAAGGGGATCGCAACAAGGAACGCTGGCAGGTACCCTTGCGTGTCTATGACATAGCCGACCAAAGGATCCATCAACCCCGGTATCAGCATATAGATGGCCACCTGAACAGAAAAATCAAAGCCCGGTATCTCGGGTCGGATTTTATCCATCGCGCCGCGGAACATCACAATGTCGGTCATGGCAATGGCCACCCACGCGAGGATAATAGCGTAGCGAATATTCTCAGGCATTGAGCCCGCGATGAAGGCCACGCCCAAAAGCACCGGAATATTGATCAGACCAACCAGATAGATCGCTTTGACCCGGGGCAGATTGCGCAGCAGCGGCCCGAAAATGGCCGACGCACCACCCCCTGCGCACATGGCAAAAAGGCCAAAACAAACGGCGATTTCTTCGGTGCTCATTCCCTGATCCACCATCATCAATCGCATCGGCAACATGGTCAGAAGAAGCGGCACGCGGATCGTGCCGAGGATCGCCAGCCAGCGGAGCATCTTTTCTTGTTTGAAGAACTTCAGCGCATTGCGAAAAGTCGCAGGCGGCGCGCCGCGCAGGCGTGCAGGCTCCCTGACAAAGACCAAGGCAAATAGCGGTAGCGCGAAGAGGACGGCCTGGATCAGCAGAGCAATGGTCCAGCCGATCTGATCGTAGATGTACAAGAACCCAAACCCGCCCACAACCGCGCCCATATAAGCACCGGCGTTTTGAAACGTGCTGCCCATGGTGCGTTCCGAGGGCCGCATGAGCGAAATCGCGAGGGCGTCGACCGCGACGTCCTGGGTGCTAACCGCAAGGGCCGCGATTAGCAGCGCGATAAATAGCGGAACGAGGCTGCCCCCCGGATCCGTGAAGGCCAAAGCGACAATGCCAAGGACATGGATAACCGACAGAAGGACAATCCAGGACTTGTAGCGGTCACGTCCGAGCTTGTAGCGATCAATGAGGGGCGCCCATAAGAACTTGAAAACGTATGGGATTGCCGCCAATTGAACCAGGCCAATGGTTGTCGCGGAATGGCCTTCCTGACGCAGGACGATTGGCAAGGCCATGACCGCAAAGAAAAAGGGAATGAACTGGGCGGAATAAAGAAGCCCGATCACAGAGAGGATACGCCAACGCACTATGGCGTCCCTATGGTCATTTGCGGTTTCATATGTTCAGCCGCGCCATTCGCTTGAAGGGATGAGGTTTTCAGAAACGCCACGTTGCCGACACTCCTACGGTCCGTGGCTTTCCAACGATATTCAACCCGCCAAAACTCGTCGCTTCTGTGAATGTCTGATAACGCTCGTCAAAGAGGTTATCGACGAAGACGTCGACCCTGAAGACCTGGTTGTGGGCCAGCTCGGTCTCATAGCCTGCTGCCACATCGACCACTGTGAATGAATCAAGTTTGGATTGGTTCAATGCGGATGTGCGGCTGCCCACAAACCTCAGCTGGGCGGAGGCATCGAAACCGGTTCGACCCTGATACGCGACGCCAAGAGACGCAGTCGCTTCTGGTGACAGGGGTAATTTCTGACCCAGAAATGCCGTTTGTGTTGCCGAAACTTGGGTGATCTCTGCGTCGAGCAGACCAAGCCCGCCGGACACGCTAAACTCGTCTGTCATCCGGTATACAGCCGACAGCTCAAGCCCCATGCCTTCCGCTTCCGGGATGTTCCCGATCGCACTGTCGCCGCTGCTCGGATAGGCTGCCGCGCCCGACACCTGCGCATCCTGCCATTGATAAAAGAAGGCTGTTGCCGACAGATCCAGGGCCCCGTCAAGCGCCGTCGTTTGCGCATAAACCTCGTGCTGTTTCAAGTATTCCGGCGCGAAGGCAACCGATGAAAAGGCAGCCGGGCTCAGTGCCGCACCCAGATCAACGTCAAGACCGCCGCCGCGGAACCCTTCGGAGTAGGTATATCCAAGGGTCGTGCGCTCGTTGACCTCGTAGCGCAAGCCAAGCTTTGGCAGAAATACGTTTTCTGAAAAAGTCGCCGTTCCCACCAAGGCGCCGCTGCCATCCAAGCTGGTGCGCGTTCTTTTGTCCTTTTCGTAGCGTCCACCCAGAATGACGGAAAGACCTTGCGCAACTGCGCTGGCATCCAATTCCACTTCGCCGAAAAGACCGGTGTTTTCGATACGCCCATCCACAGAGAACGCGAGTAATCCGTCATTGAAGCCTTTTTCGTCTTCCACGGATCGGATGATGCCAAGCACACCACTCGTTATAATTCCAACTTCGCTGAACTGCAGATAAGCCTCGGCTTCCGCGAGTTCTTTATCGAACCCGGTTTCTCCGAAGGAAAAGCCAAAAGGTGTTTCGCCGGTGTTCAAAAATCGCAGTTCATTGTCAGAACTTGATACACGGGCCACAAATGTTGCCCCATCGCTCAGATCATATGTCAGGCGGGTCGAGTAAACGGTCTGGTCAACCTCTTCATAGGACGAGGCAAGCGCGAACACCTCGCTGACGCTCAGGTCCTCTATGTCGCCATTGAAGAACCCTTCTGTAGGTCCTTCCGCCTTGCCGCGCTCCGCCGAAAACAGCAGCTTCAAACGCGGCGCAGCAGCGGGTTCGAAGAGGAGCTTGGCCCGCAACCGTTCGCTACTTTCATCGTTGGGATCAAATCCGGCAGGCAGCGGGTTCGGCCCGTTTTGAATATAGCTGTCGCCTGATCCGAATTCGCCGACCAACCGAAACGCAAGTTGATCTTGCACCAGCGGCGTATTGAGCATGAATGCCGTTTCAGCCTCCTGCTGATCGGTATAGAGAAACCGCAAGGCGCCCTCGCGTTCAAAGACCGGGTCTTTGGTGTAGACCCGTATTGCGCCGCCAAGCGTGTTTCGACCTGTGCTTGCCGCCTGCGGCCCGCGTACCACTTCGACGGAATCGATGTCCCAACCGCTTGTCTGCGTTATGTTTGACGCTTCGCCTGAAGGAAGGGGTACATCGTCGACCAAAACAGGTACACGAGGCTGGGCACCTGCGGTGATCGCAGGACGGTCGCCGCCCAAACCACCCACACCTCGAATGGCGGGTGGGATGAATCCTTCCGGGGCAAGCACATTCGCCTCATTCCCGATGACATCATCAATGTCGCGATTTGATGGTTTTGCGGCAACATCGCCAAGTATAACTGTCGTACTGGGCGGCGCATCTTCAACGTCTCTCCCAACCTTGTCACCTCTGAGAACAACGACGCCCAGATCAAAAGGGATGTCTTGCCCGAGGGCGCTGCCAGCCACCAAGCTGAGCGAACTGGCAATGACAGCAGCATGCGCGCCGTCGCGTCGGATTTTCATAGCTGGGCTCCCACAAAGCGATTTTGTCTTACCTCTCATTGTGCGGCACGCCGGGTCTAACCCGTTTGTGCTTTGAAATGATGGATTTGTGCTTTTTTTGACAGTTTTAGTCAGGTATATACCAGATATGGGTTTGCTGACGATTGATATCGCACGCGCACGTCTTGAGGCGACGCAGGCTGAGGTTCACAACCTTTACGTGACCGAAGATCAAAGCGTTCTATTGTACCGGGCAAGCTATCCCGCACATGTCGGACACATCAGAAGTCTTCCGGCACTTTTCGTGACAATGTGTGTCTCGGGGGGCGGCCCAATGCGTCAGAGCACGTCGCTTCAGTTGATCGAGGCGGAGATCGCACCCGGAGATATTGGTCTTGTGCCGCCGAATTCGAAAGGCGCTGGCGAATGGCCGGAAATCTCCGTGATCACACTGGGGATCGCGATTGAAAGCGTGTCAGAGAGTTTTGGCGATGACTGGCCCCAAAAACTGAAGAGAGAGACCTTTTCAAAGGTCTTTCGTGATCCGCTTGTTGAAAGCACCTTGATGAGCGTCGGCCATACCCAAGCGGGAGACATCTCTGATGCGACGCTTTTCCATGCCGCCCACATGGTGACCCATCAATTGCTGGATCAACCCTTCGAACCTGTTGCGAAATCAGGTGAGGCGTTTCCGCTCAGCGGGGCCAGTTTGAACAGGGTGAAACAACTGCTCGCCAAGAATTTGGATCGTCATGTAACCGTTGAAGAGATGGCAGCCACTGCCGGAATAAGCCGTCACCATTTTTCCCGCCGGTTCAAGGCTGCGACGGGTCAGTCGCCACATCAGTTTGCAATCCATGGAAAGCTGGAGCATGCAGCGCACCTGCTGGCGGAGGAAGAAAATGCGAGCGTCTTATCGATCGCGCAAAAGGTCGGTTATTGTAATCCTGCGCAATTCGCCAAATTGTTCCGACGTCAGTTTGGTCTCTCACCAAGAAGTTGGCGAAGCCGAATGCCCAAGTAGGCGTGAGCTCTCACTAGATGAGAACTTTAAAACGTTCACCCAGCGATCCCATCGAGATCTGTCCACACCAAATCGGACTTGTCCTCGCGCCACGCAAAACGCCGCATGTGATCACTGAGAACGGCACAAGTCTCTTTTCGATCAGAGGCACTTTCTGAACGAACCAGAAACAATAAACTTCTGCCATCGACATGTATCTCTGCCAACCCGCAAGAAAAACGCAACTGTGCCCGGTCGCCATCAACTGCAACGGGGATCTTGTGCGAAAAGTGCCGGGTCAGACGATCAAAATACGCCCGGGCGTGTAACGAACGGAACTCAGCTTCAGAACGCATGGGCATCACTTGAAAACATCTCCGAAGGGGTCGGGCATGAAGTAACGGTTTGCGTGCATGAGACTTTTCGGACCCCTGCTTTTGAGATACTCACATGCACAGACATCTTGAAATATCGCTGCGCGAGACAGAGCCCATTGTGAATCCCAACAAGCATCTTTCCGAGGCCGCGCGCTACTTTGGCGATGACGACGAAAACATCTCGTTCAACCGGGTTTGGTTCAACCTGATGCGCGCCCACCGCAAGTTTCATCCGCGCATTGCAAAGGCTTTGAAAGCCAGCGGCATCAACGATCCGATCTGGTACGAGATCCTGCTGGAGGTGGAGCGGGCCGGAACGGATGGTCAACCGATGGCTGCGCTGGAGGACAAACTTTTTGTGCCGCAATATGCGCTGTCGCGCCACGTGGCGCGGCTGGAAAAGGACGGGCTGCTGCGCCGGACCTATATTGCCGATGGCAGGCGCAAACAGCTGTTGTTTCTGACCGAACGGGGCTTGGGGCTGCATAAGCGGATCTGGCCTATCTATTGGGACGCGATGCAGGCTGAGATCGGGCCGCACCTGACGGCGGATGAAGCCTATACCCTCTCGCGGTTGCTGATTAAACTGCTGCCTTAAAACCGTGCCACAGCCTCTATCACGAACGTGCGCCCTGGCTCGTTAAGCGCGGCAAACCCCGCATAGTCGCCCCCATAGGTCGCGCGATCCGCATAGGTCTCATCGAATACGTTCTGCACCTCCCCACGGAACGTGACACCGCGAAACCTTGGAGGGGTGTACTCTGCAAAGAGGTTCAGGACTGTATAGCCTTCGAGTGTGCGCAAAGGATCCACCTCCAACGCACTGCTCGGATTTGGATCGTAGTCGAGCGCCATATCGATGCTGCCGCCCACCAGCATATTCCACCTTGGCAACTGCTGCTGCACTTCAAGCGCCAGAACCTGCCCCAGCGGCGCGCCGAAATCGAGCTGATAGAAGCTCGACACCTCATCCCCATCGCGGGAGGTTTCGCTATCAGAAAATGTCAGCCGGGCAAATCCGTCAGCCCAGCCATAGGTCGCATAGAGATTGAAACCTTCGGATTTGAAGTCAAAGGTATCTCCGCCGTTCCGAACGTCTTCGATCTCTGTCAGGAAGGCTTCGCCCCCCACCTTCAGACCGCCGTTCGTCCAATCAAAACCGAGATTCCAGTTCTGTGACCGGGAGGGCTCAAGCCCCGCATAGTCCCATTCCCGACCCGGGATCAGGTTGATGTCGTAGATATAATTATCTTCGATCTGAAGCCCGCCGAAGACATTTGAATATCCTGCCCGCAGGCTGAGGCTCTCGGTCAGCGCATAGGTCGCGGAGAAATTCCCGCTGGCCCCGGAGTACGAGTCGCTGAACCCGTTGACCCCTTCGAAATCCTGATGATCGAAACGCAGACCGGTCGAAATCTTCCACCGGTTTGTTGGCTCAAATCGCGCCTGGGCAAACAGGCCGATGTTTTGTGTCGTTTCATCAATCTGGGACGTCACATCACTTTGGTAACTGCCCTGACGGTCGTAATAGTCGATGCCGGCGACAATTGTGTCTGTCTCGGACAAGCGGAAGGTGTTCTGGATCTTGGCCGACAGCGTGTTGGTCGTCCCTTCGCTCTCTTCGAACAGGGGAGCATTGATCAGGCTTTCCGAAAAGCCGACCACCACCTCCGGATTCCAAATCGCACCCCCCTGCAAGAACGCATAGTTGAAAGCATAGGTGGATCGTTCAGTGTCATAGCGCACCAGGGGGCGCGTTCCGGGGCCAAAGTTGGCCCGAAAATTCCTCAGGGACGAATCCTGCAACTGCTGGCCGGACAGTTCAAACCGGTGGCCGGTGTCCGTTTCATAGGCCAGTTTGAGCAAGCCTGATTGCAGATCGGCGCCGGTTCCGGTCATGACATTGTCATCGCCATCGGAGTAGTCGTTCCCGGTTACGGAACGCCCGTATAGCAGAACCTCGAAACCCTGCGCGCGCGTCGACAGGGTGACCGAGCGGCCCCAGGTATCGCCGTTGTCGCCATAGGACAGCCGCACGTTGCCCCCAAAGGTCTCACCATCCCGGATGATATCCGCTGCATCGACCGTCTCCATCACGACAGCACCTGCAACCGCATTGGGACCTGTATCCGCCGCAGCAATGCCCGGGTCGACCCGAACGAATTTCAGCAGTCCGGGGTCGAAGACATTGGCGCTGACGTGGTGAAACGCGCGATTGTTCTGCAACACCCCGTCCAGCGAAATCGTCAGGTTCAGCATGTCGATTCCATTGACGAAAATCTTCTGCGCAAGGGGGATCGCACCACCGACCGATACGCTCGCAATACCGGCGAAAACGTCTTTCAGATCGCCGCTACGTGCCCGTTCCAGCTCCGCGTCAGCGACATAAACGGATGACGCGCGGTCCGCCGCATCACCCTTTGGATCTGCCTTTCGGACAACGATCGGATCCAATGAGATTGTGCCATCGTCGGATGTCTCATTTGAGGCTTGTCCAAAAGCCTGCGTGGCATAGAGCAGAACGCATGCAGAGCCGCACAAAAGGCATGCACGCACAGAATGAATTGCGACAGTCATAAGTGTCCCCAGATCTTGATTTAGAAAGGCCGGGCTGGCCCGATCCGGGACGTGGCGAGGCGAGATTGGCTGGGTTTCTAAGGGTTAATACCTTAACATGCAAGTGCATGTTAAGGACTATGCGATTTCAACCATCGTTGGCGCTGTGAAAGCCATAATGGGTCTAATTCCTTTTGAGAACAGCCCAAAGGGGACAGTGAAGCCGTCCGATGAGCCCAAAAGCCAGATCGCGGCTTGCCGGAACTGGCTCGCCCGGTCACGACAATACACATCGCAGTTTCAGACCAGAACGACCGACCGATCATCTACATGAAAGACCTTTGCGTCCGTCTCAAAGACGTCCCGCAGCAGTCCTTCGGTCACGATCTGCTTTGGTGTGCCGTCCGCAATCACCCTGCCCCCTTTCAATGCGATGATCCGATCCGCGTAGGCTGCGGCGTAATTGATGTCGTGCAAAACAATCACCACCGTGCGCCCCTTCTCAATCGCAAGCGCCCGCAGCCGTGCCATCAAGGCGCGTGAGGCCGCGATGTCGAGATTGTTAAGCGGCTCATCCAGCAGCAGGTATGCGGTGTCCTGCGCATAGGCCATGGCGACAAAGGCGCGTTGGCGTTGCCCGCCCGAAAGGGTTTCCAGCACCCGGTCCGCCAGATCTTGCAGATCAAAATTCCCGAGTGCCTGTGTGACGAGGGCATCGTCAACCTCACTCGGTCTGCCCTTGTGATAAGGGTAGCGCCCGAAACCGACCAGATCACGCACGGTCAGGCGACTGGTTACCGTCAGATCCTGCGGCAATATGGCCAGTTCCTGCGCCAGCCTGTCATCGGCAACCTGCCCGACCGGCAAGCCGTTCACGGTAATGCGCCCGGATTGCAGCGCGCGCAACCGTGCGATCAGCGACAGGAGGGTTGATTTGCCGGCGCCATTCGGCCCCACAAGAGCGATGACCCCGCCCGGACCCATTTGCAAAGACACGTCGCGCAGGATGTCTTGCCCCCCGATCCGATAAGAAACCCCTTCGATATCGATCATCTCTGTCTCCTCAAGAGCAGCGCCAGAAACACAAGCCCGCCCAGAAACTCCACCACGACGCTCAAGGGGGTCGCCAAGCCGAGAAGGCGCTCCATCACGGTCTGACCACCCACCAGTATGATCCCCCCGATAAGTGCCGCCGTGGGCAAGAGCAGGGCATGGCGCGGCGCGTCCATCACCTGATAGGTCAGGCTGGTCACCAACAGACCAAAGAAGGTCACCGGCCCCACCAGCGCCGTGGACACCGAAACAAGCACAGAGACAAGGATCAAAACATGCCATTGGCCGCGCGCCGGTGCCTCTCCCAGCGATGTGGAAAGAAGCGGCCCCAGAGCCAGCACATCCAGACGGTGCCGTATGTGCCAGAGCGCGCCGCAGGCGAGTAGCGTGAGCACGGCAGAAAGCCCCAGCACATCCACTTCGATTGCAGAGAACCTTGCAAATGACGCGGCCTGGATCACCGCGTATTCGTTGGGATCGATCACCCGTTGCAAATAGGCCGTCACCGACCGGAACAGCACCGACAGCACGACACCGGTCAGGACCAGCCGCATCAGATCGTCCCGGCCTGACCGCAGCAGAGCCCCAAAAAGCGCCAGTGCGGCCCCGCAAAGCAGAAATACATTGGCAGCCATGAGCCCCTGTGCGGGCATGGCACGATAGGTCTGTGCGCCCAACCCCCAGACCAGCGCGCTGAGCAACAACAGGTAGAGCGCATCGAACCCCATGATCGACGGGGTCAGAATGCGATTGGCGGTAATGGTCTGGAAAACCAGCGTGGCCCAGGACATCGCCAGCGCCACCAGCAAGAGCCCCGCAAGTTTCTGGCCCCGAAAGGCGAGCACGAACCCCCAGTCGCCCCGCGCACCGATGCAGAGATAGGCCGCACAGGCGGCGAGCAGAACCAGCCCCAGCACCGCGATCCTACCCCGCAAGACGTTTGCCCCCGTAGAGCAACCACAGAAACATGGCAGCCCCCACGATACCGATCACCGTGCCGGCGGGCATCTCGAAGGGATGGATCACCAGACGACCCAGCAAATCCGCCGCCAACACCAATCCTGCCCCGGCGATGGCTGTCAGCGGCAGGGCGCGGCGCAGATTGTCGCCCGCGACACGGCTGATCAGGTTCGGCACCACGAGACCCACAAAGGGGATCATGCCGACGGTGACAACGGTCAGGCCGCTCACGATGGAGATCATGATCAGGCCCAGCAGAACGATCTGCCGGTACTTCAGGCCAAGGTTCAGGCTGACCTGCTCGCCCAGCCCCAGAATGGAAAACTGATCGGCCACAAGATAGCTCAGCAAAGCCGCCAGCCCGGCGAGCCACAGCAGTTCATAGCGACCGCGCAGCGTTCCCGAAAACTCACCATTCATCCAGATTTCAATGACTTGCAGCATATCGGCCTGATAGGCCAGATAGGTCACCGCGGCGCCGATAACGCCGCCATAGATCAGTCCCACCAGCGGCACCAGCAGCGGCTGGGTCGGCGGAAGCCGTCGGGTCAGCGCGAAAAAGCCCAGAGAGCTGCAAAGTGCTGTTCCGGACGCCAGCAGCATCTGCAAACTCAAAGGCGCCCCGGGCACCAGAATAACCGCCAGCAGGATGCCCAGAGCCGCCCCCTGCCCGGTCCCCGCGGTCATGGGTTCGACAAAGCGGTTGCGCGCGATGGTCTGCATGATCTGCCCGGCAATCGCCAGCGACGCGCCCGTCAGCAGCGTGGCAACCGTGCGCGGGAAACGGCTGTCGCGGATCAAGGGCCAGATCTCGGCATCCTCTGCCTGGGTCAGGTCAATGACGCCAACAAACAGCGACGCCAGGGCCATTATTGTCAAAGCCAGCAGGCTCGCGCCGATCCGCATCTCCAGTCAGCGGCCCTGAAATCCGGCGATCAGATCGTCCAGCGTCCGCATCATCGACTGTATCCCCCCGCCCGCGATGTAGATATCGGCGGCATTAAGATAGATCACCTGACCGGAGGACCAGGCCCTGGTCTGATGCATGATCGCATTGTCGAGGGTCGCCGCGGCACTTTCGCCCGGCTGGCCAATGGCCGCGAGGCGGTCCACGACGATCAGCCAGTCGGGGTCGACCGCCTTGATGAACTCAAAAGAGATCGCTTCGCCATGTGTGGATGCGCCGGTCTCGGGTGCAGCCTCCGAGAGGCCCACATCCTTGTGCAACCAGCCAAAACGTCCCCCGGCGCCATAGGCGCTGATCTTCGGACCATTGGTCATGATCACCAGAGCGTCACCACGCCCCTGGACCACTTCACGCGCCTGCGCCAGCCGCTTGTTCAAAGCCTGCTCAAGCGCTGCTGCCTTCTCTGCCACGTTGAACAGCTGTCCATAGCTGCGCAGCCGGGTGATGGCGTCAGACCACAGGTCATCCCCAACGGTCATGTCGATGCTGGGCGCGATACGGGCCATCGCATCAAGCTGGTCGGAACTGCGGCTGCCCACAATGATCAGATCAGGAGCCAGGGCGTGCACGGCTTCGAAATCTGGCTCGAAAAACGATCCGAGATTTTCGGCCTGCGCGGCCATATCCTCCAGATAGTCGACGTAAAGCGACCCCATCGTACCGGCAACGGGCACGCCAAGCGCATCGAGGGTGTCCGCCACGGCGACGTCGAAGACGGCCACCCTATCCGGTGCAGCAGGGACGGAAACGACACCCAGCGCCGTCTCCAGCTCAAGAGTATCAGCGGCGCTTGTCCCGGCGCTCAGGATCAACAGAATAAGGGCAGTCAGTCGGGCAAGCATCAGGCATCCTCATGGCAGGCTGGGGAGGTAACTATTGGAAGAGGCGCTGGCGAGATGCAATTGCATGTAACTGGCGGGCGCACCGTGACACAGGCTTCCGGGAAACTCAATCCGACCATTCCAGCGTTTTCGGGTTTTCGCGAAATGCAAAGCGGGTAATGTGGTCTTCCAGGATCCGCTTGGTTCGCTCCAATCCGTCGCGGCTCTCGGCGCGCACCTCGAATTCCAGGCGATCCGAATGCGCCGTCAGATCCGCCTGCGCCAGCGGGAAATCCACTTGCCCGGTGTCGGGCCCGTAGCGAACGTCCACCTTATGGGCAAAGTGCTTACAAAGCTGCTGAAGATAGCGGGGCGCTTTTTTGGTTTCGAAGGTACTCCGGGCGGTCGGCATTTGGATGCTCCTCTGGCGATAGGCTGGATGATGTAAAGAGGGTCACGTCGCCTCAAAATCGCACCGTTATACCAAGCGTGAGGCGACGCGGCGTGCCGTAGAAGTTGCCCCGCGTCGTCTGGTTGACCCGAGTGTAATACGTCCCGTCGAGCAGGTTTTCGACAGAGAGCTGCGCTGAGAGGGTCTCGGTAATCGGGTAGCGGGCCATTGCATCGATAACCACGTAGCTGGGCGCTTTGATCGTGCCCAGAGAGAAACTGCTGGCATAGCGCAGACCTAGGCCAAGATCTGCCCCCTGAAGCCGCCCCTCGGGCACCGTGTAGCGCCCCCAAAGAGACAGGGTGTGCGGCGAGGTCGGATCGTCATCACGATCTGTATCCACGTAGGTATAGCCGCCCGAAACCATCCAGTTTTGCCCAACGAAGCCCTGCAACAGCGCTTCGAAGCCCTTGGTTGTCGCATCACCGCTGTCCAGAAATGCGCCGGGGTTGGCCGGATCCTCAACAGCACGATTTCTGTCCTCAATGTAGAAAACCGCTGTCTGTGTGGTCAGGCTCCCGCCATTGAAGCTGCCTTTCAGGCCAACCTCAAATTGCCGGCCTTCAACCGGATCAAGCTGCGATCCATCGGCGCGCTGCTCGATCTGCGGCTGAAAAATGTCCGAGTACCCGCCATAGGCCGTCAACCGGTCATTCAGGGCATAGGCGAGGCCAATGTTGGATACGAACTGCTGTTCTTCGATGTCTGAGCGTATCAGATCCCTGCCGGTATCCCGCACCCTGCTGTCATAAAGCACATAGCGCGTGCCGACGGAGAGTTTTGTGCGCGCCCCAAGGTCAATGCGCCCCTGCGCGTAGATCCCGTATTCTTGAGTTTCCGTAAGGGTATTCAGGCGAAAGCCCGGCCCGATGCCGGGAAACGTGATGACCGGTTCGGCAATGGCGGTCGGATCGAAGGTGTTGATGTTCTGCGTCCCGGCAGAGAAGCCAAAATTCTGGCGCATCGCCTGATCGGTACTGCGGTAGTCTGCGCCAAGGGTGACCTCGCCCGTGGTAGCGAAGGCGGAGATCGGCGACGTCCAGTTCACATCGACAAAATCCGTGTCCTCCTCGAAATCCCGCGCAAAGGTCAGCAGATCGAAATCCCCGCTGAGCGGATCGACGGCGCTGTTCGGCAGGACACTACGGATCACCACGTCCCGGCTGTAGCGCCGCGCGCTGGCCTTCAGAACGCTGCCGTTGTCGAAGCGATGTTCCAGCTCTGTGAAGCCTTCGATGCTGTCACTTTCGAACCGGTTCCAATCCGCACCGATAAAGGTCTCACGCGGCACGTCCAGCAAGGTGCCATCTGTGAATGTGGGAAGACCGGAAAACCGCAATGCATCTTGAGTTTCTGCGATAAAACCGAAGGACAAGAGGGTTTGATCCGTCAAATCGACATCCAGCGCGCCGGACAGCCCCTCACGGTCGCTCTCGACAAAATCAACATAGGAATTCTTGGTGTCCGCATATCCAATGATGCGCCCGCGCACCGTGGTCTCCGCGTTGAGCGGGGCTGAATAGTCGAACTCGCCCCGGAGAGCATCAAAGGAGCCGATAGCGACCGATGCACGGCCCTGCGGCGTCGATGTCGGGCGCTTGCGCACCAGGTTAAGCGTTCCGACCGGCTCGCCCGTTCCCTGATAGACCCCCGAGGGGCCAGACAGCAGCTCAACCCTGTCAAAGAACACCAGATCCGGTGCCGTGCCATAAATGCTTAGAAACGGCCGCGGGGCGCCGTCGATGTTATATGTGAAAACCTCATGCCCGCGCGAGTAAAGCGACCCGGTATAGACATCCCCCAGTGCTGTGGTGAGGTTTGGCAACACGAAGGCCGCTTCTTCGAGGCTATTTGCATTCGCGTCTTCCAGTCGTTCGTCGGTCACAACCGTGATCGACTGAGGGATATCCCTGATGTCCACGGGCTGCCGCCCCCCAACGGTCGCCCGTTCCGTAGAATAGGACCCGGTGCCCTCGGTCGCGACGCCGTCAGAGGCTTCGACGAGGATCGGTGCAAGCTCCGTGATATCCTCTTCCGCGACGAGCGGACTAACAAGAACCACGCTGGCCAGCAGCGAAACACGAAGCGAAAACTGGGGCATTTGAAGCGCCTTTTCAAATTCTTGACTATTTTTGTCAAATTACTAATCTGCCAGGCGTTCTGGAAAGGCGCGGATCTATGCGAAATCACCAAAAACAGATGCAAAATGCGCAAGTGCCGGTTTTGAGTGGTGATCTTGGGTTTGAAGCTCTGCGCAAAAGTGCCGCGCCCTATGTCAAACGGCACCGCATGACAGTTGGGCGCCCCGCCCCCTTGCCGTGCTTCGCCGGGCAGTTCGGCATTCGGGACATCGGCGACGGGCAGACCGTACACCAGAGCCGCATTGCGCCCGAAACCGAATTTGAAACCAGCTTCATCGCTGAGACTGGCCTGCTTGTCTTAATTGTGCTTGACGGACGGCTAACGTTTTCATTGGACGGTCACGCCTATGATTTTCGCACATCCGGGCAACCTCTTGCAGTAGCCTGGACGAACCTCAAGCCGGTCGAGGTGACCCGCAGAACGGCACAACCCGACCATCTTGTCAAAGTGCAGGTACATACACCGCTCAGCTTTTTCGACGTGACCTGGAAGGCCGGCATCGGGCAGATTCTGGGCACGCATGGCAAGGTTATCTCCTGGTCCCCTGGCCTGGCCGCCTCTGAGGCCGCAGGCGGTCTGATCAAGGGCAAGGCTGTGTCCGAACCGCGCTCCCGCATGGCGGCATCGCGCTTCGCGGTTGAAGCACTGGATTCACTGCTCGAGCATCTGGAGGCGCAAGGTGATGCCGCCACCTCCCGTATCGCAGCCGCCCGCGCCTATGTAGAACAGACCGCCTCAGAACATCCGAGATTGAGCGACATTGCAGTGGCAACCGGCTTCTCTGTCAGTTCCCTGCAACGCATCTACCGCGACACATACGGTATGACCGTCATTGAACATCAGCGACGGCTGGTGCTTGAGCAGGCTCTGAGGACCCTGAGATCCGGGCGCATCTCGGTGGCGCAGGCCGCTCGTATCGCCGGTTACAGAAGCCCTTCCAATTTCAGCTCTGCCTTTGCAAAAGAATTCGGGAAACCGCCATCCCGGATTAAATCGGATGCTTGAAACGCGCCTCATCAGATCTGCACAGGGACCATCGTGCCTGAGCTAACCGCCCTTTCAGAGCGCCTGCTGGGTCAGGCCCATGCCCTGTCGCAGGCCGAGGGATGGCCACACCTGCCCAACGATTGGGGCAATATGATCGCCAATGGCAGGGGTCTGGGGCTTATGTCCGAGGGCGCGTTGATCGGGACGGTACTCTGGTGGGAGCAGACCACCCATGCAACGCTCGGCATGGTTATCGTCGCCGCCGCACATCGTCAGAGGGGTCATGGTGCACGCCTTGTAACCGAAGCGCTGAAGCAGATCGGTGAACGCAATATCCTGTTGCATGCAACCGGCGCTGGCCTGCCAGGGTATGCCAGACTGGGATTCGTTCCCGTCGGCATCATACATCAGCATCAGGGCCATGCTGCCAGACCGCCCTTGCCTGACACAGACCTTGATATCTCTCGTATGTCCGCTCGCGACGTCACAAGAATTGCAGATGTGGACAAAGCAGCGCGCGGGTGGGACAGGACGGATCTGCTTCAGGCTCTGATGCAGAAAGGGACCTGCTGGGCAGCCGCCCGCGACGGTCGGATCGTCGGCTACGCGTTGGAAAGACACGCTGGCAAGGGCAGCATCATCGGCCCGATCGTGGCCGACGCGCCCGAAACGGCGCAGGCACTTGTCACCCGGGCCCTGCACACCGCGAAAAATGCGTTTTTCAGGATTGATAGTGACCCCGGGCTTGGACTTTGCGACTGGTTGGAGGCCATCGGGCTGTCCAAGGTTGACATGGGGACGACCATGCTAAAGGGGGAGCAACCGCTCATCGAGCCCTCTGTTCCGGTAAAGTTGTACGGGTTGGCCAGTCAGGCATATGGATAGGAAACCGGCGATACCTTGCCGCGTTTCTTGACAAATCCCTGCCAAAAATCTACCCGAACCAAAGGTGATCCTTTCATCTGATCGAGCAAAACCGAGAGGCTCTGCCATACGCAGCGCCCGGTCCAGCCAGACAAATTCAAATGAATTTCGACAATCCGGCGCAGGGGTTTCCTGCACGGTTTCGACCGCATCCATGGGAGGCTGACATGATCAAGCCGTTTCTGCTGGCCATTTTGCTAATGGGCTTTTCGGCCGCTTTCGCGCAGGACGCGGCAGGGCCTGCCGCATCAACCGACACACCCGTCCTGCCAGCACCGGAAGTGGGATCGGAAACGGTCGACGTTGTACCTCCCGGCACCGGTGAGGCTGAAGCGCCTCCCCGTCCTGCGTCGGAAGCAGCACCGGAGAATACGCCGGTCGCGACAGGGCGTGTGCCGCCCTCCCCGAGCGTCGCTTCGGAACCTGGTGTGACGCATGCTGGGCCAACTGCAGAAAGCGCCCTGATACGCGCCCAGGCATTTCTTCAGGATGGCGGGCCTGTGGTCTGGGCGATTGCCGCCCTCTCCGTCATCACACTGGCGTTGATCCTGTGGAAAATCTGGCGTCTGGCACGTGTTGGTGCGTGGTCCCGTGGCAAGGCCAGTCAATCCGTTGAGCTTTTCGAAGGTGGCAATCTGGAACGGGCACTGGTGTTGGTCAGAGGCCGCCGCGGCATCCGATCAAAAGTCATGGCGACAACGCTTAGCGCAATTGAACAGCTCCCCGAGGACCGCGCCCGTGAGGAAACAGCCCGCGTGGCGAAACGCGAGCTTGCCTCTGCCAGGGTGGGTTTAGGCGCTTTGGAGTTGATCGCCACCATCGCCCCCCTTCTAGGGCTGCTGGGAACCGTGCTGGGGATGATCGCGGCGTTCCAGGCTCTGCAGGCCGCCGGATCCAAAGCGGATCCCGCCCTGCTTGCCGGGGGCATTTGGGAGGCCCTTTTGACCACAGCGGCGGGCATGACGGTCGCCATTCCCGCATCCGTGGCGCTGACGTGGTTCGAATCTGTCATCGACAGGATCAGAGGTGACATCGAAGATAATGCCACCCGCCTCTTTGTCGCCAAACAGCCGGGGCACCTGAAGATGGCGGCCCAATAACCATGGAATTCGCCCCCCCTGCCCGGCCGCGTCGAAAGCCCAGCCTCACACCAATGATCGATGTGGTGTTCCTGCTGCTGGTGTTTTTCATGCTGGCCTCACGGTTCGGATTGGATGCGGTATTGCCACTGCCTCTGGCTGCGGGTGGCGGCGCGTATAATGGTCCTCCGCGACTTGTGGACATCGCCCCGGATGCCATCACCCTGAACGGGGCGCCAACAGGCGATCTGGTCGCTGCACTCAGCCCACTGATGACCGCTCCGACCGACATGATCGTGTTGCGCGGTCGGGACGGCACCGATCTGCAACGTGTCGTTACCGTCACGGAAGAGCTGCGCGCCGCCGGGTTCACCGCCATCGTCCTGATGGAGTAACGCATGGATCTGAGCGACCCTCCCAAGCGCCGCCGCGTTGAATCCATCGTCCCGATGATCAACGTTGTGTTTCTGCTGCTGATCTTCTTTCTCATGACCTCTCAACTTGCAACACAGCCCTTTGACGTCACGCCTCCGGAAGCATCGATTGAGAACGACGCCGAGGCCGAACCGGTGTTGTTTGTGGATGAAAGCGGTCGGATGTCCTTTGATGGCGTGGAAGATGAGGCGGCGCTTTTGTCCCTAGCGGCGCGGTCAAGCGAAATGACGGTCATCCAGTTGCGCGCCGACGCGCGTCTGGAGGCGACGCGTCTTGCCCGCATTCTGAGCGATCTCGGCGCAGCTGGCCTGTCGCGGGTCGAACTCGTGGTGACACCCAAATGATGCGGTGGCTGGAATTTGCTCTCTTTACGGCCATCGCGGTCGCTCTGCATGTTGCTTTCTTCGTTGTGAAACCGGACGAGGGAGCGGAAGCGGGAGGCGTTGGCGGGGAGGAGATAATCTCGCTGCAGGCTGCCGCACCGACCGTCATCAAAATGGTCGAAGCATGGGAACGCCCGACGCAAGTGGAGACAGTACAGGACGCCGTGCTGGACCCCCCCACCGATCCCATAACCACCCGCCCTACCATGCCCTCGTTGCAAGTGCAGCAGGCGCCGCGGGCAGAAATGCGCATGGCCATCATTGATCCCGCGCCGACCCGCGACAGCCTTGAAATCGATACCGCGCCAGCTGACCCACCACCCGCACCAGAGCCTGATCCCGAAACGGTTGAAACTCCAGCACCGGATGTCGTTCCCGATGCCGCCCCAACGACCCGGCCGAAACTGAGGCCTGAGCGACAACCAGATCCGCAAACGGCCAAAACCTCCGAAGCTCAATCTGCCGGGCGCGCCGAGCGGCGGGCGGCAGGTAGCGGCGGGACTGCGCAGGCTGGCAATACCGGCGCAGCCGAGGTCGCGACCGCATCGCCGGGGCAACAGCAGCAGTTGCAGGCGGTCTGGGGTGCAAAGATCCGGGCCAAGCTTGCGCGCCAACAGCGCTACCCCCGGGGGACGCGACAAAACGGGCGTACCCAGATCATTCTGAACGTTGCACGGTCCGGACAAATCCTCGGTGTGAGCGTTGGCCGGTCTTCGGGGGTGTCCGCGTTGGATCAAGCCGCTCTGGACGCGGTAAAGCGCGCGAGACGCTTTGCGAAGGCACCCGACGATCTACCCGGTAGCAGCTTTAAATTCAGCCTTGTGCTGGATTGGCGGCGCTAGTCTGCCAAGGCGCCGATCGCCACAGCATTTGCCGCATCGCGGACATACCATCTCAGTTGCAAACACCTGATCAGCCGCGCCGCATTTCCAATCTCGAACGCGCTGGCAAAAACTTATATCCCGTTTGCCCGAAGCACGTCAGCGCGGATAGTCCCAGACAGTCAAGCAAGCACCGCTTTTGGCAAACCGGTCCCCCCAGCAGCTCGGACGTAAGACGCACAGGAGGCAAAAGGACATGCTGGCTGGCGCCATCGCCCCAACCAGGCTTTCCCCTCTCGGAGGCAGGGCGCAATATCATTCTGCGGGCTGATTTAAGTAACAGATCAGCTCATTGATCTTGCGGCTCACCTTTTGTGCCTGGGGGCACGTACAGCAGAGCAATGCGTCGGTAGGCAACTGAAGACCGATTTAGACTTCTGGGAAATCCGTCCCTCGGCTGGCGGACATCGGCGGTTGGGGTCGGCAGGTTCGTGCCCGTTTCTCGCGCCACGACAGGCAAACCCGAACGGAGAAGTTCCTGAAACCCCTTTAACTCAGGACCGAATCCTGCAAATACCGATTAAAACAGTCAGGTAAGTTTGTACCCAGCCGAGATACGACAAAATGGGACAAACATATGACGACCAGACCGCTTTCCACGCTCATCATGATCGCACACGGCCTCGGGGCCCCGGCGCTCGCTCAAGATGTACCGTTTGATCTGGGTGCCATCGTGTCCGAAGCAGAGAGCGACACAACCCTTGTACAGGATGGTTATGTTGTTGAGAGCGGTCGACAGGCCACCAAGGTGGATACCCCACTCCTGCAAATCCCGCAGGCTGTGACCGCAATCACGATAGACCAAATCGAGGATCAGGCCCCCCGGACACTGAATGAAACACTCACCTATACCGCGAGCGCTGACCCTTATTCCTTTGGCTATGACAGCCGGTTCGATGCGTTCAACCTGCGCGGCTTTCCCGCCTTCTACGATGGAATTTTCCGCGATGGATTGCGACAGTACAACTCGCCCACAGCGCTGTTTAAAAACGAACCCTACGGGCTGGAGGCGCTGACTGTCCTGAAGGGACCGGCGTCATCGCTTTATGGTGCCAGCGGTCCGGGTGGCATTGTCAATCTGGTCTCCAAACGCCCGAAGGATGAGCCCTTCCGCGAACTTCGATTTGGCTTGGGCAAGCACAGTCGCCGGGAAGTAGCGGGTGATTTTTCCGGGCCGCTGACGGGCGACGGGACGGTTCGGTACAGGCTGACAGCGCTGGCGCGGGACTCCGACACCCATCTGGAAGGGTTCCGGGATGACAAGCTCTACGTGGCCCCCGCACTGACAATTGACACGGGGCCAGACACGACCCTTACCCTGCTGGGCGAGATCAGCCAAAGCGTCACCGGGGCCACCGCGGTCTTTGTCAACCCGGTGCTCGGTCAGGTCTCTGACCTTTATGTGGCCGATCCGGCATACAACGATTTTACACAGGACCAATGGCGTTTCGGATATGAGTTCGAGCATCGGTTCAACAACGCCGTCACGCTGCGGCAAAATTTCCGCCACAGTGATGTTGACGCCGATTTGGAATACAGCGGCCTGACACCCGATGGTCTGGGAGGATTTATCCGCAACTGGGATCACTACACCGAAGACATGACTGCCACGACGGTCGACACAATGGTTCAGGTCGATTTTAAGACAGCAGCGGCCAGCCATGAGCTACTTTTTGGGCTCGATGTCACTCAATCCGACTACGATTCTGCCTTTGCCCGCAGCCTGGTCTCCTCTGCTAGTGCCGCAGCTACACCGCTCGCCGATCTGGGCGGGTTGGAGATGGAGCAGATCGGCGTCTACCTCCACGATCAGATTACATGGCAGAGCCTGAAGGCCTTTGCCTCTGTTCGTTTTGATCGGGCCGATATCGACTCGCGGGATGCGACAGGTACCCTGCAGTCGCAACGACAGACCGGCACCTCTGCCCGCCTGGGCCTCTCTTATGAGATGGCGACCGGGATAACGCCCTATATCAACCTCTCCTCGTCTTTTTTACCCGTGCCGCAACTTGTCTATGACGATGTGAACGTGGTTGTCACCCGGCCAGCCGGCCCGACCGAAGCCTTGCAGCAAGAGATTGGCGTCAAATATCAGCTGCCTGGAAGCAATAGCCTCTTGTCGGCCGCCCTTTTCAACATCGATGCCGACACCATCCGTAACAGCTCGCGCACCTATGTGGATCTCGCCCTGTCCTACGCGCTGCCGCACGTCCCCGGCACCGTCGTACAGGCCAATATTCGCAATCTCTTCGATACCCGAAAACCAACTTGTGCAAGCAGCTTTTGCTACCGCGACGAAGGACGGCTTGTCACCGTCAGCCTAACCAAGCGCTTTTGGTGGCAGCGCATCTCTCCCACGCCAGCATCATCGCGGCCATCGGCGCCGCCTATGTCGCGCAAAGCATCATCGCTGGTCTGACATGGAGCGGCCTTCCAGCGGTCCTGCGCAGCGAAGGGCCGCCACTTGACCAGATCGGCCTCTTGTCCCTTCTGATCCTGCCCTGGGCCCTTAAAGTGTTCTGGTCGCCCTGGCTCGAACGCTGGCGGCTCCCCCGGTCAGGGCAGGAACCGCTCCGGCGTGATCATGCTCTTTGGCGGACTCATTGCCGTTTCGTCCCTCATCACGGCGTCTCATACATCGAGCCGAAGCTGATCCCCGGCGCATCAGCCGGAATGGCGATCATGGCCATATCCTTTTGGCCGGGGGCGTCGCTGGTCTTCACGACGGTGAAATAGATGTCGGCCTCCCCCGCAAGGCTGACCCAGGCTTTCGCACCGCTGATGGTCCATGTGCCATCGCCGTCGTTCGTGGCGCGGGTGTACATCTTCATTGGGGGTGAGACCTGAGTCGCGTGGTCGCGGGTCGCAGCCAGGAATCCATCCAGTTTCTCAGACATTGCAGCATCCTTTCGATGGCGCGCACTGTCCTATGTCGCCAGCCATGTGGTGCCGCAACAGCGAGGCACTAAAAGCACGTGCGTTGGTAAATAGTGTTTTCAGATCTATATCGGCAAATCTTACCCGTGCGCCATCTCACGCAGTGACAGTCGATTGTCCGAAAGTGACAGAGGCGCGCCGAGGACGATCAAAGGAATGGTCATGAGCGTCAGAACGACCCGGCGCGCAGAATTGAACTGGAACGTGAGCGCGGCCAACATGACGATCACTTTGTAGGGAATACCAGCTACCAACCTGCCTTGTATTTTTGCGCCTTCCTCACTCTCCCCGCGGATGCTGATCGTGTAATCCGGGCCCAGATCGAGCGCCGTCAGGGTTAGTTCTAGGAACTGTTATACATGAGTTCCGCCCAATGTTGCTCTTCCCGGAAACGTTGATCACGCACTGCTGGTTTTCACGGCAGGTTTACGAGAACTCTAGCGTCGGTCGGAATGTCGCCACCTGATTAGGCGAGGTTAGGCCGCGACCTGTAGGCACAGAAAGGTTCGCGAGATCTTCCAGGCCGTCGCGGAAATTCTCCTGCGCACACGCAACGATGGGGATGGCATCCGTTCCCTCGCGAAAAGTCGAATAGGGTGTGCCTCTGAAAAACGTATCCATCGCGCCTGACGCATCCTAGTACGTGATGCCAAGTTCGCGCGCTTTGCCTTGGGCGATGTCGATAACCATTTTGATGGATTTTTGCCCCAATCATCCTCGTTGCATGCAAGGTTGGGGATCTGCGCGAAGCCCCTCTTTACTTGCTCTGCGGCCTCCATGAGGAAGTCGCCATCTGGGTCTGTGATCCGGATTTCGACAATGTCAGATTCCGTGCCACCCATGGAGAGGCGTGTCAGACGCGGTCTAAATGATGCGAAGTTCTCTGTGAGATGCCGCCGCGCGCGTTGCTCCATTGTCTTTGCGTCGTCAAAACTCTGTGTGTTCACTACAAAGAAAGCGCTGGCTGGATCGGTTTCCGCAGGATCCAGACCGAGCTAGAAGCGTGGACCATCATCACCGACATAGACTGTGGGGGCACGCAACCAGCGCTCAACCGCCAGGGCTTGAGCGGGTTTCTCTTCAATGGCGGTGTCAAGATAAACAAAGAGGTCCGAGCGCTGGCCGAGCGGAGACGGCTCTGCCTTTAGCACAGAGAACACGTTCGCAGAGCCAATGAAGAGGCCATAACAGAATACAATGATCAGCAGGCCCCACGGCAACAGCTTGCGCGTGATCGACCCATAGCCGTAGGCCGTGCCGATGTCGGCCGCACGGACAAACCGGCCTTTCGCCAGATGCGTGCGAAAGACCAAATTTAAAGCGGCGTCTGGCATTAAGCCGCTTGGGCGGTTGTTCCGCCCTGCTTTTGGAAGAAGCCATCCAGGGCCGCGACACCCTGATCGACTTTATCATCGAAGAAGGCCCGGAAGGCGGCTTTGCAAGGTCTCACCAGCTTGTCTCAATGGCTTTCCACTGAGTGAACCCATATCTCCGCCTCTGGTTCATGCGCGGCCCGCGTTCCGTCCGAGATGGCACCGAGCCTCTTTGCCACAGCCTTTGAGCGTGTATTCTGCGCATCTATATAGCTGCATAGCCTGTCGAACCCCAGATCCTCACAGGCCCATTTCTTGACGGCCATCGCCGCTTCCGTGGCAAAGCCTTTTCCCTCCGCGTCTTCGAATAGATGCCATGCCAACTCTACGTCCGGCCAACCCGAGTGCTTGATCAAGCCCACTCGGCCGACGGGATGCCCCGTCTGCTTTTCAACGACCGTAAAGAAGCCGAAACCGTGCCAATGCCAGTGGCCAATGCCAGTCAGAAACCCGAACCAAGCCTGTTCTGCTGTGACCGTCTCGCCCTGCGCCGCCATCGACGGGGCACTGGTCATGAAGCGGGTGAACTCAGGTAGATCACTGCGTTCGGGTCCACGCAAAACCAAACGTTGCGTCGTCAGCATGGGTGCGGTCGAGAGATTTTTCATCTGACGCCTTTCCGGTCGCAGACCTGGGTTACAGGCAAGTTCAGTGTAGTGAACGGTCGCGCATAATTGAAAGTGGCCGTTCAAACTTACAGCGGCATTCGGAACTTTTGGGCTTGGGGAGGACCTTGGACCTCTCGCAAAAAAACCGCAAATCTATGTAGCCTAACAGGTGTTCTGGAATACGAGTGCAACGTCCGCAACTCAAGTGCTGCCGCATCCGAGCCTTTCAACTTCAATCTAGGGGTGCCCGCAGGCATTACTTTTATCGATCATCTCGTCGTTCTTTCGACATTTTTCTTTCTTTTTCCCGTAACCTCCATCGACGCGGCGGCACTCCGACATCTTTCATGAAGGCGACACGGAACGAGTTGACCGGCCCATATCCGACACGTTCCGCAATTTCGGCCAAGGGCGTATTGAGGGTTCGCAGCATCTGAGGTGCGAAGATCACGCGCCATTTGCGGATGCACCCAAATGGAGCGAGTCCGAGCAACGCCTGGAAGCGCGCTGCGAAAGAGAACTGGGACACCCCGGCCTCAAAGGCTAACCTCTCCCGGGTTATGGGCCTCATTTTGTGATTGCTACCTCCGCAGCCCCCAAGGCGAAAAGATAGTATTTTTTTCAGCGACCCATCGAACCCGAACGAAAATGATTGCGCGGGTTTCAGGGGTGGCAAAAAGCCATTTGCCACGTCGCAAAAGATCAGAATAGTTGGCTTGGAGCCAACCTCTGACGAAATGCAGAACGGCGCATCCAGCGGGACAGAGGGCGCCTCTCTACCCGCAATGCCGTCTTTGACGGCAGTGTGTGACGCTGCCGTGCGGCAAGATCCTTTGCGCCGGGGTCATCCGCGTGAGCCGACAAGCCGCCGATTTTCGGCTTGGCTGTGTTATACTGCGGTGGCGGGGCGCATTCTCCAGTCGCACCCACAATTCTGACTTCCGACCTGCTTACCTATTTTATGCCTGCTATAGGAGTGCAAAATGACCGATGAAGGTATTCCAACAAATGACCTAGTGCTTGAGGGGGATCTGGTCATCATCGACGCCGCCGGTGTCGTCCGGCTGCGCTTGGATCGGGAAACCGGTTCGATTTTTGGCCACAACAGCGATGGCGAGGTGGTGCTCCGCTGGCAGGTGCCTGGCAACAACCTCAGTTTCGGGGGGCACGGACAAGACGGCGACCTGACAATTTTCGATGCGGATGCCAATACGGTTGCGGGCACCGCGCAGGCGGTCCTGCATATCAACAGCCAAACCGGCACGCTACGGATCGGCGGTAGCGGTGTGGATGGCAGAATCCTCGGTCAGGACGGTGAAAACACTCAGACATTTCTTATAGATGCCGGAGCCGGGAGTATTACGGTTGGGAACGATGGCCAGGAGGGCACGATCCAGGCAAGAAATTCTTCGGGCCAGACCACCATCCGCATGGACGCGGAAAACGGTAATATCCGCGCCGGCGGCGGCGGCGTGGATGGAGATCTGCTCCTGCGAGGTCCGGATGGCGCGCTAAGGGTGCATCTCAGCGCGGACGGTCAGCGCATGGAGATCCGAGACCCCGACGGAGAGATTACCGCCATGATGGGTGGCGATGCCAATATCCGCGCTGGCAGCAATGGGCGCACAGGCAACTTGTTTCTGTTTCCGTCGGACGCTGGCAACATATTCAGTGATGGCCAAGCCTCGATTGCCCTGAACGGTGAAACCGGCAATGCGAGTCTCGGCGGCAGTGCTGGAGACGGCGACTTGCTGTTGCGGGACACCGGTGGTGCGACGCGTGTGCACCTGAGCGCCAGCGACCAACGCCTTGAAATCCGCGATGCGGACGGGGCGATCACTTCGATGATGGGTGGCGACGCAAACATCCGTGTTGGGACCAATGGCAGATCCGGAAACGTGTATCTGTATCCAAGAGGTGCCGACGACATTTTCGACAACACCCAGGCAACCATCGAACTGAACGCCGATGCCGGAGATATCGTTCTGAGCAACGGGGATTGTGCGGAAGAATTCCGGCTCGCGACCGATGCCGCCGTCGAGGCAGGTCAGGTTGTCCGCCTGACCAAGGATGGTGGTGTCCGTGCCACGACCAGAGCCTATGACAGCCGTGTCGCCGGTGTTGTTGCGGGCGCTGGCGGATTGCGCCCCGGGATCGTGCTGGGTCGTGCTCAGGCTGGCGAAACCAGCGCGCGAGTTGCGTTGATGGGTCAGGTTTATTGCTGGGCGGATGCGGAACCCGGCGAAATAGAGATTGGCGATATCCTAGTGAGCGGTTCGCGCTTTGGCCATGCGATGCGGGCGTCCGATCCGGCAAAGGCCTTTGGCGCGATGATCGGCAAAGCCATGGAGCCGCTGGCGTGCGGGACTGGCCTGATCCGAGTGCTGGTCAACATCTCGTAAGCAAAGCGAAGGATTGTGAAAGATGGATTTTGACAGAGTTTCGGCCGCAAAACGCAACGCGGAATCTGAATTTCTTAAGCGGCCCGGGGTCGTCGGCGTTGGCGTTGGCTGGAAGTATGTCGGCGGAAGGCGCACAAACGAATTGGCCATAAGGGTCTATGTGACGGACAAGCGTGATGTTCCGCCGCCCGAACGCATCCCGCCGCAGTTCGCAGGCGTGCTGACCGATGTTATCCAGCGGCGGATCAAGCCGATGGTTCTTGCCGCGCCTGTTCCACAGGTGGCGGCTTCGGTGGATGCCAGTTCCTACGATCCATTGGTCGGCGGCATTAGCATTGGAAGCTGCCGCGAGATCGGCGGCAATGCATTTTCCGGAACGCTCGGATGTCCGGTTGTGGACCGGCAGACCGACGACCCGATGGTTTTGAGCAACTACCATGTACTTGCCCTGGACCAGATGTTCGCGGTTGGCGATCAGATCGTGCAACCATCGGTTCCCGATGCGGGGGCCTGCCCCGACGATGTCATCGGCACGTTGCAGCGCGCAGTGCTCGGCGGTCAGATCGACGCCGCTGTTGCCTCAGCTACAAACCGCGAAACACGATGCGAGATCGTCGAGATCGGCGCCCTTGGCGGGACCGGTGTGGCCGACATTGGCATGGAGGTGCGCAAACGCGGGCGCACATCGCGCGTGACTTCTGGTACGATCGACGCGCTTGACGTAGCGATCTCCGTCGATTTCGAGGGTATCGGACCGGTCATGTTCAGCAACCAGATCGAAATCACCTCGGGGGCGCGGTCGATCGCCGTCGAAGAAGGGCTGTTCATTGCAGGCGAATGGACGAATGCCCCCTCCAGCAGCAGTGGCGACGTCACGGTTGAGATGAACGCGCAAGGCATCACGGTCACCGGCCCGAACGGTTCGCTTACTCATCTGGGCGCCGCCAATACAACGTTGCGATACATGATCTACGGAAACGATCATGTCCTCATCCTCGATACGCTGGGATCGATTGGTCCGATCACGCGCCGCGTGACGTCGGTTGATTTCACCACGGTTCCTCCGTCAGAACTTATGATCCTGACCGGCGGTTCAAGCGGACCAAACATCCCCGCCCCCGTGGTTCAGTTCAGTCAGGGCGATGGATCGGTATTTTTGATCTATAGTTCGTCCGGCACGCAGCTTCAGAACCTCGCCATGTACGAAAGCCGCACCGGCGAAGCTATATTCGCCGGTCCGCCGTCGTTCATGGCAACCGGCGAAACGCGGGGCGAGGCCACCCAGGACTCCCTGATCATTCACTATTCGATCAATGGCGTGAGCAACGAGGCGATCTTTCAGTTCGCCAATCTGGCGGAGGGCGACCCCTTCTTGCTGCCAGGAGATTCAGGATCGGTCGCGGTGGACAACTCGCGGCGTGTCATCGGGTTGTTGTTTGCCGGAAACGAGGAAGAGCGCGACGAAAACGGCACCATCGTCTTAGCCGAGGGGGTGTTTGCATACGCAAATCACATCGAACCGGTGCTTGAGACATTGGAGGTCGACCTGTGCAGGTCCGCGCCGGGTGGCGGTGCAACTATTCCGGGCGGGGGTGGTGGCCTCCCACCGCCCCCGCCGCACGACTGGAAACTCAGTTTGCGAAACATAGCCGCGGACAAGATCGGGATCGTGCCCGAATTTTCGGTTCGGTTCGATGTTCTGGCGGACAGTTCGGCGCAGAATGCATCGCTGCGATCCAGATTGGTCGATCTATTAGTCGCCTGAAGACCAGCGGCTTGCCGATGCCATCCTCCGAGGAGATTCGAGACCCCGAACGAGCGTTTTCCATCCAGCACGATCCGGATCTGCTCTTCGGATGAATACTGCTGGCGCGTGGCGCGCTTGAAATCTTTGACGACCTTCTCGCCGGGGCTCTTCGTTGTCTATCGCATCGTCTAGAGCCACCATTCGTCAGGGTCATTGACGGTGATACCATCGTTGCAGATATGAAACTGGGTTTCCGCACCTGGCTGCACGGGGAACATCTTCGCCTTTTTGGGAATCAACACCCCTGAGAACAATACAGACGAGGGCAAGGCCGCCAGGGCGTGCATTGAGTGCAAGTCGTTATTTTTATGACCGTTAACCAAACGCTCGGAGTGGAGTCTAGGGGCAGTTTTGGGCGGTATCTGGTCACAATCCTTGAAGGCGGCGACGATGTGAATGAACGGCTACTGTCGAGGGGCCAGAAAGTAGCCTTCATGGATTGAGATTCACGTAAGCAGTGTGACTGCATAAGCCAGTGCAAAAAGCCATAGAAGCCCCAACAAAGCAGGATATGCCCTGTAAGCCAAAATGCCGCTCATATGTTGACCAGATCCCACGTCAGCGCCAATGAGTGAGGTATTCATAGCGTCTTGAAGGCGTGGATAGAGCTGCGCTCGCCCCCTCTTCAAAATCTCAATTTGTTTGATGCCAGCTTGTAAAGACACCCATGAGATCACGCTGCTGATCAAGCCAAGCGCTGTGCACAAGACCAGAGCCTTGGAAACTGACCCGACAATGATTTCTGACTGAGTGGATACCAAGACGCCCACGACCGCGAGCAAAATACCGTTGAAAATCAGGAACGTGTTCAAACGTCCATCGTTTAGGCCGTACTCCCCATTAATGGATGCCTGAAGCATCTCCAACTCCCACAGGAGCGTCTCGTCAATTCCATTTTTGGCGTCTTTCATATGCCAACGATAGAAACCAACATGCGTAGAGGCAATACATCCTGTTATCTCAAATGCGAGCCTAAAATTGACCATATTCCGGATGTACCCAACAGAGATGCCACACGGTTCGTCAAATAGGGATGCGGAATATCTTGAGAGCTCTTTTCCCAATAAAGAAAGTGCTTAAACAAGCGTCAGAAGTGATCTACTTTGTCGGCGGTGAAGGGAATTGGAAATTATTTCACCACGAAGAAGCCATTCTGATGTCGGCATTCGAGGTATTGCCCCCAGAAGCAAGCGAATTGCTACACCAGCAGATCAACCGGGATTTCTTTGTTGAGAGAACCAACAAGAGAATAAACGTCTTGAGGTTCTATGATGCGCATAGTGACCTGAGGGTAAACGACCCTGACTTTGAGGATAAATGGTTACGCGTCCACATGCGCGTCAATGGCAAAAAAGAGATTTCCAACGTAAATATCTATCACGGGTTTATCTTCAGCATTGAGACCCGGTCGCCCAAAAAGATGTACACCGAGGCCCAGATAAGAATTGAAAGTGGATCAGGGAGAAGCCGATAAATCGTATACGAAATCCATTGATCGATTGGAGCACGGTCGAGACTGAAGATTCAAGTCTCCTACCAATGGCCATCATCACCCGCCATATCTCAGTCCTACAGGCATTGAGTGCCTTCACATGGAAATCGATCAGCCAAAAGGCGTGCGGTCCATTGGACGACAAGGTGCAACATCCATACTCGGTCCTGCTGTCCACCCTCTTCTACGAGGTTATCGTCATCGTCGAGCGCCGGGTGCTCAGGCGTCTCGGCATGGCAACGGCGGAGTAGTTCAATTGGACTACTAGTCGCTTTAAGCACTTGAGGTTTGGAACCTAACGGCCCGTACAGGCCGTACAACCACATCCAACTGCATCACGCGCGCCACCAGTGCCCAAGACTCTAGTCCGAAATGGCTCAGAACATCAGGTCTAGACACACGTGCCCCGTGCAAAGGCATCCAATGGAGGGCGCGCCAAGTATCGGGGCAACTTCTGGTTCCAGAATGGAGACCAGGTGTTTGCAGCGTTCTCCTACGTCGCAGCGCGGCTTCCACAAAGCGGAGGTAGATCATTCTTGCAGGATTAAGGCCCTGCGGATGACAGCCCCGAAGAATTTTGCTGCCATTCGCAAATGTCGGCTTGTAGAGGCGTTGAAAAAAGGTGCATCTTGGCCCGCCCAAAACGCGTTGGTTTTGGTCAACTCTAGCCCGTACTACCGAATGTTCTGCGGCAGCCCATCACCGATCTCGTAGTAGTCGCCCTTTTCTGAAACGAAGATGTGCATCGACAACGAGGTGTTCGTCGGTCCGTCGAAGACACCCATGGCAACGGCAGTCCAGTCATGGTGGATCGGGTCCCAGAACAGCGTTGATCCGCAGGTGCCACAGAAGCCGCGCCGCACCTTCTCAGAGGAATGATACCATCGGACCGCATCCTCTCCCTCGATCCGAAGCGCCGTTCGGGGAATATCTATGGAGGCCTCGTAGTGACCGGTATGCTTGCGACATGCGGTGCAATGGCACGCGGAGGGACGCGGCAGGTCACCTTCGACTGCGATCCGCACGGCGCCGCAGAGGCAGGAGCCTTTATACATGGCGCACCCCCATCGCTTCCTGCGGTCGCGCCCGGCGCCGCGCGCCAAGTGCGCTGATCAGAGCCTTCGCCTCGGCGGAGGGTTCCTGTTCGATGCGTCGGTAGTCTGTTCCATCTCTACGGCGCGAAAGAAGCGCGCAAGAAACCATCGTGCGTCGCAGTGTTGCGGGATCGTTAAACAGGTGTTCATGCGCGAGGCGTTCGTTGACCTCCCGCTCTGGCATGGACCGGTCCGCCGGCAGCGTCGCCCAGAGCGCCCAAAGCGCAAGTGTCTGAACGCTGCGCTTTGACGGCCATCGGTTGAGACGGCCTGTGGCATCAAACTGATGCAGGGCGCGCTCTACTTTCCGCGCATCATGAGGCGGATCATCGGCAGCACGGCTCAGCCGCTGTGCCGCTGCATGCACGGAGCGCATGTGTTGGACGTTCTGATAGCCCGCCGCCCGCGCGGCCATGTTCATAAGGGTGAGGTGCGACGGACTTGCATCGCCGAGTTGTTTGGAGAGTGTGCGCACAAAGGTGGTCAGGTCTCCCGCGCGCAGCGGTAAAGGGGTCTTCGGCATGTTTCTTCCACATCGAGCACCGGTACAACATCATTGGTCGCTGGCTTAACGATGCGGCGCTCTCATCAGTTTGAGAAAATGGAATGCCGTTCGATCATATTGGCAGGTTTAGCTCTCTCAAAGGAGCAGCGACGCCTCGGTATCTGCCGACCGTGGCAGCGTTATAGCGGAAAGTGTGAAAGCAGCCAAGGTGGTCCTTGAACCAGTTAAAAACCACTCTCGACACTCAGCTCGGCTTCACTTGCATTTTTGGTCGGCGTCACCGAAACGGACGTTCGCCATGCCGCAGCAACTCGTTAGGTTTGGGCTCATACCAGAGCTCGGAGCCAGCGCAGTATTTCATGATACAGTGACCTGTCAACATCAGGGTCACCCCAAAGGTGGATGTGATTTCGCGCTCTGCTTGCCTGAGACCAAGGATGGAATGAAAGAGAACCAACCACATGGGTCATGCTCGCATTCCTAGGTTTTCACACCGGGGAAGGTCAGCGCCTGCCGGATCCAGTCTGCAAGCTGCTCTTTATCCAACTCGTCATTTTCACGGATATCCAGATACCGAGTGCCCTCCAACTTAGAGGCTTTTGACGGCATGGAATTTGAGGATGAACCATTCAGCAAGCCGATCTGGACATACTTTTTTAGCAATACATCGCGAGGAACCGACCATCCTGCTTTCCGAAGAAGGGCGTGTTCCAACGAACCTTTTTCCTGACTTCCTGAAAGACTGTTTCAACGGTCTCATTGATCTGCATACCAATCGCGTTTTTCCATGCTGACATGGCGGAGATATATGCTTTTACGGGAGCATCGCCGTCGTCCTTTGGGATGTATAGATTCCCGGTCGGTGAGTGAGCCGGTTTGTCGGTATTTGTCATCGCATCACTCTCATGGTCGCCCATTTCAGATTGCAGATGATTTAAAAAAATAGCACTCTTGCTATATAGCAATTCAGTTATATTATGGCTACCATGCAAAAGCTGGATACCGTTTTCAAAGCCCTGGCCGACCCAACGCGAAGAGCAATCCTTGCGCGCCTGGTCGAGGGCGAAGCCACGGTCGACCAGCTCAGTGAGCCATTCGATATGTCGCAACCGTCGATCTCCCGGCACCTCAAGGTCCTGGAGAATGCTGGGCTCATCTCGACCCGTATCAAAGGCACCTCGCGGCCAAGACAGATCGAAGTTCAGCCGTTCAACGCTGTTCGCGATTGGCTGGAGCAATATCGCGTGATTTGGGATGCCAATTATGCGCGGCTTGATGATGTATTGGCCGATCTCATGGATCAGGAGGAAAAGGAATGAAGCCTCTGAAGTTGAGTAGTCCCACGGACACGACAATCAAGATTATCCGCAGCTTCGACGCCCCAAGACACCTCGTCTGGCGCGCACATACCGAACCCGACCTTGTGAAGCGCTGGCTGACGGGCCCGCCAGGCCACACTATGCCGGAATGTGACATTGATCTGCGGGTGGGCGGCGCATATCGCTACGTCTGGGAATGGTCCGAAGGTCGGATGAGCGCCAACGGCGTTTACCGAGACATCGAGGACAATCGACGTCTCGTCTGCACCGAGGTATTCGACTTCGCTCCTGACAGTAAGACGCTGGTTGAACAGACCTTTACCGAACATGAGGGCCGAACGACCGTCGCCATGCGTCTCACCTATGACAGCAAGGCCACACGTGATGCGGTGTTGCAGACACCGATGGATGAGGGGCTTGAGGCCAGTTACATAAATCTTGATGCGTTGCTTCCTGAGACGGTTTAGCGCGGTCGGTCTCATATGAACGCAGCTGATCTCATAGCGGCACTAGAGGACGCGGCAGATCCAAAAAAGATCGACTGTGTAGCCAGGTTCTTTCAGGGCGATGATCCGAACACCCAGATCATGGGCGTTCCGATGCCGAAGGTCTTTCCAATCGCCAAGGCGTTTGTTGCGCTGCCACTCTCGGAAATTGACGCGCTTTTGGACGACCCTCGCTACGAGGTTCGCATGGCGGCTGTCTCCGTCATGGATTTTCAGGCGCGCAAAAAGCGATTGCCAGACGAAGACCGCAAAGCCCTGTTTGATCTGTACCTTCGCCGCCACGACCGGTTGAACAATTGGGACTTTGTTGACCGCGCTGCCCCGCACGTCATCGGCGAGTACTTACGCGACAAGGACCGGTCCATACTCGACCACCTGGCGCACTCGGTGAACCCGCATGAGCGACGCACTGCCTTGGTCAGCACATTTGCGTTCATCCGACGCGGGGATGTATCCGACACATTCCGCATCGCCGGGTCGCTGGTCGATGATGAGGATACATATGTCCAGAAAGCCATCGGCTCGTGGACGCGCGAGGCCGGTAAGAAGGACCCGGACGCTTTGGTGGCATTTCTTATGCGGCACAAAGATCGACTGCCGAAATCGACCATAGCAACCTCCACGATGCACCTCTCATCGGATCAAAGGGAGGCTTTTGGAGTGAAAGTCAGAAGGTAGGCGATGCCATCGAAACCTCAACTGCGTCACTTGTCGAAGAGTTCTCCGGTTGGGCACGCTCCGGTCATTCGGTGCTTTGAAGCGTATTTCCGGGCAACCGCCGCGCGTTGCGCGGGGCGAAGCATCACGTCGCCAAGGCTGCGTTAGTATTGGCTCTCAGAAAATCAAAGCTGTACCAACCGCTCTTGCACGGGTGAGGACTGCACGATTGACGAGTTCGTCGCGCCAAACGGCACGATCCGGTCGATGACGGCTTCCATTTCGGCCACATCGCGGACATGCGCACGGGCAACGAAACAATCCTCACCTGAAACGCGATCACAGGCGACGATCTGCAGCGTGTCCTGAATTGCCTCGATCATGTTGCCCATTTCGCCTGGCAAAGGTCGTGCGCGGATCAGGATTGTCAATCCATAACCGAGGCGGGCCGGGTCGATCCGAGCGCCATACCCGGTGATAATGCCAACGTCCTCTAAACGTCGCACTCGATCAGCAACGCTTGGTGCCGACAAGCCGACACGGCGAGACAGTTCCGCGCGCGGAATCCGTGCGTCTGCGCAAAGCTCGCGTAGAATCGCCGCATCGATTCCATCAAGCATACTTCCTTCAGATCGAAGGCATCCAGCATAATTTTCCTTCGTTTCTGCTTCTAATTCCTCAATCGACATATTTGATCTCCATATAATACATCGCTACCACCTTGCATTGTAGATTGATGAAAAATCAAGCCTCCCAGCATTCCACCCTGGCACCCGCCCCTGGTGCTATGTCACGGATTTCCGAGGCCCTTCCACCTCATGCATGGTTTGGTGTTTCTGCCGTTTTCCACTACCTCGGACCTGCCTTCGCTGTTCTCTTGTTCCCGGTTGTCGGGGTACTTGGCGTTGCATGGTTCCGCATCGCCTCGGCAGCTCTTGTTTTCGCGCCCATCACAAAGCCGTGGCGCACATTCAAGACATCAACGCCGCGCGAGCGCGGGCTTTTGTTGGCCCTGGGCGGTTGCCTGGCAGTAATGAACAGCTCATTCTATCTCGCCCTCGACCGACTGCCGATTTCACTGGTCGCCACGATCGAGTTCGTTGGCTCTATCGGGATCGCACTTTGGGGTTTGCGCACCTGCCGCAACTATCTCGCTCTTGCCTTCGCCATTATCGGCGTTGCGCTGTTGATCGATGTGCCGTCACTCCTCGCAGCGGATGCGCCTACGCTCACATCCGATCTTCTTGGCCTTTTTTGGGCGCTGCTAAATGGCGCGCTCTTCGTCCTCTATGTAGTTCTTGGGCATAGAATTTCCGAAGGCGGCGCGTCGGGAGGCGTGGAGCGTCTGGCTGCTGCCATGACGGTGGCTTTCGTCTTCGCAATGCCCATCGGATTTTTGCAAGCACTCGATGCCTTCGGCGCCCCCTTGCTGGTTCTGGCAGGTATAGGGGTCGGTATCTGTTCCTCTGTCATCCCCTACGTCTGCGACCAGCTCGCAATGGCGCGTCTACCACGCGCCAGCTTCGCCTTACTGCTGGCCCTCCTGCCCGCGACAGCAACGATTATCGGAGTAATTGTCCTGCGCCAGATCCCGAGCGCACTGGATGTGTTGGGAGTGGTACTCGTCATGATCGGCGTTGCGGTCCATAAACCCGCGCCGACGCCTGGTTCGGAGGATGCTGCCCAACCCAAATCCGGTTAGGTCTAGAATTTCATTTTTGACAAAAGAAAATGAAGGCATAAAGCAACTCCCCCTCAAATATCGCGATGACAAGAAATCTACAGCACATGCTTTCGGTGAGACAACATCGCCGTAGCCTGTCCTGTGAGAGCACCCCCCATCTACCAAGAGTACTTTCGGAGGACGCAAGAAGAGGTTGAGTGCACCGGCCCATAGCTACGCTCGCGCAAGGTGTTCCAATGCTGCGTTTGCAATTCGTATTACGAACATTCATTGCGATCTCAAAGTCTGTGCCTTTGGTTGCTCACTGATCGCTGTTCAAGACACTCATTCACTGCGGCTTTACAGGCTTCCAGTAAACGAGTTTGCATAATGGGTTGAAATCGAGTCCCGTATGAGACATATCTGTCTCATGAGCAAAATTCGACCGACGACACAAGACGCCATCGTAGAAGCCGCATTTGAGGTTTTCTCGGAGAACCAAGGCGCTTCGCTGGGCGATGTGGCACTGCGCGCTGGTGTTGGCCGCGCCACGCTGCATCGCCACTTTCCGGGACGACCCGAGTTAATGCGCGCCTTAGCAAAGATTGCCTTGGCCGAACTTGAAGAAGCTGTCGCACAGGCGACGGCAAGCGCGATCAGCTATGAAGAGGGCTTTAGACTTTCACTGTTTGCAATTGTGCCTTTGGCGAACCGCCAATGGTTCCTTGCCAACGAGGGCTTGGAGGCCGACCCCGAGATTGCCGCCGCCTACGATGCGAGCCTGGATGAGCTTCGACGCGATGTGACCGAAGCTAAGAAAGAAGGCGCCTTCGACCCAAACGTACCAACCGAATGGGTCGTCGAGGCCTATGAAAACCTGATCTACGCAGCCTGGTCCCTTGTCCGGTCCGGCGAGGCGACACCGAAACAAGCCGCAGAGCTGGCCTGGCGGACACTCTCACAGGGATTGAAAGGACGCGCAGAATGAACGTAGAAAGCTTAACCACTCAGATTGATGATGCATTCTTCCTCATCGGCGGCGCAATCTTGTTGATCGAAATCGCGGAGTTGCTCTTCAAGCGCGAGTTCAAAGCAAAGACGTTCGGTGAAATGCTGGCGAGTGCGTCGACCCAAATCCCGTATTTGCTGGTCGAAACCTTTATTCTCACAGGAGCCTACGGGATATACTGGATCATTGCCCAGGGTTTGCCTTGGACGATCCCGGTGACCTGGTGGAGCCTGGTATTGGTCGTCCTGCTCGCGGACATCACGTATTACTGGGAGCACCGGATAGCTCATGAAGTACGGCTGCTTTGGACTCAGCACGCAGTGCACCATTCTTCACGCGATATGAACATCATAACGGGTATCCGATTTGGTCCGTTCGAAGGTGTGTGGTCGCTGATCGCCCATGTTCCGCTAGCCCTCATGGGCTTTGCTTCAGAAACCATCATCTTAGGGGTGATCGCTGTGCTGGCGTATCAAACATGGTTGCATACGGAATTGATCGGCAAGCTGGGACCGCTCGAGCACGTGTTGAACACGCCCTCCCACCACCGGGTCCACCATGGTTGTGACGACAAGTATCTGGACAAGAACTACGGGGGGATCTTCATCATCTGGGATCGGATTTGGGGAACCTTTCAGATTGAGGAAGAAACCCCGCACTACGGCTTAAAGCGAGACTTCAATAGCCAAAACCCGATCAAGGTTTGGTTTTCGGAATGGCCGGGCCTCGTCATAGACCTTAGTCACTCGAAGAGCATGCGCGAGGCCCTTGCTATTTTGTCTCGCCCGCCTGGATGGGACCCCAAGAAGTAACCATAGACTGACAATGAAGGCCCCGAAATGCTCCGACGACTTTTCTTGAATAGCGCCTTGGGCACTCTAGCGGCGGGTTTTGTTCCCTTGGCCGGAGCAGCACAGAGCGCGCGTACCGCAAATGGCTTTATCCGTACAAATTGGAGCCGCGATCCCTATAGCTTCGGATCTTATTCATATTTGGCGAAGGGATCTTGGAGAAGAGATCATGTGGCCCTGGGCCGCTCGGTTGGGAACCGACTATTCTTTGCTGGCGAAGCCACGCATCCTTCATACAACAGCACGGTTCATGCCGCCTATGAATCTGGGATCATCGCGGCTGATGCAATCTTCGAGACAAGCGCAAAGACGGTCGGAATCATCGGGGCGGGCATAAGCGGCCTTGCCGCTGCGAATGCGCTGGCGAAGCAGGGACACGCCGTTACGGTCTTGGAGGCGCGCGAGCGTATTGGAGGGCGGATATGGACGGATAGCCGTCTTGGTACAGCTCTCGATTTGGGAGCCAGTTGGATACACGGCACGAACAGCAATCCACTGGTCCAGCTTGCTGATGAGCATGCCATCACAACGCAAGCGACGACTGATAGCTACATCATCCGTGGCGGAGATGGTCGCAGAATTCGAGATAGCGATGCACCCGACTGGCTCGAAAACGTCCTGTCAGTTCAACACAGCGCCGGAGCCGATAGCGAAGAAATCAATATTCTGGCCTATTGGCGAGACACTGATTACGGTGGCGAAGACGTCATCTTCCCGGGAGGCTATGTGCAACTACTCGATACGTTCTCAGCCGACTTTGACACTCAGCTTGGTCGTACTGTGACCAAAGTCGAAATCGGCGAGGACGGTGTTCACCTGCAAGACTTGGACAGGCAAAGTGCCACATTCGACGCGGTCATGATCACCGTTCCTTTGGGCGTTTTGAAGCAGGGTATGATATCCTTCACCCCGTCATTGCCCGAAGAAAAACAAGACGCAATAGCGAACCTGGGGATGGGCGTTCTGTACAAGCTCTACTTGCGCTATGATGATGCCTTTTGGGACGCGGACGTCACTTGGGTCGCGACACCCGAGAACGGTTTGCCACAGGGCCAGTTCAACCAATGGCTTAACCTCTATCCTTACACGGGGCAGCCGGTGATCATGGCCTTCAATGGTGCCCAACCTGCCCGGGATTTGGCTAGGTTAACTGATGCCGAAGTTGTCGACCGAGCGCTGCGAACCCTCGACGCTGCATATCATATTGTTCGGTAGCGATAACTTGCAAAACACGCAGCTTGCTTGGATCAAACTCGGCTGCGGCACCATTTGTCTATCCGGCGCCCCGGTCGTGGCGAATGCGAGCTGCTGGCGATCAATTCCTTGCGGCTCAGTGGAGCAAGCGGGTCGCGACTGGCCTTGATGGCGGGGCGCTGCAATCTTCAACCATCCACGTCGGCCTCCAAGTTCGCACGGGTGAACTCCGCGCATCCGGCTTGCCGGTGACGCCCAATCAAGTGCAAGACGAGTTCCGATGGCCGAGCCCTCGAAACGCAGCTGGCGAACCGAATTTTGCGGCGCCTGGAATGCGTACCGATCACCCCCATGGTTCGCCGACGTCAACACGATAGAAAGCGACGCCGCGCGGTCGAAGAATGAAAACGGGCCAAGCACGACGGGAGCTAACCACATCAAAAACAGGAGATAAGCGGCCAATTATCGGGAAGCAGAGAGTTTGACGTGTCGATTTACGGTCATTTCTCTTCTGTTCAAACCACAAGGGACCATCAATTCGAGCCACGGCTTCCCATGAGATACATGAGCCGTTCCGACCATGGCTACCCGAACAGCGCTTCTTTCACAGCCAAACCAGCCAGCAGACCCTCAACGGCGAATATCTCAGAAATTCAGATCACAAGACGCAAGATGCCACACGCGTTGTGATCAGGATGATCCTTTACTGTCTGGTTTGTCGTTCTCAATTTGCAGGATGCCTACGAGGATGCCCAGCAGGGTAAAAAAGGCCGTCGTGAGGATGATTAGCAGTGGTTCCAAGGCAACGCGCTCCAACAGAGAAACCGACAAAACGTTGCTGCTCTCTCTTGTCGCGCCGCTGCCGGGGCGGAGCATTTCAAGGCCCTCCGCCTCAGTCGAACCACTGACCTGGTAAACCGCCCCATCAAAATACACCTGCCCATAAAGCACAGATGTCTCATCTTGTCGGTCGGCGCGGACAATCCCCCTGATGGCGGACCCAGAAGGAATTTTGAGCGGCTCACTGTCCAGCCGGTAGATATCCTTGCATCCGGTTCTTTTTTCCTTTGGGCCCAAAAGTTGAACGATCTTTTCAGTGCAAAAAAACGGCCGAACAAAGACCTCTACCTCACCCGATACATAGTCAAGATCGCCCGCGACGGTCGTGACAGGACTGGCACGCAATATCCCGAGCCAATCAACCGTTTTTTCCACTCTTTTTGTAGCGATAGAGCGCCGACCCAGCTCGCCTGGCCCATCAATGTAGGCAGGTTCGGCAAGGGTGGCAAAACCACGGGTCGGAAAACCGAAGACGCGGGCTGTCAAGCCGTTCATGTTGCATTCAGGAGCAGGCGTGATCTGAATCTCACCTGCCAGAACGATATCTTCGAGCAAGGGTTGATCGTCCAGAACCAAGCTGTCGTCCCTGCTCCCCTCCTCTTCCTGACCTTCAATCTTGAAATCGATGCCAGGCAGGGTAAGTGTTGCCAAGGGACCTTGACTTTCTATTGGCGACATCGGGTCCGCGAACAACCGCAGCTGTTGAACACCCTTTTCAACACTCAACTCGACGAACGTTTTATTCAATGGGGACAACTCTCCCCAAAAACAGTGTTCTGGCGGGTTTGGGACTGCGATCTCGGTAGGACCCATATTGTCCAGTTTCGGAAAGTCGCCAGTTCTGACGACGAAAGAATTCCCGATCTTGACGTTTACGCCATAAAGCATCATGCGCGCGCGCTCGGGGGAGTTAACCTGATACTGTATCCGGCTGGTTTCGGCGCCAATAATGTAAAGCCCACCCTTGGTTGGTGCAAAAGCAAATAAAACAATTGCGATCAAGAGCGGCACAGTCACCAACGAAACGAGGATGGTGAGGATCGGTGTGATACGACAAAAGAAGAATTTTACCTTTTGTTGCCCCAAGCACTGTTTCGCCCAGGCGACACGATTTTTTAGCCCGTTTCGCATACTCGTCTCCGGGTGGAATGACTGTGACGCAATCTAGCTTCTTGGCCCCTGATACTCTGGTGGCAGCGCAAATCGGGCGCGAAACGTCTTCGGCTCTTTGCTTGTTGGTCTCGTCACGATCAATCTGACTTCATACATCTTGAATGGCCGCATGTCCTTATGCCCTAAAGGAAAAGTGCAATCATACCCAGACTTTACCCGCTTTGTGGTGGTGCACTCAAAATTCAGCAAGTGGTCTGACGATGCAACAGGACCTTGACCGGAAACGCCGAACAATTTGGCCTCCACCGAGGCATTGCCGATTTCGAAAACCGCCAGAAATGTATCCGGGTCTTCGCTGACCTTCATCGGAACAAAGTACGAGCTGCGACGCTTCAGGCAGTCATATGCCACATAGCTGCGCAGCAGCAGCATGTCTTCACTATAGTCACCGTCAATACGGTCGCTGTGCTCTGCTGTAATTTTAACATCTTTGGTTTTGTCGGACCCATTATCAATCAATTCGTCGCCAAAGCCGAAGGCCGAATAAAATCCGTTTATCGTCTTTATCTCGGTGCAAATTTTTGCGTCTTTGTCAGTGCTTTCTGGAACGGCAATCTGCACAACATCCAGATCCTTCATTTGAATGGTGTCTTGGTTTTTGCCATCAAACAATTGAAAAGCTGCAAACAGCGTCTTCATTGAAACGCGGTGCTCAAGTGACCCCGACATCGTTGGATCGCGTTCGTCTATGGTCGCTTTGAGCTCAATTTCGCCGACAACATCCAAGGTCTTGAATTGTGCAAGCACCGGTGTCGTTGCGAATGCTAAAAACAGTGTGGCAATCAGATATTTCATCGTGAGCCTTTCAAAAATTGCGAGATTCAAATCCGGATGCAGGCAAGCTGCCGTCGCTACGGCGCCAGGCAAACGTAATATTGCTACCTTCGACAAAATAATGTTGTGCAAGCATATCACCAAAAACATCCAGTGAGCGGAAATTAAAGCGTTCGCGGCGCTCACCGGCTGGCTTCACATTTGCCATCTGGATCAGATCGCCATTACGAAACGGGGAATCCGGCCCACTTAATGCAACCACAACACCGTTTCGGTCACTGTCAAACGCCAGTTTTTCAATACCAAGGTCCCCAAGCGCCGCCGCGAGCAAACAGGCTTGGATAGATCTCCCTTCGGCGCTGCTGCCAAGGCGCCCTTCTGACCGCAGCTGCAAAGCTTCCTGTCGATCTTCGACGTTAAATCGGCACGCGGGCGGGTAGATGCGCCAATCGGCAAATCTTGCACTGTCCACTGCCGTCTTTGAAACGTCAGCCAGGTTAAATTGGCCATTTATCGTGTCGAAAAGAACATGTGGGATTTGCAGCCCCTGCCGGTTGGGCAGATCGCGCGAAGATGCCGCCCTGGCACTCAACCGTTCAACATCAAGCCGCGCATCCGTAAAGATGTTCAGCAATGGCCTGTTTTCCTCCATTTGCGGAATAAACACCCGACCGAAAACAGACAGGAGAAGGTCGGATTCTTCGGCATCCAAACTCAGGTCTGTCCTATCGCTTTCCGTGTTCCGTACGATGTTTTGTGTTTCATCATTATCGATGTAGTCATAGGCGATCCCGCGGGGGGACGAACTGTACAACACAAGGATTTCCGAGACGGTATTGTCAAAATTTGGCTTTGCCGGCGCGATTGATGCATCGCTGACCAAAGGTTCGTCGCCGCAGGCGTTGATGAGCAGAATGATGCGTGAGGGCCCAGCAAGTGACAGCCGGTCAATCACCCCTTCCAAGTCTATCGACCCCGCGCGCATATCCGCAATCGTATTGTATCGCTCGCCGTCATCAGGGACACCAACGAGATAGTTCTTGCCGTTTTCCGAAAACCCATGGCCGTTGAAAATGAAAACAACTTCGGAACCCGCCGTTATCTGTTTTGCCGCGGCATCCAAATCATTTTGCAAGCTGGTGTTAGACCGGTCCGCTAGGGACTCGTTCAGCACTTCCCAACCCAAGCGTTCCATCACCTCAGCGTAGCGCACCGCATCATTGCGCGGGGTGAAGAGATTGAACCGGGAGTTTTCGATGATATCCCCATTTGCCCGCCGCTCGTAGGCGTTGTTTCCCACGATAAAGGCGAAACGATCGGGTGCGCTCTGTCCCGCAGCAGAAAGGGAGCTCAGCAACAAAGCAGCACAAGCCACCCAAAGCGTGCGCCTTACCCTATCGAACCCCAGAACATCCATGCCAATCAGCGCCCGTTCAGCGCCCGCTGGGCGCATTTGTAGACATCCCTGCGATTGCCCGCATTCACCAGATCGACTTCCCGCCATTTCGGGTGGCTGTTGGTGGTGGGGTCCTGACGTGCAGCCAACCCATCGGCAATTGCGCGGGTCAGGCGCTCGATAAGGTCGCAATAGGGATTGTTTTCGTCATAGTCGAAGGTCACCAACAGGGCGGAAACAGCCAGCGTTGGCACATCACGTGTGAGCCAAGGATATTGTTTAGGCGTCAGAACGGCGGTTCGATAAGGCGATTCCTGACTTTCCAGCAGCGTTCCATACTCTGTGATCGGGATCAGTTTGAGTTCCTGGCTTTCCTGAATTGAACTCCCTGTGGAACTCGGCGCACCGGACACATCAAACAGAATATCGTAGCCAGCTCCCATCGCGGGCAATCCAGCCTCTGTTGAAAAATTCGTCCAATCCTGGGTCGCGTCTGCATATCCAAGCTGTTCAAACAGCCAGCGCGCGGTGAGGTTTGTGCCACTTTTTTCGCCACCTGCGTTCACGATGACATCCTGCGTGATGATATCTTCGATGGTATTCAGCTCGCGATTGCGCTCCGCGTATATATGAATTTCTTCGCCATAAAGCGGCATCACCACCTTGATACGGTCGACAATGCTTTCAAGCACACCATTTCCGGCCGCACGAGAACGTAATTGATCCAGCACATCAGCTTGCACCAAAGCCAGTTGGAAAAACTGTTGTTCGGCCTGCCCTTCGTACCCGATGAGCCGACGCAGGTTTTGAACTGAACCTTCACTGGTGACAATTTCAAAGCGAACACCTGGGAGCATTTCAGCTATTTCCTGTGCAAAACGATAGTAGGTCCCGTTCTGCGAGCCTGCGGTAATCGTCAGGAAGAGCTCGTCATCCTGATCACTGGCTGCCAGACTGGTGGCGGACGCCAGTACCAGCGCCTGCCCCATCAACAAAACGCTGCGCATGAGCCTACGTCCAAAGCACTTAAATGACATCGTATTTCCCTTAATCCGCATAAAAATCGGCCTTGTTTGCATAGACCAAACCCAGTTCAGGGTGCACAAGAAGCAGGCTTGAGGCAATATCGGTATCGGCATCGATTACGATAACCTGGTCCCCATCCGCTGCTGTTTTACCCAATTCTTCCACACCATCTGCGTCCGCAGTCATCACGACATTTGCTGGCGCAAGCACCAGCGAAAGCTGCCGCACCTGGCCAAACGGCAGGTCAGATTGGCGTTCCAATTCAAGCGATAACCGCGTGATCGCCTCGACCTGCAACAGTTTCGCATCCAGCGCGGCCAAAACAGCCGTGAAGTCGGCGAATGCCACCTCAGAAGCCCTTGGGCTGAAGCCAATGGTTTCCTGACGCGCCTGCAAGCGCTCATACTCCTGCCTGAGGCTGGATATACGGGACGCGAGGCTGTCACGCTGTCCCCGCAACCGCTCAAGTTCCCATTGAAACAGGCTGAGCGCATCAGTGCTTGCGGTCTGTGGATCGCATTGCTCACTGAACTTCGCCCGCTCAAGCGCCGGCAACAAGGCGCAATCCTCAGTTGTGGGCGGCCCGGCAAACCATGCCCAGACCCGAGCTTCTTCTTCCTCAACCCGGGCCGCTTGCGCTGCCTTGCGCTCCTCAAGATAGGTCGGCAGATCGAACGTGAGATAGCCAAATTGACAGCCATCGAATTTCAATCTTTCGAGCACCGGCGCGGAAGAGCAATCGAAGTTTTCGAAGGGCGATTGGAAACTGTCCAGAAGGCTATCAGCACGCGCACCAAGTCCCGGTAAAGTAGCAATAATTGCTCCTGTTACGCACGCTCGAGTAATCATTTTTAAAACCACGTTACAAAGCCATCAAATAATTTGCCGCACCTACTTCTTAAGAATATTGTAGAGTTAATGAAATTTGACAATTGATTCTTTTATTTCATCCATTTGGGGGGTGGCGTGGATATTTCATGTTGATTCGTCTGGCAGCGATAAAAAGCATTTTTGCTTTGTTGGCTTTTGCGATCCCCGCAACGGCACAACCGGCAATTGAAACCCAGATGTCCTTGCTCGACATGACCGAAATAGATGGCATCATCGAAGATATCAGTCAGCAAGTTGAATTGCTGCAATTCGGTGCCTCAGCCAACGGGTTGGCACCGGCAACAAGTGTCGAGAGAGATGATGAAACACAGGTTGCGGCCATCCAGTCGGGGACACGCCTGAGATTAAACCCGCTGTGTTTTCTGGATAGCGAATACGGACATAACACTCCGGCTGAACTGGATGCCTATTTCAACAATCTGGAAGACATTGTTGGTAAGGTTTCCGCAACAATGGTCTCGTTCACAGGGTTGAAAGAACAATACGACCAGGGCAGTTGCCCCGGTTTCATGCGAGGCATGCTCGAGGAGTCACAGTCGCAATTGAATGTTGTCTCCCGCCCTCAACTCAGCGACATGGTCTACCATCTTGAGACCTGCTGGCCGGATGACGGCGTGGCAGAAGCAGATGGAAGCCCGTTGGACATCGACGCGCGGTATGCGCGCGCGCGCCAAAGCCTCAGCAGTTTTCGGATCAGCATGAGAAGCTACAGAGAGGCCACGCAGTGGTGCGAGTGATATCGAAACCTATGAGGGTATTGGAGCGCGCCGCATTGATCGGCCTGTTGCTCCTCCCCACTGCGGTCGTTTCGCAGCAAACCGATGCGCTGCGTGCTATTTCCGGCATGGTGAATGAGGCCAATCGGAAAATCATCGAAATGCAAAAAGCCATCGATGATACAGAAGCCGCGCTTTCAGCCTGGGAAACCGAACTGCAGCGCTCCACGATTACCGGGCGCAATGCAACGATAAGACAGGCGGGCAGTTCTGCAATTGTGCCGGATGTGGCGCGCGATATCGCGGATCACCCTTTGGTTCTGGAAGCGGATCGTGGTTGCCAGGACGAATTTACAGCAGTTGCAGTTCCGAACCTGGCGCGCGGTGACGAGCAGACGAAACAGCGCCTTGTGACATGCGCAAGAAACATCGTCCCCCGCGTGCGTTTCGAACTTCCAATTGAGTGTTCCAATCTCTTTTGGGTGATGAACCCCGATGGTCGCCTGACTTTGGATGGTCACGTCAAGGACGCAGTGGATGCGGAAGAGCTGAAAGCAAAGTTTGGGGCAGCGACGGTCGCCAATGTGATCGAACGCCCCTTCCCGGTTTGTTCGGCGCTTGAGGCGCTGGAGCTGCCGCTCAGCTCGAAGGATCGGCCCAAGATACGGATGCTATCCAACAAAACGAGGATCGCCTTTGAGGAAAGCCTTGCTTTCGAGATAGAGACGCCGGATTTCTACAGCTTTTTCTATCTTGCTTATCTGCAGGCGAACGGCGCCGTGGTCAATCTGGCGCCGCGACGATCTCTGATACGCGAACAGCATCCGCCCGGCACAGTTTTGCGGTTTGGTGACGGTCGCGACGGCAGACAGACCTATACCGCCTCTGCCCCGGCTGGCACCGAAGCCATCATCGGGATCGCCTCACGCAGTCCGATCGACGCGCTTGAGGCTCTGGAGCGTGGCGCGACAGGTGCATTTGATCGCGACGTGGATCATGCCCTTTACCTGCAGCTACTGAGAGAAAGCCTTGAGGACGAGTACAGCCTGTCCCGTGGCCGCCGTGAGATTTCCGCCGAGGTCCTGCACCTCACTGTTGTTCCATAATTCATTCCCGACTGTGCACACATATAAGGAGAAAATGTCATGCGATCCAAAATACTAGTTTTTGTATTTGCTCTGCTGCTGTTGCCGCCGCAACAGGCGAGCGCGCAGAGTTTCTTCGACAGCCAGAGCATTATTGGACAGCTGGTGCCGCAAAACACTGGTCCGACAGTGCGATCCATGTCTTCTGTCGCCAAACGCGGGATAAATATTCAGGGGCCGTTGCCGCCCACCGTGGATCTGCCATCGGTCAGCCTGACCGTTAACTTCGATCTTGGGTCTGCTAATCTGACAACCGACGGTATGATCGCATTGCGTTCTCTCGCAAAGGCCCTGCTGGACCCGCGGCTTGCCCGTATGACGTTTCAGGTGGTCGGACATACCGACGGTCGCGGTGATGTCGCGTATAACCAAACACTTTCGGAGCGCCGCGCGCAAACGGTCGTGGAGCATTTGACGAGCTTTTACGAAGTGCCCGCCAGCCAGCTCATTCCGCTGGGCTATGGCATTTCCCGCCCAATGGACCCGACCAACATCATGAACCCGCTGAACCGGCGTGTCGAAATCATCAATCTTGAACCGCTGTCGTAATGCGAGCGTAAGGAGAAACCAAATGCACAAACTGAGATTCATTTTTACGGCTTGCATTGTCCTTTTTGCAGCAGCAATGACGGCAAACGCATCAACCGAGCGCAAAATCGCTTTGGTCATCGGCAATGGCGCATATATGCATGCGGCGCCACTGGCAAACCCGGTCAATGACGCCAAGGCCATGACCTCGAAGCTTCAGTCTTTGGGGTTTGAGACCTACACGGGATTTGATCTCGATAAGATCGGGATGGAACGGCTCCTGCGCGATTTCAGTCGCGCGTCCCGGAGCAGCGACGTCAACATCTTCTTTTATGCAGGGCATGGCATGGCCGTGGAGGGGGTGAATTATCTGGTACCGGTAGACGCCGAGTTCGCTGACGAGACCTCGCTGGACTTCGAGGCTGTACCGGTGGATTTCGTAACCCGTCAGATGTCCTTGTCAGATGCTGTCAACCTGGTGTTTCTTGACGCCTGCCGCGACAATCCATTGTCGGCAAACCTGACCCGCTCGCTGGGCAGCACCCGGTCCGCCGCGGTGCAAAATGGTCTTGCAGAAATGAAAGTGCACACCGGCGGCAAAGGCATGGCCATTGCATTCGCCACCAGCCCCGGTCAGGTGGCGCTGGACGGAGAAGGTGTGAACTCGCCCTTTACGTCCGCCCTCTTGCGGCATCTGGATGCTGAAAACACCGACATCGCGGAAGTCTTCACCCGGGTCACCGGTGATGTCTATAACGCCACCGAAGAGCAGCAACGCCCGTGGCTGAACGTTTCCCTGACCGGTCCGGTAATGTTGAACCCTGTCAACCGTGTGCAGCCGATCCAGAACGACGTGACCGCAAGCGCAAGTGCAACCGCCACGGCCCCGGTTGCAGGTCGGATGCTGGAAGAGCAGAAGATGCTGTTCGATCTGGCCCGTGACACCGGCGATGCGGAGGATTATCGCGCCTATCTTGAGAGCTTCCCGCAGGGGCTCTATGCCAACAACGCCCGGCGCATGATCCGGAAGCTCGAAGGCTCGGGAAATGGCGGGTTTGAGGTTGCCGCCGCCCGTACGCAACAACCGGCCGTGAACTCGGCGCAAAACTCCAGAAGCGCTGCAATCAACGAGGCCGGTCCTCTGGTACTGCCCATATCGGCTTCCTTGCGCAGTTTGCCCGCGAACCAGGCAACCGAAGCTCAGCTCGATCTGGATCGGACCCTCCGGGGCAACATTCAAGCGCGCTTGAATGCAACCGGCAATAACGTTGGCGGCGTTGATGGGAAATGGGGCGGAAAAACCCGCACCGGCATCACGAATTGGCAGCTTAGCAAAGGGCTGACACCGACCGGCTACCTGAACCGCCCGCAGTACCAGCTATTGGTCTCGGAAACCGAGGGGCGCTACACTCCCTATGTCGCACCGCAAGCGACGGCTCGGAAGGGCACGAGCAGAAAGTCGAACAATAACAACAATGGCAATCTTGGTGCCGCATTGCTCGGCGTCGCGATTGGCACGATTTTGGCCAAATAGGCCTCTAAAAAACGCGTGGAGAGCGGCACTGTTCGCTTTCCACGCAAGGCTCAAAGCGACAACAGCATATCCCTTTGGCACTCACCCCGTCTTCAGGGTGAATTCCGCCTCAAATGCCTTTTCGCCGGGAGGGGTGAAGATCACCGCCCGGCTGTTTGGTGCGCGTCTGGCCCAGCCGCGGCTTTCAATTTGAGACAAGATCGCGCGCCCCAAGCTGCCTGCCAGATGGGACCGGCGGGCGCTCCAATCCAGGCATTCCTTGCACAGGGGCGACTTTGCAGAACGCAGGGTCGCGACATCAATCCCAAACCGCTCGGCAAAAGCGCTGCCGCTTTCGGTCAACAGCAAAGCCTCGTCCGCAGTTTCGAGAAACCCGCGCGCCATGAAGCTGTCAAACATCCGAATGCCCATATCACCCGCGAGGTGATTGTAGCAGACGCGTGCCTTGCGCAAGGAGGCGTCCTTGGGGCCCGTGCGGGTCCGCAAATGCCCCGATTTGGCCGCCAAGCCCATCAACCCTTCCAAAACCTGCGCCACGTCGTCATTGGCCAGAGAGAAGTATTTATGCCGTCCCTGCTTCAGCGGTTTCAGCAATCCACCCGCGTCGAGCTTGGCCAGATGCGAGCTTGCGGTTTGGTTGGTGATCCCCGCCTCTGCGGCCAGTTCGGTCGCGGTCAGCGCCTTGCCGGTCATCAACGCCGTCAGCATGTTGGCGCGCGCGGGATCACCGATCAAAGCGGCGATGCGGGCGATATCAGGTCCTTCTTTCATAATTCGACCTTAATCGAACCGTTCAATGCAATCAATCCGGTATTACGGGGCACGCTAAAATTGGAGACAACCATGCTGACCTGCATCATCCGCTACCACATCGACCCCACGAAAAAAGAGCACTTTGCGCAGTACGCCCGCAATTGGGGGCAAGCGATCCCGCGATCTGGTGCGGATTTGATTGGCTATTTCGCGCCGCATGAGGGATCATCGACGCTGGCCTACGGGATTTACAACATTCCCAGCCTCGCGGCTTACGAAGACTACCGCCAGCGTTTGGCAGCGGATCCTCTGGGCCGGGAAAACTATGCCGTTGCGCAAAAGGAGAAATTCCTGCTGCGCGAAGACCGCACCTTTTTGAAACTGGCGTCCGCGCCACATGGAGAGCCAGAGTGATCGCCGTTATCTTTGAAGTCGAGCCCGCCGCCGGGCGCAAAGAGGAATACCTTGAGATCGCCGCGAAAATGCGACCGATGTTGGAGGAGGTTGAGGGGTTCATTTCGGTTGAGCGGTTTCAGAGCCTGACGGACCCGGCAAAGCTGCTGTCGCTCTCGTTCTTCGAGGACGAAGAGGCGGTGATGCGCTGGCGAACGCTCAGCGCGCATCGCGGCGCGCAACGGGACGGGCGCGCCGGTGTCTTTGCCGGCTACCGGTTAAGGGTCGCGGGCGTGATCCGGGACTACGGCATGTTCGACCGGGAGCAGGCCCCGGACGACAGCAAAGCGGCACATACAGAGGACCCCTGATCCCCCCACGCGGGACTACCCCGCGAGGGAGGGCAGGAACAGGACGATGCCCGGGAAGGCCACCAGCAGCGCGATGGTGATGGCATCAGCGACAAAGAAGGGCGTGACCCCTTTGAACACATCCTGCACGGTCAGATCATCGCGCACGCCCGCCACCACAAAGCAGTTGAGCCCGATGGGCGGCGTGATCAGACAGAACTCCGCCATCTTGACCACCAGAATGCCGAACCAGATCGCACACATCGGGCCTGACATGCCAAAGGCGCTGTCGGCGGCGCTGACCATCTCGCCGCCATTCAGCGCCATGACCGCCGGGTAGACCACCGGCAGCGTCAGCAGCAGCATGCCGATCGCATCCATGAACATGCCCAGCACCGCGTAGGCCAGTAGAATGCAGATCAGGATCAGCATCGGCGACATTTCCAGCGAGGTGATCCAGTCGGCAAAGGCTTCGGGCAATTCGGCGAACCCCAGGAAGCGCACGTAGATCAGCACGCCCCAGATGATCGAAAAGATCATCACGGTCAGCTTCGCCGTGTCCAACAGCGCATCTTTCAGCTGTGCCCATCGCATGCCGCGATAGAGCGCCATCAGGAAGATGATAAAGGCCCCAATGGCGCCGCCCTCGGTCGGCGTGCCCCAGGCATCGCCAAAGGGGTTGTAGACGAAGAAGATGATGATCACGACCACCGCGAGAATAGGCAGCGCTGGTGGCAGGGATTCGAGCCGTTCGCGCCAGGTGAAGCCGCCAACAGGTGGCCCCACCGTCTTGAAGATCACGGCAATGCCGATGATCAGCGCGGCATAGACCACAGCGGAGAACATGCCCGGCAGGAACCCTGCGAGCAGCAGCTTGCCCACGTCCTGCTCCACAATGATCGCATAGATCACCAGAATGGCGGAGGGCGGGATCAGCGAGGCCAGCGTGCCGCCAGCCGCGACAACGCCTGCTGCAAACTGCTTGTTGTAGCCGATCTTCAGCATCTCCGGGATGGCAATGCGGGCAAAAACGGCTGCCGTCGCAACCGACGCACCCGACACAGCGGCAAACCCCGCCGTGGCAAAGACGGTGGAGACCGCCAGCCCCCCCGGCACCCAGGCGATCCAGCGCTTGGCGGCGGTGAACAGTGCCGTGGTGAGCTTGGCGTAATAGGCCAGATAGCCGATCAGGATGAACACCGGGATCAGGCTGAGCACCTGCGCCGAGACCTTGGAGTGCGGCGTCAGCCCGGCCACCTTCACGCTGATCTCAACCGCTTTCCAGAAGCGCTCCGGATCATAGTCGAAGCCGTTCCAGCGCAGCCACACGAGGCCCACAAAACCCGCTAGCCCGGCGGCAAAGGCCACCCGCATGCCCAGCACGACGAACATCAGCAGGCCACCGCTGACCCACAATCCGATTTCAATGGGTTCCATCAGTCCGCCCCATCCAATGCTTCGGCCTCAAGACGCGCTTGTTCCGCAACGCTGAGGTTCAGGGGAACGGCTACCGGGTTTTCCAACCCCAGGATGAGTGCGCGCCCGTAGCCCCAGGCCTGCAAGATCAGCCGCAGACACAGAACTGCAAAGGCAATCGGCACTACCAGTTTAGAGGGCCAGATCGGCAGACCGATGTCGATGGAGCTGTCACGGCTGCATAAGGGCCGCGCGCAGTCAAAGGAGCGGTCAAAGTGATCCCAGGCGCCCCAGGTCAGCGCCACGATCAGCACCAGGATCAGCAAAACCGAAACAAGTTCAAAGAACCACAGCAGACGGCCCCGAAGCGCGCTGACCAGCATGTCCATGCGCACATGGGTGCCATCCCGCTGGACGTAGGACACGCCCATGATCGCAATGATCGGCATCGCCGCTTCGATGTAATCGACATAGCCAGCCATGGGTGAGGCAAAGAATTTGCGCCCGGTGACCGAGTAGGCCGCCAGAAACATCAGCGAAAAGATTGCGACCCCACTGAGCAGAGCGCAGAATTTTTCGATTGGTAACAATGCACGGTCCAGCCGGCTGAGCAGACTGGAATCTTCGAGCACCGCAGCGGAACCTGCCATCGCCCTACCCCCTTTTATTATTGAACGGGCCGCCCCCTATAAGGACGGCCCATTGGCTTTAGCTGCCGCCTTTGGCTTCTTCGAGCGTTTTGGCGACCAGATCATAAAGCTCTTGACCGGGGAGGCCCTGAGCCTCCATATCGGCAATCCACTGATCGCGGATCGGATCTGCGGCCTTGGCACGGAATTCCGCGATCACCTCATCCGAAATCTCGACCTTCTGGACGCCCTTTTCCTCCAGCACCGAGTCCCAGCGCTTGAGCAACTCGCCATAATTGGCCAGATAGTGATCCAGTGCTTCGGCCACCGAACTGTCGAGCGCTTCCCGCTCCGCATCGCTCAGCGCCTCATAAGCGTCGATGTTCACCACAACGGGGCAATTCACCGTGCCGGGGTTGAGGTTGGCGGTCCACCAGTCGGCCTGATTGATCGTGCCAAAGCTCAGGTGCGCGTGCTGGGCAAAGGCGACCGTGTCCACAACGCCGCCTTCCATGGCCTGATAGGCTTCGGTCGCGGTCACCGAGGTGGGCACACCGCCTACCGCTTCAAACGCCTGGCCGAGCCCACCTGTGGCGCGCACCCGCATGCCGTCGAATTCGGCGAGTTCATCGCGAGGATCGCCGGTACCCACAAGGTTGTACTGCGGCATCGGCGAGGTCATCAGCAGCTTGGCATTCCACTGCGCCATCTCTTCGGCGGCGGCTGGGTGGGCATAGACCGCTGAGGAGACGGCCACTTCCTGCTCCAGGTTCTCAACCCCGAGGAACGGCAGTTCCAGCACGGTGATCACGCGGTTCTTGTCGCGGTGATAGCCCGCACAGAACTGCGCCATTTCAAACGCGCCGATGGAGATGCCATCGAGGTTTTCACGGTTCTTTGACAGACCACCATAGCTGATGTTCATGGTGAATTCGCCGCCCGTCTTTTCCGAGACCAGCTCGGCAAGCTTTTCAACGTGCTCAGTGAAAGCACGGCGTTTGCCCCAGACAGAAACATTCCATTCTGTTGCAGCGGCTTCCGATACGAATGCAAAGCTGATCGCGGCGACGGCGGCGCCGGAAAGATATTTGTTCATTTGGTTCTCCCTTATGACGTGCCTCAGGTCGGGCACGCTTGGGGCAAAGCTACCCAAGCCGGCACGCAGTGCCAAGCCCTGAATGGCAGCGGCCCTCTTGTGCCCGGCGCCACGTTTGATTCTGCGCAGAATTCGGCATGAAGAAGAACATTGGCAGGCAGGTTGAGGCGGAAAACCATCTGCCGCCAAGCCCTGACACCTCATACCCGGCATGATTTGACAGTCAAAGGCCAGAAAACAGGGGCAAAATCGCAATTCTGACCATCAGTTTACAGACGCCAGCCACATCCGGGAAAAATGTTTACAGCGAAATCCTTATATTTCTGCACCTTATTCCCTTCTTTTCCAATCGCGCTATGATCCCGCTCGGAGGAGAAAGATGCCGCAAAGCGCATTCACGGCCTGGCCGCTCTTTCAGAATGTCACGACCCAAGGGAGGAGCCTTCATGTCCGACGCAACCCCATCTGCCAAAACCTATCCACCTTCGGCTGAAATGGCCGCCAACGCCCATGTGAACGCTGCAAAATATGACGAAATGTATGCCGCATCCATCCAGGACCCGGAAGCTTTCTGGCGCGCAGAGGCGGGACGGGTCGATTGGATGAAGCCCTTCACACAAGTGAAGGACGTCAACTACACCTTGGGCAGCGTTTCGATCAACTGGTATTCGGATGGCACGCTGAATGTCGCGGCCAATTGCATTGACCGGCATCTGGCCACGCGCGGCGATCAGACCGCGATCATCTGGGAGCCCGACAATCCCGATGAAGACGCCCTGCACATCACCTATCGTGAGCTGCACAGTGCGGTCTGCAAAATGGCCAATGTGCTAAAGGATCTGGGCGTTGGCAAAGGTGACCGGGTGATCATCTACATGCCGATGATCCCCGAGGCGGCTTATGCAATGCTCGCCTGTGCCCGGATCGGGGCCATTCATTCGATTGTTTTTGCTGGTTTCTCTGCAGATGCTTTGGCCGCACGGGTCAACGGGTCCGACGCCAAAGTGGTGATCACCGCAGATCACGCCCCGCGCGGCGGGCGCGCCACACCGCTGAAAACCAACGCGGATCAGGCATTGTTGCACTGTTCGGACACAGTGAAATGCCTGGTGGTCAAACGCACCGGCGGGCAGACCACCTGGGTCGACGGGCGCGACTATGATTACAACGCGCTGGCGGCAGAAGCCTCCGCTGATTGCGCCCCCGAGGAGATGGGGGCGGAGGACCCGCTTTTCATCCTCTATACTTCCGGCTCCACCGGCCAGCCCAAGGGCGTTGTACATACCACCGGCGGCTATCTGGTCTATGCGGCGATGACGCATGAGATCACCTTCGATTACCATGATGGCGACATCTACTGGTGCACGGCGGATGTGGGCTGGGTCACCGGGCACAGCTACATCGTCTATGGGCCGCTGGCCAATGGCGCGACCACGCTGATGTTCGAAGGGGTGCCCACCTATCCCGATGCCAGCCGTTTCTGGCAGGTGTGTGATAAGCACAAGGTGAACCAGTTCTACACCGCCCCCACCGCCATTCGCGCGCTGATGGGTCAGGGCACCGAATTTGTCGAGAAATGCGATCTGAGCAGTCTCAAGCTGCTCGGCACGGTGGGTGAACCGATCAACCCGGAGGCCTGGAACTGGTACAATGAGGTGGTCGGCAAGGGCACCTGCCCCATCGTCGACACCTGGTGGCAGACGGAAACCGGCGGCCACCTGATGACCCCCCTGCCCGGCGCGCATGCTATGAAACCGGGCTCGGCCATGAAACCTTTCTTTGGCATCAAGCCGGTTGTGCTGGAGCCGACAACGGGCGAGGAAATCCACGGCAATGACGTTGAGGGCGTGCTTTGCATCGCCGACAGCTGGCCCGGTCAGATGCGCTCGGTCTGGGGCGATCACGACCGGTTTGAGAAGACCTATTTCGCCGATTACAAGGGGTATTACTTCACCGGTGACGGCTGCAAACGCGATGCCGATGGCGACTATTGGATCACCGGTCGTGTCGATGATGTGATCAACGTCTCCGGTCACCGCATGGGCACAGCAGAGGTCGAAAGCGCGCTGGTGGCCCACGCAAAGGTCGCTGAGGCCGCCGTGGTGGGTTACCCGCATGATATCAAGGGGCAAGGCATCTATTGCTATGTCACGCTGATGGGGGGAGAGGAGCCGACAGAGGAGCTGCGCAAAGAGCTGCGGACCTGGGTGCGCACGGAAATCGGCCCGATTGCAAGCCCCGATCTGATCCAATGGGCGCCTGGTCTGCCCAAGACCCGCTCCGGCAAGATCATGCGGCGCATCCTGCGCAAGATCGCCGAGGACGATTTCGGCGCCTTGGGGGACACCTCCACGCTGGCCGATCCCTCCGTCGTGGAGGATCTCATCGAAAACCGCATGAACAAGGGTTAGAGCCCGTCAGGTCGAATGGATCATAAGGCCGACCCGGCTTGGGGTCGGCCTGTTTCGTTTCCTCCCGGCGCCGCCCGTGATCTGCCTGACCAACCACATTTGCCTTGCCGCTCACAGGCGGCGCGTTACCTCCCAAGGGTTAGAGGACGGGACATGACGATATGCCAACAGCAAAAGCCAGTTTCCTGAAAGCAGAACAGCATGCTGTCTGAACCGCCGCATTTTGCGCCGACCTCAGACCGGTTGCGCGATCTGCGTCGCGCCTTGGGCTGCTTTGGCACCGGGGTCACGGTCATCACCACGCAAACCGATGAGGGTCCGCTTGGCATCACCGCAAACTCGTTTTCGTCCGTCTCGCTGGAGCCGCCCCTTGTGCTCTGGTCCCCTGCGGTGGCGTCGCGCCGCCACGCGCCCTTTGTCGAGGCTGAGAGGTTTTGCATTCACGTGCTGAGCGCGGACCAGCTTGGTCTTGCCCGTCATTTTGCCAGCAAGGGTGATGGGTTTGAGGCTTTCGACTGGTCCACGGGACCTTTGGGCGCGCCGCGGCTCTCCGGCTGCCTCGCCGAATTTCATTGCAGCAGATATGCGGTTCACCCGGCGGGCGATCACTCCATGATCCTGGGCGAGGTGCGCCATGTCTTTTTGGCAGAGGGAGACGCGCCGGGCCTGCTATTCAAACGCGGGCAATTCGGCCATTTCGCGCCCGAAAACTGAATGGCCCCCATGCGTCGCCGTCAATAGTCGCGCTCAAAGAACAATCCGATACCGGTATTGCCATCGTTTTCGACCGTCCCGCGCGCTTTGAGCGAGTCCGTGAGTTCAAGGTTGATCGACAACTCTGTCTCTCCGCCCCCTGTCAGCACATCCGTGTAAATCGTGTCCGTCAGATACTTGCCAGCGCGCACCGCCGCCTCGCCGTCATCGGTGGTGGTCACATCGAAATCGTCCAGCCCGAAGCCTTCCCGCAGGCTGCCCACAACCCCCGCACCGCTGCGCCCGGCCAACTCGGCCACAGCGCTCGCCAGTTGCAGAGCCTGAAATGCCGAAATCTCACTGAGGTTCCGACCAAAGAGCAGTTGCGACAGGACCTCGTCCTGTGGACCGTCCGGAACGGATGAAAAGGACACGGAGGGTTCATTTACCGGGCCATTCAAGGTGATACTGGCAGAGCCATCCTCCGTATCAGAGGTGGTTCTGAAGATGATATAGGGCACAAGATCGCCCTGGAACTGGATTGATCCCTCGTCCAGCTCAAAACGTTTGCCCAGAATATCAAGCCGCCCGCGCACCAGATCGAACTGACCGGCGGAGATGACCCGCGCGGTATTGCCGGTGATCTCCAGGCCCCCACCCAGTTCAGCATCAATCCCCCGCCCCCGGACAAAGATGCGATTGGGTGCGTTCACCTGAATGCCAAGACCATAAACGCTGCCAGCGCCATTGCCCCCCGCCGCTTCGGGCTCCGGGATCACACCGGCGCGCGCGCGCGTCGATGTGACAGCACGCGGCGCACCCAGATGCACGATGTCGGGGATTTCACCAATGCTGGTCAACCCGGTGGAGGGGACAGTGATCAGGGTCTCGCCGATGTTGATGGTGCCGTCGATGCGTGCCCCCCCGGTCAAGGGGCCTGCGACACCAATGTCCCCGCTGATCAAGGTGGAATAGAGCCGCGGGTCGGTCAGTACGACGCTGTCGAGATCGATGTCCAGATCGGCTGCGAGGCTGGTGAGGTTCAGCCCCCCGCCCACCGCGATGCGCCCGCCACCTTCGACCGCACTGGTCACATCGATCTGGGCGCGGCCTCCTGACAGATTGATATCGGTCGCCAAATCCACCAGCGCCAGCCGTAAGTTCGGGGCCGCGAAGCTGGCACCACGGGTCGTGATTGTGCCTGACACAACATCCAGTCCCGGCGCGCCCTTGGCTCGCAGGTCAAACTGCGCCTGCCCCTGCAGGCTGCGCGGCTGCAAAAACGGCTCTGAGAGGCCCAGTGGCAGGGATCCCACAATGCCCAGATCGAGCGTGCCGTCTTCAGCCACCAGACCGGCGATTTCCGCTTGCGTGCCAGCAGGCCCCTGCGCGTTGGTATCGATCTGCCAATTGCTGCCATCCCGGCGCGCATCCCCGTCGATCGAAAACGGGCCGGTGATCTTGGGAACAAACACGCCGATGTTGGGCAAAGCCGCGGAAAAGGCCACGGCGGCGTCCGGTCCCGTGGCAAGGCCCGCGACGCTGACTTCGGATTGGAACGGCCCGCCTGCGTCCACGTCCACGTTATACCCATCCGTCGTCAGCCAGACGCGCCCATTGGCATCCAGCGGGCCGTTGATTGAGGGCACCAAGGGCTGCACTTCCGGAACAGATAGCTTGAAAAGCACATCCGTTTCCGGCCCCGTCGCCCTGCCCTTCACGCTGAAGGCGCTGTCATAGGGGGCCTGTGCCAGCACATCCACGATCCACCCCTGCGCATCCTGCGTCGCCTGCGCATCCAGATTGACCGGGCCGGTATACTGCGGCAGCACCAGCGCCACATCGTTGAGGCGCGCCAGCACATTGACATCGCTGTCATCGGTTTGCAGCTTCACATCCCCGGTGACGTTGAGCGCGTCGTTGGTCAGCGAGAGGTCATCGACATAGGTGCCGGTTGCGTCGCGCCGCGCCTGCAGCGTCAGGGCGGTCAGGCCCGCCAGGACGGCATCCGCCTGCGGGACATCGACCTTCAGATCGCGGGTGGTGCCGCGGATGCTGAGATCGAACATGCTGCTGAGCGGTGTGACGTTCCCTGCCACATCAAGCCGGGCCGCACCGGCAATAGGCTGACCCGCCAACCCGGCGAAACGCGCCAGTTCTGCGGCCTGAACCGAAAGGTCCAGCTGGGTCGGGAAACCGTCCTCCAGCCCTTCGATGACGATGTCGCCCGCCAGCCCGTAATCCTCGCCCGCAAGCTCCAGCCCGATGATGCGAATGGGGTCGCCCTCGACGTAATCGATGTTTGCCTTGCCTTCGATGTTCTGTCCCAAGGCTTGCGCCGCTTCCGGATCATCCAGTTCCAGCCCCCGCGTGGTCAGATCGAGATCCCCCAGAAACCGGCCAACAGCGCCCAATTCGCCCGTCAGCGTGCCGTCCAAGGCCAGCAGCGTTTCGTCAAAACGGATGCCCTCCCGCGCAAAATCGACGATGTCGAAGTCACCCCGGAATGCATCGCCCTTGGCCGCGTCAAAATCGACGCTCAAAGCAACAGACTGCACGGTCGTCGCCACATCCGATCCCGGCAAAAGGACCGGTTGCCCATCCGCCTGCGCGATCTCGCCATCCACATCGATGAAGGTCGGCCATTGCTCGGCATTGAGCCTTACGGTCCCGGCCAATTGCACCGCCTTGGCATCAAGACCAAAGGCGGACACATCGATGGCCCCGTCGGCCGCGCGCACCGCATCCACTTGCACGCTGACCTCAGTACCAAAGAAATCGCGGGACTGCGGGGCGACCAGCGCGGTGATATCACCGCCAAGATCGGCGCGAATGCGTCTGTCAGGCGCGGCGCCTTCGGTCTCCACCGGCAGCGCGCTCAGGATCACTTGCCCCGCGACGCGGTCCTGCCCATCCGTGGCCAGCGCGATATCAGCTGTAAAATCATCGAGCGGGCCGGTACCCGCTACCGTAAGGTCGATAGAGGGCTGTCCCGGCAGGTTCATCATCCGCCCTGCGATGCCGCCGGAGGTCTCATCCAACTCGATCTGGACGTCGATCTGCGCCCCTTCGCGGGCAAAACCGCCCTTGATCACATAGGTACCTTCGGCATTGTCCACCCGGTTCGCGGTCAAATCGACGAATGCGCCCTCATCGTTCAACTGCGCGGAGGCCTGCACGCCCAGGGCCGCCGCCGCCCCCAGAATGGGTTCGCCCAGATCGATGCGGGCCACCTCGAAAAGCTGGATATCGACGGAGACCGGCAGTTCAGGCAGCGCAAACTCCGAGGCCTCGGCTGAGGGCACCTCTGTGGTTTCCTCAACCTCCGGTAGGCGCGGCAAATCTAGGGAGGCAGCGCTCAGCCGGTCCACCTCCAAGCGCCCGCGCAACAGCGCCAGCCGGCTCCAGTTCAGCCTCACATCCTCCAGCGTCAGCCAGATGCCTTCGTCATCCGCGATGGTCATACGCTCAAAGGAGGCTTCCGAGCTCAGCGCCCCGGCGAACCCGGTGATGTTGACCTCACGACCAGCCCCCGAGAGCAGATCTTCGATGGTGCGGGTCAGAAAACCACCGTCGTCTTCACCCTCCTGCGCGGCCAACCCCAGAGGGCCCGCCACAAACACCGCGAACAACCCAACTATGATCCAGCGAAAACGCATCAAAATGCCTGTCCTATGCCGATGTAAACCTGAAAGGACGATCCATCATCATCCCCCGATGTGGGCACTGCCACGTCCAGTCGGATGGGCCCGATCGGCGTGTCATACCGCAGGCCGACGCCTGCACCGCTTTGCCATTCGCCCGATCCGTCTGGAAAGGACTCATCTCCAATATAGCCCGCATCGAAGAAACCGACATAGCCCAGACTGCCCGCGCTGCGAAATCGCACCTCGGCGGACAGGCCGAGAAAGGAACGCCCGCCGACGATCTGACCGCCACCGACATCGACGCCTAGGGATTGGTAATCATGGCCGCGCACGGTATCGCCGCCGCCCGAATAAAACAGGAAATCAGCCGGTGCATCGGACAGGCTCGGCCCAAGGACGGACCCAAGCTGCCCGCGCAGGGCAAAGGTTGTCGTCCGCACGTCCCCGATGGTGCGATAAACGCGGGCATCGACGGAGGTCAGCAGCCCGTTGTCCGCGCCTTGCAGCGCATAGAAGGGCGTGAGATCCGCGTTCAGATAATAGCCCTTGCGCGCGTCCAGGATCCGGTCGCGATAATCAAAGGTGGTGCCCGCAGGCACCATGAAGAGCGTGTATTGATCATCGCCAAAGGCATCGCGCGTGTTGGCGCGGCGCAGCGCAACCCCAAGCCTGTAGGTGCGTTTGTCGGAGGCAATGCGCTCGATACCTGCTCCAATGGTCGCCTGACGGGAGAAGAAATTGATCTCATCCTGCTGCTCGACCTCTCCGAGAATATAGAGATCGGTATCTTCATTGAAGGTCGCAGGGCGCTGGTAGCGTGCGCCCAGCAGGAAGTCGGTACCGCCGGTGTCCCCGCCAATCCCCTCGATCTCCGCCTCGATGCGCAGCCGTTCTGCGCCGCCAAAGAGGTTGCGGTGCACCCAGAACGCGCTCAGCGACAGCCCTTCGATGGTCGAGATTTCCCCGCCAAACCCAAAGCGGCGTGGTTTGTCATCGGCGACCCGCGCCGTGATCCCCAGCTCATCTCCCGGCCCCACCTCCTCGGCCTCGATCATCGCGACAGAACTGAAAGTTCCCGTGCGCCGCAATCGATTTGCCGCGTCCTGCAGTTCATCCGGCGAGTAGACCGTGCCAGTGGGCAATCCCGCGATTTCCAGAATGCGTTCGGTGCGCACAGCGCTGTTGCCTGCCACTTTCAGATCCCCAAACCGCAGCCTTGGGCCCGGATCGAGCCGCAGCGTGGCATTGAGGGTCCCCTCGGCGTGTCTTGCGGTCAGGCGCTGGCTTTCCAGCTTGGCCTTGGCATGGCCCCGATCACGCCAAGCGTTCGTTGTGGCGCTGACCGTGTCGCGCAGCAGACTCAGCTTGGCGGTTTCACCAGATCTGAACCCCTCCGGCAGGGTCGTGCCGGGCGCCAAAGGGCCAACCTCTGCGGTGCCAAATCGAAACTGATTGCCGGGCGTGATGCTGATGTCTGCGCGCGAAACGCTGCTGGGTGGGGAAACGGACTTGATCGAGGAAGCCTCGCGCCCGTCCAGTTTTATGCCGATGACGGCACCGTAATACCCATAGTCGTAAAGGACGGCCAAAATACGTTTGTAATCGGCTTGCGCGATGGACACCAATTCCTGCGGCGTCATCTCCGTCTCAGCCGTGGATTGCTCAATCAGCAGTGAGCCGCCCTCGATGTCGGTGCGCAACTCTTCGCTCAGCGCCCCTTGCAGATCGACATCCAGCGCCAGCGCGGGCGTGCCCAGCAACAGCATCGACGCCGCAATCAAGGATCGGTTGCACACCCATCCCCTACTCATCCACGTTGCCTGCACATTCAACCCCCCGGTTCGGCGCCATTTTTTGTCTGGCAACAGGCGAGCCGCAAAAGCGCCAGCGACTCGCCGTTTCCCTGTTTTAGCGGGATTCGATGCGATGCTGCAAACAGGCAAACGCGGGGGTCCGGCGCCTTCGTTCACATTTAGGGAAATACACGCGGTCCGTGTTTAGACGACTGGGACAGCGCCCGACACTTCGATGTCCGTGTCCACACCCAGCGTCGCCAGCACATTGCCGTCCTGAACGTAGTTGTAAATGTCGAGCGTGTTGCCCTGACCGTCGTCCACCGGCGCACCCGCGACCTTCTGGAAACCGCCCTCGGCATCGCCCAGCAGCGTGAGCTGGTCACCCGCATCCCCGTAGATCACAGCACTTTCCGGCAGCGCCGCGTCCAGCAGCGCCTCAAGCTGGCTGTCGCCGGTGGCAGAGAGATCCACCACGTCTGCAAGTGTCAGCTCCAGCGTATTGCCAAGACCGTTTTCCATATCGATTGCTTCGATGTTGCGGATATCAAGCGACGGGATCAGATCGTCGGTCAGGTTCCCACCCACATCGATGTCCAGGATGTCGCGCCCCAATCCGCCGTCGATGACGTCGAGCCCATCTACGGACACCTCGCCCACGCGCACCACATCATCGCCAGCGCCCGCTAGCACCACATCAGCGCCGGCGCCACCATCAATCGTATCATCGCCATCAAACCCGAGGATGACGTCATCACCCGCATGGCCCTGAATGGTGTCATCTGCCTGACCACCAAAAAGCAGATCATGATCGGCAAATCCGGAGACCATCTGCGCCGTGTCCGCCTTGCCAATCACATCGCTTTTGAAAAGCTCGACCTCGGCCGTATCGCGATCACCGTCGAGGTCAAAACGTGCCGTGACACTGATCCGGTTGCTTTCGCCCAGCAGGGTATCGATGTTTTCGATGCTCGCAAGTGGCAGAGCGTAGTCGATCCCATCCACGGTCAGCGCATCGCTGGTCTCGGTTGCGATCACGCCCTTGTCGACGCCATCCACTTCCAGCGCCACATCGAGCGATATCAGGCTGGGCGAGAAGACCGGGGTCGCGGTCAGAGCAGACGCAAGATCGGCGGAGCTTTCCAGCAGCGTCGGTTCGGGGTCGATTTCCTGCAACAGGGTTGGATCGTAGCTGGCACCGATGCCGAAGGCCTGGATATCGAGGCTGAAGGCCGCATCCGGCGAGTTCTGCAGCGCATCCAGCGAGTCGCGCCAGGCCTCGCTGGTGGGCACCCCATCGGTGATAAAGAGCAGGAAGTTCGCCTCACCCACTGGCTGCGCCGCAAAGAATTCATTGGCCTCATCCAGCGCAAGATCCCACCGCGTGGTACCGCGCAGGAACGGCAGGTCGAGGATCTGTTCAGCGAGCGCGGGATCTTGCAGGCTGAAGGGCCCAATGGCGCTCGCGGCCCTGGAATAGGAGATGATCTGCACCTCTACTTCCGTATCGGACCCTTCAAATTGCTGCGCAAGTTGGGCGACGGCATCGGCAACGGCTTCTTTCTGTTCCGTCCATGCCGCAGCCCCGATGCTGCCGGAGCTGTCCATCGCGACGACGAGATTGACAGCGATCGCATCCGCGGCTTCGGCATCGATCACCAATGCCCCGGCGGCGGTGCTGTCGCTGGCATCGCCCACCACATCCACCGTGACGGAAGCCTCCCCCGCGCCCCCGCTGCTGGCCTCAACAACTGTTGTGACCCGCCCAACGGAAACACCGCCTTCCGCGTCTGTCACGGTGTAGCTGAAGCGGTCCACGCCGGCAAAACCGGCGTTGGGTGTATAGACGAAAGAGCCGTCGCCGTTGATGGTCACAACCCCGTTTTGCGGCGCATCATCCCCGGCGGCAAAGCTCAGCGCATCCTCACTGTCCACGTCACCGGCAGACAGCTGACCGGCAATCGCCTCGTTTGTGTCCGCCTCAAAGACGGTGTTGGGCGTGACCGTCGGCGCATCATTGGTGCCGGTCAGGGTTACTTCGACGATCTGCGTGGCTTCCGCCCCGAATTCGTCACGCGCCGTCGCGGTCATGGTCTCAACCACAACCTCATCTTCGGAAATTCTGTCGGCCAAGATGCTGTCAAGCTCGTAGCTCCAGGCCCCATTGGCATCGATGGCAAAGACGCCGAACACCGCCGTGGACACGCCGGTCCAGGTGATGGTCGCATCCTCGTCGACATCCTCCGCCGTCAGCTGGCCTTGGGCCTCCACCTGATCATCATCCTCGGCAAGCGCGCCGCGGGCCTGCCCCAGCGTTGTGGTGATGACGGGCGCGTCGTTCATCGGGCTCACGGTGATGGTGACCGTCGCTTCTGCGGTTTCACCATCCGGGTCAGAGACGATGACACTGAAACTGTCGGTGCCGAAAAAGTCCGAATTGGGCTGGTAGGCGTAGGTGCCGTCCTGCAACAGCACGACCTCGCCATTGGTCGGCACCTCGTTGATCGCAAAGCTCAGCAGATCGCCATCCACATCACTGGCATTGATCGAGCCGGTGAAGATGCCATCCTCCATCACCACCGCGACGCTGTCTTCGGCCTGCGGGGCGTCATTGACCGGCAGGACATTCACCACCACCGATCCTTCGATCACATTGCCGCCGGAATCGATGGCGATGTAGGTGAATGTATCCGTGCCGTTGAAATCCGGTTCCGGCACATAGTCGAACCCGCCATCCGGACGCACTACCACGGTCCCGTTTGCAGGGCCCTGATCCAGCGCGAAGACGAGGTTCCCGGCCACATCCCCGATATCGCCGCTGATGGGCGCGCTTGGGCTGGAATCCTCTAGGCCCGTGACAACAAGCACCGGGCCTTCGTCGTTGGTGTCGATGATCAGAGTGTCGTCAATGGTATCGCTGCCCTCGATGGGCTCCTCGCGCTCGACATCCGGCGGCGCTTCGATGCTGTCGATCTCGTCAATCGAATCCACTTCGAGGCTGGTCGGCGGTTGGGCCGATTGCTGATCGAAATTCGACCGGCTGCTGGTGTCTGAGAGCGTAACAAACGCCTCGCCAGCATCGAGACGGGCGGCGGCAAGGCGGAAGGCGGCAAAGGCTTCGGCGATCAACAGGTTGTCTTCGGCAGTATCCTGCAGCGTCCGGTCAACTTCGCGCGTTACGGTATTGTCGGCGGAAACGATCCATTTGGTGTTTGTGTCGGTGATGAAGGCAATCAGATTGCCGTCAATGTCGCGCAATTCCACGCGACCCTTGCCGCCATCGGGATCCGTGGTCAATGTGACCTCGGTTGTATCGACGCCACCTTCGCTGGCAATCTGAACGACCACCGTGGTGCCCCTGATCCCCATCGTGGATGAGGGCGTGTTCACATCCATCCCGCCCGTCTTGGCCACCTGCCCCGCGATAAAGACAAAACTACCCTGGATCAGGCTGAAGCTGCCAGTGTTATCATCCGCATTCGCGTCATAGATAAGCTCATCAATCACCATGCGCGATGCGGCGGCCAATGTGAAAATCGTGCCATCCACGAAGGTCACCGAAACGGCAGCATCGTCTTCGGTGGCGATCACATCGTTCTGGAAAATCTTCATCCCGACCTGAAGGGTCTCTTCGGTGCCATCCGCGCGTTGCACCGATGTGGTCCCCTCAACGGTCTCGACCTGACCGATCGGTCCAGCTTCGGCCACATCGCCGACCTGGGCATACTGACCCGGCGCAATCGGCCCCGCGAGCCGCTCCACCAGATCCCCTCGCAGGATTGCGCCATTGGGATCGCGCAGATCGACAGCCGGCTGATAGGCGAAGTAATCAGGGATACGATAACTCGCCTCGGCATCGTTGACGATGTAGAGATCCGGCCCCAGCCGGTAGAATTCACCACTGAACAGCAAGGCACTATCAGGCACCAAAATCGCCGAGGTTCCGTCACCAAATAGTGTGACAACCTCCTTCGGCTCTTCGTTTTGTGCCAAATATTGCCGAGACACCAGCCATTCCCCCAGCGATTAACTTAACTGATATTTAACCTAAAATTGAGTCCGCTTCTGTGAACGATCCCACATTCCGTCTAAATAACGCCAGAAAAAAGCCATATTTCTTCCAGCACAAAAAAAATCTCTTGATTACGTCTATTATGGAAACAAACACAGCGCAATCGTGCGACTTGATCCGTCAGCCGATTCGGTCAGAATAGCAACATCAACCCGGGGGAGCTGGTTTGTGCTGCGCTGATGGGGCAGCTTATTGTCAGCGGTCGGGTGATCACCGAAATGACGCAATGGCTATCGAAATGGTTCGGTTGGGTGCGGGTGCTCGCTTTTTTCGGTCTGCTGTGCGGATTGGCCATTCGCGTCGGTGATCCACAGCCGCTCGCGACACTGCGTAACGCCACTTTCGATCTCTACCACCAGTCCAAACCGCGCGACCTAACACCAATGCCGGTGAGCATTCTCGATGTCGATGACCGCAGCATCGAGGAAATCGGGCAATGGCCGTGGCCGCGCAGCCGCATTGCAGAGATGGTGACCCGCGCCACCGAACAGGGCGCGGTTGCCATCGGGTTCGACATCGTTTTTGCCGAGCCTGATCGCCTGTCCCCGGCACGAATTGCCCAGGACAACCCCGACCTGCCGCCCGATCTGGCCGAGGGGCTGAAGAAACTGCCCGACAATGACAGTGTTCTGGCCGCAGCTTTTGCGACCTCGCGGGTGATTGTCGGACAGGCCAGCGTGCGCACAACGGCGGGGAACCGGGCGGAAAAACGCGAAATGGCCCCCGCCGCACATGCCACAATCGGACCGGACCCAACGCCATACCTGATAAAATTCCCCGATATCGTGCAAAACCTGCCGGAGCTTGAGGCCACGGCAGCCGGGCGCGGTATGTTCAGCGCCAGACCTGACCCCGATGGCGTCTACCGGCGTGTGCCGCTGGTGATGAGCGTTCAGGGCCAGATCAGATTGGGGCTGACGCCAGAATTGCTGCGAGTGGCCACCGGCGGGCAACCCTTTGCAGTGCGTAGCAACGACGCAGGGATCGAGGGGGTTGTTCTGGCGCGCCAGTTGATCCCGACGGCGCGGGACGGCACGGTCTGGCCCTACCTTACGCCGTCGTCACGCAGCCGCTACATCTCTGCCGCCGATCTGCTCAAGGACCGGATGCCGCAAGGGCGGCTCGCAGGGCACCTGGTGCTGGTGGGCACCTCCGCCATCGGGCTTGAGGATTTCCGCGCCACGCCTCTGGGAGTAGCCATGGCCGGGGTTGAGATCCACGCACAAGTCCTTGAAAACATTATGGCCAAAACACTGTTGCTGCGGCCCAACTACACGATTGCAATTGAGCTTGTGACAACGCTGGTGCTCTGCGGTCTGGTCATCCTCTTTGCACCCAGGCTGTCCGCACGCTTGCTGATTTCATCTTCATTTGTGCTGCTGGCAGGATACGTCGGCACCTCCTACTACCTGTTCTACGACAAGCGCATCCTGCTCGACGCGTCATTTCCGGTGATCGCCACCGCGACGGCGGTGATGCTGATTTCCACGGTCAATTACCTGCGCGAAGAACGCCAGCGCCGTGAAATTCGCAGCGCCTTTGGTCAGTATGTCTCGCGGGATCTTGTCGACCAGCTGAGCCGCAATCAGGGCAAGCTGACCCTGGGGGGCGAATCCCGCCAACTGACCCTGCTCTTCAGCGACGTGCGTGGTTTCACTGCCATCGCCGAAGAGTTCCGCGACGACCCCGAGGCGCTGACGCTACTGATGAACAAGTTTCTGACCATTCTGTCCCGCGCGATCATGGAACAGAAGGGCACCATCGATAAGTTCATGGGCGACGCGGTGATGGCCTTCTGGAACGCACCGCTGGACAATGACGACCACGCGCGCGCGACCTGCCGCGCCGCCCTCAAGATGATTGCGGATGTGGACAAGTTCAACAAAGAGCGTTTGCGGGAACAGAAACGCAAACGCGTGGCACAGCGGGCCGACAAGCGCCGGCCCTGGACCAAAGTGCACAAAATCAACGTCGGCATCGGGATCAACACCGGTCAATGCGTTGTAGGGAACATGGGCAGTGACACACGGTTCGACTACACCGCATTGGGCGATCCGGTGAACGTTGCCTCCCGCCTCGAAGGACAGTCACGGTATTATGGCCTGGCGATTATTCTCGGAAACGCAACCGCCCAGGAGGTTATGAGCGAGTTTGCAGTCATGGAGCTGGATCGCGTGCGGGTGGTTGGCAAAGAGGTGCCTGAGACGATATTCGCGCTTTTGGGGGCCGAAGATCTGCGCCGAATACCATCCTTCCAGAAGGTCTTGGTCACCAACGCTGGCATGCTCAGCGCCTACAGAGAGCAGGATTGGGATCGCGCGGAAGCCCTGCTAGAGCAGTTGACAGTTGATGTGCAGCCGCTTGATCTGCAGCTAAAAGCTTATCTGGAGATGTATCGCAGCCGGATTGCGGATTTGCGCGTGGATCCCCCGGGCCCGGACTGGGATGGTGTCTTTGCCTCCACCAAGAAGTGATCAGCGCTCGCGCAGCGCCTCGCCCTGGGCTCGCAGGATCGGTTTGGCCAGATAGGACAGTACGGTTTTCTCACCGGTCTGAATGTCCACCGAAGCGATCATCCCCGGGGTGATCGGCAGCGGTTTCTCTTCGGTGCCAAGATATGATTTGTCGGTGCGCACGATCACGCGGAAAAACTCGGTACCGTCCTCGGTGGCGATAGTGTCCGCGCCGATCCGCACGACCTCTCCCTCCAGCGCCCCATAGATCACGTAATCATAGGCAGAGATTTTCACTGAAGCCGGCTCACCAGTGCTGACAAAGGCGATGTCCCGGGGGCCCAAGTCCGCCTCGATCAGCAGGCTATCGTCGATGGGCACAATTTCGACCAGCGGCGCCCCCGGCTGCACCACAGCGCCGATTGTGGTGGCGTTGACCCGGTTGATGGTCCCGCGCACCGGCGCGCGCAGTTGCGCCCGCGTCACCCGGTCATTGGCGCTGCGCAGGGTCTCCTGCACCACCGCCAATTCGAGCTGAAGCGTGGCCAGACGTTGCCGAGCGGTCAGCACATAAGCCGAGCGCGCAGCATCGATCTGGTTTTCCGCCTCGACAATCGCGGCCTGCAGCCTTGGTTCGCTGGCCTTGCTGACCGCGATGTCCCCGGTGAGTTCGGCAAAGCGCGACTGCAAGCGCAGCAGTTCGATCTCAGGGACCAAACCACGGTCAAACATGCCTTGCGTCAGCGCAATCTCGGCACGGAGTGGTTCAAGGATTGCGGTGGTGCGGTCGCGCAGCGCCTTGATCTCGTCCAACTCACTGCGGCGTTGCAACAACTGCGCCTCCAGCACCTGGATTTCGCGCCGCAACTGATCTTTGCGCGACAGGAAAACTTCCCGTTCCGCCGCTGTGGCCAGCGGGGTGCGCGCTTCCAAATCCTCTGAAAAACTCACGTCCTGCGCAAAACTTGCCTCCGCCCTCAACCGCGCAGACTCCGCCAGGATCGCCGCTTCGCGTTCCAGCAACTGGCCCCGTTCCGCGTCAAACCGCGTGTCGTCGATCTGCATCAACACATCACCCGGCGCCACAATGTCCCCTTCCCGCACGGTGATGTCGCGAATGATGCCGCCTTCCAGGCTTTGCACCACCTGCACCTGCTGGGACGGGATCACGCGCCCGATGGCGCGCGCCGTTTCCTCGATCCGATAGGTCGCGGCCCAGGCCAGAAACGCCGCCAACCCCAAGGAAATGGCCAGCAACAGTCGCCAGGGGCCGCGATCACGCACCGCCGCCTGCGCGCTGGAAATGCTGTTGGCAAATTCATCTTCGATCCGGTTTCCAAACATGCCCTACCCCTTTGCGCGCGCCGCACCCATGGTGCGCAATTTGGTCAGAACGTCATCCCGCGGCCCGTCGAGCACGACACGCCCCTGATCCATCACGATCAGGCGTCGCGCCATCGCCGCCAGAGATTGCCGGTGCGTGCAGACAATGAGCCCGGTACCGGTGAGGTTCAGCTCCTCCAAGCGTGCGATGATCTGGGTCTGCATGCGCTGATCCATCGCGTTGGTCGGCTCATCCAGAAACAGGGTCTTGGGCTGCCGCAAAAGCAAGCGCGCCAAGGCCACGCCCTGCCGCTGCCCGCCTGACAACCGCCGTCCCTGCTCGCCAATGAACATATCAAGGCCCTCCGGCGCCTCGGCCAGAAATTCATCCATCGCCGCGAAATAGAGCGCGCGCGCAATGTCCTCGTCGCTGGCAGACGGGTTGCCGATCATCAGGTTTTCGCGCAGCGTCCCGGTGAAAAGCTCCGGCGATTGCGGCAGATAGCCGATGCCGCGCCTGAGCTCCGCCGGTTCGTACTGCGTGAGTGCGATCCCGTCGATCAAAACCGATCCGCTGTCCGGCTGAATGAGCCCTGCCAGCAGCTTGCCTGTCGTGGTTTTGCCGGAGCCTACGCGCCCCAAAAGCGCCACAGCGTCCCCCGGCTTGACGTCGAAACTCAGACGATCCAACGCAGGCTTTTGCGTCTCCGGATAGCTCAGCGTCACCGCATCCACCGTGATAGCGCCCGCACTGACCCGCGCGTCACTTTTGATTGCGGGCCCCTGCTCGACCGGCAGCGCCATGAACCGGTTCAGCGCGCCGAGCGATTTGAACGCGTATTGTGCGCGGAAAATCGTCTGGGCGATGGTGCCCAGAGGCGCCAACACCCGCCCCGCAAGGATGTTGGCCGCGATCAGCCCGCCGATGGTGATGACCCCGTCAGAGACCAGAAATACGCCCCAGACAATGATCAAGACGGACACCAGTTGTTGCACCAGCATCGTGCCGTTGGTGGCCACATTCGACCAGAATTTCGTGCGCCCGTTGATCTGCGACGAGGCCGCGACGGCGGTTTCCCATTCACGTTGCATCAGCGGCTCGGCATTCAGGCTCTTGATTGTCTCGATCCCGGAAAGGGATTCGACCAGCACCACATGCCGCTTGGTGGCCATTTGCTGCGCGCGCCCGGCGCTGCGCCCAATGGGCAGTTGTGCGGCGATGGCGATGACCAGCACCACCGGCACTGCAAAAAGCGGCACTAGCGCAATCGGCCCCACGATGAAGAAGAGCGCGGCCACAAAGATGCCGATGAACAGCAGATCAATCAGGGCGACGAAGGTGGCAGAGGCAAAGAATTCGCGCACCACTTCGAAATCCCGGATGGTGCTGGCGATGCCTGCGGCCCCGCCGGGCCGGTTCAGCAGGGTAGTATCCATCGCCTGTCGGAAGAGCGTGGCAGCCACCTTGAGATCAACGCGCCGCCCGATGTTTTCCAGAATATTGGCACGCAGTGTCCGCATCACCAGATCCAGCAGCAGCGCGATGCCAACACCAATGGCAAGGGTCCAGAGCGTGACATAGGCCAGGTTCGGGATCACCTTGTCATAGACGTTCATCACAAAGAGCGGCAGCGCGAGAGACATCAGATTGAGCAGCAGCGCCGCGACCAGAACCTGCGCCCAGTTGCCCCAATTCGCCCGTACGGCGCCCCAGAACCAGTGGGGTTTCTGCGCGCCCTCCACCGCTGTTGCGGGCGACAGCATGGCACCTGCCCGGTCATCGCTGCGGGTCACCAGCATAAGGTCAGGACGGATATCCTTGCGCAATTGGCGCAGGGTGATTTCCTGAGACAGCGGCCCTTCTACGGGGTCGACAATCTGTGCAACCTTGCCCTTGTTGCCAAAGCCCTGGATGACAATCGGGTCCCCCGATTTACGCCATGCGATGAACGGCAGGGCGATGGCATCAACCGCAGCCGGATCCCGCAGGACCACCCGCGATTTCAATCCGATCGTCTCCAAGGCGCGCGCCAGATGATGCGCGTCTGAAAGGGAGGCGTCCTGCGGGATGCGCGACCGCGTGGCGGCCTCGGAGAACGGCCTGTCAAAGGCTTCAGCCATCCACTTGATGAGCGCCAACGGGCCGGGTGCCGCGTCAGATCCCGCCTGCGTCAGCGACACCGCCTCGGAGGCTGTGCCGTCATGGATGCTCATTTCAAAGGCTCGATATTGACGTTGAAAACCGCCGTAGGGTTGTCCTTGACGCGATCCTGAAACCGCGGCTCCAGGGCCAGATCGCTTTTGGCGAGCCCAAAATGATTGGCCAGCAAACTCTGCGCTGCCAGTGCCCGATACGTGCTGAATGCCAGCCCGGCCTGCGCCCCAACCGCCTCGAATTCCACATTAAACCGCGCGCGCTCCACTTCCAGCAAATCCAGCAGCGAGCGTTTCGCTGCGAGGAATTCATCCCCGTAGACCTCAACAATCAATCGATTGATCCTCAGCTGATCACTCAGCTGACGAAACCGGTCGACATTGGTGCGATAGGTGTTCCATGTGCGGGCCGCCAACTCGCGGACTTCGCGCACCGCAACCGCCAGTTCCGACATCGCGCGGCTGTTGCGTTCAGCCAATGCCTGACGCTCCGCCTGCCGCCCGCCCTGATAAACGGTCCAGCGCAGGCCGACGCCAATGGATTCGTCCGTACGGTTCCCGGACACCCCATTGCGGTTGATGTCGCGCACAACACCCGCGCCAAGTGTGAGCTGCGGATACCGGTCAGACAAGGTGACCTCCGATTGAAAGCGGGTCTGGTCAATCTGCGTCCGGGCAAATTGAACGCGATAACTGTTTTGCTCGGCCGTCGCTGACAACTGATCCAGCGATTGCGGCGGTTTGGCAAGCGGGATGCTCATGCCACCCGTTGGTGGGCGACCGATTACCCTTTGATATCGGGCATTTGCATCGCGTAATGAACGTTCCACTTCAAGCTGCGCCAGCCGCGCGGATCTAATGCGATCGTCAATCGTCAGCTCGTCGCTGTAGGGGAGCCTGCCGCCCTGAACCAGCTCTCGGACCCGCGCCCCGATCTCCTCGTGCTTGGCCACATTGCGCTTGGCGACCGCCAGAAGCTGACGGTGCCGGTAAACATCGACATAGGCTTCGGTTGCATTGAGCGCCATCGTTTCCGAGGCATCAAGCAGTCTAAAGATGCTGCCGTCGACCCGCGCGGCATTTGCATAGACCAGATTGGCGCGGCGAAAACCATCGAACAGGACAACCTCTGCCCGGACGCCCAACTGGTTCCGCGACTTGGTGCTGTCGTTGTCAATCACCGACAGTGAATTGGGATCATCAACACGCTGATAGCCCGTTTCACCCGAGATCGTCACACGCGGTTCAAATTCACCACGGAGCTGAATAAGCTCAAATGCGGAAGCGCGCATTTCTGCTTGTGATGACTTAATGACGGGGTTGGTGGTAACGGCAAAGCGCACGGCTTCGGTCAGAGATTCAGCCAATGCGGCATGTGCGAAACAGGCAAAGACCAGCTTGACACAAAACAGTCTGAACAACCGCTCCATATGTCTTTCCCCCCACAAAAAACCATTCAAATTGATTAAAACCAGTGACCTAACGTTAACGAAGTCCTGTAAAAAGGCAATCTGTCAACGAAATTGAAGCGATCAAAAGTCGCAGGGCCTGCACATTGCGACCCTCTTTCGGAGGCACGAGACCGACCATGAAACCGGCGGGGGCATCCCCAGTAAGATCTGTCAGGCGCCGCTGCTCATGGAGAGCCAGAGCCAGAGCATACCCACATAGGTCAACTGATGCAGCGCCTGATCCACCCCTGACGCGCGCCAATAAGCTGCATCCTGCGGTGTCAGGTTGAGACCCGAAGTGTGACGCCCTTTCCACCAGTCGATGTGGAAATGCACAACCCACTCCATCAATACAACCGGGACGATGAACGCCAGCGAGGCGCCAACCACGAAGAAGGCGATCAACGATCCGGCGGCATGTACGCCTGCATGAAGAAAACGCCCCAGGTGAAGATATTCATCACGCCCATCGAGCATAATCTTTGTCTGAAGGAAGTAATCCGCCAGCATATGTTTAATCTGAAAAAGGCACAGCAGACCTAAAAGCGCGCCATAACTCGTAACCAAGACATCTTCCTTTCACCCCGAACGACGCCAGACTAATGCCTCCCGGGTGGAGGTGTAAATCCAGCTATCCGCCAAAAATTGGCGTAAAAGGGGCTCGTTAACAATTAACGTCAAGTCAACAATTGACCAACACCACTTCATGATGCGCCTATATTGCGCCCCCGCGTCCCTAATCGCGGTACAAAAGCGAATGCCCGTTGGCAAAGAGATGCAGCTTGGAGGCATCCGCCGTCATCTTCAGTTGGGTACCACGAACGCCAGTGTGAATACCGGGGAGTTTTGCGATAATTGCCGCATTTTCGGGACCTGACTTGGCAAAATAAAGCTGGGTGACCTCCCCCAGCGCTTCGGTGATCTCGACCGTTCCGGCAAAAGCGTAGTTCTCGTCGTCGGTCGTCACCATGTCTTCGGGGCGGATGCCGACGTTTACCTTCATCCCCTTGTCGCTGTCGCGTGTCGGGATATTGGCGGCAATCGCCCCTGCGCCCTCATCCAGGCGCACATGCGTGACCTCACCCGTCTCAACGATCTCGCCAGCCAGCAGGTTCATCGCGGGAGACCCGATGAATTGCGCGACGAATTCGTTTTCGGGGCGTTCATAAAGCTCCAGCGGCGAGCCCACCTGCGCAATCCCCTTATTGGCCAGGACCACGATGCGGCTGGCCAGGGTCATCGCCTCGACCTGGTCGTGGGTCACGTAGATCATGGTGGAATTGGGCATGCTTTCCTTCAACTGCGCAATTTCGATCCGGGTGGCCACGCGCAGGGAGGCGTCGAGGTTCGACAGGGGCTCATCAAAAAGATAGACCTTGGGGTCGCGCACGATGGACCGACCGATGGCCACCCGCTGCCGTTGCCCGCCCGAGAGCGCCTTGGGCAAACGGTCGAGGTATTCATCCAGTTGCAGGACCTTGGCGGCGCGGCCCACCGCCTTGTCGATCTCCGATGGGGATTTCTTGGCCAGCTTCAAGGCAAAGGCCATGTTGTCGCGCACGGTCATATGCGGATAGAGCGCGTAGGACTGAAACACCATCGCGATCCCGCGTTGCGCGGGCGGCACATCGTTCATCCGGTCGCCATCGATCAGCAATTCACCTGCTGTGATCTTCTCCAGCCCCGCAATCATGCGCAGCAAGGTGGATTTGCCGCAGCCGGACGGACCCACGAAAACGATCAACTCGCCCGTCGTGATATCCAGATCAATGTTTTTAAGCACTTCCACGCCGACACCGTAGGATTTCCCCACATCCGTCAATTTCAGATTGGCCATGTCCTTGTCCCTCCCAAGACGCGGGTTAATCCTGTTTGATTGCCAGGCACGCTTGCCATGGCCCCAGGTGCAGTTTGAAATCAGGGGACGGGGTTGCCCCGCCCAATTCGTGCCCGACGGTCATCCAATCGCCCGGCGGCATGCCGTGCAGCGATGGCGTGTCGGACAGGTTGAAGGCGCAAAAGAGTGTCTGGCCTTCATGTTCGCGCGTGAATTGCAGCACATCGCCATAGGCAAAGACACCACCGTGGTCCCCCTTGACCAGCGCTGGATGTTCCTTGCGAAAGGCAATGGCGCGGCGATAGTGATGCAGGATCGCACCCGGCTCTTCTTCCTGCGCCGTCACGCAGCGGTTGAGATGATCGTGGCTGACCGGCAACCACGGGAACCCGTCGGAAAAACCGCCGTTCTGGTTGGAATGCTCCCAGACCATCGGGGTGCGGCAGCCATCGCGGCCTTTGAACTCGGGCCAGAATTGCTTGCCATAGGGGTCCTGCAGATCCTCGAAGGCGACATCCGCCTCCGGCAGGCCAAGCTCTTCGCCCTGATAGAGACAGACCGATCCGCGCAGGCACATGATCAAGGTTGCAAACATGCGCTGTGCGGCGGGCGGCAAATCCCAGCGCGAGGCATGACGTTCCACGTCGTGGTTGGAGAAGGCCCAGCACGGCCAGCCATTGCGCGCCACACGGCCCAATTCATCGAACACCGTCGCAACACGGGTCGCGTCCAGTTTGGTCTTGGCCAGGAATTCGAATGCATAGCACATATGCACCATTTCCGGCCCGCTGGTGTATTCGCCCAGCAGTTCCAGCCCGCGTTGCGCGTCCCCCACCTCGCCCACGCAGGCCGCCGCAGGGTATTCATCCAGCAGCGCCCGGAAGCGTTTCAGGAACACCAGGTTCTCCGGCTGGTTCTTGGAGTAGATGTGTTCCTGATGATTATAGGGGTTTACCGAAGGCGCGATGTTGGCGTTGCGCCGTTCGGGCGGTAGCGCGGGATTGTCGCGCAACTCCTTATCCGCGTAGTAGAAGTTGATCGTGTCGAGCCGGAAACCATCCACGCCCCGGTCCAGCCAGAAGCGGGTGGTGGCGAGGATCGCGTTCTGTACATCGTCATTGTGGAAATTCAGATCGGGCTGCTCCACAAGGAAGTTGTGCAAGTAGTATTGCTCCCGCCCCGGGTCCCACTGCCAGGCCGGACCGCCAAAGATCGACAGCCAGTTGTTGGGTGGCGTGCCATCGGGCTTGGGATCAGCCCAGACATACCAGTCTGACTTGGAATTGGTGCGGTTCAACTGGCTTTCCTGAAACCAGGGGTGCTGATCCGACGTATGGCTCAGCACCAGGTCGATCATGACCTTCAGCCCGTGTTGATGCGCGGCTTCTACCACCACGTCGAAATCCGCCAGCGTGCCGAACATCGGATCGACGTCGCAATAATCGCTGACGTCATAACCGAAATCCTTCATCGGCGAGGTGAAGAACGGGGAAATCCAAATGGCATCCACGCCCAGCGAGGCGATATAGCTCATCCGCTGCGAGATACCGATCAGATCGCCGATCCCATCACCGTTGCTGTCCTGAAAACTACGCGGATAGATCTGGTAAATCACCGCGCCACGCCACCAATCCTTGTCAATGACGGGAAGGTGGAGATGGTGTTCCATCTTTGTCATTCTTGTTTGACTTTCTATTTCACGGAGCCGGCCAGCAGACCGCGCACCAGATAACGTTGCATTGTAAAGAAGACGATGAGCGGTACCGCAATCGAGATGAAGGCCGCCGAGGCCAGAATGCCCCAGTCCCCGCCGCGTGAGCCCAGCAGGTCATCGGCGATCTTGACGGTCATGACCCAGCTTTCAGAATTTGATGGCAGGAAGACCTTGGCCACCAGCAGATCATTCCATGTCCAGAGGAACTGGAAGATCGCAAATGACGCCAATGCGGGGAAGCTTAGCGGCAGCACGATCTTGGTGAAGACCTGGAAATCCGTGGCCCCGTCGACCTTTGCGCTTTCGATGATGTCGCGCGGCAGGCCGACCATGTAGTTGCGCAAGAGATAGATCGCCAGTGGTAGCCCAAAGCCGGTATGCGCCATCCAGATGCCTAAAAAGCTCTGCCCGATCCCGATCTTGTTGTGGAATTGCAAAAGCGGCACCAGCGCCAATTGTAAGGGCACGACAAGCAGGCCGACCACCACGGCGATCAGAACCCCCCTGCCCACAAAATCCATCCAGGCCAGCGCATAGGCCGCAAAGGCCGCGATCAGAATGGGGATGATTGTCGCCGGGATGGTCACCGTCAGCGTATTGATGAAGGCGATGTCCATATTGTTGGAAAACAGGATGTTCTGATAATTCGACAGCGAAAAATCCGGCGGCGTCGCGGTTGAATAATAGACGCTCGGGTCGCGTTTGATTTCGTTGGGGGAGAAGTAGGTGAAATCACCGTTTTCCTGCACCGTCAGCGACCGGTCCCGCGTCAGCTCTGCGGTTTCCCCCGCTGCCGCAATCGTGGGGTTGGACCGCGCGCCGCCAAAGCGGATGATCTCCGTGTCGGCACCACCAAAGATGTTGCCTTCGATGACAAGGCCCCCATCGGCGGGCCGCGCCTCTTCGGCTGGAATTTTGGCCTGAAAGTTCTGCTCCACCGCGAAGGGCGACAGCCACCAGCCGGAGGCCGAGATCTGGTCCCGGTCGCGGAAGGAGGAGACCAGCAAGCCAACCGTGGGAATGAGCCAAATGACCACCAGAAAGATGACCGATAGATTAACGGCCCAGCTGAGCGAAGATTTAGTCCCTGCGATATTATCCATTATCTCATCTCCGCTCTGGCTTGCCGGATGTTCCAGATCATCACCGGCAGCACGATGATCATGATGACAAAGGCCACCGCCGTGGCGCGGCCATCGTCGCGGAACATGTAGGACATCATGTAACTGGGCAGGATTTCAGTGCCGAAATTGCCCCCCGTCATGGTGTAGACGATGTCGAAAACCTTGAGCACGAGGATCGTGATCGTGGTCCAGACCACGACAATGGTGCCCATGATCTGCGGCACCTTGATCTTGAAAAAGACCTGAAACGGGTTGGCCCCGTCGATGATCGCGGCCTCAATGGTTTCCTCCGGAATACCGCGTAGGGCGGCGGAGAGGATCACCATGGCAAAGCCGGTCTGGATCCAGACCAGAATGAACATCAGGAAAAAGTTGTTCCAGAAGCGCACCTGCAACACGTCGAGCGGCTCCGACGCGCCAAAGAAATCGCGGATCGCGTTGATCAGCCCGATGTCAGCGTTGTTGGCATAGACAAATTTCCAGATCAGCGAGGCACCGACAAAGGAGATCGCCATCGGCATGAAGATCAGCGATTTCGCGATATTGCCCCATTTGAGCCGGTCGGTCAGCTGTGCTACCAGCAGACCGAAGAAAGTGGCCGACGCGGGCACCACCAGCACCCAGAGAAAATTGTTGAAGAGCGCCGTCTGAAATCCGGCGTCCGAGAACATGACGGAATAGTTGCCAAACCCGATGAATTCTTCGCCCGACCGGTTATAGAGTGAGCGCCAGAAAGAACCCACCACCGGGTAGACCAGATAGAGCCCAAGCGCGCCCATCGCCGGAAACAGGAACAGCCAGGGGCGTACCAGGTTGGCCCGATTGATGTTCTGACCGGGATTATCCGCGCGCGGCGGAAAGATCACTTTGTCGAGGATGAGGTTGGACAGAAAGAAGTACCCGACGCATCCGCCGACCCCGATAACAACTGTCACGATCCCCTGTAGCAGCGGTGACATTGCATTCCCTCCCAAAGCGCGAAATCAATTTATGCTGGTCCGGCAACCCACCGCTGCCGAACCACAATTTGCCGGACCGGTTACTGAATGGTGTCCCAGCGGTCCTGAATGCCCTTGGCCACGTCTTCGGCGCTTGCCCCGGTGGTGTAATCCACCATACCGGTCCAGAAAGCCCCCGCGCCGATCTCACCCGGCATCAGATCTGATGCGTCAAACCGGAAGGTCGTCGCATTCAGCAGAATGTCACCCTGCGCTTTGAGACTTTCTTCGGCATAGGTTTCCGTATTCACGCCAGAATGCGGCGTCAGGAACCCGCCCTGCGCCATCCACAATTCATGCGCAATCGGCGTCTTCAGGAATTCGACAAAAGCGTTGGTTGCGTCCGACGGGTTGGTGATCGCGAAAAGCGTGCCCGCCCCCAGAACCGGTTTGCCGAGGTCTTTGCTCTCATAGGCCGGGAAATAGAAGAAATCTACGTCATCGCCAACGGTGGTGCCTTCGGGGAAAAACGCCGGGATGAAAGAGGCCTGGCGGTGCATGTAGCACTTTGGCGGGATCGAGAAGAGGCCCGCCGGGCTGTCGCGGAAATCCGTGTTGGCCACAGCAGAGGCGCCACCGTCCACATAGTCATCGTTGCGGGCAAAGGCCCCGAATTCCTCAATGGCTTCGATCACCTTGGGATCATCGAACTTCATCTCATTGGCGACCCAGGCGTCATAATCCGCGGGCGATTGCGTGCGCAACATCATTTCCTCGACCCAGTCGGTGGCGGGCCAGCCGGTCGCGGCCCCGGATCCCAGACCAATGCACCAGGGTGTGCCGCCCTCTTCCACGATGACATCGGTCAGTTCTTTCAGCTCTTCCATGGTCTCGGGAATGTCATAGCCGGCCTCGTCAAAGGCTTCGGGAGAATACCAGACCAGCGACTTCACATCGACGCGGTAGAAAATGCCGTACATCTGGTCCGCACCATCCGCATCCGTATAGGTGCCCAGATCAACCCAGGACTGACCGGCGGCATAGTTGTTTTTCACCCAATCGGAGGTCCCCTCGGGCAGCGGTGTCAGCAGACCCTGGCTGGCCATGTCGGCAGCAAGACCCGGCTGCGGGAAAACGGCGAGGTTGGGGGCAGAGCCGGAGCGCGCGGAAATCACGATGTCCTGCTCAAAACTGTCGGAGCCGGAATAGTTGACCGTCGCGCCTGTCGCACTGGTGAAATAGGAAAACGCCTTGTCCACCTTTTCCTTTTCATTGCCGGTCCAGGGCCCGGTGATCTCCACCGTCTGACCGGACAGATCATACTTATCCGCAAATTCTGTGTAGCTGTCCCAGCTAAAGTCGCCCTCGCCCACGGCAAAGGGCTGGTGCCCATCTGCCTGGACGGTACCAGCCGACAATGCCAGCGCCGCAGCGCCCGCGTAAAAACGTGCCTTCATGATTTCCTCCCGTTGCGGTGCCTATTTTGACACCAGAATGCCCATTATTTTTGCGCAAAAGAATCACCCCAAAGCGCTTTGGATTGCCAAAACGTGGCTTACGGTTGTAATTCTGTCAACTCGTGGTTGGGTTTCACGCAAGTTTTCAAAGCAATAGTCTCCAACCTTTGCGAAATACCGGTTTCGGCTTTGACGCAGGCGATGGCGGTGCCTAGGCTGGCAAGGCTGTTACCATCAAAAACGACCGGACTTTATGAACTTACGTGAGCTTTCCGAACGGCTTAACCTGTCGCAGACAACCGTAAGCCGCGCGTTGAACGGATATCCAGAGGTCAATGAGGCGACGCGCAAACGTGTCGCGGATGCCGCCGCGCTCTATAATTACCGGCCAAACATCCGCGCCCAGACGCTGGCCACGGGCCGGTCCATGTCCATCGGGCACATCATCCCCTTCTCCAAGCAGAACGAGATGGTGAACATCGTTTTTGCCGATTTCATCGCCGGTGCGGGTGAGGTTTATTCTCGCCATGGCTACAACATGACCCTCTCCGTCGTGCGGGACGAAGACGAGATGAGCGCCTATCGTGGCGTCGCCGAAAAGGGTGCTGTGGACGGTATTATCGTGCATTCCCCCACCCGCAATGATCCGCGGATCGCCTTTCTGGCGGAACTGGACATCCCCTTTCTGGTGCATGGTCGCGCATCGGAAGTAACAACCCCCTATTCCTGGATGGATGTGAACAACACCCGCGCCATTGAACAGGGCACGCAGTATTTGCTGGAGATGGGCCACCGCCGCATCGCATTGATCAACGGGCAGGAAAAGATGGATTTTGCACAGCGCCGCCGCGATGGCTATGTCTCTGCCTTGCAATCTTGGGGGATCGCCGCAGATGAAACCATCATGCGGTCAGGCGAGATGAGCGAACCCTTCGGCCATGCATCGACGCTGGAACTGCTCGACAGTCCGGCACCGCCCACGGCCATCGTGACCTCTTCCATCGTGCTTGCCTTGGGCATTCGCCGCGCCATCGAAGAGCGTGGTTTGCGCATGGGCCAGGATGTGTCGATCCTGTGCTTTGACGACGAAATCTCATATCTTCCCAATGGGTTGGATGCCCCCGTCTTTACCGCCATGCGATCCTCGGTGCGGGCGGCGGGGCGCCGCTGCGCAGAGATGTTGATTGAACAGATCACCACCCCGGCACATGAGATCAGAACGGAACTTTGGGACGCGGAGCTTGTCATCGGTGGCTCCACCGCGCCCGGCCCGGCAAAGGACACGTGATGGACTTTCGCAGATCAGATTTCCCCAAGGGCTTCCAGTTTGCGGCGGCAACCTCCAGCTATCAGATTGAAGGCCACAGTTTCGGCGGTGCCGGCAAAACCCATTGGGATACCTTCGCCGCGACGCCCGGCAATGTGGTGCGGGCGGAAAACGGCGATATCGCCTGTGACCACTATCACCGGATGGACGAAGACCTCGACCTGATGCAGGCGCTGGGGCTGGACGCCTACCGGTTTTCGACCAGCTGGGCGCGGGTGATGCCCGAAGGACGCGGCGCGCCCAATCCAGAAGGCCTCGACTTCTATGATCGGTTGGTCGATGGGTTGCTGGCGCGGGGGCTCAACCCGATGGCCACGCTTTACCATTGGGAACTGCCGGTGCCATTGGCCGACCTGGGGGGATGGCGCAATCCCGACATTTGCCATTGGTTTGCCGATTTTGCCACGGTCATCATGCAGCGGATCGGGGATCGCGTGTTCAGCGCAGCCCCCATCAACGAACCCTGGTGCGTCGGGTGGTTGTCACATTTCATGGGACATCACGCGCCAGGTCTGCGCGACATTCGCGCCACCGCACATGCCATGCACCACGTGCTGACCGGCCATGGCCGCGCCATTCAGGCAATGCGCGCTCTGGGCGTGAAAAACCTCGGGGCTGTGTGCAACTTTGAGTACGCGCACCCGGTGGATGACACGCCGGATGCTGCAAAGGCCGCGCAACTTTATGATGGCTATTACAACCGCTTCTTTCTGGGCGGTCTGTTCAAAGGCGCCTATCCTGCAGATGTGATGGAGGGCCTGGCCCCCCATATGCCAAAGGGCTGGCAGGATGATTTTGACCTCATCGGCCAGCCGCTCGATTGGTGCGGGTTGAACTACTACACCTGCAAACGGATCGCGCCAGTGGATGGCCCCTGGCCCGCGCATGAAGAGGTCGACGGGCCCTTGCCGAAGACCCAGATGGGCTGGGAGATTTATCCCGAGGGGCTGCACCACTTTCTGACATGGGTGCATGAGACCTACACCAAGGGGCTGCCGCTTTATGTGACGGAAAACGGGATGGCAAACGCGGACCAGATCGATGTGCCGGATCAGGCGCGGATTGACTACCTGAACGCGCATATCAAGGCCGCACGGCGAGCCATGGCGGAAGGCGTACCGCTGGCGGGCTACACGTTCTGGTCGCTGATGGACAATTACGAATGGGCGCTGGGGTATGAAAAACGTTTTGGCTTGATCCACGTGGATTTCGAGACGTTGGAACGCAGGCCGAAAGCCTCCTATCACGCGCTGGCCAAGGCGCTCAGGGCTTGAACCAGGCGGGCACGCCAAAGGGGGGTTGATCCACCCTCGTCCCGGTGAGGCTGCCCAGAAAAGCAACGATCTGCGCGATTTCGGCCGCCTCCAGCGCTGGACCGCCGGGCGGGACAAACCGTGCCTGACGCGCCATTTCCCGCCTGTCGGATCGGATGATAAAATCGGTGCCCGCGAGCCAGGCAACCTCCGGCAGCTGCGCGTCCCTGGGGTGCCATACCGCGCGCGCCGCAGCCGGATCAAGGTGGTGCCGCACCATCGCCTCCAGCGTCGGATAGGCCCCGTTGTGACCATAAGGAGCCGTAAGTGCCACATTGCGCAGCATCGGCGTGCGGAAAGCATAGGCATCCTCTAGCTGGTTGCTCTCTCCCATCCGGCCAACATCGCGCGCATAGGGATCAAAGAGACGCGTGCGCCCCGGCCCAAAGGCAGGCAGCCCAAGCGCGTGGAATTTCTGATCTGTCATCAGCGGCCCGGCATGGCAGCTGTCACAGGCAGCCTTACCATAGAAAAGTTCCATGCCCTTTTCCTGCTCATCCGTGAGGGCAGATGTGTCTCCGGCAAGGTAGCGATCAAAGGGACTGTCGATGCTGGTCCACTCCACGGCCATGAAGGCGGCCAGCGCATTGGCAACCTCCACAATCGTGACCTCTTCCGCGGTCTTGATATGGTCGAAAGCCTGGACAAACTGCGGACCGTAACGCGCATCTATGCGCACACGTTTCGCAAGGATCGGCCAGGCATTGTCGATCCGATCATGCACCGCCCCGATGATCTCGTTCTCGCCCGGATTTCCCGCCATCTCGAACTGCGCCACCAGCGGAAAGAGCGCCTGTGCCGCCAGTAGCGAATTCAACCCTTTTGGCAGCCATTCCTCCGCCGGGGAATTGAAGCCGTTGCCAAAAAGATCCGACGTGCTCAGCCGCCCGTCATGAAACATCACGTGCAAGTCGCGCGCGCCAAGGTTCCACAGGCCCGGCGCGTTGCGTGGAATGCGCTTGGCGATGCGCGAGAGGCCTACGCCCGGCGTCCGGTCCGGCCCCAGCCCCTGACCGCCTTCGCCGATGCCCAGGGACAGCCCGTCGCCGGTGCCAAAATCCGGGTGATGACAATGCGCGCAAGAGATATTCCGGTTGCCGGACAGGATGGTATCGTAGAACAAGGAGTGGCCCAAAGCCGCCTGATCCCGGTCGAACTGCAGAAAATCGGCAGTGGTCAGCGCGGACGGCAAATCCCCTGCCCCCGCTGCGGTGGCCAAACAGGAGAACACGACACCATGCGCGCGATACTTCTTGCCTTTACGCTGCTGGCAGGCCCCGCCTGGGCCGAAATCGAAGAGGCGCGCGACATGATGGAAGACGGCCGATTTGAGGAGGCCTATCAGGCGCTTTGGCTCGCCGCGCGGTCCGGCAATGCCGATGCCGAGGAGTTGATCGGTGTGATGTATGCCATGGGCCTTGGCGTGCCGCGCGATGACACCCGTGCGTTCGAATGGTACCTGCGCTCGGCGATGAAGGGGCATCCGGGCGCGCAATCGGGCGTTGGCTGGTATTATGAGGTCGGGCGCGGCCTGCCGAGCGTCGATCTGGTGCGCGCCTATATGTGGTACACCCTGTCGGCCATTGGCGGCGATCCGGATGCGGCGATCAGCCTTGAGGAAGTTGTCAAGAAAATGACCGCGGAGGAGATCGAGAAGGCGCATATCCTGGTGGCTGACTACAAGGTCTGGATGTATCCGTTTCGGTGACAGCGGGGCGACCGTTTGGGGCCGCCCCAACCGATATCAGTTCAGGTCCGCCGCGCGGGCGTCGCCCACTTCGGCTTCGGCTTCGGCAACGGCAGTTGCGAGCGCGTCAAAGATCTCCTCGCCCCGGCCCACATTGCTTTTGAACCAATCAAACACCGGTGCAGCGCCTTCTTTAAACGCTGCTTTCTGCTCGGGCGTAGGTACATAGAGATCCCCGCCCTCGGCCACGAACTGCTCATAGGCTTCGATGGACTTGCGCTTGGGTGAGGCGAATGTCGCCTGCTGCAAGGCATAGAAACCATCGACCACAACGCGGCGCATGTCCTCCGGCATCTCCAGGAAGCGTGCGTTGTTCATCCACCACAGCGCGCCCATATAGGCGTGACCATCAAGGGTCACGTATTTCAGGCCGGCATCCGGGAATTTCATGCCCATGATGTCGGTGATTCCGTTCTTGGAGCCTTCGACAACGCCGGTCTGGAAAGAGGTGAAAAGCTCAGGCCACGGGATCGGCGTCGGTGCCGCGCCCAAAGCCTTGACCAGCTCTTGTGGCAGGTCGGCGACAACCGTGCGGATTTTCAGACCTTCCATATCACTGGGTTCGGCCACGCGGCGCTTGGTATTGGCAAAGTTGCGCCAGCCGCCCGTGTTGCCAATGGTCATCAACCGGATGGTCCCACCGGAATCTTCCAGCGCCATGTCGCGCATCTTGCGGGTAAAATCCCCTGACAACACGGTTTCCGCGATGCGGTCGTCCGCCATCAGATAGGGCAGGTCGAGCACCTGAACGTAAGGGAAAATGCCGGACGCTCCGCCCGAGGTTGAGACATAGACGTCAATTGTGCCATCAGCCACGCCCTGCAGACATTCCGCACCATTGCCGCAAAGCTGCGTCCCGATGAAAAGCTCCACCTCGATGGCGCCGTTGGAGGCGGCCTCGACGTAGTTCTTGAAAACAACAAGACCGTCATAGTCTTCGTCGTTTTCGTTGGAATTGGCCGTGGCCCGGATCGTGTAATCTGCAGCGGATGCCGCCAGCGCCGTGCCCGCGAGCATCGCCGCCACGGTCAAGGTTTTCAGTGTCTTTTTCAGCATTTAGCTTTCTCCCTGTGAATTGGTTAATTCGCAAAACCCGTCAAACGCGGGACTGTCATAGATATGGCCGGTATGTAGGTGATCAGGAAAATCACCACGATTTCAACCGCCAGAAACGGCAGGATCGCCTTGGAAATGGTCTCCACCCGTTCGCCGGAGACCGAAGAGGCGACAAAGAGCACCAGCCCCATGGGCGGCGTCGCCAGCCCCACGGTCAGGTTCACGCTCATGATGATCGCGAAATGGATCGGATCGACGCCGAGGTTGACGAAAATGGGCCCAAGGATCGGGCCCAGAATGATGATCGCAGGCCCCGCATCCAGGAACATGCCGACGATGAAGAGCAGCAGGTTGATCAGGAACAGCAGGATCAGCGGATCGCTTGTCAGACCCAGCACAAACTCGGCCATGGCTTCAGGCGCGTGGCTGAGGCTGACCACGGTCTTGAAGGCCATCGCGGCCCCCACCAGCAGCAGCACCACCGCAGAGGTGATTCCTGCGCGGTTCAGCACATCCGGCAGGTCGCCGATCTTCAGCGTGCGCATGACAAAAAGCCCGATGAAGAGCGCATAGGCCACGGCAATGGCGGCGGCCTCGGTCGGGGTGAAGACCCCCGCCAGAATACCGCCCAGAATGATCACCGGGGTCATCAGCGGGAAAAAGGCCTTGAGGCTCGCCTGCCCCCGCTCGCCCCAAGAGTGCTTCTTGGTGGCGACGGGGAAGTCGTATTTGTCGGCCTGGAACTTGACCATCAGCATCAGGCCAAGACCCACCATCACCCCCGGCACGATGCCCGCGAGAAAGAGTGCGGCGACGCTTTCTCCCATCACATAGGCATAGATGATCATGATGCCCGAGGGCGGAATGATCGGGCCAATCACCGAACTGGCGGCGGTGATGGCGGCAGCAAACCGGCGGGTATAGCCCTGCTTTTCCATCGCTGGGATCAGCATCGACCCCAGTGCCGAGGTATCGGCCACCGCCGAGCCCGACAGCCCGGCAAAGAGCATCGAGGACAGGATGTTCACATGCGCCAGACCGCCCCGGAAATGGCCCATCATCGCCTGGCTGAACTCCACCAGACGCATGGTGATGCCACCCCGGTTCATCAGTTCACCTGCGAGCATGAAGAAGGGGATCGCCATGAGAGGGAAGCTGTCCATCCCATTGTAAAGGTTACGATAAAGCAGCGTGATGTCGCGCTCCTGCCCGTTCAGCCACAACAGGATGCCCGGAGCGGCCAGAAGGCCAAAAAAGACCGGCAGACCGATCATCAGAAAGAGCAGGAACAGTGGGAGGAACCAGACCAGCATTATTCAGCTCCCACTTGTTCTTCGAGGGTGATGGCAGGCAGGCGATCCTCACCTCCCATCATTTTGACAATCGCACGCAGGATCAGCTCCACGTTCACCGAAATCAGCAGGATCACCCCCACCAGCAGCGAGGCCATCATCCAGCTGCGCGGCACGCGCAACCAGGTCTCGAACGCAATGTCCGTGGGAACGTAGAGCGATGCGGTGGCAAATTTCCCAGCGAAACCCGTCACTTCCGACCATCCGATTTGCACCGCCACGACCAGCACGCCAAGGCTCAGAAACAGCAATACCAGCGTGATCAGCGCACCGATGCGCGCGGGCAGCAACCGCACCAGCGTGTCGATCGCAACGAAGCCGCCCCGCCGGAACGCCGTGGGCGCCATCAGCCCGGTCATCCACAGCATACAGAACCGCGCGGCCTCGTCCGGCCAGGGCAGCGCGCTATTCAAAACATATCGGTAAAACACCTGAATGAGGATCGCCACGACCATCGCGGCCACAGCAAACACACCAATGGCCCGGCCCAGCGTCAGCAAAGCCTCGTTGACCAGCCGGAGCGGTGTCATCACCGCCAGCAATGCCCCCATGTGCGGAGCCTCCTCCCTTGCGCCCGGGTATTCCGGATCGCGACGCACAGGTTTTCCCTGCACGCTTCATTCGTTGGCCTTTTAGGCCTCTTTGTCAAACGCTCTGAACCGGCCCTGGCAAAAAATCAGCGCCTCCCCCTCCCGGGACGCGGCGGACAGGACACGGCCCAGGACAATCGCATGATCGCCTGCGTCGTGGATTTCATGTGTGCTGCATTCAAAACGCGCCAGACAGTCATTCAACAGCGGCACGCCCTGTGCGTTGATCTCCACCGCCAGCCCGTCAAAGGCCTGGCCGGAACGGGCAAAGCCCAAGGCGATATCTTCCTGCTCCGCGGCCATGACGTGGATCGCAAAATGCTGCGCTTGAGTAAAATATGCATAGCGGCTGGACGATTTGGCCGGGCTCCACATCACCAGCGGCGGGTCCATGGAAATGCTGGAAAACGAATTGGCCGTCATACCAATGGGGCCTTGCGCGGTTTGCGCCGTCACCACGGTCACCCCGGTCGAGAATTGCCCAAGCGCATCGCGAAACTGTCGCTGTGTCTCAGGCCCGGGCATGAAGGACCGCATTTGCGCCATATGTGCTGTTCCATCTGCCATCACGCGACCTCCTGTCCGTTGGCGGCCTCGTAGAGTTCAAACCACGTCTGGCGGTCCAACTCTACCTTCAGGGCGTCACTGAATGTTGCAATCCGCGACAGCGTATTAGTGCCCATCACCGGCAGGATACCGGCGGGATGCGCCAGCAACCACGCAACCGCCACCGCGGCCCGGTCCACGCCTTGTGCGGCGGCGACCTCATCCATCTTGCCGGTTACCGCGCTGTTTTCTGTCATCAGGCTGCCCCCGCCGAGCGGCGACCAGGCCATCGGGCTGATCCGGTGTTGCTGCAGATGCGCCAGATCGCCGTTGGTGAAACTGTCGCGCGCCGCCAGCGACAGCTCAATCTGATTGGTCACCAGCCGGTTGCTCATCGCCGATTGCAGCAGGTCCCAGTCCCACGGACGGAAGTTCGACACGCCCGCTGCGCGGATTTTACCGCTCTGGATCAGCGCGTCCAAGGCCCCCCCGGTTTCCGCGGCATTCATCAGCGGGTCGGGGCGGTGGATGAGCAGCAGATCGATGTGGTCGATGCCCATATAGGTCAATGAGGCGTCGACAGAGGCCTGAATATGCGCGGCAGAGGTGTCATAGTATTTCACCCGCCGGTCGCTGTATTTGCCAATGGGTGCTACGATATCGCATTTCGTCACGATCTCGAGCTGATCGCGCAGACCGGGACTTTGTTTGAGACAAGTACCCAAGACTTCTTCGGCGACGTAACCGCCATAGATATCGGCCTGATCCATCGTGGTGATGCCCTGAGACAGGCAGGCATCGATCTTCGCGTGCACATGCCCGGGCGATGTATCTGCATCGTCCGCCAGACGCCACATACCATAGACAATGCGGCTGAAGTTCAGTGTTTCGGAAAGATAGGCGCGGTCCATCAGCGACGATCTCCTGCGGCAAGCGGTGTGTTCGGGGCGGTGGCGGGCACGCGCCCGTAGGCTTCCGGCATGGAACATGTCTTGAGGTGCGGCATGACCAGGCGGCCAAAGTGCTCCGCCTCGTCGATATGCGGATAGCCGGAGAAAATGAACGCCCGGATGCCCATTTTCTGGTAGGCTTCGATCTCGGAGAGCACCTGATCCGCGGACCCCACAAGTGCTGCACCACAGCCCGAGCGCGCGCGCCCAACGCCAGTCCAGAGGTGTGGCTCTACATAACCAAACTCATCGGCGATGTCGCGGTTCTTGGTCTGATGCGACACGCCCAGCGAGGTCGCGTCCAGCGCCCGTTCGCGGATTTTGCGGCCATAGTCATCGTCTAGCTTGGAGACGATGTAATCGGCGTATTCCTTCGCCTCCGCTTCGGTGTCCCGCACGATCATGTGGACGCGGAGCCCGTAATCCAACGTCCGGCCCTTTTCAGCCGCCCGTGCATGGACGGCCTGCATCCGGCCTGCGATGGCGTCTTTGGGTTCGGGCCACATCAGATAAACGTCACAATGCTCTGCACAGAGATCAAGGGCTGCGGGCGAATACCCCCCGAAATAGAGCAAGGGTCCGCCGGTCTGATAGGGCCGCGCCGGGTCCGACGTGACTTTGTCCAGCTGATAAACCTCGCCCTGATGATCGATTTCATCCCGCGTCCAGGCCTGTTTCAGGATCTCCACCACCTCGCGGGATCGCTGATAGCGGTAGTTGCTCTCTGCCTTCTCCCCCGGGAAATCCGAGCTGATGATGTTCACGGTCAAGCGGCCCTCCAGCATGTGATCCAGCGTCGCAATGGTGCGGGCCAGCATGATCGGTTGCATCTCGCCGCAACGCACCGCTGCCAGCAGATTGATCTTGTCGGTGATCGGCGCGCATCCCGCGACAAAGCTCAGCGTGTCCTGCCCGACCTGATAGGAAGAAGGGCACAAGATGTTGCGAAAGCCCTGCGCCTCGGCAGTTTTCACAATGTCCGAGCAGTGCTTCCAGGAGGAACGCAGATCGCCATCCGGCACCCCGAGAAACTGGTAGTCATCCGAGCAAAGCGCCGAAAACCAAGATACTTCTGCCGCATCCAAATCGGCTGAGGTCACGGGCACGATCGTCATATATTTCCCTTTGCACGAACTGTGGTGATTTCCTCTTGAATAGCATTCGCAAACTGGTAGATCAATGGTATATCAATTTACCAACCTAACCGATCCCACCCATGGTCCTGCCCCCGCAACACAGCAATGCGCTGCCCAAATACATCCAGCTGAGCGAGCTGCTCGCCCGGGATATCGATGCCGGCCGGCTGATGGATGGCGAACGCCTGCCGCCTGAACGGGAGATGGCGGTGTCGCTGGGCACCTCCATCGGCACGCTGCGCAAAGCGCTGGCCAATCTGGAAAGCAAGGGCCTGCTGCGCCGGGTACAGGGATCGGGCAATTACATTCAGAAGTCGGCGAAGGCCGCCAGTTTCTACGCCATGTTCCGGCTGGAACTGCTGTCGGGGGGAGGCTTGCCGTCGGCGCAGGTACTGGCGGTTGACCTGATGGACAAGCCCGATGATTTGCCCGCCTTTGGCAGTGCCGCGCGCGCCACCCGGATGCGCCGCAGAAGATACCTGAATGATGTAGCAATTGCCGTCGAAGAGATTTGGCTCGACGCCAGCGTGGGCGAATTGAGCGCGGACCGGCTGTCCGATTCCCTCTACCAGACCTATCTGAGACAGCTGCATTTCTGGATCACACGCGCCGAAGACCGCGTCAGCATTGGCGCCCTGCCCCCTTGGACCCCAGGGGATTTCGGCATAGGAGGCGCAGCCTGCGGTTACATCGAAAGGTTCAGCTGGGCTGACCAGCCCACGGCAATTGAGTTTTCGCGCACCTGGTTTGACACGACAAAAGCCGTCTATGTGCAGCGCTTGAAGTAAGGACAGAATAAGAATGAGCAAAATCACACGTTACGGCATGATCGGGTGCGGTATGATGGGCCAGGAGCACCTGAAGAATATCGCACTGCTGCCGGATACGGCCGTCACCGCGATCTTCGAGCCGGACGCGGGCATGTGCGACATCGCGCGCAGCCTCGCCCCGCAAGCGCGGTTTGTTCCCTCCCTGGAAGCCCTGCTCGCCGAGGAGGCGCTGGATTGTCTTGTCATCACCAGCCCCAATTTCCGCCATGCCGAGCAGATCATCGAGATCGCCGCAAAACGCCCTCTGCCTCTGCTCGTTGAAAAACCGCTGTTGACGGATCCGATGGACATTCCGCGCGTCACAGCGGCAGTGGCCGCCTATCCCGCCCCCATCTGGGTCGCGATGGAGTATCGTTACATGCCGCCCATCGCCGCCCTGCTTGGTGAGGTCGAGACGGTCACCGGTGGGGTCAAGATGCTCACGATCCGCGAGCACCGCTTCCCCTTCTTGCACAAAGTCGGCAACTGGAACCGGTTCAACCATCAGACCGGCGGCACATTCGTCGAAAAATGCTGCCACTTCTTTGATCTGATGCGCTTGATGGTTGGCGAAAATCCGACCCGGGTGATGGCAAGTGCCGCGCAATCCGTGAACCATTTGGATGAGAGCTACGCCGGTGCCGTGCCCGATATCCTCGACAATGGCTACGTCATCGTGGATTTTGAGGGCGGCGCGCGCGCGATGCTGGAATTGTGCATGTTTGCCGAAGGCGCGCGCTATCAGGAAACGATCGCCGCCGTCGGACCTGCGGGCAAGATCGAGGCCTTTGTCCCCGGACCCACGCGCTTCTGGCCCGACGATCTGGGCCCGGCCCCGACACCCCTGCTGGAAACCAGCCCACGCAGCCCGAAACGCCCGGCGACGCGTCCCATCCCGGTGGATCCAAAACTGCTGGCTGCGGGCGATCACAACGGCTCCACTTTCTACCAGCATCAGGGGTTTCTGGAATTGCTGCGCGGTGAACGTGTGCGCCCCGAGGTGACTTTCGAAGATGGCCTTTGGGCGGTACGCATGGGCATGGCGGCACAGCAATCCGCGCTTACGGGACAGGCGGTGCCCCTTGGTGCCATGTCGTGATCACGCCATTTGGACGACGCATTTCACGTTGACGGGGGTGGTGCATTGATCATTGTACTGGTCAAGATGTGAAAGGATCCGCCATGCTGCCGCCGATTGATCTTGAACGCTACCCGCTGCACGCACCGGAAACAGCGGCCTATGAGGCCCTTATCGACCGCTGCAAGGCCGAGCTGGCGCGTGACGGCATGTTCAACCTCGAAGGTTTCATGCGTCCGGATGCGATTGCTGAAGCCGTCGCACAGGCCGCCCCCCGGCTGACCCCCAAGGAAGCTTTCGTGCACGCGCGTCGGCACAACATCTACTTTAAACAGATGCCGGAATTGCCCGCGGACCACCCCGCCTTGCAGGAAGTGGAGACGCGCAATCTGACCCTCTGTGCCGATCAGTGCGAAGGCTCGCCAGTTGACACCATCTATTCCTGGCAGCCCTTTGCCGATTTTCTGGCCCGCACGATGGATCTTGATGCGCTCTTTCAAATGGATGACCCCTTGGCCCGTTTCAACGTGATGGGATATCCCGAAGGCTGGGGGCTGAACTGGCACTTTGATCGGTCGCATTTCACCACGACGCTCTTGCTGCAGGCGCCCTTGGAGGGCGGCGAATTTGTCTATCGGTCTGATCTGCGCAGCGATGATGACCCGAATTTCGACGGGGTGGCCGCGCTGCTGCGTGGGGATGATCCTGAGGTCAAAACCCTCACGCCTGCCGCAGGAACACTCAATGTTTTCAAGGGCAAGAATACGGCGCACCGCGTCGCACCCGTCGTGGGGGACGTCCCGCGTATTATTGCCGTGCTTGGTTATTATGACAGGCCGGGCGTTGCCTTTTCGAAAGAAGAGCTGCTCGGTTTTTACGGCAGAGCAAGCTGATCAGGGCGCAATGAGCTGCACCCCGGGAATGCGGGCGATGGCAAAGACATCCTCCTCATAGGTCTGCGTCATCTCGTCGACCAATTCTTCGGTCCAGCCCGGCATATCCAGCTCTTCTTCGATCGCGTCTTCGATGGCAAATTTGTCGAGGAACGCCATCATCACCCGTCGCTGTTGGATTTCGTTAATATTGGGGTGTTTCCCGAGGTAAGCCAGAAACCTTTGCATGCCGTCTTTGCGCATGATGTCGCGCAGCAGATCGAACCCGCCTACCACTTTCTCTCCATGTTCCAGGCCCACGATTTCGCGAATGATCTGCGCCCAGATCAAGGGGGCGTCCTCGTTGCACCACACAGTAATGCCGATCTGGGGAACCGCCTCGCGTATCCGCAAAAGCGTATCCGACCAGCGCACCGCGCGCGGATCAACACCTCCCATGAAATCGGCAAGTTCCGAGGCCGGGGATTTTTCGAAAACCGCTGGCAAAAACGTCGCCGGATTGCGCAGGGCCATGAAAAGCTCAATCTCGTCATGCTGAAAAATCTGCGACATGTAGACGAGCCGTTCAGGCGCCTTGGGATACAACAACCCTTGCCGAACCACGGTTCTCGGAGCGCCAAATAAATGCGCATCAGACAGTAGGACACGGTCGGCTTGTTCATTGTCGAGGATCGCGTCCAGCAAAACTTCTCGTGCGTTTTCAGCAGCTTCCGAGGATGCCAGCGCAGACATTATTGCCCGCAAAAGCCTGCGGTACTTTCCCGGTCCGGGCACCGAAACACCGCGCTCCGCGAAGGCCTCGTTGTTACGCAAGAGGCATTTCATCAGACGCTCTTCTTCGGTGAAATGAGCGCCCGTGTGGAAAACCAGTTGCATAATGCTCCACGGGTCCAGAAATTCGTCAGGCCAAACTAGCTTGGGAATGCCCAGTGTTCAAACGCATTCGTTTTGATCATTTCCCCTCTTGCGCGACGCGTTCAAACTGACTAAACGACCGCCCAGTGCCCCTATAGCTCAGCTGGTAGAGCAACTGATTTGTAATCAGTAGGTCCGCGGTTCGAGTCCGTGTGGGGGCACCAAAACAGGCTCACTAGATCGAAACGCCACCTAAAGCCTTGAACGATATGGCGATGTCTGGGGGTCTATGTCCCTGACTTCGGTATTGCATAAAGCAGCCTGCAAACGCCGGTTAGCAATCATCCTTACTTTTTGGACTTTGTCGTTGGTGATTTCTCCGCGAATAAGTCTATAAGCGAATAGAGGCCATGCAGATCCAAGCGCGCGTATCAGCCCTTCCTAAATAACGGCGATATCTGCGCAGTATTGGCTAGGCTCGCTTTGCATCTGCGGTGTGACAAGCAATCCTGAACCTTGATTGATCAAACATATAGCTATCACAAAAAAAACATCCCAGCGCTGTACCGGTTCACATCAAAACTGAATAGGACAAAATCGCGCCGAACTCGTCAGCAAGAAGAGCAGCTAGAGGCGGCGTTGAGAGTATTGTTCGTTTAGCCGATCAACATCCAGCGAGTCCAAGAGCTCCTCTTCGGCATAGC